>NZ_CP084032.1:614002-1228004 GCF_020181655.1 Pectobacterium colocasium
AAAATCTACACCTATCCTGCACCAGGAACCATACCTTATCTAAGACCATCAAGTACTCAGCAACGGACTATTTCTGGGTGGGTGAGTGAATCCCTTGTTGGAGAAAAAAACATTTACCCGGAAGAAACGTTATTTGTTTCAACCAATGGGGAAGGTAGCCACAGTTATTCTTATGTGTCTGGTTTTAAATTTTCTTGCAACAGTGATGTCGCTGTTTTACTTCCTAAAAAAAACATGACCTTGAATGAGAAAATTTATTATTCCAGGTGTATTACAATGAATCGCTATAAATTCTCTTATGGACGTAAACCAAAAGGGGACCGGTTAAAGCAGATAATACTTCCCGATATTATTCCTGATTGGGTTGGTAATGTGATGTTAGCTAATAAAAATGATGTCTGCTCTCCCGCTAATAGAATATTAACGGAGGATATAGATGCTGAACATTTTGGGGTGTTTGTTCTCGGTGAACTATTTGATATTAGAAAAGGAAAGCGCCTGACCAAAGCGAATATGATAATGGGACGCATACCTTATGTTGGTGCGTCTGATGCAAATAATGGAGTGACAGCCCAAATAGGGCAGGATCCTATTCATGATGGAGGGACGATTAGCGTTAGCTATAATGGCTCAGTGGCCGAAGCATTTTATCAGCCAGAGCCTTATTGGGCTACGGATGATGTTAATGTTCTTTATCCTAAAGATTTTAATTTAACACCAGCAATTGCGATTTTTATTTGCACTATCATCCGCATGGAAAAATACCGATTTAGCTATGGCAGAAAATGGCATATGGACCGAATGCGAGAATCGACGATTAAATTGCCGGTTACAGTAATGGGTACACCTGATTGGACATATATGGAGACGTTGATTAATTCACTACCTTACAGCTCACAGCTATAACTTCTGTACTGTTATCCACATATCCACGGGAAAATAAGTCAGTGTTCACCAAAAGAGCAGGCGAACGGAACGGTCTGCGAGTGTCGAGCCGACTTTGTTGGTGGGTATGTGGGTAATCATTTGGCGATCCCGGATCGCATTGTTAATATTGCTTCGGTTGTATCATTTTCTTCAGATGATCACCAATGATCCACCAGCCTGTGAGGATCGCTTTCGAGTGGTTACCCCACTTCCTTCAATGTCTGAGAGGGGAGGGGGCGATGAAGAAGTGCGGCAAATCAGCGAGCCTTTGAGAGCAGATATCACCGGGTTTTAAACGACGCTATTTTACCTCAGGTTCGTTTTATTGAATGAGGGCAGCAGAGTTTTGTTACCAATACGAGTCCACTGGACGCTCACAGATCACCTTGCGGATACCCTTTAGATAAGCAAAGAAGGTGGACATATTCGTTCAGTTTGCCTGCCAACTGCGGCGGATCTGCGTATAGCCGCTTTTACGCTAATTTTCCTCAGCAAGCTATCGAACTGGCTTAGAACCTCAAGGGTTTTGGGATTTTGGGCCAGTTCGTTAGCCCATTCCGTGACTGTTTTCTTCCATAAACCAACCTGTTTTGATGTTGAATAGAACATATCAAAATCAGGCAATTACACAAATCTATGTACGGGCTCTATTCAGTAGATTACTTGATCTTTTCAACGTTATGTCTTGGCCCTCAGTTTTCTGCCGACGGGGAATTTTCGATATAAGGTATCTACTGCTACGTCATAAATCAGTGCCACCTGCTGGCGCGGGACGCCATTAGCCAGAAGATGTCCGGCTTGCGCCCATTGCTCCGGCGTTAGCTTGGGCCTGCGTCCGCCTATGCGTCCTTTAGCCCTAGCGGCAGCCAAACCTGCGCGGGTTCGTTCGACAATAAGTTCTCGTTCCATTTCAGCCATCGCCCCCATAATGTGAAAAACAAACCTTCCCATTGGCGTGGCGGTATCTATGGAGTCGGTTACGCTACGAAAATGAATCCCGCGTTGTTGCAACGTGTCCATTAATTTGACAAGTTGTCTCATGCTTCGTCCCAATCGATCCAGTTTCCACACCGCGAGCGTATCCCCCGCCTGTAATGCCTTCAGAGCACTATTGAGTTTCGGTTTTTTCTCTGTAGTCCCACTGATTTTCTCTTCAAATATCTGTTCACATCCTAGCCGTTCCAACGCTTCGCGTTGTAAATCGGTGTTTTGGTCATTTGTTGATACCCTGACATAGCCTATTAACACGCCATTTCCTCCTGCTAAAAGCACGGAGAATGCCAGATCGCTAGATAACGCTCATCTGCATAATTGTTGATTTAGGAAAATCAAAAGCGGCCATAAAACCATAAATAAATTCATCACGATTCAGCTCGTGGGTTATCTGTTCAAGCTGCTCGAAAATCCTCGCCTGATTCACTGCCATACATGATCCTTCAGAATGCATAACTTGTTTTTTGCCATAACTATATACCGCTTGTAGGTAAACCAACGATTACACAGGTGCGTCAGGGCAGTAGCCGTAACATCGCTAAAGAGCCTGGTCAGGTCGGTATCAAGAATAAACTCTGGTTTCAGTCTGCTGCGGAAGGAGAAGAGCTTGAGACTCTGCTAAATCAGTGCATTGATGACCCAGCGATAGCTAAAAATAAGATCCGCTTCGTGTTGATCACTGATTTTACTCGCTTTCTGGCTTGGGATACCGCAAGTAAAGAGCGGCTCGACATTGAAATGGACGAGTTACATAGCAACTATGGTTTCTTTTTGCCGTTAGTGGGCCTTGAGAAAGCCATTATCAGCAGTGAAAACCCTGCTGATGTGAAGGCCGCCGAGAAGATGGGGAGATTGTTTGACCTCATCCGAGTCCACAATGACCTCAGTAAGTCGGAAGATATCCATGCCCTTAACGTCTTCCTGACTCGCTTGTTATTTTGCCTTTTTGCCGAAGACACCGGTATTTTTGCCCTCGCCCAGTTCACGTCTGCTGTCAAAAGTTTTACCGAAGAAGATGGCAGCGATCTGGATTCATTTCTTTATCAGTTATTTGGTGTGTTAGATGAGAAGCCTGACAGCCCGCAGCGGCAAAGGCTACCCGCCCATCTTGCAGCATTTCCGTATGTAAATGGTGGATTGTTTGCCAGCGATGAACCGGTTCCCGAACTGCGCAAAAAAGGGCGCAAGATCTTACTCGAATGCGGAACCATGAACTGGAGTGAGATTAACCCAGACATTTTCGGCAGCATGTTCCAGGCTGTGATTGATGTGGAACAGCGCAGCCGCTTAGGGCAGCACTACACTTCATATCGCAATATCATGAAGGTGATTCAGCCCCTGTTTCTTGATCCGTTACGCGTTGAACTGGATAAACAACGTAACAATGCCAAGGGGCTTAAAGCGTTACTGGTGCGACTCGGCAAGATCAAAGTATTCGATCCTGCATGTGGATCCGGTAATTTCCTGATTGTGGCCTACAAAGCGTTACGCAATCTGGAAATTGAAGTGATTGAAGCTCTGCGTGAGCTGGAACCTCAAACATTTTCAATGAGCGGTCTTCACCTGTCACAGTTTTACGGCATTGAGATTGATGACTTCGCCAGCCAGATTGCTCGGTTATCCCTCTGGCTGGCAGAGCACCAGGTGAATAGTCAGTGGGAAAAAGCATTTGGTTTTGCGCTACCGGCATTGCCGTTACGTGAAAGCGGTAATATTCATAGTGGCAATAGTTTGTGTCTTGACTGGCACAAGGTCTGTCCTAAACAAGCTGATGACGAAGTTTATGTAATCGGTAATCCGCCCTTTTTAGGAACACTGGGACGTTCAGATGAGCAACGTGCTGATATGCAGGCTGTATTTAGCGACTTCAAAGCGTTAGGAACCTTAGATTTTGTTGCTTGCTGGTTCTGGAAAGGGGCGCAATATATTCAAAATTCACGTGCTGAGCTGGCTCTGGTAGCAACCAATTCCATTTGTCAGGGAGAGCAGGTTGCGACACTGTGGCCGCCAATTTTTTCCCTCGGGCTGAATATTCATTTTGCTTATCCAACTTTTCCATGGGTGAACAATGCCCGTGATAAAGCGGCTGTTCACGTAATTATCATCGGGTTATCAACTCAATCAAAAACACGAAAATTATATCAGAGAGTTGATGGAGAGTGGCATTGTAAGCAGGTCAGTAATATCAGTCCGTATTTGGTTGAAGGTAATCACGTTACTGTTTGTTCACATAATAAATCGTTAGTTAATGGGGTGTCATTTTTATTATTTGGCAATAAACCGACCGATGGTGGTCACTTATTGTTAAGTCGGTTGGAACGGGATGAATTACTAAAAAAAGAACCCAAGGCTGAACGCTGGATTAAAAAGTTACTGGGGGCTGATGAGTATTTAAATAGTAAAGAACGTTGGTGTTTGTGGCTGGTAGGGATAACGGATGACGAGCTTCAGACAATGCCATTTGTTTATCAGCGCGTTCAGCGTGTAGCGGAAACACGTAGAAAAAGTCCTGATAAAGGTGCGCAAAAAATGGCAGAGCGGCCACATCAATTTCGGGACTTAAATAACCCGGATAACTATATCTTGATTCCCAGTGTGTCATCGGAGCGTCGCACTTATGTTCCTCTTGGTTTTTTTAATGCAGAAGTAATTTCAACAAATGCAAATTATATTATCCCTAACGGCACGTTATACGAATTCGGAATACTTTCTTCGTTAATGCATAACGACTGGATGAGACTGGTTGCTGGTAGGTTGAAAAGTGACTATCGCTATTCTGCTTCAGTAGTTTACAACCCCTTCCCCTGGCCTGACGTTACCGCAACACAGCGCAAAGAAATCGAGATACTTGCCGAAGACGTGATTTTAATCCGAGAAGAGTTTCCCGGACATACGCTGGCTGAACTCTATGATCCTGACAAGATGCCGCAAAAGCTGTTAACCACCCATCAGGCCCTCGATACCGCGGTGGATCGACTTTACCGTGAGCGCCCATTCAAAGATGCAGCCGACCGCTTAAGCTGCCTGTTGGCACGCTATGAAGCACTGACACATAAACTGACAGCAACTCAGGCTAAACCAAGAAAGACCACAACACCGGCCAACGCAGGAATCCATAATGAATAATTTATTGCACGTTGAGTATAGTCAGACGGGGCAGAGTACCGGCCTTAATTCGATGGGAATGCGTGAAATGCAGGCCCGAGCTTTTGCTGAACGCAACAGCCAGTATTTGTTGATCAAGGCTCCTCCAGCTTCGGGGAAATCGCGTGCATTAATGTTTCTGGGGCTGGATAAACTGGAAAATCAGAGCGTGCAAAAAGCGATTGTCGCCGTCCCAGAAAAGTCTATCGGCGGCTCTTTTCAGGACACCTGTTTAACCGAACAAGGTTTTTTTGCTGACTGGCGTGTTACATCCGAGAATAATTTGTGTGTGGATGGAGGGGAAGCGGGTAAGGTTCAGGCTTTCCAACGCTTTATGCATGGCAAGGAACGTATCCTGATATGTACTCATGCGACCTTGCGTTTTGCCTTTGATAAATTAGTGGTAACAGATTTCGATAATTGCCTGGTGGCTATTGATGAGTTTCACCATGTTTCTGCCGATGGTGATAATCGGCTTGGTAATCTTATTGATGAGCTCATAAAAAAATCGAGTGCGCATATCGTTGCCATGACCGGATCATATTTCCGAGGCGATACCGTGCCGATCCTGTTGCCTGAGGATGAAGCGCTGTTCACTAAGGTGACATACACCTATTACGAGCAGTTGAATGGCTATCAATATCTTAAATCTCTGGGTATTGGTTATCATTTTTATCAGGGGCGTTATATTGATGCATTGCCCACGGTACTCGATACCAGCAAAAAAACGATTATTCATATCCCGAATGTTAATTCCGGTGAATCGACCAAAGATAAATATGGAGAGGTTGATGCTATCCTTGATGTGATTGGCAGCGTGATAAAACGCGATCCTCTGACTGGGGTTTATTATATTGCGGGAAAAAATGGCTGTGAGCTCAAATTAGCCAATCTGGTTGATGATAATCCTAACGAACGATCCAAAATCCAGGCGTATTTACGTAATATCAAAGCGGCGGATGACATGGACATCATTATCGCCTTAGGCATGGCGAAAGAAGGGTTTGACTGGCCTTACTGTGAGCATGTGTTGACGATTGGCTATCGCAGCTCTCTGACAGAAATTGTGCAGATTATTGGCCGTGCGACCCGAGATTGTACGGGAAAACCGCATGCTCAGTTTACCAATCTCATCGCTCAACCCGATGCACAGGATGATGATGTGAGGGCATCGGTCAACAATATGCTTAAGGCGATCACCACATCGTTATTGATGGAGCAGATCCTCGCTCCCAACATCCAGTTTAAGCCTCGTTCTCAATGGGACGGTCAGCCACTGCCACCCAATACTCTGCTCGTAGATGATTCCGCAACCTCACCAGTATCCCCGAAAGTGTTGGATATTTTGAACAGCGACAAGAACGAAATTATGGCCACTCTGATGGCTAACGAACAGTTGGTCAAAGAGACAATTAGTGAAACCACCCCCCCCGAAACTTTCACTCAAGTGGCTTTGCCTGCTGTGATTCAGACGCTTTACCCAGATTTGACCGACGAAGAGCAGGAACAGGTACGCATAGGAGTATTACAAAGTATGTTGATCACTCAGAAAGGGGGCGTGGTTGATTGGGAAGACCTGCCGCAGGATGCCAATGTGGATATGGCGAATGGCGCTGAAGAAGAGTCAGTAAACAGTGTCGCAGGTAAGCAGTTCCTGAAGATGGGTGAAAAGTTCATCTGTATTGATAATCTGGATATAGATCTGATAGATGCGGTTAATCCGTTCCATGGTGCTTATGAAATTCTCTCTAAATCGGTAACTGCGCCTATGCTGAAAACCATTCAGGAAGCGGTAAGTGCCAGCCGATCGCAGGTCTCTGAAGAAGAAGCAATTATACTTTGGCCTAAGATCAAGCAGTTCACCCGAGAGCAACAGAGAGAGCCGTCGCTGAATGCCAGTGATCCGATTGAGAAGCGTTATGCCGAAGCGCTCGCCTTTATCCGCAAAATGAAGCAACAGAAGTTGGCTAATCAGGAGCAGTAAAATGATCCGGTTATCGACAACGCGATTAGCGGCCAAATCAACATTAGATGAGATCCTCAGTGAAGAAGATGATCTCTGTTTATTGGATGTTCCCCCTCTGAAGCACAGGGCGAGTCCTGTCGATTTGGCTGGCAATCAGTTTGCTGAAATTGCCGCGTTTTACGATCGGCATGGCCGTCTGCCAACTGAAAACAGCGCCGCTTCTCTTGATGAAAAACGCCTGGCAAGACGATTGCGCATCATTAAAGAAAATCCCAACATATGTGCTTCATTGCAAACGATGGATTGCCGGGGGCTTCTGGCTTCAAATCATATTGAAAATAGTAGAACCCCACTAGCCGTTGAACCAACACCATTATCCTATACCAACAAATCAGAACTGGTGACTTCTTTAGAGGATATTTTTGCCGACGATGAGGACGGTTTATTAAATTTCGCAGAACCTGATATCTTCAGCTTACAGTATGTTTCTGCTGATAAAAAAGAGCAGCCAGATGACATTGCTCAGCGCCAGCCGTGTCAAGACTTCCAGCGTTTCGAACCCTTGTTTTATAGCCTGCATAAGGGCTTAAAAAATGGGGTTTTTAGTCTTGAGCGTTTTACACATAAATTGAAAATTGTTGAAGGCGATTTTTTTATTCTTAATGGGTTACTGGGATATGTCCATAGTGCTGGTGAACGTCTGGGTCAGTACCGTACTTACAACGCCCGATTGCGACTGATATTTGAGAATGGCACCGAAATGAACATGCTCTATCAATCCTTAACTCACGGTTTGGTGAGGGATAAAGAAGGGCGCAAGGTGCAACTCAATGGCAAGACGTTGCAACCATCAGATACTGCGGTGCCGACCGGCTTGGTTTATGTGCTCGCGACCACAAGTACAGACCCAGCGCTTATTCCTTATAAACAAAGTCTTTACAAAATTGGTTTTACTGAAACAACGGTGGAGCAGCGCATTGAGCATGCCGAGAAAGACCGTACTTTCCTTGAAGCACCTGTCAGGATTGTGGCTACCAGCCAGTGTTTTAACCTCAATGCCCAAAAATTAGAGGCATTGGTACATGGTTTCCTCGCTGCCCGTCGGCTCAACATTACGCTCAAGAGCCATAACGGTCAGATCTATACTCCCAGAGAGTGGTTTAATGTCCCATTGGCTACAGTTCAGGCCGTTATCCAGCACATTGTGGACGGAACTATTTCGCAGTACCGACTGGATAATACGACTGGGAAAATTGTTGCGAAACACCCTGGGTTATAAGGCTATGGCCTGTAAGTATACTAATAAGCTGAGGCATTCACTTTTAGAGCTCTTCCGACATACTGATTGTACTCAGCTTAAGAGACGCTATGCATAAGACTTGATGCAAGCACAATGAACCCCTCTCAAATCCCCCAAAACATAAGATTAATCGCATCCTTGATCTCATCGGCGCAGTCGCCAAGATCCGCAATCACTTCACCAATGACCTCAACGGGAACGTTCGATAGCTCTGTGGTCATCAGCCGATAATCTTCCCCATCGATACGAATCAGAGGGAACAAGGTTTTATTCACTTTCTCAGACAGATGATGTGCTTCGATAAGCGGGATGACCATACGCCGCTTGGGTGTCTCGACAATATCACTCTGCACATCGACAAACATTTTGTAGTGACTGGCTCGTTTGTATTCATAAACAATGAATTGCATGATCACCAATTCCTGTTTTCATCTGCAAAGGAGCCATTCTGTGTAATGAATCGGGCGACTTCCTCCATCCCTTCGCGGTTTTCCTTCTTCCACTCCTCAGCTTTTATGCGGCGGGCTTCTTTGCCAATGGCGTCATTCACTAGCCCGGAAATATTGACTCCGGCGGCACTCAGGACCTGATAATTGTCTTTGTCCACGGTAACGCTGACACGGTGTTTCATGATGGTGCTCCTCTCTTGTGCATACTTTGAGTATATACTCCGTGTGGTTGTTCAGCAATTAGTCAAAATTTAATACTAACTGTTTAAGCTCTTCAAACGTATAAACCTGAAAAACATTGCGGTGCTTCGCTTCCAGCGGGATGCGCTGATGGTTCACGATGGCGTGTTTGACACTATTTAATAGCAGTTCGATAGCCAGTTTTTTCTGTGGATCTGGCACGATGTAGAAAACATACATCCAGAGTTTTTGAGTTCGTGCCAGTAAATGATTGGTGATAATCGCTTGATAACGGGCTTTGGTTTTCAGGCGGCGTTCGGTTTCAATCGCGATGACCGTCTCGTTCGGGAGTGTGATCACTCCATCCGGGCGGTGTGTGGTTTGATAACGGTTGCGAAATGTTGTGCGGTCGCCGTGAAGCCACCCGTAAGCGCCTTGCTTCTCCAGAATAAGCCGGGCGAGCTGGTTATCAAGGTGATGTTCCAGCGTCCAGCCGGTGATTTTTGCAGGCTCAAAGCGTGCAGGAAAACCGTCATCATCTGGCGTGACGACTGCGGCCAATCCGTCGTTGGTGATCCCCCACAGTGAGATTTTCTCCATCCTTGTGCAAAACGTCTGCTTTTGAATGAATCCCATGTCGATGGCTTTTGCCAGCAACAGATACAGCGGCTTGTGATTTTTATAATCAAAAAGCAGCATTAGGGCTTTAAAGTCGCTGTAGGTTTCTTCTTTCAGAAAGGTGAGCAGAAGTCGCATTTTTTCGTGACTACGCACCCGGCGTTTATGGTAATCAGAAATCAGCATTGATCCTCCTTTGTCTCTGGCGGCTTTTTTTCGTCTTTCTCGCCTCATGACATCGACTCATATTTCTGTGAATGGCATGCGTCCATGCGATACGCCAATAGCGTGAGGCGAATGGGGTGGCCGCTCCGCAGCCATGCGCCGGAAAATACATTTCCCGGCACAAAACGGCGTGCGCCAGTTCATGCGGGCTGGACGCCCTTATTGCCTGTCGCATGGGGGTAATGTCGCGGCTGGACGCCACGCCAAAACCCCCAAGGTCAACGGCGGCACACCGTCGCACGCTACGCGCGACTACCCCCTTTGAGACGCCGTTTTTAGCCCACTTTTTCTTTTGCCCGTTCCGGTCAGCGAAAAAATGGGAAAACGCCTTCAAAGTGGGTAGTCGCGCCTCGCTACCGGCTTGTGGCCGGAGACTTAGCCACGACGGTGTGCGGGGCTGAAGCCCCCCAAATAAACCGACGCGTGGGCGCGTCTTTTTGCTCGCTGGGGCGGCAAAATTTATTCGGCTCCCCCCGGCCTGCTCGGTTTCCCTTGGGGGAAGCGCTCGCAGGTGGGTTCGGGCGACGCAAATGTGCCCTTTCTGCGAAAGCGCATTTACTCGCCTCACGCCACGGGTGAATGCCCGCGAGGCGCAGGCCTTCACCCGCCTAAACCCGTCGCGTCCTGTGTTGTGGCTGAATGGCATGTTGAGTGCTGCGAAAATAAAACGTGCTGGCATGTCTTCTCCCTGCTGGAATTAGCCAGTAGGGAAGGCTATCGGGAAAGGATGGTGTTGCCTGCAAACAACTCAATATCGGATGGGAAGAGTTATTGTTATTGAGCCATAAAAGCCAAAAAGCTCTGACCTAACGGCAGAGCTTTAATCAGGCAGGCTATATTCAGATGGCTATCTGGCGGTGAGTGAGTGTGCGCGTTTGTGCATCGTGGTAAGGGCAGGGATGAGCAAACTGATTGCGGTTAGTCCGTGTCCCAACTGGCACAGGCTTTCTGGCGTCGATTCGCACACGTCATTATCGGCAAAGGTAATCAGCGCATCGCCAATGAAATTCAGGCAATGGCAAAGTCCGGCCTGTGTTTCGGCGCAATACTCTGTCACCTGCGAGAGTTCGTTATTGTCCATATTTGAAAAGTCCAGATGAGCCAGCGCGGCACTCATGGCAGAGTAACGGTTCTCATAATCCGGCAGTGATTGATAAGACGCGCCCGTGTTACTATTGGTGTCAGCCATAGCATTAGTCCTCATAATGTTGTGGTCAGAAGCCCGGTTAGTGTTCCTAGCACTGCCGGGCTTCGCTCTTTACTGTTGCAAAACACCATGTAATTGCGGTGTAATTACAACTATACCATGCTATGGAATTTGTAATTACAATGTCAAGTGAAAAAACAAAAACAGACCAGTATCAAATTCGACTGTCCCACGAGTTTCGTGCGCAATTAGAAGAACAAGCCCATAAGGATGGCGACAAGACGTTGGCTACGTGGATCAAGCGTGTTCTGCGTAAGGAACTCCAGACGCGCGGTATTGAACCAAAAGGCTGAACAGTGGTTTGAGCCAGTGATATAGCAAATCCTAACGTATAAGAAACATTTGGCAGAATGCCCGAATGGTTTTACGACAACGCTCCTGACGGGTTTTCTATCACATAGAAAGCCCGTCAGGAGCCAACAAGCGCAGCGCGTTAGCCAGCCGAATGACTCCGCGCATAGATATACGGTGCGACATAACCCTCGCGGTTGACGTCCAGATAATCCGACCACCATTGCATCATTTCGATTCTGGCTTCCAGATGCTCCGCTTTATGCACGTAGGCCGCCCGCACGCCGTTGCGCTCTTTGTGGCTCATCTGCCGCTCAATGGCATCCTTTGACCAGCGTCCGGACTCGTTTAGGGCGCTACAGGCCATAGTCCTGAAGCCGTGGCCGCACACTTCGGTTTTGGTGTCGTAGCCAATCACGCGTAGCGCCTTGTTGATGGTGTTCTCACTCATCGGCTTGTTCAGGGTATGTGCGCCGGGAAAAACGAAGACAGATTCGCCGGAAATTGCCTGAATCTGTTTCAGCAGGGCGACCGCCTGTCGTGACAGCGGCACCAGATGTTCATCCTTCATTTTTGCGCCACGCTCTGAGAACCGCACGCCGTCTACCGCTTCGCGCTGGGCGGGCACGCTCCAGATATGCGCTTTGAGGTTGAATTCATCCCAGCGGGCAAAACGCAGCTCACTGGAGCGCAGAAACACATGCAGATTCAGCTCCAGCGCCAGACGGGTCAACGTCCGGCCTTTGTAGTTCTCTATCTTCTCCAGCAGTTCCGGCAGGCGTTTCAGCGGCAGGGCGGGGTGATGTTGGGTCACGACCGGGGTCACGACGCCATCCAAATCGTAAGCCGGATTGTATTTGATGACGCCCTGCTGGACGGCGTGGCGCATGATTTTTGTCAGATGCTGGCGTACTCGTCCGGCGACGTCATGCACGCCTTTGTCGTCAATCGCCTTAACCAACTGCGCCAGATGGCGGGTTTCAACCTGCGCGATATCCATCGCGCCAATGGTGGGGAAAACGTAGCGTTTCAGGCAGATGAGGATTTTATCGGCGTGGGCGTCCGACCAGAGTTTCAGGCTACTGGTGTGCCACGTCTGAGCGACATACTGAAAGGTGCGGGATTCATCAACGGCGGGGTTGTTCGTTTTGCGAAGCTGAGAAGGGCTGATGCCGGACGCCAGCAGCTTACGCGCCGCATCGCGTTTTTCACGGGCTTCCGCCAGTGTAGTTTGAGGGTAGGGGCCAAAAGCCAGACGGTTTTCTTTACCGCCGAAGCGATAGCGGAAATACCATAGCTTAGCGCCGCTGGTGGATACTGTGAGGTACAGGCCTTGCGAATCGGTGAGCTTATAAGATTTTGCGAGAGGTTTCGCGGATCGGACTTTGCTGTCAGTTAACATATGAGGGTCACTCCCGTTCATCGAACTGAATGACCCGCAATCTGACCCACAAATTCCCCGATACGAAGGGATAAATCAAAACGCATCGGAAAAGATTTTCACGCCAACTTATTGAATCGCAACAATATAGGGATTGATAAGGAAGCATAAAAAAGGAAAGGTGGTGCCCGGACTCGGAATCGAACCAAGGACACGAGGATTTTCAATCCTCTGCTCTACCGACTGAGCTATCCGGGCAACGGGGCGCATTAAACCGTATTGGCCGCGTGGCGTCAACGGGTTTATCAACGAAAGCGCGCAAAACCCTGCTGACTGCCGACTTTTCAGCCAAAATGCGGGCTTTACCGCATTTTGTGCCTGAAATCAGGTGAGTGCACCGTTTTTGCGGCACAGCGCAAAGCGTAAGACATCTTCTGCCAGCCGCTGGGCGGTGGCGATACTGGCGGCCTGATGCTTGACCAGCAGGTTGCTCAGGCAGCCTTCCAGAATCAATTCCATCTGCTGTGCCACCATTTCGGGATCGTCGGTTTCCAGCTCTTCCAGCAAATCACGTGTGTATTGGTAAGACGCCAGCTTCTGCTGTTCCGCAATTTGGTGGATAGGATGGGTGATATCAGGGAAAAAGCTGCACGCCGCAATAAACAAGCAGCCCGGATAGCGCTGTTTGTTTACCGACTCATGCAGCACCTGATAGCGTGCCAGCAGTTTCTGTTCGATGGTTTTCTCGTCGTCTAGTAGCAACTGACGCCGCCAGGTATCGACTTGCTGGCTATGGTGACGCAGGCCGTCGTACAGCAGCGCCTCCCGATCCGGCCAGAAGGGCGTCAGCTCCTCTACCGGAACCCCCAGCCTCTCCGCCAGCATATCCAGTGTCGTCATGGCAAAACCGTGCTGCTCCAGTAGCGTAAGCGCATGTTCAAGTACGTCTTCCCGTTGCATTAGGTCTCCTCCAGAAGCACATATAGGTATACCCGTCATACTTCAAGTTGCATGTGCGTTGGCTTCGCTCAGTCACTCGAATCACTTACCGATGTAAGCTCATCGGGATGCCTTCCCTTGCCGCCTGCCTGAAACTCGAATTATTTAGGGTATATATCGTCGTTTATGGGCTGAATTTCTGCAAATGTGCCTGAAATTGTTCAGCATTCATAAAACCGGTGACGCGCGAACCGGGGATCTCTTTCCCCTGAGCGTCAAAAAATACGATGGTCGGCAGCCCTAAAACCTGTAGCTTTTTCAGCAGCGCATTTTGTTCTGCGCGGTTAGCGGTGACGTCCGCCTGTAGCAGCGTGATGCGCGACAGATGGTTTTGCACTGTCGGGTCGCTGAACGTGTATTTCTCGAACTCTTTGCAGGCTACGCACCAGTCCGCGTAAAGATCGAGCATAACAGGCTGAGTGCTCTTTGCCAGCGCACTGTTGAGATCGGCGATATTGGCGACAGGGGCGAAGTTCAGTGCGGAGGTATGAGTTTGCGCCACGCCCGTTGGAGGGAATACCCAGTCTTGCAGCGGTTTGGCGCTGATCACTACGCCTGCCAGCAGCAGTAGCTGCACGCCGCGCATCCAGCCTTTACTGCTGCGCAGCGTCAGCATGAGCGCCCAGCCAAAGAAGGCGATACCGAGCGCGCTCCACAGGCGGGTTCCCCAGGTTTCTCCCAGAATGCGTTCCAGCAGGAAAACGGGCAACGCCAGAATAATAAAGCCAAACGCTTCTTTAACGTACTGCATCCACGGGCCGCTGCGTGGCAGCAGTTTGTTGCCAAACAACGTGACCAGAATGAGCGGTAAGCCCATGCCCAGCGCGTAGAGATAAAGCGTGCCGCCGCCTGCCAGCATGTTGCCGCTCTGGGCGATGTAAAGCAGGATGGCACTGAGCGGGGCGGTGGTGCAGGGGGAACAAATCAGTCCTGCCAGTGCGCCCATGAAGAATACGCCCGTGACGGAGCCGCCCTGCTGACGGTTGCTCCACTCTGTCAGTCGGGTTTGTACCGAGGACGGGAGCTGGAGTGTATACAGGCCAAACATGGACAACGCCAGCGCAGCAAACATGACTGACAGACCAATCAGAATATAAGGATGCTGAAGTGCAGCCTGAAAGCGTAATCCGGCGGCGGCGACAACCAGCCCGAGCAGCGTGTAGGTCAGCGCCATCCCCTGAACATAGGTCATCGACAGCAGCAGCGTGCGGCGCGGCGTCAGTTGTTCTTTTCTACCCAGCACCAGGCTGGCAATCAGCGGGTACATTGGCAGAACGCAGGGAGTGAAGGCGACGCCGATGCCAATCAACAGCGCCCACCACGGCGAGAACGGCATGGGCGTGCTCTGCGGCGGTGTGCTTTGGTTTGATGGTGTTGCCTTGTCTGATAGCGTAGTGAGCGGTGCACGGGTGTCTGCGTTAGCCTGCACTTGACTGAGAGGAACGACGCGCGTTTCCGGCGGATAGCAGAAACCCGCATCGGCGCAGCCTTGATAGGTCACTTTGACAGTCGCACCGCTCTCGGCCCGTTCAATGGGAACCGCTAACGCCAGCCGATCCCGCAGAATAAAGACCTGACCGAAGAACTCGTCGCTATGGCTTTCGCCCTGCGGCAGTTCCACCTTGCCAAGCGTGGCACCGTTTCCTTCGATCTTGATTTGTGCGCGATACAGATAGTAATCGGGATGAATATCCCAGCCCAGGTTGAGCTGGTTGTCCTGCTGCTGAAACTCAAAGGCGAACGCCCCGTCGACCGGCAGAAAGCGTGAGGTCGTGCTGTTGCCAAACAGTTTCTGACCAAAAGAAGAGGCGGCTACACTGGGTGTGCCGAAAGCCGTCCATAACAGGAAAATCAGCGTAAAGAGGCGTTGAGCCATGTCAGATAATCGCTATCGCCCCCGGATACCGGCAGAACTAATAGCTCCGGCGTATCGTAAGGGTGTTGTTGTTTCAGGTGAGTCAGCAGGGCTTGCTGATGTGAGGTATCGCTTTTTATCAGCATTTGTACTTCTGATTGCTGTTCGAGCTTGCCTTCCCAGTAATAGAGCGAACGTGCGCCGGGCAGTAGGGTGACGCAGGCAGCAAGCCGCGCTTCCAGCAGCGAATGGGCAAGCCGTTGCGCGCAGGCGTCGTCAGGTGCGGTACATAATATGACGACGGCAGCGCAAAGCGGGCAGTCAGACATCACATCCTCCGTGTCAGATGAACAAATTCCAGACAACCAGAGCCACACTATACCTTGCTTTATTGTTTGAAGGGAATGAACTGCGCGGGAGGAATGAGGCGGATCGACGAGTTAAGCCGATCCGCAAGGGACTGTCTAAAAGGCAATCGTTAGATCAGGATGCTACCGAGGATAAAGCCAAATATCACCGACAGCGTAATTGCCAGCACGCCGGGAATCAGGAAGGAGTGGTTAAACACAAACTTGCCGATGCGCGTTGAGCCGGTGTCATCCATCTCCACCGCCGCCAGCAGAGTCGGATAGGTCGGCAGAACGAACAGGGCGGAAACGGCAGCAAAAGACGCCACCGCCGTGACCGGAGAAACGCCCAGCAGTAGCGCCGCAGGCATCAGTGCTTTCGCGGTTGCCGCCTGAGAATAAAGCAGCGTGGCGGCGAAGAACAGCACAACGGCCAGCATCCACGGGTAGCTTTGCAGCAGCGCGCCTGCGGTGTCCTGAATATCGGAAATGTGCGCTTTAACAAAGGTATCGCCCAGCCAGGCTACGCCCATCACGCAGATACAGGCGCTCATGCCAGACTTAAACGTGCTGGCGGAGAGGATGCGCGCGGTGTCGATTTTGCAGGTGATGCAAATCAGCGTGGCGATAGTCAGCATAAAGACCACAATAGCTTCATTACGCGGCAGAACCGGGTTCTGAATCAGCCCGACGGTGCCGCTGATTGCGGTGGCATACAGCACGACAGCGACGATACCGATCAGAAACAGCATCACGGACAACTTGGCACCCGGTTTGATCTCATGCTGGCTATTCCCGCGCAGCGTGGTTTCACCTTTTTTCAGACGTTCCTGATAAATCGGATCGTCTTTCAGCTCTTTACCCAAGAAATTGGTCACAATTGCCGTCAACAGGATAGCTGCCAGCGTGGTAGGGATGCAGATACCTAACAGCAGCAGATAGCTAACCCCGTGTGGCTCAAGAATACCGGCGACAAACACCACTGCCGCAGAGATCGGCGACGCGGTAATGGCGATTTGTGAGGCAACGACGGCAATCGAAAGCGGACGAGAAGGACGAATCCCCTGCTCTTTGGCGACTTCGGCGATAACGGGCAGGGTGGAAAACGCGGTGTGTCCGGTTCCAGCCAGAATCGTCATGAAGTAGGTGACCAGTGGCGCGAGAAAGGTGACGTATTTCGGGTGCTTACGCAGCAATTTCTCCGCCAGACTGACCAGATAATCCATTCCGCCCGCCACCTGCATAGCGGCAATGGCGGCGATAACGGCCATGATAATTTCAATGACATCAAAAGGGATGACGCCGGGTTTTATCTGAAACCCTAGCGTAAGAACAAGCACTCCCAGGCCACCGGCGAAACCAATGCCGATGCCTCCCAGTCGTGCCCCCAGGTAGATGGCGAGCAGAACGATAAACAACTCAAGACCAAGCATGACTATGCTCCTTAATTAATAATAAAAATTTCATAACTTATTCTTATGGCCGTAGACGGCAAAAAATAAAGGCACGCGGTTCTTCGTGAACGGACGTGCCTGTTGGAATTAGATGTTGGTGTTAGGGAAGCTCGTTTTCGTCGGTGTAGCGTTTGGCTTTGTACGCCGGATGCATCAGGTTCTGGATGGAGAAAATGTCATCCAGCTCGGCTTCGGTCAGCAGGCCGCGTTCCAGTACGACTTCGCGCACGCTTTTCCCCGTTTCCGCGCAGATTCTGCCGACGATATCGCCGTTATGGTGGCCGATGAACGGGTTCAGGTACGTCACAATGCCAATGGAATTGAAGACATAGGCTTCGCACACGCTCTTATTGGCGGTGATGCCGTTGACGCATTTCTCCAGCAGGTTGTAGCAGGCGTTGGTCAGAATGTGGGTCGATTCAAACATCGCCTGACCGATGACCGGCTCCATCACGTTTAACTGTAATTGTCCCGCTTCCGAGGCCATGGTGACGCAGGTATCGTTACCGATGACCTTGAAGCACACCTGATTGACGACTTCCGGCACGACCGGGTTAACCTTGGCGGGCATGATGGAGGAACCCGCCTGTAGCTCTGGCAGGTTGATTTCATTCATGCCAGCGCGGGGGCCGGAAGAGAGCAAACGCAGGTCATTACAGATCTTCGACAGCTTCACGGCCAGACGCTTCAGCGAGCTATGCACCATCACATAGGCACCGCAATCTGACGTCGCTTCGATCAAATCTTCTGCTGGCACGCACGACAGGCCGCTGACTTCCGCCAGGCGCCGCACCGCCAGTTGCTGGTAGCCGTCTGGCGTATTCAGGCGCGTACCGATCGCGGTCGCGCCCAGATTGACTTCAAGCAGCAATTCCGACGTGCGCAGCAGGTTTTTGATTTCTTCCTGCAACAGCACGTTAAACGCATGAAATTCCTGCCCGAGCGTCATCGGCACCGCGTCCTGCAACTGGGTACGCCCCATCTTCAGGACGTCTTCAAACTCTTTGGCTTTACGCTCGAAGCCATCGCTCAACTTCGCTATCGCCTCCGTCAGTTTCAGTACGGAGGCGTAGACCGCGATGCGAAAGCCTGTGGGGTAGGCATCATTGGTGGATTGGCATTTGTTCAGATGATCGTTGGGGTTCAGATACTGGTACTCGCCTTTCTGGTGGCCCATCAGCTCCAGACCAATATTGGCTAATACTTCGTTGGTATTCATATTGACCGACGTGCCAGCGCCCCCTTGATAGACATCTACCGGAAACTGATCCATGCATTTGCCGTTATTCAGCACTTCATCACAGGCACGGATGATAACGTCGGCAATTTTTTTCGGGATGGTTTGCAGCTCTCTGTTAGCCAATGCTGCGGCTTTCTTCACCATGACCATGCCGCGTACGAACTCGGGAATGTCGCTGATTTTATTGTTGCTGATATAGAAATTTTCGACGGCGCGCAGCGTATGAACGCCATAATACGCGTCTGCGGGAACTTCTCGGGTGCCTAACAGGTCTTCTTCAATACGGATGTTTTCTGACATGAAAATTCCTATTCTGCTGTGCGACTAGTGAGGTGACTAGACGTTGTGGGCTGGTGTGTCGCTCGGATAAACCGTCTTGCCTCGGCAATAGCCTCGGGATGTTTGACCAACCAGTTATCCATTGCCGTGAGGATATGTCGTTACGACAGCGAAAAACAGGTGTTTAGATCACTATACTGGCGTTCTCTACCGCTACGGTAAATGAACTGTGACTGTAGTCACGCGTCACTATTTTAGAACAATATTCGTGTGGCGGTGGCTTGAAGATGCGCAAGGTCGTCCCCATTTACATCATCACGATGTGCCGGATCGCAGAGTAGGTGTGCGCCTTTACTTATCCATGAGTAGTAAGGTTCATGGGGGGAGAGCGTACTGACTTTTCAATCGCGACGGCTTAACACGTTCTTATTCACACTCGTTCTGATTAACACAGTACGCGTAAAAACACACAGGAGAACCGGGTGCGCTGGTTACCGTTATTACTTATTTTTCTTTTGGCTTACATCGAGATATCGCTGTTTATTCAGGTGGCGGAAGTGCTGGGTGTTGCCATGACTCTGCTGCTGGTGGTCTTCACGTCTTGTGTGGGCGTCTCGCTGGTGCGCAATCAGGGGATGAAAACACTGGTGCAGATGCAGCAGAAAATGGCAGCCGGTGAAAGCCCGGCGGCTGAAATGGTAAAAAGCGTGTCACTGGTTCTGGCAGGCTTCTTGCTCCTGATTCCGGGTTTTCTGACTGACTTTCTGGGGCTGTTGCTTCTACTACCACCCGTGCAAAAAAGCCTGACGCTCAAACTGATGCCTCACCTACATATCTGGCGTTCTGGCTCCGACGCGTCGTCGTCTTCTGGTGGTAACACCTTTGAGGGTGAATACCAGCGCAAGGATGGCGGGAGCGCAAATATTGAACATCGTGACGACCGTTAATGTCACGATGAACTGAAAAACAGATAAGGATTATCATATTGATAATCCTTATTTTTTATCTGCTGTCTGCGACAAGTGGCCGCCTAACGCAAAAAAAATGAATTTTCTCCCTTGAAGGGCGGTGAAACGTCCCCACTTAGAACACCACAAGGCCAATGATGAAAAGCATAAGCAAAACATCGTCGGCGTTTATCCTAAACCGATATGGACTTTCTCAAAGGAGAGCTATCAATGAATATTCGTCCATTGCATGACCGCGTGATCGTCAAGCGCAAAGAAGTCGAGTCAAAATCTGCTGGCGGTATCGTACTGACTGGTTCCGCTGCTGGTAAATCTACCCGCGGTGAAGTTCTGGCCGTAGGTCACGGACGTATCCTGGAAAATGGCGAAGTGAAGCCGCTGGATGTGAAAGTTGGCGACATCGTTATTTTCAATGATGGCTATGGCGTGAAGGCAGAGAAGATCGATAACGAAGAAGTGTTGATCATGTCTGAAAGCGACATTCTGGCAATTGTTGAAGCGTAATTGCGCGTAATCATCTGAACTGAAAGAATTTAAGGGAAATACACCATGGCAGCTAAAGACGTAAAATTCGGTAATGACGCTCGCGTAAAAATGCTGCGCGGCGTAAATGTACTGGCTGATGCAGTGAAGGTTACCCTGGGCCCGAAAGGCCGTAACGTAGTTTTGGATAAATCCTTCGGTGCACCGACCATTACTAAAGACGGCGTATCTGTTGCGCGTGAAATCGAGCTGGAAGACAAGTTCGAGAACATGGGCGCGCAGATGGTGAAAGAAGTGGCCTCTAAAGCGAATGACGCAGCAGGCGACGGCACCACGACCGCAACCGTATTGGCGCAGGCTATCATCACTGAAGGCCTGAAAGCTGTTGCAGCGGGCATGAACCCGATGGATCTGAAGCGCGGTATCGATAAAGCCGTTATCGCCGCTGTTGAAGAGCTGAAAGCACTGTCTGTACCGTGCTCTGACTCTAAAGCGATTGCTCAGGTTGGTACCATCTCTGCTAACTCCGACGAAACCGTAGGCAAAATGATTGCCGAAGCGATGGACAAAGTCGGTAAAGAAGGTGTTATCACCGTTGAAGAAGGTACCGGTCTGCAAGATGAGCTGGACGTGGTTGAAGGTATGCAGTTCGACCGTGGCTACCTGTCCCCGTACTTCATCAACAAACCAGAAACAGGTGCGGTAGAGCTGGAAAGCCCGTTCATCCTGCTGGCTGACAAAAAAATCTCCAACATCCGCGAAATGCTGCCAGTTCTGGAAGCGGTAGCGAAAGCCGGTAAACCGCTGGTTATCGTTGCTGAAGATGTTGAAGGCGAAGCACTGGCAACGCTGGTGGTTAACACCATGCGCGGCATCGTGAAAGTGGCTGCGGTGAAAGCACCGGGCTTCGGCGACCGTCGTAAAGCGATGCTGCAAGATATCGCGACGCTGACTGGCGGTACCGTTATCTCTGAAGAGATCGGTCTGGAGCTGGAAAAAGCGACGCTGGAAGATCTGGGTCAGGCAAAACGCGTTGTGATCAACAAAGACACCACCACCATCATCGATGGTACGGGTGAAGAAGCTGCGATCCAGGGCCGTGTTGCTCAGATCCGTCAGCAGGTTGAAGAAGCAACGTCTGATTACGACCGCGAAAAACTGCAAGAGCGTGTGGCTAAACTGGCTGGCGGCGTAGCCGTGATCAAAGTTGGCGCAGCAACTGAAGTTGAAATGAAAGAGAAGAAAGCTCGCGTTGAAGATGCGCTGGCTGCGACTCGCGCTGCGGTAGAAGAAGGCGTGGTTGCTGGTGGTGGCGTGGCGCTGGTTCGCGTTGCAGCGAAACTGGCTTCTCTGTCTGCTCAGAACGAAGACCAGAACGTGGGTATCAAAGTTGCGCTGCGCGCGATGGAAGCACCACTGCGTCAGATCGTTTCCAACGCTGGTGAAGAGCCATCTGTGGTTGCTAACACCGTTAAAGCGGGCGAAGGTAACTACGGTTACAACGCGGCAACGGAAGAATACGGCAACATGATCGACTTCGGTATCCTGGATCCGACCAAAGTCACCCGTTCTGCGCTGCAATACGCAGCTTCCGTTGCGGGTCTGATGATCACCACTGAATGTATGGTAACCGACCTGCCGAAAAGCGATGCGCCTGACTTAGGTGCTGCTGGCGGTATGGGCGGCATGGGTGGTATGGGCGGCATGATGTAATGTGACGCCATTGTCACCGGACGTGATTTTCCGGTGACAGGGAGTCAGGTTACAGAAACACGTCTTTCTGTCCTTTAAAGAGCACTATCCGGTCGCGATACTGGGTGGTGCTTTTTTTATGGGCCTCATTTCTGTTTAATCAATTCAATGAATTACTGAGGTGAGCGCTTTTGCGTTTGCCGATTTCCTGCCGGATTACCTGATAAATGAGTAAAGGTGCATCACGCTGGTTGCCGCATATCCTGCGACATTGCCGAAATGTTGCCACATCGGGGATGAATTGGTTTATCGCGTGTTATCGGGGGAAGCATTCTGCGCTACAATAGGAGCGCTTACTTTATTTACGAATGCTGTTATTTGGCAAAGTAACCCTGTTTGGAGTAGGGACAATGTCTGACGATGCGTCTACGCTTTTGCGCACCATTTCCTGGTTTGCTGAACCTCCTTCGGTATTACCTGAGCATATTGGTGACTGGCTGATGGAAGCCCGTTCCATGACGCAGCGGCTGGAAAAATATTGTGCCCAACTGCGGGTTACCCTTTGTCGTGAGGGATTTATTACGCCACAAGAGCTGGGCGAAGAGCGCGAACAGCTACCATATAGTGAGCGCTACTGGCTGCGTGAAGTGGTGTTGTACGGTGACGATCGCCCCTGGCTTTTTGGCCGTACCGTCGTTCCGCAACAGACGCTTGACGGAACGGATTCAGCCCTGACGAAGATAGGCAACCAGCCGTTAGGCCGTTATCTGTTTGAACAAAAATCGCTGACGCGTGACTACATTCATACCGGATGCTGCGAAGGCTTATGGGCGCGGCGTTCCCGCTTGTGCCTTTCGGATCATCCGTTACTGTTGACTGAGCTTTTCTTACCGGAATCACCGGTTTATTACGTACCGGGTGATGAAGGTTGGCAGGTAATTTGAGGAGATAAATCCTTGGAAAGAAGTGTTACAGCAGGGAAATGGCTGGCTTATTGCCGCTTGATGCGGATTGATAAACCAGTAGGTTCTCTGTTATTGCTGTGGCCAACGCTATGGGCGCTGTGGCTGGCGGGAGGAGGAGTACCCGCACCGTGGACGCTCTTTGTGTTTGTCGCTGGCGTTTTCTTAATGCGTGCGGCGGGCTGCGTCATCAATGATTATGCCGATCGTCATTTTGACGGTCATGTAAAACGCACGGCTTCTCGCCCATTGCCTAGCGGTGAAGTGAGCGAGCAGTCTGCTAAAGTGTTGTTTGTCGTGCTGGTCTTACTGGCGTTTGGTCTGGTGTTGACGCTGAATAAGATGACGATCTGGCTGTCCGTTGCAGGGCTGGGGCTGGCATGGGTCTATCCGTTTATGAAACGGGTCAGCCATCTTCCTCAGTTTGTGCTGGGTGCCGCGTTTGGCTGGTCGATCCCGATGGCGTATGCCGCGGTGAGTGAAAGCCTGCCTGCAACCTGCTGGATGATGTTTCTGGCGTATATTTGCTGGACGGTCGCCTACGATACCCAATATGCGATGGTGGATCGCGACGACGATCTGAAGATCGGGGTGAAATCCACTGCGATCTTGTTTGGCCGTTTTGACAATCTCATCATCGGGTTATTGCAGTTTAGCATGCTGGCGCTGCTGCTGATTTTAGGAAAGATCAGCGGATTGGGAACCCCTTACTATATTTCGCTGCTGGCGGCGGGTGGGATGTTTGTCTATCAGCAAATACTCACAGCCGGTCGTGAGCGCGATGCTTGTTTTAAGGCGTTCCACAATAATAAATACGTGGGAATGGCGATATTTATTGGTGTGCTGTTTGGCCTGTAAGCTGAACATCAGAGACAAAAAAGCAGCGATTTCTCGCTGCTTTTTTTATGGCACAACATCTACTGTGTTGGTAACGCTAAACACATCTGCGGCTTGATGGCGGCAGACCGTCCGCCATTTTCCAGCCTGACTACGCCTGCGTTGTCTTTTCTACTTCCTGACTATCGGCTTCCATTTCAGTAGATGAGCTGGCGCTTTCAATGGTCAAACGCACTTCCGGGGTGATCAGATCGCCGAGAATGTTGTAGATCGCGACGATATCGCCTTGTGCCGCTTCCGCGCTGTCGGTGATATACCCTTCTGTCCGTAAGGTCGCGACCAGCGTTGAGAACACCGCTTTATCAAAGAATTCCGGCGCGTTGATACCGTGCAGAACGGACAGGCGTTGCGCCATATTCCGGCTTTCTTTCTCCAGCGTGCCGCGGTTGATTTCTGGGTTCGCACACAGCAACGACAGCGTAATCGCATAGCGTTGCAGCGTTTCACGTACGCCTGCTGACAGCAATTGCAGCGTACGGATACGCGGCGGATTGATAGCCAGTTCACCGTCACGGCTGCATAGCAATTGCTGTTGAATCAGCTCGTTAGCCAACGTTTCCAGCACGCCCGGTAACTGTTCTTTGGAATAGTGTAGGAACAGTTCAGATTGCAGCAGCGGATAAATCAGCGCGATCTGTCGTACGACTTCGGCAAGCGTAATCCGGCGATGATGGATGACGATGCTGGCGATCAGCGACGGTAAGACCAACAGATGCTGGATGTTATTGCGATAGTACGTCATCAGAACGGCCTGCTCGCGCGGCAGAATGATGATATCGCCAATACTATCCTTCTCGACTTCGAACTTGTTCATGCTCAACGCATGTTCCAACAGTTCATCTGCTGTCTTTTTCGGAACCGTAATATCTTTGTGGTAAGGAACCTGGCGCAGCAGTTGCAGATAGCAATCCAACTGTTCTTGCATTTGTTCGCGCGTCAGCGAGCGCTGGCGCGATGCTAGCAAGGCCGTCGAACACAGGTTCATCGCGTTTGCCGCCGCAGAATTATTGATGCGCACCATGATATCCATAGAGATATCCTGCACTGTCGGCGTTAGCCAGCTTGGGCGCTGTGCTTCGATAGGGTCAATCGCATCACGCCATTGCGGAACATGCTGATTCAGATAGGTGGTCAATGGGAGCGGTTCGCCGAAGTTCACATACCCTTGGCCGAGATTACGCAGTTTGCGCAAACCGCGCACCATCTGCATAAAGCCTTCTTTTTCCTTCACCGCGCCGCGCAGTTCTTTCGCATAGGTGCCGACTTCCATCACATGCTCGTAACCGACATAAATCGGCACCAGCGTGATAGGGCGCGTACCGCCTCTGAGCATGGCCTGAATGGTCATGGCCAGCGTACCGGTTTTAGGCTCTAACAGACGACCTGTGCGCGAACGTCCACCTTCCATGAAGTATTCCACCGAATAGCCACGGGCAAACAGTTCACCCAGATACTCACGGAAAATCGTGGAATACAGCTTGTTGCCTTTGAAGGTACGGCGAATGAAGAAAGCGCCAAGACGGCGGAAGATTGGGCCTGCTGGCCAGAAATTAAGATTGATGCCCGCGGCGATGTGTGGCGGCACTAAGCCCTGATGGTACAGGACGTAGGACAACAGCAGATAGTCCATGTGGCTGCGGTGGCAAGGCACATAGACAATACCGTGACCATCCTGCGCCAACTGACGAACGCGTTCGGCGTTATGGACGTTTATCCCCTGATAAAGGCGGTTCCACGTCCAGCTTAAAACGCGATCCGACAGACGTACGGCCTCGTAGGAGAAGTCGGCGGCAATTTCTTCCATTAGCGCAATCGCGTTCTGCTGCGCTTTCTCAGTAGAAATCTTCTTACTGCGCGCCTCATCGTCCACGGCTTTCTTGATCGCTTTGGAATCCAGCAGCTTATTAAACAGCTCCTGACGTACCGGCAAGCGTGGGCCAACTGCCGCCAAACGTTGGCGAGAGAAGTGCATACGCGCGACACGCGCCAGTTTGTGGGCTATGGTTTTGTCTGTGCCATGCTCGGTCGCCATATAGCGCAGTGACACTGGGCTGGAGAAGCGGACAAAACTGTCACGGCCTAGCCACAGAACGGCGAAGAATTTCTCAATACCGTTGAGCAATCGCAGGTGCGGTGTGGCCTGAGAATGGCCTTCCCGACCCGGAGAACGCCCAAACATCACGGAAACCGGCACCATCTGAACGTCTAAATCTGGATTGGCGCGATGCAGGTCCAGATAGTCGTGGAACAGTTTGACGGATTTCTGCTTGGGTACGTAATAGCGGAAGACACGCGGCCCGTCATTAATAAAGACGTGGCTTGGGAGTTCGACGCCGTTGAATTCGAACGACTGCGAGGGATCGGGTAACCCCAATGCCAGGCACTTCGCACGTAGCGTCAAGAGATCTGCCTGAGAGTTATAAGGCAGAACATAGAGTATAGGACGTGAGGGATCTAACCCCAGCTCGACCACAGGATCTGCGGGAATAACTTTGCTTTTAACCAGCAGTTTCAGTGGGAGATTCAATAGTTTATAGTAAATTTTACGCCAACCTGACATAACAACTTGGAGCCTCTTGTTAGCAATGCGCCGCAAGGATACCAGAAACTGCGCCGGAGATCTGTGGTGATGAGACAACATGAGCGCGTTAAAATGCGAACTATTTTGCATAAATAGCGGAGGATAAATGAATAAAGCAACGGGGATGATCCGGATTATTAAGGCGACCGGTTATTCCCTTAAGGGGCTAAAGCAGGCATGGCAGCATGAGGCGGCGTTTCGTCAGGAAACCGTACTGACTATTGTCGGCGTGATTATCGCGTGTTTGCTGCCAGTTACGCTGGTTGAAAAACTGCTGCTGATCGGGTCTGTCGTATTGATTATGCTCTTTGAGTTGGCTAATAGCGCCATTGAAGCGGTTGTCGATCGTATTGGCCCTGAGCATCACGAATTATCCGGAAGGGCGAAAGATATCGGCTCGGCAGCTGTTTTTGTTGCCATCGTGTTAGCCGCTGTCGTATGGGTCAGCATTCTCTGGCAACATTTTGCCTGACGGTACGCATAAATGAATAAAAGTCAGAGGCTTTGCCGATATCTCCATTCCCAATTGTGGCTTACCTGTATATACTCACAGCAAGACTGTATAAACAACCAGGGGGCGGAATGAAAGTATTAACAGCAAGGCAGCAGCAGGTTTATGACCTGATCCGCGATCATATTGCGCAGACCGGAATGCCACCAACGCGCGCGGAGATTGCTCAACAGCTGGGGTTTCGCTCTCCCAATGCGGCTGAAGAACATCTGAAAGCGCTGGCGCGTAAAGGCGTTATTGAGATTGTATCCGGCGCTTCTCGCGGTATTCGTCTGCTGATGGAAGAAGAAGCGGGCATTCCTCTGGTTGGTCGCGTGGCTGCCGGTGAGCCTCTGCTGGCACAGGAACATATCGAATGTCACTATCAGGTTGATCCTGCCATGTTCAAACCCAGCGCTGATTTTTTGCTGCGGGTGAGCGGTATGTCAATGAAAGATATTGGTATTATGGATGGCGATTTATTGGCCGTGCATAAAACAGAAGATGTACGTAACGGTCAGATCGTTGTCGCGCGTATTGACGATGAAGTGACGGTGAAGCGCCTGAAAAAGCAGGGCAATATGGTGCATCTTCTCGCGGAGAACGAAGAGTTTGCCCCGATTGTTGTCGACCTGCGTCAGCAAAGCTTTTCGATAGAAGGCTTAGCAGTTGGCGTGATTCGTAACAGCGACTGGAGCTAACGGTTCATAGAGATGCACTGTTCACCTGTCTGAATCAGTGCATCATCCTCTTTCTCTTTCTCTTTGTGTTAATCGCGTCATGTGCTAGTCACTTTATGTGTGGGGTGTCCCGCGTGTTAAGCTGCTAGCTGTATATATTTCGTTACATTTATCGTGTGTTCTCTACGATTCCTCTTACCACCTGTTTTCCCACTGCTTTTGCGGTGATGTTCTCTTTCCTAACGTCTTTTTTAGCTACAGATTCCTATTTTTCAATTTTAATCGAAATATTCGACTATAATTTTTATCAAGATAAGCATTTTTATCTTGATTGGTTGTTTGGTGATTGATCATCAGCGATCACATTTAGGTTGGCCCGGCAATCAAGGGAGACAGTGGCGAAGCACACCGTGATGGTTCACACCATGATGACGCTGCTTACTGAATAGACCGATTTATCTGATTATCTGAAACTGACGCATAAGTCGGTAGTCACGATTTTTATGCGCAATTCACCTAAGGTACGGAGATTCTTATGAATAAAGACCAAGCCAGCGGTAACTGGAAACAGTTTAAAGGTAAAGCGAAAGAGCAATGGGGCAAATTAACGGATGACGATCTGACGGTCATCGAAGGTAAACGTGACCAACTGGTAGGGAGAATCCAGGAGCGTTACGGGTACGCAAAAGAAGCGGCAGAGAAAGAAGTGAAGCACTGGGAAGAACACCACAAATATCACTGGTAGTGAACGTGATGCTTCTGCGCAGAAAGAGACGATAGCCCTTGGGGCTATCGTTTTTTAATCGAGGTTACCGCTTTTTAATTGGAACCGTGTGGTCGTGGTCGCAATGATCCGGCTGTTTGCACGATGCCACTTCCTGACAGCCGCCACATAGCCCGTGAGCTTCCACAACGCTGTGACGTAGCGTAAATCCTGACTGCTGTGCCAGGCTACGTAGTGTTTCTTCCACACCTTCGGTTTGACGTTCCGTGACCTGCCCGCAGCGATCGCAGATGAACAGGGCTGATGTATGGCTGTGGTCTTCAATATGGTGGCACAGCACGTAGCTGTTGTTTGACTCAACTCGATGAATGAAGCCTTGTTCCAGCAGAAAATCCAGTGCGCGATAGACGGTCGGCGGTTTGGCCTGAGGTTCGGACACTCGCAGCAGATCCAGCAGGTCATAAGCGCTGATAGCGCCGGACTGCTGCGCCATTAGACGTAAAACCTCTAACCGCTGCGGCGTGAGACGCACAGCGCGCTGCTGACAAATCTGTTCAGCCTGGGCAAGAAGTTTGTCCTGTTTGGTTGAATCCATTGTCATATCACCCTGACGCATTGAGGAACAAGACGGATATCTTACCACGGCTGAAGAAAAACGCCGAACTGGCGGCGTTTTCCTGCGAAAACAACTTCCTGTAAAAACAACGAACAGAAGTCCCTGTAAAAACAGCGGACAGAAGCGCTACACGACCAGGTCGATGAGCAGCGCCCGTAAAGGTGTTTCTGCCTGTAGCGTCAACGCCGTTTCTTCTTTGACAAAGGCGCCGTCGCCGCAATGTAGGGCTTCACTGTGCTGATTGCCTTTTACCACCATTGAACCGTGGATCAACTGGAGGTATGCCTGATTGCCCTGTAGTGCGATCGTGCTTTGCTCATTCTGCTGGAGATCGACATGATGGATCCAAACCTGCTGGCGCAGTTGCAGACTCGTCTGTTCGCCTTCCGGTGAGGCAAGCAGAGTGTGACTTGATGAATCCAATTCCATGCGCTGTAACGGGCTGTTCTCTCGAGTCTGGCAGGCATTCAGCCATAACTGCAGCCGTGTCAGTGGTTTACTGGGGTTGGTATTATGTTCGCTATAGCTGACGTTTGGCTGAGTCGCGAGTAGCAAAACATCGCCAGCTTTGGCCTGAATGTGGCGACCATTGCTGTCGCGGTATTCAGCTTCACCCTGCAGAATGATGTTCAGAATATCAACCCGTGGGTAGGTTCGCGGCTGAAATGATGCCCCCGGCGCTAATACTTCCTGATTGAGCACGCGTAGAGAAGCGTAGCCCAGCAACTGTGGGTCAAAATAGTGACCAAAAGAAAAGGTGTAGCGTGCTTGCAGCCAGCCATAGTCGGCCTGGCCGCATTGCCCCGCTGCTCTTCGTGCGATCATAATTTTTATCCCCCAGATAATTATTTATTAAACCGATAGTAATTGTGTGGACGTTGGATTGTTAGCTAGTTAATCTGGTGGGTATATTCAAAATTCCTGAATGAGTACCAAGATGGCGAAAGAACGAGCATTGACGCTGGAAGCCTTGAGGGTTATGGATGCGATCGATCGTCGTGGCAGCTTTGCCGCTGCGGCAGACGAGCTGGGTAGGGTGCCTTCGGCACTGAGCTATACCATGCAGAAATTGGAAGAAGAGTTAGATGTGGTGTTGTTCGATCGTTCCGGGCACCGTACTAAATTCACGAATGTCGGGCGTATGCTGCTGGAACGTGGACGTATCCTGCTGGAGGCCGCGGATAAGCTCACGACGGATGCGGAAGCACTGGCGCGCGGCTGGGAAACGCATCTGACGATTGTGACGGAAGCGCTTATTCCGACTCAGCGGCTTTTTCCGTTAATCGATAAGCTGGCGCTCAAAGCGAATACACAGGTGTCGATTCTGACGGAAGTGCTGGCGGGCGCGTGGGAACGTCTTGAGCAAGGGCGTGCCGATATCGTGATTGCACCGGATATGCATTTTCGCTCCTCTTCAGAAATGAATACCCGCAAGCTGTACACGATGAATAATGTGTATGTTGCCAGCCCAGAGCACCCGATTCATCAGGAGCCTGAACCACTGTCGGATGCCACTCGGGTGAAATATCGCGGGATTGCGGTGGCGGATACCGCACGCGAACGCCCGGTGCTGACCGTACAATTGCTCGACAAACAGCAGCGTCTGACGGTGAGCTCGCTGGATGATAAGCGGCGTGCGCTGCTGGCTGGGTTAGGTGTCGCGACCATGCCTTATCCGATGGTCGCGCAAGATATTGCCGAAGGGCGTTTGCTGGTGATTGGGCCGGAGCATCAGATGGAAAGCCAGATTATTATGGCGTGGCGGCGAGACAGCATGGGCGAGGCGAAATCCTGGTTCCTGCGTGAAATTCCAAAACTGCTGAACCAGCCCTAAACCCTGCATTTTTTGCGGCAAGGTGTGGTTTCACACCTTGCCTCTGCACTTCATTATGTCAGTATAAATCGACAAACGTCTTATCACGGTGGTGAGGCTGGTTCAGATCTTGCTCTGGACCCAGCGAAATCACGCCATGCGGATTAATCGTGCCGTGGCTACGATAGTAGTGGTGACGAATATGCGCCATATCGACGGTATCGGCGATGCCAGGCATTTGATAAATATCACGCAGAAAGCCGAACAGATTGGGATAATCGCTCAGGCGATATTTATCGCATTTAAAATGCGTGTGATAGACCGGGTCGAAACGGATCAGTGTCGTCCACAGGCGCAGATCGGCTTCGGTTAATTGCTCACCGGTCAGGTAGCGCTGTTTTGCCAGTATGGCTTCCAGATCGGATAATGCGGCAAAAACGGTCGTTGCTGCTTCATCATAGGCCGACTGACTCGTCGCAAAACCGGCTTTGTAAACGCCGTTGTTGACCTTGTCGTAAATCCAGCCGTTCAATTCATCAATCTGAGCGCGTAGCGCTTCTGGGTAGTAATCTCCTGCCGCTGCGCCCACGCCGTCAAACGCGCTGTTCAGCATACGGATGATATCGGCGGATTCATTACTGACGATGGTGTGTTGCTCGGTGTCCCACAGGACGGGCACGGTCACCCGACCGCTGTAGTCCGGTTTGGCGTGCAGGTAGAGTTGGTAGAGGAATTCGTGTTGATAAAGTGAGTCCCCCGTTGCCTCCTCAAAATCAGTCCCGAACGTCCAGCCGTGATCGAGCATGAGCGGATGAACCACCGACACCGCGATATGGTCTTCTAACCCTTTCAGCTGTCGCATGAGCAGCGTGCGGTGCGCCCACGGGCAGGCGAGCGAAACATAGAGATGATAACGACCGGATTGTGCAGGAAAGCCACCGTTGCCGGTGAGGCCGGGTGCACCATCAGGCGTGACCCAGTTGCGGAATGTGGATTCTGAACGCTTAAAGTGGCCGCCGGTAGATTTGGTTTCATACCAGGTATCGTGCCATACGCCGTCAACCAGTTGTCCCATCAATCCTCCCGTTTGTGTGTGATGATAAAACGACGGCAAGCCTTTTATGCTTGCCGTCTACTTTGCGATTTGGCTATTAAGTGTAGTACAGGCTTGAAAAGACCCCTCTTACCACTTTTTGCCCAGCAGGCGGTCGATGCTGAATGCGCCTGGGCCGGTTACTGCCAGCAGGAGGTAGCCGCCAGCAATGGTCAGGTTTTTCATGAACATCAATTGGTTCATGCCTTCCGCAAAGTTAGAGTGGAAAATCAGTGCAGTCAGCAGCGTAAAGCCCGCAGTAAACAGTGCAACGGTACGCGTCAGCAGGCCGAACAGCACCGCCAGACCACCACCCAGTTCCAGCAGAATGGTCAGTGGCAGCAGGAAGGTCGGTACACCCATCGCCTGCATGTATTGTTGTGTGCCCGCATAGGCATCACCCAGCTTACCGTAACCTGCAACGATAAACAGAATCGGCATTAAGATACGTGCAACCAGCAGTGCAGTGCTTTCTAAATTTTTCATCATCTCTCCAATTGATTTTGTTGTGGGCTATATCGCCCTGTTGTGTTTGTTATAGCAGGTGTTGTCTGAAAACTTGGCCCGCCATCAGGTTATGGGCAGATAGTATAGAGAGATGATTTGGGCTACCAGCGAGTATAATTGTTGCAGTATTTCAGAAAAATTGATGTTCAGTGAATGATGCAAGAACGCGCTGCAATGACGTGAGCGCGTCAGGCAAAAGTGAAGTGAATAATGGCGTATAGCACAGGCAGATCGCCGATGCGATAGGAAGGATTACGGACGAGCATCAAACGTTTTGCGGACGAGCCTGAATGTTCCCCACAGCCCGGCAAGACGGCGTCCCCAGCGAATCATACGGCTGGGGTGCCGCACGCCATAGAGCGCCACGAGGCTGGAGCCAACGATCCAGTATTTACGCCACTGCATCAGGCTTTGCCAGCCGCGATCGTAACGGGCGGTGGTATCCAGCCAGTGTTTCTTACCTGCCGATAAATCCAGCCGCTGCTGCTGTATCTGGCGCAGTAGCTGGGCTTTTTCTCTGTCTCGCTGCTGACGCTGGCTCATTTGGGATCGTCCTCCAGCAGTGACCTGTCCGTCGCCAGCTCCTTACGTGTGGCTTTGAGCAAGGTGGAACGACGTACCTTCAGGAGTGTCCAGATGCCGCCTATCAGCGCCAGCCCAAGCAAGGTGGCGGTGATACACCCCAGTGCAAAGAGACGATATTGCGGGTCGATGCCCCAGATGATCAGCGCAATCAGGCTCATAATGCCAAAAGCGGCAAAAAGCAGCGTCAGGCCGACCATAATCAGCAACTGAATTAGATTGGCTTTTTCTTCCTCTAATTCAATTACGGCGAGTCGAACACGGCTTTCCACCATGCTGACAATAATGGAGATGATGCGCTGAGCAGAAGCGATGACCCCGCTTGCGGGGCCTTGTTGTGATTTATCCGTCATAACGATCCGCTAAGTCATAACAAGCCGCTAATTAGCGACGAGACAGCAGGACGCCAAGCACGACGCCGACAGCAGCACCAATACCAACACCGGTCCACGGGTTCTGACGTACATAGTCGTCTGCAGATTCAACCGCTTCTTTGGTGTGGGAAGCGATTCGCTCACCGGTATCGCTCAGGCGATTACGGGTTTCTTTCAGCGCGCTTTCTGCTTTATTACGCAGTTTGTCGAGTTCCGCTTTAGATTTATCGCTGGAGGTGCTTAATACTTCTTCCAGCGTATCCGCCAGTGATTTCAATTCGGCGCGTAGGTATTCAGAATTTTGATCTTTAGCCATATTAATAACCCTTCGTGTTATAAACCTGAACGTTAACTATAGCTGAAGCTGAAATTTATGCCGCCCCAAACGGGTACGGACAATTCTGATAACTCGCTGTAAATTTTAGTGATTTGGTTTTTGAATATAAAATGAACAATTGCTGGGTGTTTTATAGGGACACGATATTGAGGGGTTATTGTGATGCGGCGCGTTCCGCAGCACGTAATTCCTGCTCGGCTTCAGCCAGCTTTCTTTCGCGTTTGAGGATCTTCTCAGCGTTATCCCCTTTCTGCCGGCTTTCGTGTAGTTCCTGCTGGCGTTCAGCGACGTCTTTACGTTTTTCCTCAATCGCTTTCTGACGCTTCTCAGCCAACCCGGCATCCGTACAGTGGGTTTTCACGCCGTCCAGTGCCTTTTCTAACCCGCTGATGCGGTTTTGATTGCCGTGCTTACGTGCTTCATCGATTTGGCGCTGAATATCCTGCGCTTTCTGCTGACAGGTTTCCACTTGACTGGCGGTATTCGCGAGCGCGTGGCCGGAAAGCAGGACAGATAATGCAATGATGGATGGAAATAGTTTCATCTACGTCACCCCAGTTTGGATTGTTTCTGTGTCAGTTTTTGCTGCCAGAACGGTGTCGGGGTTGTCGCCTGCTGCGCGGTAATAGTGACTTTAGGCAGAGACAATCGCAGGACATCTCTGGCAGCGATACTCTGTTCTGGCGAGGCAAGACGGACGATCAGGCTATCTTGCTCTGGTGTAATGCTTTTGATCGCAATGCCTTTTTCATTAAGACGCTGATACACGTAAAAGCCATCTGGCAGCGCGGCGCCATCGTCAGGCTTGATGTGCAGCATCGCATCGTCCTGAGAATGACGCAGCGACTGGGATTGCGTCAAGGCGATAATGGGCAGGGCAAGCAATATCACTATGCGGCCTATTTTTCTGGGCGTAAGTTTAGGCAATAGCCAGCGGATTGACACGGTTAGCTTCCTTTTTCTGTGTTATCTGCTTTCGCTTCACGCTTTTTACGCCACAGGACAAAGAGCGATCCAAACAGTCCGATAAACAGCAGCGCCAGCGGCAGCATCATCAGGCAGAACATCAGCTCGTCTTCATATTTCAGGAAGATCGTTGTTTTCCCTAAGGCGAAGCCCAGCGTAACCAAAATAAATACCCACAGGAACCCGCTCATCCAGTTGAAGAACTGAAAGCGCGCGTTATTCAGGCCTGACAAGCCTGCGATGGTCGGTAATAACGTTCTGACAAAAGCCAGAAAGCGGCCAACTAATAGTGCGGACAGACCATGACGGTGGAAGAGCTGATGGGCGCGCTGGTGATAGTGCGCGGGCAAGTGCGAGAGCCAGCCTTGAACCACTCCCGTATTGCCAAGCCACCTCCCCTGGATGTAGCTAGCCCAGCAGCCGAGGCTGGCGGCCGTCGTCAGGAGAAATAGAGTAAAAGGATAATTCATTGTGCCTTTGGCGACGAGGACACCGACCAAAATGAGCAGGCTATCGCCGGGCAGGAAAGCGGCGGGGAGCAGGCCATTTTCCAGAAAAATAATCAAAAACAGCAAGATGTAGATGGTCCATACCAGCTTGGGGTCGGCTAAAATATCGAAATCCTGATGCCAGAGTGCGTTTAACAGTTCTTTGATTAATTCCATCCGGTATTCCTAATACTGCTGTTGCATTTTAGCCTTGGCGACAATCACGCTTCTGGACATGATAAGAGCGAATACAGTGTTATCAGGGCGCAGGATTATGATTTTTTTTATGATCTCTGTTTGGTTCCGCCCAATAGTGACGCAGGTGTCTGACTTGATGCTCGCTTTTCGCTGTGAACCCGATAAACAGGCGGGTCGGGATTGTTTGGTCTTGGCTGACTTTACATCCAAAGCGACGGATTAAGCGTAAGAAAGACGCGTTAACTGTAACAAAATAGGTGTTACTGAGACAGAAAAATATTACGACAACTGAGGCGGTTTAGGGGGATTTTTCGAGGAAAAGTGGGGGTTTCTGCGATATTTTACACTCGCTGACAGAAATCAACGTTTTCTGACCTTTTCCCGCGTGTCCAAAAGGTTACCCCTCGTTTAAAACAAGGGGCAAAAATCGCGTTAAGACTTACCGGCGTGTATTTGGTCGAGGTGAACGACCGGGTTCTCGGCGAACATATAGCGATCGACGTTAAACTCGAAATCGTCCGTCGTGGCGCGAAACAGCATCTGTTTGGTGTTTTCCAGATGTTGCCACATGGCCAGTTTGGCGGCGTAAGGATCTTTGCGAATCAGTGCCTTAAGGATGCGATCGTGCTCTTCGCACCAGCTTTCTATCGACTTGTCGTCAATGTGTTCATGCAGTTTGCGCCAGTAAGGATTGTGGATCCGTTGGCTCCACATTTTTTCGACGATGGTCGCCATGGCTGAATTTTGTGTTGCCAACGCGACCTGCACGTGGAATTTGAGATCCCATTGAGAATCACGGAAGCGATCTTCCTGACGCGCATATTCCTGAATTTCCATCAGTTGGATGATGTCCTGACGGGTGACCTGCGTGGCTGCAAATTCAGCAATATTGCTTTCAATGAGTTGACGTGCCTGAAGCAGCTCAAACGGACCGGCTGCGACGAATTCAATATCGCCGCTATTAATGAACGGGTTCTTTTGCTGATTGGAAATAACGTGAATGCCTGAACCCTTGCGTACTTCAACGTACCCTTCGACTTCCAGCATAATAATAGCTTCGCGCACCACGGTGCGGCTGACGTTCATTTCTTCAGAAATATAGCGCTCTGCCGGTAATTTTTCGCCGACCTGGTACATACCGCTTTCGATGCGCTGTTTTAATTCTGCGGCTAACTGCTGGTATAGCCGTCGGGGTTCAGTGAGTGCCATGATGATGTCTACTCTCGATAGATGACGGTCCATGTGCCACGTCAGGGCCTGAGTGTCTATCTCGTTAATCTTTGAGGGATGATTTGTTATACCACTTAATCATAGCAGCAACCAATGTTGCGGTCACAGTTATCGCAGTGTGTTATTGCAGGGAGGTGGCTCACCCGGTATCCGATCATACCGGATGAGTCAGGATAATGCAGGGATTATCAGTGCTGGTTGGCTTCTTTCAAGGTTTCAGCCGCAGCGGCGACTTCTGATGCAGGTTGATTTTTCAACACTGTCCAGATGACGACGGCACCTAACAAGTCGAAGACCGCCAGTGCAGCAAACAGCGGGCTGAAGCCCAACGTATCCGCCAGTGCGCCCACAACCAGCGCAAACATGGTGCTTGCCATCCAGGCCGCCATACCGGTTAAACCGTTTGCTGTGGCCACTTCATTACGGCCAAATACGTCAGATGACAGCGTAATCAGCGCGCCGGACAGCGACTGGTGCGCGAAACCGCCGACGCACAGCAGCGCGATGGCGACGTAAGGGCTAGAGAACAGCCCGATCATTCCCGGTGCAATCATCAGTATCGCGCCCATGGTCACGACCAGCTTGCGGGAAACGATCAGGTTCACTTTGAAATATTTCTGGAACAGCATCGGGAGGTAGCCACCCAGAATGCAGCCGATATCGGCGAACAGCATCGGCATCCAGGCGAACATGGCGATTTCTTTCAGGTTAAAGCCGTAAGCTTTAAACATGAATAGCGGGATCCACGCGTTGAATGTTCCCCAGGCTGGTTCAGCCAGAAAACGCGGCAACGCGATACCCCAGAATTGGCGGTTACGCAGGATCTGCCAGGCAGACATTTTCTTCGCGTTATTGGTTTGGTGCTGTGCTTCCTGCCCGCTAAGAATATAGTCGCGCTCTTCGTCGCTGAGTTTTTTCTGATCTTTAGGGTGTTTATAAAAAACGAGCCAGCAGATGGCCCAGACCAGGCTCAGCGCACCGGTAATGATAAAGGCCATTTCCCAGCTGTGTGCCACAATCGCCCACACCACCAGCGGCGGTGCAATCATCGCGCCGATGGATGACCCCACGTTGAAATAACCCACCGCAACAGAACGCTCTTTTGCCGGGAACCATTCGCTGCTGGCTTTCAGGCCCGCAGGGATCATCGCGGCTTCCGCCATACCGACCGCGCCACGAGCGATCGCTAACCCTCCCCAACTGTTCGCCAGTGCGGTTCCCATGCAGAAGATGGCCCACAGAATGGCGAACATGGCATAGCCGATTTTAGTCCCCAGCAGGTCCAGCACATAACCGGCGATGGGTTGCATAATGGTATAACAAGCTGAGTAGGCAGCAACGATGTAAGAATATTGCTGTGTGGTGATATGCAATTGATCCTGTAGCGTCGGGGCGGCAACAGAAATTGCATTACGCGTCAGGTATCCCAGCACGGTACCAATGGTCACCAGGCCGATCATATACCAGCGTAATCCTTTGATTTTACGCATTTAACTTTCTCTCCGAGTCAATGAAAAACACAGTGTGGCTCTTGAGTAGCGTCACGGTGTGCGGTGTCTTGTAATGTGGTACGACACGTTTTGTTGTTGTGCTGAGCAGGAAAACCCTTCTCTTTGTGAGATAGCGATTGAATCCCTGCTTAAGGCAGCGCTACAATAATTTGTCATACAACTTTAAAAGTTGAGTGATATCACAAAACCATTATTTTTATGCGGAATAACGAATTGTTCGCTGAAATCGAGAGAGACAAGCGGTTTAAAGTGATAAGTGCTGAGTTATTGTACTGCTTGTTACATTTTTGCGATCATGACCTCACAAATACTGTGAGATATCGCGCATAATTGGTGTGATATCTTTTAACGGTCAACTAATTTGGTGCACAAGAAGCACGGTAAGGAAGAAAACATGCCCCAGTTTCTGAGTGAAGATTTTCTGTTAGACAGTGAATTTGCCCGTCGTCTCTACCATGAGTATGCCGTCGACCAGCCGATATTTGACTACCACTGCCATTTGCCGCCTGAGCAGATCGCGGAAAACTACCGTTTCAAAAATTTGTATGACATCTGGTTGAAAGGCGATCACTACAAGTGGCGTGCGATGCGTACTAACGGCGTGCCTGAGCGTTTGTGTACGGGCGATGCCAGCGACTGGGAAAAATTTGAGGCCTGGGCCGCTACCGTGCCACACACCATCGGCAACCCGCTTTATCACTGGACACACCTGGAACTGCGCCGCCCATTTGGCGTAACCGGCACGCTGCTGTCGCCAAGCACAGCAAAAGACATTTGGGATCGCTGTAATGCCATGCTGGAGCGTGATGATTTTACTGCGCGCGGCATCATGCAGCAGATGAACGTGAAAATGGTCGGCACGACGGACGATCCGATTGACGATCTGCGCCACCATAAAACTGTTGCTCAGGATTCAAGCTTCTCTATCAAAGTGCTGCCGAGCTGGCGCCCGGACAAAGCGTTCAACATTGAACTGGCAACCTTCAACGACTATATGGCGAAGTTGGGTGAGGTGTCCGACACCGATATCCGTCGTTTCAGCGATCTGCAAACCGCGCTGACCAAGCGTCTGGATCACTTCGCGGCGCACGGTTGTAAAGTGTCCGACCACGCGCTGGATGTGGTGATGTTTGCGGAAGCCGATGAGTCGACGCTGGACAGCATTCTGGCACGCCGTCTTTCTGGTGAAACGCTGAGCGAACATGAAGTGGCACAGTTCAAGACCGGCGTTCTGGTCTGGCTGGGAGCGGAATACGCGCGTCGTGGCTGGGTGCAGCAGTACCACATTGGCGCGCTGCGCAACAATAACCTGCGTCAGTTCAAGCTACTGGGGCCGGACGTGGGCTTCGATTCCATCAACGACCGTCCGCTGGCTCAGGAACTGTCTCGCCTGCTCAGCAAGCAGAATGAAGAAAACCTACTGCCGAAAACCATTCTTTACTGCCTGAACCCGCGCGATAACGAAGTGCTCGGTACCATGATCGGCAACTTCCAGGGTGAAGGGATGCCGGGCAAGATGCAGTTCGGTTCCGGCTGGTGGTTCAACGATCAGAAAGACGGTATGCAACGTCAGATGACCCAGCTTGCGCAGCTTGGTTTGCTAAGCCGTTTCGTCGGTATGCTGACGGATAGCCGTAGCTTCCTGTCTTATACCCGCCATGAATATTTCCGCCGCATTCTGTGCCAGATGATTGGCCGCTGGGTGGAAGATGGCGAAGCGCCAGCCGATCTGCCATTGCTGGGCGAAATGGTGAAAAACATCAGTTTCGATAACGCTAAAAACTATTTTGCCATCGAGCTGTAATTCCACCGCGTCGTAGGGTGTGAATTGTGCGGGGGCGCGGCAGTAAGATTCCCAAAGGGGCTTACGCCGCGGTTCCCGGTGTCTCGGTCTTTTGTCATCGGCACTGGTGGTGATTCGGTGCGGGTGAATGTATACCCCAAATAATTCGAGTTGCAGGAAGGCGGCAAGAGAGGGAATCCCGATGAGCTTACACAAGTAAGTGATTCGGGTGAGTGAACGCAGCCAACGCACATGCAGCTTGAAGTATGACGGGAATGAATATAGCAGGGCAAGGATGACGGTGGTTCGGTCGTGCCCTGAATGTGAGATTCGTCCTGAGGTAGCCTGTTAATGCAAACGTTAAATCGTCGTAACTTCCCTGGTCGTCAACACCCGGATCGCGTTATCCAGTTTGGTGAAGGCAACTTCTTGCGTGCCTTCGTCGACTGGCAGTTGGATTTGCTGAATGAACACACCGATCTGGATGCGGGTATTGTCGTTGTTCGTCCGATCGATTCTGATTTCCCACCCGCGCTGGACACTCAGGATGGGTTGTACACCACCATTATCCGTGGTCTGAACGAGCAGGGCGAAGCCGTGCGCGAGCCCCGTCTGATCCGTTCGGTAAACCGTGAAATCAACGTGTACCGTCAGTTCGATGAATATCTGGCGCTGGCGCATGATCCAAACATTCGTTTTGTTTTCTCCAATACTACCGAAGCGGGTATCAGCTATCACGCAGACGACCGCCTGAACGACGCGCCGCCTGTTAGCTTCCCGGCGAAATTAACCCGTCTGCTGTATGAGCGTTTCTGTCATTTTGACGGCGCAGCGGATAAAGGCTGGGTGCTGTTACCGTGCGAGCTGATTGATTACAACGGCGTAGCGCTGAAAGAACTGGTGCTGCGCTATGCCGCACAGTGGAAACTGACGCCAACGTTTACCGCCTGGCTGAACGATCACAACACCTTCTGCTCGACGCTGGTAGACCGCATTGTGACGGGTTACCCACGTGCCGAAGTTGAAGCACTAGAGCAGGAAATGGGCTACAAGGATACCTTCTGGGACACGGCAGAACATTTCTACCTGTTCGTGATTCAGGGGCCACAGTGGCTGGCAGAAGAGTTGCGTTTGAACAAGCTGGATCTGAACATTCGTATTGTTGATGACATCAAGCCGTATAAAGAACGTAAAGTGGCGATTCTCAATGGCGCCCACACTGCGCTGGTGCCAGTCGCATTCCTGGCGGGTCTGGATACCGTTGGCGAGTCGATGGATGATGCCCTGATTGGCAAATTCGTAGAAAAGACCATTGCCGAAGAGATTGTGCCGGTATTGGATTTGCCTCATGACGAACTGACCTCGTTTGCTCAGGCCGTGCTAAGCCGCTTCCGTAACCCCTTCATTCAGCATCAGCTGTTGTCTATCTCGCTGAATGGTATGACTAAATTCCGCACCCGCATCCTGCCGCAACTGCTGACTTACCGTGAGCGCCACGGTGAACTGCCTGCTCGTTTGACGTTTGCGCTGGCGGCTTTGATTGCATTCTACCGCGGTGAACGCAGCGGTGAAGGTGATGCGTTACAAACCTACCCGTTGCAGGATGATGCACATTGGCTGGAGCGTTATTCCACGCTGTGGGCAGGCGTAAAAGAGAACACCGTCAGCCTGGCTGAGCTGGTGAATGTTGTGCTGCGCGATGCCGATCACTGGGAACAGGATTTAACGCTGGTTCCTGGTCTGGCTGCGCAGGTGACTGAACAGTTGCAAACCATCGTTGAGCGCGGCATGCGCGCAGCCGTGGAAGGTTATTGCTAATTAGCAAGAAGGGTTATCCATGCAAAGTATTATAAAAATTCATTCTCTGGACAATGTGGCTGTCGCCCTGCGTGATGTTGAGCAAGGCGAAACGGTGTCGGTGGATAGTCATACGGTGACACTTCAGCAACCTGTCGTGCGCGGACATAAGTTCGCGCTGGAAACCATCGCACCGGGAGAAATGATTACCAAGTATGGCCTGCCGATCGGCCATGCGCTGGTGTCTATTGCCCCCGGAGAACATATTCATTCCCAGAATGCGAAAACCAACCTGAGCGATCTGGATGAATATCAATACCAGCCTGAGTTTATCGACCTGCCGCCGCAAATGGGCGATCGGGACGTGCAGCTCTATCGTCGCAAAAATGGCGATGTCGGTATCCGCAATGAGTTGTGGATCCTGCCAACCGTCGGTTGCGTGAACGGGATCGCACGCCAGATTCAGCAGCGTTTCCTGAAAGAAACCAATGACGCGGAAGGTATCGACGGCGTTTATCTGTTTAGTCATACCTTCGGCTGCTCACAGCTCGGTCAGGATCACGAAAATACCCGTACGATGCTGCAAAACATGGTGCGTCACCCGAATGCGGGGGCTGTACTGGTGATCGGTCTGGGCTGTGAGAACAATCAGGTTGATGCATTCCGCACGACGCTGGGCGATTTTGATTCCGATCGCGTAACGTTCATGGTGTGCCAGCAGCAGGACGATGAAGTTGAAGCCGGCCTGGAGCGTCTGCATACGCTGTATGAGGCGATGCGTCATGACAAACGCGAGCCGGGTAAGCTGAGCGAACTGAAATTTGGTCTGGAATGTGGTGGTTCTGATGGGCTGTCTGGGATTACGGCCAACCCGCTGTTAGGCCGTTTCTCCGACTATCTGATCGCCAACGGCGGCACCACCGTGCTGACCGAAGTGCCAGAAATGTTCGGTGCGGAACGTATTCTGATGAGCCGCTGCCGTGATGAAGCGACGTTTGAGAAAACCGTGCACATGGTGAACGATTTCAAACAGTACTTCATCGCGCACGACCAGCCTATTTACGAAAACCCATCGCCGGGTAACAAGGCGGGGGGGATCACCACGCTGGAAGAGAAATCACTGGGCTGTACGCAAAAAGCCGGACAGAGCAAAGTGGTTGACGTACTGAAATATGGTGAGCGCTTACATACTCCGGGGCTCAACCTGCTCAGCGCACCGGGGAATGATGCCGTCGCAACCAGCGCGCTGGCGGGAGCCGGTTGCCATATGGTGCTGTTCAGTACCGGACGTGGAACACCTTACGGCGGCTTCGTACCTACCGTAAAACTGGCGACCAACAGTGAACTGGCGAAGAAGAAACCGCATTGGATCGATTTTGATGCGGGGCGTCTGATCCATGACATGCCGATGGATGAACTGCTGAGCCAGTTTGTCGAGCTGATTGTCGAGATTGCTGATGGCAAGCGTACGAAGAATGAAGTGAACGACTTCCGTGAATTAGCCATATTTAAGAGTGGCGTAACGTTGTAAATTCTATTCATTCCAATTAAAATAAAACGGCGTTTCATTTTTATAATGGCGCCGTTTTTTTTCGCAGCAACTTTTTAGAGGCAGGGATCATGACACAGTATTGGATTGCCCAGTCTGTTGGTGTACTGGCGTTTCTGGTCGGTATCACCATGTTTTTCAACCGTAACGATCAAAAATTCAAAATACAGCTCTCGGCATACAGCGCCGTGATTGGCCTGCATTTCTTCCTGATGGGGGCAAATGCGGCGGGTGCCAGCGCATTGTTGAACTCGGCACGTACGCTAATCTCACTGAAAACACACAACATCCTCGTGATGTTTGTCTTTATCTCACTGACGCTGCTCTTTGGTTTATCGGGCATGCACCATCCTATGGAACTGTTGCCGATAGCAGGCACGGTTGCCAGTACCTGGGCGCTGTTTCGCACCTCTGGGCTGACGACGCGCTGCGTGATGTGGTGCTCAACCGCCTGCTGGGTGGTACACAATATCTGGCTGGGATCGATTGGTGGATCGCTGATCGAAGGGAGTTTCCTGCTGATGAACGGCTTTAACATCATCCGCTTCTGGCGCATGCAGCAGCGCGGCATCGATCCTTTCAGCGTAGAGAAAAAAGCGTAATTTCGAAGGTTTCTCATCATGTTAACGCTGCTCGTTTTAAAGCGAACGGCGTTAAAGGAAGAGGGATCATTAATCCCTAATCGGTTACAGCAGATTCAAGCGCTCTTTTTCCGCCAGTTTAGCGTCTTCCGCGTGGCACACGGCGGCGATGAACATCACGTCCGTCGAGGAGTTCACCGCGGTTTCGGCGGAATCCTGCAAGACGCCAATGATGAAGCCAACTGCGACCACCTGCATGGCGATATCATTGGAAATCCCGAACATGCTGCACGCCAGCGGGATCAGCAGCAGTGAACCGCCTGCCACGCCCGATGCACCACAGGCACACAGCGACGCCACGACGCTGAGCAGCAGCGCGGTCGGTACGTCAATCTGAATACCTAACGTATGTGCCGCAGCCAGCGTTAACACCGTGATGGTAATCGCTGCACCCGCCATATTGATGGTGGCACCCAGCGGGATAGCGACAGAATAGGTGTCTTCATCCAGATTCAGCTTGCGGCACAGTTCCATATTTACCGGGATGTTAGCGGCAGAACTGCGGGTGAAGAACGCCGTCACACCGCTCTCGCGCAGGCAGCGCAGTACCAATGGATAAGGGTTGCTGCGAATCTTCCAGTAAACGATCAGTGGATTGACCACCAGCGCGACCAGCAGCATACCGCCAATCAGCACCATCAGCAGATGGGCATAGCCCCACAGTGCGCTGAAGCCCGTTTCTGCCAGCGTTGACGCGACCAGTCCGAAAATCCCCAGCGGGGCAAAGCGAATGACCACGCGCACAATCATGGTGACCGCGTTGGAGGCATCGGTAATCATGCTCTTCGTGCTGTCCGAACCGTGGCGGAACGCAATGCCCAGACCAACGGCCCAGACCAGAATACCGATGTAATTCGCATTCAGCAGTGCGTGAATTGGGTTGGCGATGATGCTCATCAACAACCCTTTCAGCACGTCGACAATACCTGACGGCGGCGTGATGTCGGTGGCCTGGGCGCTGAGCGCCAACGTAGAAGGGAAGAGTACGCTGAGCACAACGGCAATCAGTGCTGCAGAGAAGGTTCCGATGAGGTAAAGAAACAGGATCGGACGGATATTGGTTTTCTGCCCTTGCTGGTGGTTAGCGATAGACGCCATGACCAGCACCAATACCAGAACGGGTGCGACGGCTTTCAATGCACCGACGAACAGCGTTCCCAATAAACCGGCAGCCAGCGCGGCCTGTGTAGACAGCGAGGCCAGAATAATCCCGGCTGCGAGCCCCAGAAGAATCTGTTTAACCAGGCTGCCGCGAGTAATGTACTGCAAAAAACGAGAGTATTGAGTTTCCATAATTTTGACGGCGTAGCCGTTCCGCTAAGTGGTTGTCTGTACGGATTTGGCACCTCTGACATGTGTCGGGTGATTTTTTCTTTCCGTAACGAAATGTGTTTGCACGTGTCAGTATATGAAAATTTATTTTTGAGAAAAGCGATGATGTGGTTTTTTATGACGGACATCCTTGTCCGTCACCCTGCGGGCCGTTGCTGCGCAACGTTGAAAAACGCTCCCGACGTTTTTTTATGACGGACGTCCTTGTCCGTCACCCTGCGGGCCGTTGCTGCGCAACGTTGAAAAACGCTCCCGACGTTTTTTTATGACGGACATCCTTGTCCGTCACCCTAAGATGGAACGAGGAAAGGGTCTCCGCACGGTGGGAACCGTGCGGAGAGAAAGGATTAACGCTCGGCGCGTTTGTTCACCCAGACGTTGATCAGCATGGTGATGATAAGAATGCTGGCAACGACGCCCAGAGAAATCGCCACCGGAATATGGAAAATGTCGATGAGCATCATCTTGGTACCAATGAAGATCAGGATGACGGCCAGGCCATATTTCAACAGTGAGAAGCGCTCAGCCACACCAGCCAGCAGGAAGTACATCGCACGCAGGCCCAGAATAGCGAACAGGTTGGATGTCAGCACGATAAAGGGATCGGTGGTGACGGCGAAAATGGCCGGGATACTGTCGACGGCGAAAATGACGTCGCTGATTTCAACCATGATCAGTACCATAAACAGCGGGGTGGCATACAGGATACCGTTACGGCGGACGAAGAACTTTTCGTTCTCGATGGTATCCGTCATGCGCAAACGGCTACGCAGCCAGCGTACCAGCGGCTTGTCGCCGATCGCCCCGTCATCTTCTTTCGCCAGCGCCATTTTAAGGCCGGTGAACAGCAGGAACGCTCCGAACACGTAGAGTAGCCACTGGAACTGCGTGACCAGCCAACTGCCGCCAAACACCATCAGCGTTCTGAGAACGATGGCGCCTAACACGCCGTAAATCAGCACGCGGCGCTGGTATTGTGGGGGAACGGCGAAGTAGCTAAATAGCATCAGCCAGACGAAGACGTTATCGACGGCGAGGGCTTTCTCGATCAAATAACCGGTCAGGAAGGCCAGCGACTGGGCGTTGGCCACCTCGCGGCCCATCGTGCCGTCCAGATACCACCAAAAACCGGCGTTGAACAGCAGCGAGAGCGTAACCCAGATGATAGACCAGACGGCAGCCTGCTTGAACGTCATTACTGTCGACCCTTTGCGCCCTTGATAGAGCAGGTCGATGGCCAGCATCACTATAACAATGGCAGCGAAGCTGCCCCATAACCATGGCGTGCCGATGGTGTGCATAGCAAGATCCTTAAATAGAAACAAAAACGGCCGACGTCGGAAGGACGCTGGCCGCTTGTTATTAAAGCTGCAAATGCACCTCGCCTTCCGGCAAGGTCTCACTTACAACATTAATGAAGCTGTCTCATCAAGAATCGAGCTTTTCATCAAAGTTGCCCAGTAACCGGATGCGGAACGCATCGTAATGACGATTAGCTGGCGGAAAAGTTACTCCCCTTTGCCTGATAGAAGATAGGTGAAAAGATGATCCTGGTCAAATAATTATCGCTGCCTTACTCCGCGTTTCCCGGTGCGGCGGCGTCGGCCGGAAACACGACGCCGGTTTGGCGGCGAATTTCCGTCAGCAGCCCGGCGACAGTACGCGAGCGCGCCAGTTCCGGATGGTTGATGTTGTTATCGCTTACCAGCGTGGCAAAGACGTCCGCTTCGTACAGCATGCTGTTGATATGCTGCGGCTGGCTGAGATCCAACTGTTTCCCTTCACGCGGAATGAATTTCACGTTATGGCATTCGGAGACTTTCTCAATCACCAGCGAACCGTCTTCCCCCTGAATTTCACTGGGTATCGCCGAGTGGCTGACTTTGGAATGGATGATGGTGACATCGAAATCACCGTAGTTCAGGATGACACTGCCATGTGCGTCTACGCCGCTTTCCAATAGCGTCGCGCTGGCCTGTGTGGTGCACGGTTCGCCCCACAGCGCCACGGCGAAGGCTAAGCAGTAGTAGCCGATATCCATGATGGAACCGTTGGAGAATGCAGGATTGAACGTATTCGGGTTCTCGCCCGCCAGATAGCGCGGGTAGCGTGAAGAATACTGGCAGTAATTCAGCACCACTTTACGTAGCCTGCCGACTTTTGGCAGCGCCTGTTGTATCACGCTAAAATTGGGCAGGCTGGCGGTTTTGAACGCTTCAAAGAGCACGACCTGATTTTCTCTGGCGCAGGCGATCATCTGTTCGACTTCATAGCGGTTGGAAGCCAGCGGTTTTTCACAAATGACGTGCTTGCTGTGGCTCAGGAAGAGCAGCGCCTGTTCGCAATGCAGTGAGTTAGGGCTGGCCAGATACACGGCATCGATAAGGTCGGATTTCGCCATGGCTTCCAGTGAATCAAAGCGCGTGTCCACCATGTAGTCAGCCTGAAACGGCTGTGCTTTTTCTGCCGTGCGTGAATAGATGGCGGTGAGCTTCAGCTTGCCGGTTTCGTGGGCGGCATCAACAAACTGACGGGTGATCCAACTGGTTCCTACAATAGCGAAGCGAATCATAAGCGTTTGGTATCCTGAAGGCATAGGTGATGACTAGGGAGATTATCACGGTGAAATGACAAGGCAACGTCAATCATTTCCCGTTCCGGCAGAGAAAAGCATTTACTGACGGGCTATTTTAAGGGATAAACAGCGCAAATTTTATGAAGCAGGAGAGGCCAATGAGCCAACTCGAATTGGAAACGTGCAACCTGACGTTGGTGCGTTACCCTCAGGTCGCTGAAAACTCGGCGCTACAGGCGTGGGATGCCGCAGATGAATACCTGCTGCGTGAGCTGTCCACGATGGAAATTGCGCCAGGCCCGCGTCTGATTTTCAATGATACGTTTGGCGCGTTGGCCTGCGGCTTGCAAGCACAGTCGCCCGTCAGTATCAGTGACTCTTACCTCAGCCAACTGGCAACGCGGCACAATCTGGAACTGAATGGTTACGATGCCGATACGGTAACGCTGTTGGATAGCATGGCGGAGCTGCCCGCTGCACCCGCGCTGGTGGTGATTAAAATTCCTAAAACGATCGCGCTGTTGGAACAGCAATTGAGAATGTTGCGTAAGGTCGTCACGCCGCAAACACGCATCATCGCTGGTGCGAAAGCGAAGGATATTCATACCTCTACGCTGCAACTGTTTGAACGTGTGATGGGGCCGACGAAAACCTCGCTGGCCTGGAAAAAGGCGCGTCTGGTTCACTGTGAATGGGCAGAATTGAAAGTCAGTGAGCAGTCACTCACCACTGAATGGGAGCTGGATGGCTACGGCTATCGCATTCAAAACCATGCTAACGTGTATTCACGTAATGGGTTGGATATCGGCGCGCGTTTCTTTATGCAGCATTTGCCAGAACAACTCGACGGTAAGATCGTCGATCTTGGCTGCGGTAACGGCGTGATTGGGCTGGCGGCGCTGAAAGCTAACCCGGACGCCACTGTGGGTTTCTTCGATGAGTCCTACATGGCGGTGGCATCGAGCCAGATGAACGTTGAGGTCAACTGCCCGCAGGATGTCGAGCGCTGTAGCTTTGTAGTGAATAACGGATTGGCACGCGTTAAGCGCGATACGTTACAGGCGGTGTTGTGCAACCCGCCATTCCACCAGCAACACGCGGTGACGGATGAAATTGCCTGGCAGATGTTCATGGATGCTCGTCGCTGTCTTCAGGTTGGCGGAGAATTGCGCATCGTGGGGAATCGTCATCTGGATTATTTCCACAAACTGAAGCGTCTGTTCGGCAACTGTGAAACCGTCGCCAGCAATACGAAGTTCGTCATACTGCGTGCGGTGAAAACGGGATCGTCCCGCTAAGATGTTCCTGCTTTGTGAAGCCGAACGTGCCTCACAAAGCGGAAGCTGTTTCGCAACATTGCGTTGTCCCGAACACTGAATTTGTCCTACGCATTATAGTGTTAACGCCAGCCGGGTGGCCTGATCGATCGCCCGGCGAGCGTCCAGTTCCTGTGCTACATCGGCACCGCCAATCAGATGAACGTGACATCCGGCCGCCATTAAAGGTGCGTAAAGTGCACGATTAGGCTCCTGACCGGCGCAAATAATGATGTTATCCACTGGCAGACAGCGCATTTGCTGGTCGTGGATAATGTGCAGCCCTTCATCATCAATATGGTGATATTCCACGCCGCCCAGCAGCGTAACGCCGTGGCGCAGCAGCGTGGTGCGATGTATCCAACCTGTCGTTTTCCCTAAATTTTCACCGGGCTTGCCAGTCTTCCTCTGTAATAACGTAATGTCCCGCTGGTGGGGAAGCTCGCCGGATTGTTGGGGCAACAGACCGCCCCGGTGCTGCAACTGCGTATCAATGCCCCATTCCGCATAAAAATCGCGGTGTTCCGCTGGAGCATCATGAGTATTAAGACGATGTTTCTCGCTAAGAAGGCTATTGTCACTAAGAAGGCTATTCTTACTAAGAAGATAGTGCGCAGTATCAAAACCGATGCCGCCAGCCCCGATGATAGCAACTCGCTTACCGACCGGTTTTTTGTCGCGCAGCACCTCCAGATAACTCAGCACGCTAGGGTGATCGATCCCTGCAATGGCGGGGATACGTGGCACGATGCCACAGGCCAGAATCACGTCATCAAAACCGAGTAAATCGGTGATGGTTGCCTGCGTGCTCAGGCGCAGCGTGACACCGAGCAGCTCGATCTGTCGACGGTAATAGCGTAGCGTTTCATAAAATTCGGCTTTGCCGGGGATCTGTTTGGCAATGTTGAACTGTCCGCCGATATACGAAGAGGCTTCAAACAGCGTAACCTGATGGCCGCGTGCGGCGGCGTTGACGGCAAAGGCCATACCGGCAGGCCCTGCGCCGACCACCGCAAAGCGTTTACCCGCTCTGGCGGGCTGGATAGGCAGCTCAGTTTCGTGACAGGCGCGTGGGTTGACCAGACAGGACGTGACCTTACCAGCAAAAATCTGATCGAGGCAGGCCTGATTGCAGCCGATGCAGGTATTGATTTCATCGCTGCGCCCCGACTGCGCTTTCGCTACCAGATCGGCATCGGCGAGAAAAGGGCGAGCCATCGACACCATGTCGGCGCAGCCCTCTGCCAGCAGTTGTTCCGCCACGCCGGGATCGTTGATGCGGTTGGTGGTAATCAGCGGGATGCGGACTTTCCCCATCAGTTTCTTCGTCACCCAGCCGAATGCGCCGCGCGGCACCAGCGTGGCGATAGTCGGGATACGTGCTTCATGCCAGCCGATGCCGGTATTTATGAGGGTGGCGCCAGCCTGTTCAATCGCCTGCGCCAACTGCACGATTTCTTGCCAGCTTGAGCCTTCTTCTATCAGGTCGAGCATGGATAAACGGTAAATCAGGATGAAGTCTGATCCCGTTCGTTCCCGCACGGCGCGAACAATCTCAAGCGCAAAGCGGCTACGGTGCTGGAAATCGCCGCCCCATTCGTCATCACGATGGTTGGTATGTGTGACCAGAAACTGATTAATCAGATAGCCTTCCGATCCCATAATTTCCACGCCATCGTAGCCTGCCTGCTGCGCTAACGCCGCACAACGGGCAAAGTCATCGATGGTTTGCACAATATCCTGCGTACTCATCGCCTGTGGCGCAAAGCGGTTAATCGGTGCCTGAATGGCCGATGGCGCGACCGGATCGGGCTGATAGCTGTAGCGTCCGGCGTGGAGAATTTGCAGCGCAATTTTCCCGCCCGCTTCATGTACGGCCTGCGTCAGCACCTGATGATGCGCGAGCTGTGCCTCGTCATGTAGGGTCGCCCCGCCTTTGGCAACGGCACCTTTGGCGTTTGGCGCAATACCGCCTGTGACAATCAGGCCAACGCCGCCTTGTGCTCGCTCGCGATAAAATGCCGCCAGCCTTTCGGTGCCGTCCGGGTGTTCTTCCAGACCGGTATGCATGGATCCCATCACCACGCGGTTCTTTAACGTCGTGAAGCCAAGATCGAGCGGGGAAAGCAGCGTAGGGTAGGCCGTCATTGCACTCTCCGGTGAAGTTAACTGGTCTGATGAGTCATGGTGTTCAATCTAGCGGTAATTGAGAGAGTTGTGAAATTTATGTTTATTTATTGTGATTGATGTCATTGCTAATCGTAGGGGGAAGCGTGTGCAGGCAAGGGATCGTGCGCCGGAGTGTTTGTTGTCGGAGGCGTGTGACATTATAATCCGCGGGTTTATCGGGCAAAGGTATCGTTATGCGGGTGGAAGAGTTGGAATATCGTCTGGATAGCGCACTCCGTGCGTTAGAGCAAAGCGTTCAGCGTCAGCAGCAGACGTGGCGGCAGGAACATCACTCCCTCCAGCAGCAGTTGCTTCAGGCGAAAGAGCGTGACGCTTACCTTTGTACGCAGATTGAACGGCTCTCTGCGCAGTTGAATGCGATGGATAGCTCGCCAGATCGCAATCCGCTGCTTCAGAAAATGAAGGTCATTCATGCCCACCTTGATGCGCTGGCACAAGAGGCCAGTGCTTTTCGACGTTCACTGCGGTAACCGCACCGCTGGCATTTTTTAGCTATATCGTGCCGCGGTGTTAATGCGATATCTCGTATGCGCTATTCCGTTAACGTAATGCTTCCGTTTCCTTACACAATTCCTCCTTATTCTCCATAATTGCCGCAAATGTGGAGCCGATGCTTGCAGATATTTACCCTTGCTCTAATTAACTGAAGGTGTCGAGCCTATACTTTCTCTCGTAGCGCGGCAGCCGCCGTCGAGTAAGTCAATTCAGAGAGAGGAATGAAATATGCGTAAACTCACTGCAATGCTGGTTGCTTCTTCTTTGGCATTGGGCGCGGCAGGTATCGCGCATGCTAATGAAGCACCGAAAGGGTCTGGCTCGGAACACAAGATGATGATGAAAGAGGGTCGGGAACACCGTGACATGATGGGGCCGGATGCGATGTTTAAGGAGCTGAATTTGACGGAAGCGCAGAAGCAGCAAATCAAAGACATCATGAAAGATTCCCGCGAGAAAATGCACAAAGCGATGCAGGATGACCGCCGTGAAATGCATAGCCTGATCGCATCAGATACCTTTGATACTGCAAAAGCACAGGCGCAGTTGGATAAAGTCGATGCGGAACACAAGGCCAGAATGCTTAACGGGCTGGAAACCAAAAACAAAATTTACAACATTCTGACGCCAGAGCAGAAAAAGCAATACAACGACAACTTTGAAAAGCGACTGACCCAACCGCCAAGACCTGACGGCAAGCCTGTTCCTGCGGAATAATGTGTTCGCACGATAGTAAGTCCGTACGCTAAGTCAGCGAGTAAGACCACCGGATTGACGTATTGCCCCATGGGTAATGCTGCGGTCCGGTGGTTTTTTTATTTATTTTCCCTCTACCATCGTGCCGTGAGTCGGGAAATGATTAATGCTATCCTCACGCGGAGAAAGTAGGCAGTGCCATCGGACATTGGACAGCGGGCGGTAAAGGACAGATGAATAACGATTTGACGTTAAAAACTATAAAATTCATGCCGTTTCTGTTCTTGACCACCCTCATCGTGAGCTGTCTGGGATTTCGGTTTCGAGTGCTGGATGAACTGTCATTATTCTGGCCTGCCAATATTCTGGTTTTTTGCCTCCTGATTAGTTTCAGAGCCAGAAAAGGGACGATAAAAGGCAAAACACTCTCTATTTGCACGGGGTTTTTGGTGAGTTATGTGGCGATGCTGTCGGCGGCGCTACTGATGGACAATAACTCTCCGTTAAAAACCAAGGTGTTGTTATGTTTGTGCAATATGGTCTTTGTGGTGACGGCCTGGTGTGCCTTTTGCCTGATGTGTCGGCTGAGCGGCAAGTGGTCGACATTTGAGAAATTCAGCAAATATTACGTTTATATTATTTTCGCCTCGACGTTTGTTGGCGCGTTCTCATCCGGCGTGGCGTATGGGTTTTATGCGTATGTCTACGACACGGGGAACCGTTACGCCGAGTTTATGGATTGGTTCAGTGAGCAACTGGGAACCGGTATTATCCTCGCGTTTTTTTTCCTGAAAAGTAAGGATATCCTGCGAGCGCTACGGAATATTCCACTCTGTCCTAAGCACATCAGAGAGAACATTTTTCCCTTTCTGGTCTTTATTATCTTCTTATTAGTGAGCCTGTTTTTTCTGGACGCGAGCCTGATCACGCTGTCCGTTATTCCGCTCACGCTGTGCGCGTTCAACTACTCTTTCCCGACCATGTCGCTGCTTTGTGCGATTACGGGCGTAATTCTGAATTATCTCTACATTAATCAGGTCGGTATCCTCATTAATTCAAATTCTGAAGCGTACATTAACTCGTTTCTTACCACGGCGCGGCTTAACATTGCGATGCTCATTATGGCGATGTTAAGTGTTTCTCATTTTGTCTCAATGAATCGGCGACTGATTAAAATCATTGAAAGCAACAGCCGGAAGGATGCACTCACGAATACCTTCAATCGCCGGGCGTTTCTCAGCATGTTGAATGGAAAGCAGAGTGTGTTGGGGTATAAGAAAAAGCGTCAGTTAACGCTGCTATTTCTGGATATCGATTATTTTAAGCAAGTCAACGATACCTACGGCCATGCCTGTGGTGATGAATTAATTGCCAGCTTTGCCCGTATGCTGAGCACTGCTATTCGGCCGAGCGACATTCTTTGCCGCTGGGGTGGGGAAGAGTTTGTTATTGCTGCTTACGATCTCACCGCTAAGGAATCCGAAGCGATGGCTGAATCGCTGCGGCATCTTACGGAATCCACGGCGTTGATGCTGTCCGATGGGCGGGAAATCCATTTTACGACCAGCATTGGTGTGGCCGTGTTTGCCCAGTATGGCGGGGGCAATATTTACGATGCTATCGGGCTGGCGGACGAGCAGTTGTACAAAGCGAAAGCGCAGGGGCGTAATTGTGTGTGTCTGCGTTTGGTCGAAGATATCTGAATCCTCCCTTGACCTTCCCCTTACTGGAACGTCTACCCTCAAAAAGTCCTGTGACTGATTGAGAGGTTGTGATGAAGAAAGTCCATTTGTTAGTAGCGGCGACCTTGCTGGTTCCGGTTCTCTCGTTTGCCGCCGACAGCGCGCATAGCGGCCATGGTTCAACGCAAGAGGCGTCTTCCTCCCAACAGGCGTATATGAAAGGGATGGATGCGATGCATGCCGAGATGATGGAAGGGATGCAGGCTAGCGATCCTGATATTGCCTTTGCCAAAGGGATGATTGCGCACCACCGTGGCGCGATTGATATGGCAAAAACGGAGCTGCAATACGGCAAAGATCCTGAATTACGGAAGCTGGCGGAAGAGATTATTAAAGCCCAGCAGCCGGAGATCGACCAAATGGAAGCCTGGCTGAAGAAACAGGGTAAGCAGTAACGTTGTTGATGGTGCTTCTTCTGAGAAGCGCCATTCCGTTTGTACCGCACCGTAGGCAGAGCCACGTTGTCTGATGGGTAAAAATTTAGTGACTGTTTTCACAGAATAAAACGTAGAGATAGCTTTCTCTGCGTGAACTTGTTAGAAAACAGGAAAGGACGTCACCAGAAGTTTCTGGGCGAGACCTGGATAAAGCCGCGTATACCGCACGCGGCTTTATCCAGGTTTTTTTTTGCTTATTTTCCAACTGGCCAGCGGACAACAAGCGGGATGACGTGTATCAGGCAGTTGCAGCCATTGACGAAACGGGAAGTCATTATGAATAGCAAAGTGCTCGCGGAAAATATTCTGAGGTTAGTCGGAGGGGAGACGAACGTTTCTACTTTGGTGCATTGTGCAACACGCTTGCGCTTTAAGATTGTTGATCACGGCAAGGTGGATGTGGCTGCGCTTGAGGCGCTGGACGGCGTCATTACGGTGATCAACGCATCAGGGCAGTTGCAGGTGGTGATTGGGAACCGGGTGCCGGAGGTTTATCGCGCTTTTGGCTCGATCTCCACCCTGCTGGAGGACGGCGACGGGAAACGCCAGACGGTGGAAAGTGAGCAATCGACTTCGGCGATGGGACGGTTGATCGATCTGGTGGCTGGGATCTTTACCCCGTTATTAGGGGCGATGGCGGCGGCGGGGGTGCTGAAAGGGGCGCTGTCCATCGTGCTGGCGCTCGGGTGGCTCAATGCGAAGGAAAGTACCTATATCATCCTGCATGCGGCGTCTGACAGTCTGTTCTACTTCCTGCCGATGCTGCTGGCGATCACCGCCGCGCGTAAATTTGAAACCAACATTTTTGTGGCGGTGTCGGTTGCCGGTGCGCTGGTTTACCCGACGATTCAAGGGCTGTTTGACGCGGGTCAGCCCGTGACGTTCTTCGGTCTGCCCGTCGTGATGATGAAATACACCTCTTCGGTGATCCCGATTATCTTCAGCGTATGGCTGATGTCGTATATCGAGCGTTTCCTGAATCGCCATATTCACGAAAGCGTGCGCAATATCCTGACGCCGTTCTTCCTGCTGGTGCTGATGGTGCCGCTCACGCTGATGACCATCGGTCCGATTGGTATTTCGGCCAGTAAGCTCATTGCGTCGGTGTTCGTCAGCATCTATGAATTCAACCCGATTATTGCCGGGGCGTTGATGGCGGCGTCATGGCAGGTCTTAGTGATCTTTGGCGTTCACTGGGGATTCGTGACCGTATTCATCAACGATCTCTCCGTCATGGGGCGCAGCTACCTTAAAGCTGCCTCCAGCCCGTCTGTTTTTGCCCAGTCTGGCGCATTGCTGGGTGTGATGGTGCGTACCAAAGATAAAAAGCTCAAAGCGCTGGCGGGCAGTACGTTTATTGCGTCGCTGTTTGGCATTACGGAACCCGGTGTTTACGGCGTGACGCTAAAGCTAAAAAAACCGTTTATCTGCGCGGTGATCGCTGCGGCTATCGGGGGCGCTATCGTCGGCTATGCGAAAAGCTCGGCGGTTTCTATGGGGATGCCTGGGTTGCTGACACTGCCGATTTTCTATGGTGAAGGCTTCGTTGGGTTCCTCATCGGCTGTGCGATCGCCTTCGTGGTGAGTTTTGTGCTGACCATTATTGTTGGATTTGACGACCCCGTGCAGCCTGCGGAGAAAGCACCCGCGCCAACACTCGCACCAACGGTTAAACCTGTGGCACCGGTATCACGCCAGCATGCTAACGCCCAGTCGCTAAAAGACGCGCCAGCGACGGCTGAACAATTGGGATCGCCAGTCAAGGGCGAACTGATCTTGCTGGAAGACGTGGACGATAAGGTGTTCTCGTCCGGCGTTGTTGGGCAGGGCGTTGCCATTTTGCCGCAGGAAGGCCGCATTTATTCACCGGTGGACGGTGTGATTGCCAGCACGTTCGCTAGCGGCCATGCCGTCGGTATTCTTTCGCAGAGCGGTGCGGAGATTCTGATTCATGTCGGTATCAACACGGTGCAACTGGAAGGACAGTATTATCAGATGCACGTTGCAGAAGGCGACAAAGTGCAGAAGGGCCAACTGCTGTTGGAATTCGATTTGGAAGCGATCAAAAACGCGGGCTACGATACGGTGACACCGATGGTGGTGACGAATGCCGATGAATACCACCTCTTCAGCCCAGGCTCCACACGTCAGTTGAGGGTCGGGGAGACGGTTATCGCGCTGACGTAACGCCATCAATCAGACGGTGAGACATGAGCTTACCGTCTGATTTCCTCTATCACCTTATGTGCTATAGCGTTACAGCGATTTTCCGTTGCTGTTAATCACATCCTGATACCAGTAGAAGCTGTCTTTGCGCCGACGCTCCAGTGTGCCTTTGCCGTCATCATCACGGTCTACATGAATAAAGCCGTAGCGTTTTGACATCTGCGCGGTCCCCGCGCTGACCAGATCGATCGGCCCCCAACTGGTGTAGCCCAACAGCTCGACGCCATCGTCGATGGCTTCACGCACCTGAATCAGATGGCGACGCAGGTAGTCAATGCGGTAGCTGTCGTGAATGCTGCCATCTTCTTCCACCACATCGCGTGCGCCTAACCCGTTTTCCACGATGAACAGCGGTTTCTGATAGCGGTCATACAGTTCGTTCAGCAGGAAACGCAGGCCTTCGGGGTCAATCTGCCAGCCCCATTCGGAGGCCTCAAGGTGTGGGTTAGGAATCAGACGGATGATGTTGCCGCGTGAGGACTGATATTTCTCTGGTTCGTAGGTCGCGCAGCCGCTCATGTAATAGCTGAAGGAGACAAAGTCGACGGTATGGCTCAGATCGGCTTTGTCCTGCGCGGTAATGGTGAGTTCGACGCCATTTTCCCGGAAATAGCGCTGGATCCAGGCCGGATAGGTGCCGCGTACCTGCACATCACCGAAGAACAGCCATTCACGGTTCTTGTTCTGTGCTTCCAGCACATCTTTCGGATGGCAGGTCATGGGGTAGCGTACCGCGCCCAATAGCATGTTGCCGATTTTTGCATCCGGGATAAGGTCATGACAGGCTTTCACCGCGCGTGCGCTGGCAACCAACTGGTGGTGAATAGCCTGATAAATCTCCTGCTTCGAAGGCTCGCCGCTCAGCCCGATGCCTGTAAAGGGCGAATGCAGCGCCATGTTGATTTCATTGAAGGTCAGCCAGTGCTTTACCTTGTCTTTATAGCGGCTGAAAACGGTGCGGGCGTACTTCTCAAAATGGTCGATAACGGCGCGGTTGCCCCAGCCTCCCAGTTTTTTCACCAGACCGTAAGGCATTTCATAATGCGACAGCGTAATCAGCGGCTGAATCTGGTGCTTTGCCATTTCATCGAACAGACGATCGTAGAAGGCCAAACCGGCTTCGCAGGGCTCTGCTTCATCACCTTCAGGGTAAATGCGCGTCCAGGCAATCGAGGTGCGCAACACCTTGAACCCCATTTCGGCAAATAGCTGAATATCCTGCGGATATTGATGATAAAAATCGATTGCCCGATCTTTGATGCAGCGAATGCTCTCATCGCGTTCCGTCACCGGACCATGTACGCCCTTTAGCTGAAGATCGGAGGTGGAGACGCCTTTACCGTCTTCATTCCATGCACCTTCAACCTGGTTTGCTGCAACTGAACCGCCCCATAAAAATCCGTCGGGGAATGCTTTCATGGTATTGCTCCTCATCGTTTTCTACATCATTACGCTGCGCTGGCCTGTGGCTCCACGCTGGGAACCGCTGAATGACAGGCAAAAAAAAACTTGGGCAGAAGAGAGTATTGCTACTCACCTCTGCCCAAGTCTCGCCCGCCATTGGCGGTAACGTCTTATCAGGACACTATACAATCCTGAATTTCTGCGGCAATGCCCCCGTCTGGTTATGTGACTCCGGTCACGACATCTCTGCTGGCATCACGGTGGAACAGAGAGGAATACCTTGCTGGAGAAGATTGGGTATGTCTTGATGCTATCGTTGTGTATAAAAAAACATAACGAATGTGAGACAATGAGGCCGATGCCTGACGTCATATAAGGAGAAAATTACCGTGTATCTGTATATGTTTTACCTGGGAGGGAACGCGGGAAAGTCCAATATCGAAGTTCACGATATCCAGTTTGTGGCGGCTGAGAAGCCAGAGGATGCGTGGCCCGCGCTCCGGGAAGCGTGGTTTGGCGACCCTGATAAAGTGCATATTGATGGATATGCGCGCGTGATATGGGCGGATGGTTATACCGTTACCCTTTCGGATACGCGACCTGCGGACGAAAACCGGCTCTTTTTTGTCAATGCTGGCGCTTACCATCCTTCAACGCTGGCGGAACTGCATGCCTTCGATCTCTTTGTGGCGAAGAGCGTGCAAGAAGCAAAATCGAAAGGATTGGCATCGCTGCTTAATGGTGCGCTGCATCAGCATAAAGACAACCTTAAGGATGTGGATGACTGCCTGTTGCTTGAGAAAATCGGCGATCTGTATATCCATCTGACACCTTGTGCATCCGGCATTCCCTTCACACCGGAATGGCAGGGCTACCAGCCGATCGGTCGCTGATTTATCCTGCCTCCCGCATTAAACCGGTAAGCCAGGTTCGTGGCATACCGGTTCTTCTTCACTGCCGTACCGTCGCCTGACGGCGAATGAACCAGAAATGCACGGTTGCCCTCTTAACCTGCACCACCGTGATGCAGCAGGCCATACGGATCTCGATCATTTCACGCTTACCCTCGCTATATCTGGTGATACACAGCGATGGCATGCAATTTGCTTCTTAAGCTCATAGCAACTCCGCAGGCTTACCTCAACGGTGAGTGAAGCCTCGGTCAGGACAACGGCGTCCACATCTTCATGCTTTTCGCATTACGGCGAGAGCAGGGGGATGTGGACGTTTTTTATGTCTGGATTTGCCCGTTGCAGCACTGTTTTCGAGGGGCTGTGATACGGCGATCCGATGGGAGCCCATCATGAATGCCAAATCCTCAACGTGTGTGAAGAGCGTCTGTCCCTACTGTGGGGTCGGTTGCGGTGTGGTGATGGAGGTAAAAGACAATCGCGTGATCAAGGTATCAGGCGATAAGACGCACCCCACCAACTTCGGGCGACTGTGCACAAAGGGAAATACGAGTGGTCAGGCGCTTGCCGAATCAGGGCGGCTGGAGCATGCCTACCTGCGGGGGGATCGTCAGCACGAATCCGTCAGGGTTGATGTGAATAAGGCGATTAAGGAAACCGCACGACGACTGCGGACGATCATTGATACCCACGGTCCTGACGCCGTGTCGCTCTATGTCTCCGGTCAGATGTCGCTGGAGTCGCAATATCTGGCTAATAAGCTTGCCAAAGGCTTTATCGGTACAAATAACATTGAGTCAAATTCACGCCTTTGTATGGCGAGTGCGGGGAGCGGCTACAAGCTCTCTCTGGGAGCGGATGGGCCGCCGGGTTCCTATCAGGATTTTGAACATGCCGATGTCTTTTTTGTCACCGGTGCGAACATGGCCGACTGTCACCCCATTCTTTTCCTGCGGATGATGGATCGCGTTAAAGCAGGGGCTAAGCTCATCGTGGTCGACCCACGCCGTAATGCCACGGCGGACAAAGCGAACCTGTTCCTGCACATTAAGCCCGGCACGGATTTGGCCTTGCTCAATGGCCTGCTCTATCTGCTGGTCCAGAACGGGCACACCGATCCTGCGTTTATCGCCGAGTTCACCGAAGGGTGGGAAGCGATGCCCGCATTCCTTGAAGACTACCATCCGGAGACGGTGGCGGAGATCACCGGGTTGCCAGAAGCTGACATCCGCAAGGCGGCGGAATGGATCGGCAGTGCGTCGGCGTGGATGAGTTGCTGGACGATGGGGCTTAACCAAAGCACGCATGGCACCTGGAATACCAATGCGATCTGCAACCTGCATTTAGCCACGGGGGCGATTTGCCGCCCCGGCAGCGGCCCGTTTTCTCTGACGGGACAACCCAATGCAATGGGCGGACGCGAAATGGGCTATATGGGGATGGGGTTACCGGGCCAACGCTCGGTACTGGTAGAAAAGGATCGTGCTGCTATTGAAGCCCTCTGGGATGTTCCCGCGGGAACGCTGCGCACGGATCTCGGCGGCGGCACCGTCGCCATGTTTGAAGACATGATGGCAGGCAAGATCAAGGCATGCTGGATCATTTGTACGAATCCGGTGGCGACGGTTCCTAATCGCAAGAACGTGATTGCTGGGTTGCAGGCCGCCGAGCTGGTCATCACGCAGGATGCGTTTCTCGATACCGAAACCAACCGCTATGCGGATATCCTGCTGCCCGGTGCGCTGTGGGCGGAAGCAGAAGGCGTGATGATTAACTCCGAGCGGAATTTGACGCTGATGCAGAAGGCCGTTGATCCGCCCGGTGAGGCGATGGCCGATTGGCAAATCATCGCTAGCGTCGCCTGCGAAATGGGCTATGCAAAGGGATTTAGCTACGGGTCAGCATCTGAGGTGTTTGAAGAAATCAAGCAGGCCTGGAACCCAAAAACCGGTTATGACATTCGTGGTGCCAGCTATGCCAGCTTAAGGCAGGCACCGTTGCAATGGCCTTGTCCGCCGGATGATGACAGCCATCGCCATCCCGTTCGCTACCTCAACGACGGTGTGAGCCAAACGCTCAACGTGTTACCAGACGGCACGCGGCCGCGGCTTGTTTTTGCGACCGACAGCGGTAAAGGGATATTCCTCCCCCGACCGCATATGCCGCCCGCCGAGATGCCGGATGATGATTTCCAGTTTGTGTTGAATACCGGTCGCTTGCAGCACCAGTGGCACACGATGACGAAAACCGGAAAGATTCCGACGCTCAATAAGCTCAATCCGGGGCCTTTCATTGAAGTGCATCCTGAAGATGCTACCGCGCTTGGCATTCGAGAGAAGGATCGGGTGGAAGTCCGTTCACGTCGGGGACGTGCGGTACTCCCTGCCGTTGTGACCGATCGCGTGCGTCCCGGAAACTGCTTTGCGCCTTTCCACTGGAATGATGTCTTTGGTGATGATCTGGCGATTAACGCGGTCACCAGTGATGCCATTGATCCTATTTCCCAGCAGCCTGAATTCAAGTTTTGCGCTGTAGCACTGGCTCGGATTGCTGAACCATCCGCGCCTATTTCCCCTGCGCGCGAGAGCGATGCGGCTCCGGTGCCATCGGTACCTGCCGAGGCGGGGGCGCCGAACAACGACATCAAGGAGCTCGACATGAAACACATTGATGCGCTGGCTACGCTACTTGGCCTGGAGGCTCCTCCGACGCTAACGCTGAGCGCACCCGAACAGCATTATCTGCAAGGGTATATCGCCGCGTTGCGTACTGATGCATCACGACTGGCTGGTGGCGTGCCCGTGCTGCCTGCCACGGCGCCATTGGAACCCTCCCGACGCCTGATGCTCGACGGCATGCTGGCAGGGCTGTTTGCCCGCACCTGGGTACCTGATGGCGGTGGCGCTTCTCTGCCAGTGACGTCTCCTGCCGCCTCTGCGGCGATCACATCATCACCCTCGCCTATTTGGGTTTTATGGGCATCATCGACCGGCAATGCGGAGAGTGTTGCAGCGCAGTGCGCTGAACGTCTGAAAGCAGAGGGGCATTCCGTGATGCTGTCTGAGATGGGCAGCGTCAAGATTGCCGATTTGCCTGCAACGTCGCGGGTACTCTTTATCGCCAGCACCTTTGGCGACGGTGACCCTCCCGATAACGGCGTGAATTTCTGGGCGGCATTGCAAGCGGAGGCGGCGCCCAGTCTGACCGAAATGGCATTTGCTGTGCTGGCATTGGGGGATTCAAACTACGATCAGTTTTGCGGCTTTGGCCGCCGGCTTGATGCGCGACTGGAGGCGCTGGGTGCGACGCGTCTGTCAGCACGAATCGACTGCGAACCTGACTATCAGGAGGCAGCGGGAATTTGGCTGGATAGCATGATCAACGCTCTCGCAGGCACACCTATGCCAGCAGTGAGTCGAGTGTCTACTGCCGCAGCGGCGACAGTGGCTGATGAGGATGACGCGGGTACGGTAGCACCTGCCGCGGTTTCGTCGCCCATCTTCAGTAGAAATGCACCTTTGCCTGCATACCTGGTACATAACCAACTGCTTAATGCGCCGGGCGCAGAAAAGGAAACGCGACAATTCGCCTTTGATATTTCAGGCAGCAATGTGAGCTACGAAGCGGGTGATGCACTCGGCATTTGGCCGACGAATAGCCCCGAGCTGGTGAGCGAGATGCTCTCAGCACTCAAGCTTTCGCCTGCTACCGTGGTGACCGTCAAGGATAAAGGCGACATGACGCTGGCTGAGGCGTTATCCCAGCATGTCGAAATTGCCCGTATCACGCCGGAGTTTTTGCAGTTTGTGAGTCAACGTTCAGATCATGGTGAACTGGCTGAGCTGTTGAAAGAGGAACGTAAAGAGGAACTCAAACAGTGGCTGTGGGGACGGCAGATTGTCGATGTGCTACAGGCGTTTCCAATTCAGGTTCAGGCTGACGAATTACTAAGCGTGCTTAAGCGTATTCAACCGCGCTTATACTCGATTTCATCCAGCCCAACAGTCACCCCGCATCAGATCCACCTGACTGTCTCGACGGTGCGCTATGGGGCTGAGGGTAAACCGCGTGGCGGCGTGTGTTCAACCTTTCTCGCTGACCGCGCGGCAGAGTCGATTGCGGTGCCGATCTTCATTCAAAAGTCAGCCCATTTCCGCACGCCTAAAAACCCGGATACGCCAATCATCATGGTGGGGGCGGGCACGGGTATCGCACCTTTCCGGGCTTTTTTGCAAGAACGTCGGGCGACAGGGGCACAAGGTAAAAACTGGCTGTTCTTTGGCGAACAGCGTGCGGCGACCGATTTCTACTATCGTGAGGAGCTGGAAGCGCTGCAACGTGATGGTTACCTGCATCGATTTGATACGGCTTTTTCGCGTGACCAACGCGAGAAGATTTATGTTCAACACCGTATGGGTGAGCAGGGGGCTGAGCTGTGGCGCTGGTTAGAGAAGGGCGCGCATTTCTACGTGTGTGGTGACGCCAGCCGCATGGCGAAAGATGTGGATTCGGCGCTTCGGCAGGTTGCACAGGTTCACGGGAACATGAGCAGTGAAGAGGCGGCAGCCTATATTGCCAAAATGGCACAGGACAAACGCTATCTCCGCGATGTGTACTGAGTTTGCCAGTGGCTTTTACTGATATCAGGCGGCCGTTATTTCTGAGGTCGATGCGTTAGGTGTTTTACCACCTAGCGCTATTTCTTTTACTCCATAATTGTTGCATATGTAAGTGACCATTGCATAATGGCGCTACATTTGCTGAAAGTGGCGTCCCTCCGCATTGGCCCTGCTCTATGAAAAGCGAAGCATCAATGCGCAAAGTTATTCAGCTTTATATACTTTGGAGATACTACGTACACTTATGTATGCTCCGTTATGGTGTGTCAACGCACAAAAAACTTGAAGTATGGTAGATAACTCTAGCGATGAGTTTCCGATAGAAGTATCGAGTAGTTATCTTTATGAATAGTATTAGAGAGCAATTTCATAAATCAAAATGGCTTATGATTTTGAAAGCATCATACTTTTTTCTCGGTCTGCTTAAATCTCTGGAAGAAGAATTTACCTCATTCAGCTTACTACTCAACACATTTTTAGTATCGCTAGATAATGAATCCCACCATTCAGGGTTGGAATATGTATTTTCTGAATAAGAATAGAAAAACTCAACGAGTAGGTCTTCTTTATTCTCTTTTTCCATTAATGATTTAATTAATTTTTCCGCTAGGCTATTTTCCTGAAGCCATGAGAAAAAAATAAATCCTTTGTCTTTACTAGTGCTTATACAATTGAATATAATAAATTGATCTTGATTGTAGTCATTGAGGTTTTGCAATTTATTGTTATAGAAATCTATTTCTATTAGGATGGATGCTCCTGTTACAACTTTATTGTTCTCTACTTCAAATACTTTGTGTCTAAGACGTGAGAAAGACTTTGATAAATATATTTCATCAAGTTTTTTCTTTATCTTTCCAGTGTCGGATAAACCTTGTTTTTCATGCCTTTCTTTTTCGGATAGGATTGATTTTATTATTTTCTCTTTTGTTTTTAAATCATCGTCATTGCGTTCTTTCTTTAATTCTTTCAATTGTGAATTGAATTCGTTTCTTAATTTATATTGGTTTTTAACAATAAGTGATTTTTTAAAATATTCCATGCAACTAATACGATAAGCTTGTAAGAAAAGGTTTTCTGCTGAGGGATAGAACAAAGTATTTTCTATAGGAGAAAAGATATGTTTATCGTGGTAGGCACAAAATCCAGTAAATACAGATGCTTTAGAAATGCCGGTTTTTGTAAATGTTAGCACTCCATTTTGTTCATTTAAAGTAAAGGGGTTGGTATTCACTGACATAACCACTCCATTACTTGCTATAGGCCGAAGAGATAAAGATTTTGATAATGTATGTGCATCAATGATTCTTGAGTCACACCTTTCATGTAAAATTTCTGGCGCACTACAATACTTTAATTTCTGGCTTTTCATTAAATTTTTGGCGATATTAGCCCATCCATTATCCATATTTTACCTTTCAATTTTGATTGATTTTCATTTAATTAAAATTCTTTTACGCACTAGTTATAGTATTATTCAGTGGGAAGTGATGGGGTAAGGTTAATTATCTATTTTTAGAGGCGATTTTTGGTTTTTAAATTGTAAGGGAAATCATTAATGTTTTTTTCTTAATTTGAAATTTTATTTATCCGAATATCTGATAACTTTTTTCTGAATAGTCAAAACGATGAAGAAATCATAAAAATACGTAGTATGTCGATTATATATTTGGTGGCCCCTGCTGGACTTGAACCAGCGACCAAGCGATTATGAGTCGCCTGCTCTAACCACTGAGCTAAGGGGCCGAATGGGCAATGATTATACGGTAATGTGCGGAGGAGGTCTATAGCCTATCTGCTGGGTGGTGCTTTTATGTACTCAAGATAGCTTGTTGTTATTCTTATCAGAATTTACGATAGCTGTAGTCAACGGAAGTAGGGAAAGACATGATTACCGATATTCTTGCCATGAATCTTCAGGTGGTTTTCTGCGGCATTAACCCTGGGTTGTCGACGGCCCATCATGGTTACCACTTCGCGAACCCCAGTAACCGCTTCTGGAAAGTCATTCATCAGGCAGGGTTTACCGAGCGGTTGCTGACGCCCGCCGAAGAACAACATCTGCTGGACACCGGATGCGGCATCACGATGCTGGTGGATCGCCCAACGGTTGAAGCCACCGAGCTAGGGCGAGATGAGCTGCTGCAAGGTGGGAGCGCGATTGTTGAGAAAATGGAGCGTTATCAGCCGCGTGCGTTGGCTGTGCTGGGGAAGCAGGCGTTCAGTCAGGCGTTTGGTATCAAGAAAGTGTCGTGGGGACGTCAGGCGTTGCGTATTGGCGAGACGCAGGTTTGGGTGCTGCCGAACCCAAGTGGACTGAATCGTGCGACGCTGGAGTCGCTGGTGGCGTCGTATCAGGAGCTGCATCAGGCATTGCAGGATAACGTATAAATGCAATCTGAGCGTTCTGACAGGCAAAAAATAACCCCGGAGAACCGGGGTTATTTATCATGTCGTGTGGATTAGCTGAGAACCGAATTAATCATCCAGGAAGCTACGCAGCACTTCGGAACGGCTTGGGTGGCGCAGTTTACGCAGCGCTTTCGCTTCGATCTGACGAATACGTTCACGCGTAACGTCAAACTGTTTGCCCACTTCTTCCAGCGTATGGTCGGTGTTCATATCGATACCGAAACGCATACGCAGGACTTTCGCTTCACGTGCGGTCAGGCCAGCCAGTACGTCGTGTGTCGCAGAACGCAGGCTTTCCGACGTTGCTGAATCCAGCGGCAGCTCCAGCGTCGTATCTTCAATGAAATCGCCCAAATGTGAATCTTCATCATCACCAATCGGGGTTTCCATTGAAATCGGCTCTTTCGCGATCTTCAGCACTTTACGGATCTTGTCTTCCGGCATCAGCATACGTTCAGCCAGCTCTTCCGGCGTCGGTTCACGACCCATTTCCTGCAACATTTGACGAGAGATACGGTTCAGTTTGTTGATCGTCTCAATCATGTGTACCGGAATACGGATGGTACGTGCCTGATCGGCGATAGAGCGGGTGATCGCCTGACGGATCCACCAGGTTGCATAGGTCGAGAATTTGTAACCACGGCGATATTCGAATTTATCTACCGCTTTCATCAGACCGATGTTGCCTTCCTGAATGAGGTCGAGGAACTGCAAACCACGGTTGGTGTATTTCTTCGCGATAGAAATAACCAGACGCAGGTTGGCTTCCACCATTTCTTTCTTGGCGCGACGTGCTTTTGCTTCACCAATCGACATGCGGCGATTGATGTCTTTCACCTGCTCGATTGTCAGACCGGTTTCTTCTTCGATCTGTTGCAGTTTTTGCAGGCTGCGAGTGACGTCTTCTTCTACATCATTCAGCTTTTCAGACCACGGCTTGCCCATGGCGACGGCTGCGGCAAACCAGGTGCTGTTGGTTTCATTGCCGGTGAACATAGTGACGAAGTTTTTCTTCGGCATTTTGCACTGTTCAACGCACAGTTTGATGATCAAACGTTCCTGAGTACGGACGCGATCCATCATGGAACGCATGCTGTTAACCAGGAAATCGAACTGTTTCGGCACCAGGCGGAACTGTTTGAAGACTTCAGACAGGTTCAGAATTTCCTGTGCTGCCAGCGCATGGCTACGACCATGGGCTTTGATAGCCTGACGGGTGGTTTCATATTGTTCACGCAGTTCGGTGAACTTCTCACGCGCCAGTTCCGGATCGATACTGTTATCGTCTTCGGAGTCTTCGTCGTCTTCAGACTCTTCGTCGTCATCGTCCATTTCTTCGCTCGACAGCTCGGAGCCCACGTGCGTTGCGGTAGGGGCGATGTCCTCTTCCGCATTAGGATCGACGAAGCCGGTGATCAGGTCGGACAGGCGGCTTTCGCCCGCTTCAACGCGATCGTATTGTTCCAGCAGGTAAGTAATGGCTTCAGGATACTCGGCGACAGAGCACTGAACCTGGTTGATACCGTCTTCGATACGTTTGGCGATATCAATCTCGCCTTCACGCGTCAATAGCTCAACGGTACCCATTTCACGCATGTACATGCGAACCGGATCGGTAGTGCGACCAATTTCCGATTCAACGCTGGATAGAACCTGCGCAGCAGCCTCTGCCGCATCTTCATCGGCATCATTGGTGTTTTCGGCCAGCAACAGATCGTCTGCATCCGGTGCTTCTTCCATCACCTGGATGCCCATGTCGTTAATCATCTGGATGATATCTTCGATCTGATCCGAGTCGATGATATCTTCCGGCAGATGGTCATTGACCTCAGCATAGGTCAGGTAGCCTTGCTCCTTACCACGGGTGACAAGCAGCTTCAGCTGTGACTGCGGGTTTTGCTCCATAAGACGGTATCCACACTTCAGAGTATTTGGGTTGGTGTCGGTCAGCGTAGTTCGCTAACAATAGCATTAGGGGTATTTTTCTTATCGCCGCGGCCCCTGTAGCGGCTCTTTGCAGGGCTCAACCCTGCTATTTATCGGCAATTAAGCCTCTGTATCAGTGTTTTCTGGTCAACGCCAGTTGCAACGACCAAAGCTCTTTTTTTTCTTTGGCGTTGAGCCCGTGCGTTCTGTCACGGGCAATCAATGTTTCTTGTCGCTGTTTCAACAGCTGATCGTAGAGCTCTGCCAGACTGATTCTGAACTTCTCGTCGAGCTCTTCCTCTACGATCATATGGTTCCATGAAGCCATGGTTTCAAGCTGCTTGCGGTACTTGCTGTCGCGATATTTTTCCAACAGCAAACCCATGTTCATTCCCGGGCTGGCGTTGCAGGTTTTCACCAAATCCTGAAACAGCGATAAACCAGCCACTTTGTCTTCTTCAATCCCTTCCAGCGCAAGGTCAGGAACCTCTGCCGCCAGCCTGGGGTTTTGTACTAAAAGTCCTATAAGTATACGCATAGTTGTGACTTTTAGTTGCGGCGGCTGGTAAGGCTGCGCCTGCTCTGCCATTTTAGGCAGTAGCCTGTCCAACTGGCTGTCGTCCAAAATACCTAGCTTGTTGCCGAGCTGCTGGCGCAAATAGAGCCGCAGCGTTTCTCCCGGTACCTGGCCTATCAGCGGCAGCGCCAGCGTGCTGAGCTTGGTACGGCCATCGGGAGAACTCATATCCACCTGCTGTTGCAGCGTTTCAAACAGAAACTGCGACAGCGGCAGAGCGTGTTCCATACGCTGTTCAAAGGCGGCTTTGCCCTCTTTACGTACCAGCGTGTCGGGATCTTCACCGTCCGGCAGAAACATAAAGCGTAGCTGACGACCATCGTTCAAATAGGGTAGCGCAGTTTCCAGCGCGCGCCATGCCGCTTCGCGTCCGGCACGGTCTCCGTCATAACAACACACCACTAGATCGGTGGCGCGAAAGAGTAACTGAATGTGATCGGCGGTCGTCGAAGTACCCAGCGACGCCACCGCATAATCAATACCAAACTGCGCCAGCGCCACGACATCCATATAGCCTTCAACAACCAAAAGTCGCTTTAGCTCCGCGTGGCTTTGCTGCGCTTCATACAGGCCGTACAACTGGCGACCTTTATGAAAAATCTCTGTTTCTGGCGAGTTAAGGTACTTTGGCGTACCGTCGCCTAATACTCGTCCGCCGAAAGCAATCACTCGCCCCCGTTTGTCGCGAATGGGGAACATCACTCGCTCGCGGAAGCGATCATACGTTCGGCCTTGATCGTTAGTCACCAGCATGCCGGCATCGTTCAATGTGCTGCGGTCATCATTATTGCGGCCAAAGCGCTTTAAGACGTTATCCCAGCCGGGCGGAGCGAAGCCGATCGCAAAATGGCTGATAACCTCTGCGCTTAAACCGCGCTGTTGCAGATACTGCAACGCTGGCGTACCGACTGACTGGCTTAGTGCTTGCTGATAGAACCCGCTGAGCTGCCCCATCAATTCGTATAGACTTTGTCGCTGGTGACGCTCTAACTGGGTTGGGCCAGTGCCGCTTTCATAAGGCACTTCGAGGCCGTATTGGGTGGCCAGTTCTTCAATGGTTTCAACGAATTCGAGACGATCGTAATTCATCAAAAAATCAATGGCGTTGCCGTGTGCGCCACAGCCAAAACAGTGGTAGAACTGTTTGTCACCGTTTACGGTGAATGAGGGGGTTTTTTCGTGATGGAACGGACAGCACGCATGGTAGTTTTTGCCCTGCTTTTTCAGTTTGACACGCGCGTCAATGAGATCGACGATGTCGGTGCGCGCCAGCAGGTCATTAATAAATACGCGTGGGATTCGTCCAGCCATAAGCCCCTGATGTATATCTTTCTGTAAGGTGGTTACATTGGATATAGCTTATAAACGACAACAAGCCGCGCTTCCTTTCGGAAAGCACGGCCTTCGTATGCAACTGCTAAGTCTGCGGATTAATCACGCGTTGGAGGGAAACCCTCCTGAAAATTAATACAGACGAGTGCGGCGTGCGTTTTCTCGAGCCAGTTTCTTCGCGTGACGTTTCACTGCAGAAGCTTTAGCGCGCTTACGTTCGGTCGTTGGTTTTTCATAAAACTCACGACGACGAACTTCAGCCAGAACACCTGCTTTTTCACAGGAACGCTTGAAGCGACGCAGAGCTACGTCGAACGGCTCGTTTTCACGTACTTTAATTACCGGCATGTGCCTCTCACCTCAATAAATTCGGTTTGCCGCTGGCCTTGTGCCAGCCTTTTCAAAATGGTGCGGAATTCTACTGCAAACGTGACGCCTTTGTAAAGCATTGTGGTGATCATAAAACACCCAACCACGGCCAGCGCAGAAATCAGGGAGCTTATGGTAGACTATCCACAGTTTGAAGCAAGCAGCATTCAACGAGCGCTTGTATCGTCATCAAAGTAGGAACAGCAATGCGTGTATTGGGTATCGAAACATCCTGTGATGAAACCGGCGTGGCCATTTATGACACAGAAACCGGTTTGCTCGCCAATCAGTTATACAGCCAGGTCAAATTACATGCTGATTACGGTGGTGTCGTGCCTGAGCTTGCCTCACGCGATCACGTGCGTAAAACGGTTCCATTAATTCAGGCTGCGCTGCGTGAAGCCGGGTTGCAGGCAAGCGACATCAATGGTGTGGCTTATACCGCTGGTCCTGGTTTGGTTGGCGCGTTACTGGTGGGGGCGACGGTTGGACGTTCTCTGGCGTTTGCCTGGGATGTGCCAGCAATTCCTGTGCACCATATGGAAGGGCATTTGCTGGCGCCGATGCTGGAAGATAATCCACCGGCGTTTCCCTTCGTGGCGCTGCTGGTTTCTGGTGGACATACGCAGCTCATCAGCGTAACGGGCATTGGTGAATACCGTTTACTGGGCGAGTCGATTGATGACGCCGCGGGCGAAGCGTTTGATAAAACGGCGAAACTGCTGGGGCTGGATTATCCCGGTGGCCCGATGCTGTCGAAGATGGCGCAGACGGGGGATTCGCAGCGCTTTACGTTTCCGCGCCCAATGACCGATCGACCTGGGCTGGATTTCAGCTTCTCTGGGCTAAAAACGTTTGCTGCCAATACGATTCGGAGCAACGGCGATGACGATCAAACGCGTGCCGACATTGCTCGCGCATTTGAAGATGCCGTTGTGGATACGCTGGCTATCAAGTGTCGTCGTGCGCTGGATGAAACGGGCTTTAAGCGACTGGTCATGGCGGGGGGCGTGAGTGCAAACCGGACGCTACGCCAGCGCTTAGGTGAAGTGATGGCAAAACGTGGCGGCGAAGTGTTTTATGCGCGTCCTGAATTCTGTACGGATAATGGTGCGATGATTGCCTATGCGGGCAGTGTACGTCTGATGCACGGCGCCAGCCAGACGCTGGGGGTATCCGTTAGACCACGTTGGCCGTTGGCTGAACTGCCCGCGGTGTGAGCGTTTTGGCAATAATTGCTACGTGTAGCGATCCTACACGTAGCAAAGAAAACGTAGCGAAAATACTCAGTAAAAAACGAGTAATAAAAACGATAGCGAGCGGGTGAGTTACAGCTCTTGTTCGAAGAGCACCAGAATAGCTTCGTAAAGCTGTTTGACGCTGAAGCCTCTTGCCGGGGTGGTGAAGATGGTGTCATCCCCCGCAATGGTGCCGAGAATCCCTTCGGACTTCCCGAGTGAGTCCAGCAGGCGGGCAATGAGCTGCGCGGCGCCAGGGCTGGTATGGATGACGATGACCGCATCGTTGTAGTCCACGTCCAACACCAGGTTCTTTAGTGGACTAGACGTTGTAGGAACGCCGAGTTCCGCTGGGAGACAATACACCATCTCCATTTTTGCATTGCGTGTGCGCACGGCGCCAAATTTCGTCAGCATGCGTGACACCTTGGATTGGTTGATATTTTCAAATCCTTCGTCTTGCAATGCCTGAACAATTTCACTTTGAGAACTGAACTTCTCTTCCTTTAACAGCGCTTTGAACGCTTTAACGAGGTCTTCTTGTTTTGTCGAATTTCGCATTCTGCACCGGATTAATTGTTATGGTTAATTCTCCTATTATGCAGTTGTGTGAATTTTTATGCAATTAAATCGCCTATAATTCCAGTCTATTTCCTCAGATATGTGCTAGTCGCTGTTTTCACAAAAATTCGGTCCGTGAGTAGTCCGAAAAATGCGTCCTGCGTCACATAAAAGTAAATCAAATGTTATCAGAATGATGTTGTTTGGACGCCATCGATCGGTGTAATGTAGCGCACAGGTTAATTGCACGTGAATGAACACCGCGTTATAGCTCAATAGCTTATTAACTTTACTTACCTTTCAAACGAATGGTTGTTTTTGATTTATTATTAGAGACATAGCGTATTTTTGTCTCTCATGTCATTTGCAGAAAGGTGAGTAGACTGATCTTATCCCCATTTTTTATATTCTGTTTATAACCAAATGAATTCACGGCACTTTTTTATTTTACGATAATAAGGAGTTTAGGATGAAAGTTGCAGTTCTCGGAGCAGCAGGTGGTATCGGTCAGGCACTCGCACTCCTCCTCAAAACCCAGCTTCCTTCAGGTTCAGAACTATCCCTTTACGATATTGCACCGGTCACGCCGGGTGTTGCTGTCGATCTGAGCCACATTCCTACAGCAGTGAAGATCAAAGGCTATAGCGGTGAAGATGCTAAACCTGCGCTGGCTGGCGCGGATATCGTGCTGATCTCTGCTGGTGTGGCACGTAAACCTGGTATGGATCGTTCCGATCTGTTCAACGTCAATGCGGGAATTGTGCGTAATCTGGTTGAGCAAATTGCGGTTACCTGCCCAAAAGCCTTCATCGGTATTATCACTAACCCAGTGAACACGACCGTTGCCATTGCAGCTGAAGTGCTGAAAAAAGCTGGCGTGTATGACAAAAACAAACTGTTCGGCGTTACCACGCTGGATATCATCCGTTCCAATACCTTCGTTGCTGAGCTGAAAGGCAAACAGCCACAGGATATTAATGTTCCAGTTATCGGCGGACACTCTGGTGTGACGATTCTTCCACTGCTGTCTCAGGTTCCTGGTATCAGCTTCAGTGAGCAGGAAGTGGCCGATCTGACCAAGCGTATTCAGAATGCGGGCACCGAGGTTGTTGAGGCCAAAGCGGGTGGCGGATCGGCCACTTTGTCTATGGGCCAGGCTGCTGCACGCTTTGGTCTGTCTCTGGTTCGTGCGCTGCAAGGCGAAAGCGGTGTGGTGGAATGTGCATACGTTGAAAGCGATGGCAAATATGCTCGTTTCTTCGCTCAACCGGTGCTGTTGGGCAAAGACGGCGTCGTAGAGCGTAAAGATATCGGCACATTAAGCGCTTTTGAGCAAAATGCGCTTAGCAGCATGCTGGAGACGTTGAAGCAGGATATTGAGTTAGGCGAGACGTTCATCAAATAATTGCGATTGTTAACAATACGCAGAATAAAAGCCGGAGATAGTGATCTCCGGCTTTTCTTTTTTAATCGGGGCGGATGAGTTTTTTTCTGTCGATAAGCTCATTGGTTTCCGGATCGTAATACCGGCTGGGCCAAATCTCTGAGGGGTGAATATTCAACGCATCGGCAATAAGCCATTCCCCCTTGGGCCAGGGGCGTGAGAGCGCGTTAGCTAACGTAGATGAGCTTAATCCGGCCGCTCGCGATACTGCCGCCAGCGTCGTGTTTTTCTTGCGCAGTGCAGCAATGATATCAGCGGGATGCCAGTCTTGTTTCCTTAAAATCATATTCCTTCCCTTATTTGCTATAAGACGACTGTAGATTAGTGGTATAAATAACGGATGTTAGTTATATGCCGAGCTAACATGACATTATTATTTGGAAATAATATAGCATTAATTTTCCTTAAAATTCTCAATTAATTTCCAAATAAGCGCGTTTTTGTTAGGGATGGCACTATCAGGATGAAAGGCAATGAAAAAAGAGTGGTTTGCTACCAGCGAATTGGTTGGAGTCGGCGGCCTTCCGAAATCAAGACAAGGATTGAATAAGCGCGCCCGTGAGGATGGATGGGAGAAGCGTCGCCGTAAAGGCGTCCAGGGAAGAGGAGTGGAGTACTCAATTCACAGCTTACCGGATACGGTAAAAAAATCCCTATTACTCGAAATCGAGCCTTCCGTCTACTCGGCCAAGCAACCTGCGGCTCTGGCGGTATGGATGCAGATTTATCAGCAACTATCTGAAAAAGAAAGAGATGAGCTAGTCGCTTATATTCTTCGCGTCGGCGTATCGACGACGCTGAGCCAGTTGGGTATTACACCGTCGGATGAAGAACCTATCTCATCAATGGAGATTGACTGAGCTATAGGGAGTGGGTTCCCTGATTGCCCATCTGTGGTGAAGAAGGAACCTGCATTTTCTTTCGGTTTACCGTATTACTCTGGGCGCGATGTTTTAGCATCGCACTGGATTTAATCATTTCTTTATTACTTAGGTGTGCCGGTAACGTGTAAAAGTTAGCGGTTTAGGTAATTATAGTCTATTATATGGAAACTTTTGGGCGAGTTGACGTAATGCCTGTTCAAAACAAACAAGGGAGTGACGAGTATGGACAAAGAATGGTTTGCAACAAGTGAGCTGGTTGGCGTAGGTGGATTGCCGAAGTCACCGCAGGGGCTGAACAAACGGGCGCGAGACGACGGTTGGGAAAAGCGCAGAAGGAAAGGGGTTCAAGGGCGTGGTGTCGAATATTCTATTCGTAGTTTGCCGAACGAGGTCAGGAATTCTCTGCTCGTAAGAGAGAACCCGCCAACAGAATATTACCGCATCGATAATGAGCCGACCCTGTTGTCATCGTGGGTGCATATTTTCCATCAACTTTCTGTTGATGAACGAACCCGGCTGATCAATTTCATCTTGCGTGAAGGGACGATAGCGATGTTGTCTCGGCTGGATGAGGTCCCCATCGACCAGACTGCCTAGTCTGCGAACGAGTAGCGCTGCAAGGCAGCGCTACGTAGATTGAACCAGACACGATTGAAGCAGATACATAGTACCTTACACCACGATTAGAAATCGCGCTGTACGGCTAAGTGGGCAAGGCCTTCTAGCGCCATACGGTATGGTGTTTCCGGTAGTTGCTGTAGTGCGCTAATCGCTTTATCTGCCTCTTCTTCGGCCCGCTGACGCGTATAATCAAGCGAACCACACTGCTGCATGGCGGCAAGCACTGGTTCCAGTAGGTGGCGTCCGTTTCCTTCTTCAATTGCCTGACGAATCAGCGCACTCTGTTCTGTATTGCCATTACGCATGGCGTGCAGTAGTGGCAGCGTTGGCTTGCCCTCATTAAGATCATCGCCCGTGTTTTTGCCCAGCGTTTTTCCGTCTGCACTGTAATCAAGCAGATCGTCAATTAACTGGAACGCGGTGCCCAGGTAGCGGCCGTAGTCCTGGAGCGCTTTCTCTTGCTCTGGCGTCGCGCCCGCAAGGATGGATGAAGATTGTGCGGCGGCTTCAAATAAACGAGCCGTTTTGCTGTAAATGACGCGCATATAACTTTCTTCGGTAATATCTGGGTCGTTGCAGTTCATTAACTGCAAGACTTCGCCTTCGGCAATCACGTTTACCGCTTCCGACATGAGTGCCAGAACACGTAACGATTCAAGGCTGGTCATCATCTGGAAGGCGCGGGTATAAATGAAATCCCCAACCAAAACGCTCGCGGCATTGCCAAAGGCGGCATTGGCCGTCGCTTTACCCCGACGCATGTCAGATTCGTCTACCACGTCATCATGTAGCAGTGTTGCGGTATGGATAAATTCGATCAGTGCAGCAACAGTGACGTGTTTATCACCGCTATAGTCGAGGGCTCTGGCGGCCAGAACAGCAATCATAGGGCGTATACGTTTTCCACCGCCGCTGATGATGTAATGTCCAAGTTGGTTGATCAAAACGACGTCGGAATTCAGTTGTTCAAGAATGACGTTATTAACAACTGCCATATCTTGCGCGGTTAATGTTGTAATTTGTTCTAGATTCATGGTTTGTGCCAACGTATGTCTTCAACACTGCCGTAAGATTGCTGTTGCATATCGGCAAGATGGAACTTATTGCGCCGATTGTACTTGAAAAATGAGAGAGATAAACGGCAGTTCATACGTTGTATTCTTTTTCTTCACATCCGTTGATTATACACTTGTCATCCGCAGTATTTTTGCGTAGAATTCGCGCCCTATTATGAATATTTATAGCGCACTCTGAAAACCTATAGTGAGTGCGCGGAAAGCGGAGTTTTATATGTACGCAGTTTTCCAAAGTGGTGGTAAACAACACCGAGTAAGCGAAGGTCAAACCGTTCGCTTGGAAAAGCTGGACATCGCAACTGGTGAAGCCGTTGAGTTTGACCAAGTTCTGATGGTTGCCAACGGTGAAGAAATCAAAATCGGCGTTCCTTTCGTCGATGGCGGTAAAATCAAAGCTGAAGTTGTTGCTCATGGTCGTGGCGAAAAAGTGAAGATCGTTAAGTTCCGTCGCCGTAAACACTACCGTAAGCAAGCAGGCCACCGTCAGTGGTTCACTGACGTGAAAATTACCGGCATCAGCGCTTAAGATTAGGAGAGCGGATTAAATGGCACACAAAAAAGCTGGCGGTTCAACCCGTAACGGTCGTGACTCCAATGCACAACGTCTGGGCGTAAAACGTTTTGGCGGCGAAAGTGTACTGGCTGGTAACATCATCGTTCGTCAACGTGGCACCAAATTCCACGCAGGAACTAACGTTGGCTGCGGGAAAGACCACACTCTGTTTGCTTTGACTGATGGTAAAGTTCAGTTTGAAGTTAAAGGCCCAAAAAACCGTAAATATATCAGCATCGTTGCTGAATAATTTTTCGCGTTAGGTCTTACGGATTCAAGCCCCGCAATTCTTTGCGGGGCTTTTTACATTCTGATTCTGAGTAAACCATCTGGGTAAGTATGAATACTAAACAGCAGACGGGTATCGGCCTTTGTCTGGCGTTGACTACGGCAGTTTGCTGGGGGGCGCTACCGATAGCCATGAAACAGGTTCTGGTGGTAATGGAACCTTATACGATTGTTTGGTATCGTTTTTTTATCGCCTCGATTGGACTCGGCATTATTCTGTCATACCGTAAGAATTTACCGCCAATGCGGGTTTTCCGGCATCGGCGTTGGTGGATTTTGCTACTGATCGCGACGGCTGGACTACTGGGTAACTTTGTTTTCTTTAGCTCGTCTCTGCAATATCTAAGTCCGACAGCGTCTCAGGTTATCGGGCAGCTTTCTCCTGTTGGTATGATGTTCGCCAGCGTACTTATCCTAAAGGAAAAGATGCGTGGCACGCAGGTCATTGGCGCGATCATGCTGATCTGCGGCCTGATCCTGTTCTTTAATACCAGCCTGATTGAGATTTTTACCCGGCTGACGGACTACACGCTGGGTGTGCTGTTAGGCGTCTGTGCTTCGGCGGTATGGGTATCCTATGGCGTAGCGCAGAAGGTGCTGTTGCGGCGTCTGACATCACAGCAAATTCTGTTTCTGCTATATGTGCTTTGCGTCGTGTTTATTACGCCTTTTACCAAGCTTGAGGCTATTTTCCAACTGAGCAACTGGCAGCTTATCTGCCTGCTATTCTGCGGTGCGAATACATTAATTGGGTATGGTGCGCTTGCGGAGGCCATGGCACGCTGGCAGGCGTCGCAGGTGAGTGCCGTCATTACGCTGACGCCGCTGTTTACGCTGTTGTTTTCCGATCTACTGGCGTTGGGGTGGCCGGCTTTCTTTGCTGCGCCAGTGCTGAACTGGGTTGGCTACCTGGGCGCTTTTGTCGTGGTTGCCGGTGCGATGTTTTCTGCTATCGGACATCGTTTCTTACCCGGTAAGAAAGAACCTGTGCCGCCATTGAGGGTGCAGAAGTAGCCTGAGAGATACGTATTGCAGAGGGGCACAGACGCCTTTTGACATTCTGCATGTGTTGCTTATTTTTAATACAGATGAAATTATTGGAGCAGGCAGGTACAATCCGCTCCTTTGCTGGAATGCGTTCTGGTGCGTCAGTTTTTTTAATGGTGAGTAGAAATACGCTACATGCCGTAAAATCAAAAAGTTACGCCAAGAAGAACCAATAACAAGCCTAAAACACGTAGATATTCTCTATTGGTTTTTTGCGGAGAGAATCAATGAAGTTTGTAGATGAAGCCACAATTCTTGTTGTGGCAGGCGATGGCGGTAACGGTTGTGTTAGCTTTCGTCGTGAAAAATATATTCCTAACGGTGGCCCAGATGGCGGTGACGGCGGTGACGGCGGTGACGTTTATCTGCTGGCTGACGAAAACCTGAACACACTGATCGATTACCGTTTTGAAAAATCTTTCCGCGCTGAGCGTGGACAAAACGGGCAAAGCCGTGATTGTACGGGTAAGCGCGGCAAAGATATTACGATTAAAGTCCCGGTTGGTACGCGTGTTCTCGATCAGGGAACTGGCGAAGTGCTAGGTGATATGACGCGTCATCAGCAGAGCCTGATGGTAGCGAAAGGCGGCTGGCATGGTTTAGGTAACACGCGTTTTAAATCATCCGTCAACCGTGCTCCTCGCCAGAAGACCAGCGGCACGAAAGGTGAAGAACGTGAGCTGACACTGGAACTGCTGTTGCTGGCTGACGTGGGAATGCTGGGGCTGCCCAACGCAGGTAAATCGACCTTTATCCGTGCGGTATCAGCGGCAAAACCAAAAGTCGCCGACTATCCGTTTACCACACTGGTGCCGAGCCTTGGCGTGGTTCGTATGGATAGCGAACAGAGCTTTGTTGTGGCGGATATTCCTGGTTTGATTGAAGGAGCATCCGAAGGTGCTGGGTTAGGGATTCGTTTCCTGAAGCACCTGGAGCGCTGCCGTGTTCTGTTGCACTTGGTTGATCTGGCTCCGATTGATGAGTCTGATCCGGTTGAAAATGCCAAAATCATTATCAACGAGCTAGAGCAGTACGGCGCAGGTTTGGCAGAAAAACCGCGTTGGCTGGTTTTCAACAAAGTTGATTTGATCGACAAAGCTGAAGCGGAAAAACGAGCCAAAGAGATTGCGACTGCGCTTGGCTGGGAAGGGAAATATTACCTGATTTCTGCGGCGAACCGTGAAGGCGTCACGCCACTTTGCTGGGATGTGATGAGCTTCCTGAAAGCCAATCCGAAAGTGACGGCGATTGCCGAAAGCGCACCGGAAAAAGTTGAATTCATGTGGGACGATTATCACCGTCAACAGCTGGCTGAAATAGAAAAAGAAGCTGAAGAAGAGTGGGATGATGATTGGGACGATGAAGATGACGAAGGCGTTGAGATTATCTATCAAAAGTGATGCGTTCTTCTGCTAGTTAATGCTCGCTTATTGCGGCCTTATCCCATCAGGGTAAGGCCGCATTCTTATTTTAATTGTTCTGATAAATGTCTTTGTAGAGGCGACTTTCAAATCGCACCAGAGGGACACGGCGTGCGCGTTGGTCTTCTGGCGGCACTGCATAACCGGACAGGAACTGAACGAATGCCATGCGCTGACCACTCGCGGTGGTGATGAAGCCTGCCAGATTATATACGCCCTGTAGTGCCCCGGTTTTCGCCGAAACCTTGCCATCAACGCCAGCTTCATGCAGGCCGCCACGATAGCGCAGCGTGCCGTCATAGCCGGAAAGTGGAAGCATGGTGATGTAATTCAATTCATTATCGTGCTGTGCGATGTACTGCAATACCTGCATCATCGTTTCTGGCGAAATCAGGTTGTGTCGTGACAGGCCTGAACCATCAACAACAATGCTGTTTCCTAAATCCACACCTGCTTTCTGACGCAGAATCTGGCGTACGGCATCTGCGCCGGCACGCCATGTACCCGGCACGCTAAAGCGCTCATGCCCAATGGTACGGAAAACCGTATCGGCAATCATATTGTCCGATTTTTTCAGCATGATAGTGAGCAGATCGTGCAGTGGCGCGGATTGTGTCTGAGCCAGAACGCTCCCCGCGGCTCCTGGCTGCGTCTGACGACGAAGGCTGCCCTTGATGCGAATATCTGCTTGCTGAAGCTCATCTTTAACAATCGCGCCGGCATAACTGGCCCCATCCTGAATCGCGAACGCCAGCGGAAGCGGCTCTGTGCGCTGAGTCAAACAGCCTGTAAGCGTAAAACGATTCAGTTCCCCAGGAACCACATCCAGTTCGCAATATTGCGCATCAGACGAGCCTTTAGCCAGCGTGCGGACCTCGCTGAACATTTGCACTGGATAATAGGATGCAACGCGGATAAACGCATTGTCGCCCGCTTTAGGCGCGCTGTAGAGTGAGACGGAGAAGCAGTTACGATCGACAATCGCGGCGCCCGGTGGGGCGCTGAAGCACTGGGTCATGTCGTTCCAGGGCCAGCCCGGCGCTTTATCGTGACTGGCGAATACCGAGGTATCGATTAGCACATCCCCTGCGATTTCCTGTATCCCGCGCTTTCTTAATTCTTGCACCATGTTCCGTATTTGCTGGCGCTTAAGTGTTGGATCGCCGCTAAACCGCACGATGAGGTTACCGTTTAGCATACCGCTGGTGACAGGGCCATGGCTTTCCATCGTAGTGATGAATCGATAGTCTGGACCCAATTGTAGTAATGCAGCTAATGCGGTTATCACCTTTTGTGTACTGGCGGGAAGCGCCATTTGCTGGCTATTGAAGGCCATGCTGGGTGTTGTTGAGCCAACTTTTTGTACCAATAGCGCCAGATTGGCGCCGTCTGGTAAATATTGGCGATGATCCTCAACAGAAGCTGCATTGGCATGCAGAACAAAAGCGCAGGCAAGTCCGGTAACAATCGATGAAAAACGCATAATCTCAGCTAAGAACGGGGTAACGTGTGGTCATACTACGGCGCAACAAGGTCTAAAGTAAACGATGACCCTCATTGAACTCTGGGGTAAAATACGTATCAAAATGCAAAACCGCTGCCAGCCTGGAAATTTTATTCCGGGGCTGGTTGCTTTTGCTTTATGTCCAGTGAGGACTGGCACGTTGCAGAGACTCCGTCGCCTTTGATTTTTAGCGCGTCAGGATGACGATTATTTGAGTCTTACGGACTTTTTTAGAGGTATAGACAATATGAAACAATTTCCGATGACCTTGCGTGGTGCTGAAAAATTGCGCGAAGAGCTTGACCACCTGAAATCTGTGCGTCGACCTGAGATTATTGCAGCCATTGCTGAAGCGCGTGAGCACGGCGATCTGAAAGAAAATGCAGAATACCACGCCGCACGCGAGCAGCAGGGCTTTTGTGAAGGGCGCATTCAAGACATTGAAGCGAAGCTGTCTAACGCACAGGTTATCGATGTCACGAAGATGACGGCGAACGGACGTGTTATTTTTGGCGCAACGGTAACCGTGATGAACCTGGATAATGAAGAAGAACAAACCTACCGGATTGTTGGCGATGATGAGGCGGATTTTAAGCAGAATCTGATCTCTGTCAATTCCCCGATTGCGCGTGGGCTGATCGGCAAAGAGGAAGATGACGTTGTGGTCATCCGTACGCCGGGCGGCGATGTGGAATATGAGATCCTGAAGGTCGAATATCTGTAAATTTTGCTGGGTTGTTGATTAAAACAGCAAAAATTGTAAAGAAAAGAAAAAGGCCGCTTGCGGCCTTTTCTCTAACCGAGAGGCATGGCACCTTTCCGTTAAAACTGAGTATCCTGAAATAAAAAGTGTTATCGTGGTAACACAATTTTACGTTCTTTCGCAGGACGGTACAGCACCAGCGTGTGGCCGATGACCTGAACGTTAGCGGCACCTGTTTCACGAACAATGGCCTCGACAATCAAGGCTTTGGTTTCGCGATCTTCTGTCGCTACTTTTATCTTGATCAGTTCATGATGCGCCAATGCTTGTTCGATCTCAGCCAAAACACCTTCGGTGAGACCGTTATTGCCCAGCATGACAACCGGTTTTAGCGGATGTGCCAAGCCTTTCAGGTGTTGTTTTTGTTTATTACTTAGGTTCATTGTCTTTTTTACTTAGGTTGGGATTGAAAACGGGTCATTCTACCGCCATCTCATGATTATAACCAATTTGACTGTTCTGATTGGTAATATGTGAGAAGTTTCTCCCCACCACGAGCGTGTTACTGAGAATAGTTGGAAAATCGATGGCGAATAAAAAGCGTTCTGCAAGTTCCAGTCGCTGGTTGCAGGAACACTTTAGCGATAAATATGTGCAGCAGGCCCAGAAAAAAGGGCTGCGCTCACGTGCTTGGTTTAAACTTGACGAAATACAACAGAGCGACAAACTGTTTAAACCCGGTATGACGGTTGTGGATTTAGGCGCTGCACCTGGCGGTTGGTCACAGTATGTGGTCACGCAAATTGGTGGAAATGGTCGAATTATCGCGTGCGATATTTTACCGATGGATCCGATTGTTGGCGTCGATTTCCTGCAAGGGGACTTTCGTGATGAACTGGTCCTCAAAGCCTTGCTCGAAAGGGTTGGCGATAGCAAAGTTCAGGTGGTGATGTCTGACATGGCCCCTAACATGAGTGGTACACCAGCCGTTGATATTCCGAAATCGATGTATCTGGTTGAATTAGCACTTGGTATGTGTCGGGATGTATTAGCGCCAGGCGGAAGTTTCCTGGTGAAAGTGTTTCAGGGAGAAGGTTTTGATGAATACCTACGGGAAATTCGCTCCCTGTTTACGAAAGTGAAAATTCGTAAACCAGACGCCTCACGTGCCCGGTCTCGTGAAGTGTATATTGTAGCGACAGGGCGGAAACTGTAGTACCCTAACGCTGTTTTTTAACACAGTTGTAATATGAGGTTAATCCCTTGAGTGACATGGCGAAAAACCTAATTCTCTGGTTAGTCATCGCAGTGGTGCTGATGTCTGTTTTCCAGAGCTTTGGGCCCAGCGAGTCGAATGGCCGTAGGGTGGATTATTCAACCTTCTTGACTGAAGTGAATCAGGATCAGGTCCGTGAAGCACGTATTAACGGGCGTGAGATCAGTGTTATCAAAAAAGACAGCAACAGATACACGACTTACATTCCTGTCAATGACCCCAAGCTACTGGATAACCTGCTAACGAAGAATGTGAAAGTCGTTGGTGAGCCACCGGAAGAGCCAAGCCTGTTGGCTTCTATCTTTATTTCCTGGTTCCCGATGCTGCTACTCATTGGCGTCTGGATCTTCTTCATGCGTCAAATGCAAGGCGGCGGCGGTAAAGGTGCCATGTCCTTCGGCAAGAGCAAAGCGCGTATGCTGACTGAAGATCAGATCAAGACGACGTTTGCTGATGTTGCTGGTTGCGACGAAGCGAAGGAAGAGGTTAGCGAACTGGTTGAGTACCTGCGTGAACCTAGCCGTTTCCAGAAGTTGGGCGGTAAGATTCCGAAAGGTATTCTGATGGTCGGCCCGCCGGGAACCGGTAAAACGCTGCTGGCGAAGGCGATTGCTGGTGAAGCGAAAGTCCCTTTCTTTACGATTTCCGGTTCTGACTTCGTTGAAATGTTTGTTGGTGTTGGTGCTTCTCGCGTTCGTGATATGTTCGAACAGGCGAAGAAAGCGGCACCTTGTATCATCTTTATCGATGAAATCGATGCCGTTGGCCGTCAGCGTGGTGCAGGTTTAGGCGGTGGTCACGATGAACGTGAACAAACGCTGAACCAAATGCTGGTTGAGATGGACGGCTTTGAAGGCAACGAAGGCATTATTGTTATCGCGGCGACGAACCGTCCCGATGTGCTTGACCCAGCTTTGTTGCGTCCCGGTCGTTTTGACCGTCAGGTTGTGGTTGGCCTGCCGGATGTTCGCGGTCGTGAACAGATTTTGAAAGTGCATATGCGTCGCGTACCGCTGTCTCCCGATATCGATGCGTCAGTGATTGCGCGTGGGACTCCAGGTTTCTCTGGTGCGGACTTGGCTAACCTGGTTAACGAAGCCGCATTGTTCTCTGCTCGTGGTAATAAACGTGTCGTTTCGATGGTCGAATTCGAGAAAGCGAAAGACAAAATCATGATGGGTGCCGAGCGCCGTTCCATGGTTATGACTGAAAAGCAGAAAGAATCGACGGCATACCATGAAGCCGGTCACGCTATCATTGGTCGTCTGGTGCCAGAGCACGATCCGGTTCATAAAGTGACGATCATCCCACGTGGTCGTGCGCTGGGCGTGACGTTCTTCCTGCCTGAAGGTGATGCGATCAGTGCCAGCCGTCAGAAATTGGAAAGCCAGATCTCTACGCTGTACGGTGGTCGACTGGCTGAAGAAATCATTTACGGCGTGGAGCATGTTTCGACTGGCGCGTCTAATGACATCAAAGTCGCAACGTCGATTGCTCGTAACATGGTGACGCAGTGGGGTTTCTCTGAAAAATTGGGTCCATTGCTTTATGCAGAAGAAGAGGGCGAAGTATTCCTTGGCCGTTCTGTCGCAAAAGCCAAACACATGTCAGATGAAACGGCGCGTATCATCGATCAGGAAGTGAAATCACTGATTGAACGTAACTATGTGCGTGCTCGTGAGCTGTTGATGGCAAATATGGACATCCTTCACTCAATGAAAGATGCGTTGATGAAGTATGAAACCATTGATGCGCCGCAGATTGACGATTTGATGGGTCGCAAGAAAGAGGTTCGTCCGCCTGCGGGCTGGGAAGCATCTCGTTCTGACAACGATTCCAGCAACGGCGGTGGGACACCTAAAGCCCCTACGCCAGTGGATGAGCCGCAAACACCTAATTCTGATTCCGGTAACACGACTCCCGGTAACCCCCTGTCTGAGCAAGCGGACGACAAATAATTCGCCTGCGATTGATATCGGTAATTCACAAAACCCCAGCTCAGGCTGGGGTTTTTTACTGAGAATGTTCTTCGAATCACCTTTCATGCTAACTACACCAGAATGCGGAGGTAAATCATGCAACTGGTTGCCAGAGACTCAACGCTGGATCTTTCCTGTCCACGTATCATGGGTATTCTTAACGTCACGCCGGACTCTTTTTCCGATGGCGGAAAACACAACAAGCTTGATGCGGCATTACTGCATGTTCAGGAGATGGTTAACGCTGGTGCGGCCCTGATCGATATTGGCGGTGAATCAACACGCCCTGGGGCAGATGAGGTGAGCACGGAAGAAGAGTTGGAACGTGTGGTGCCTGTCGTTGAGGCCATCGCTAAGCGGTTTGATGTCTGGATCTCGGTCGATACTTCAAAGCCGGAAGTCATGACGGCGTCAGCGCTGGCAGGTGCACATCTGATTAATGATATTCGCGCTTTGCAAGAGCCAGGTGCGCTGGAAGCGGCGGCGGCAACGGGGCTACCTGTGTGTCTGATGCACATGCAGGGGATGCCGAGAACCATGCAGCATAAGCCGCATTATGATGACCTGATGCAGGACATCGGCAATTTCTTGCAACAGCAGATTGATCGCTGCGTGAACGCCAATATTCCGAAAAGTAAGCTATTGCTGGATCCTGGGTTCGGATTCGGTAAGAATCTTGCCCATAATTATGCGCTTCTGGCTCGCCTGAGCGAATTACATCGTTTTGAACTGCCGCTTCTGGTGGGGATGTCGAGGAAATCCATGATTGGACAACTCCTTAATGTGCCGCCTGCGCAGCGTGTTCATGGTAGTGTTGCCTGTGCTGTGATCGCGGCGATGCAGGGAGCACAGATTATTCGCGTGCACGATGTTAAAGAAACGGCTGATGCCATGCGCATTGTTGAGGCGACCCTTTCTGCGAAGGAATAAAAACGAGATGAGTAACCGCAAATATTTTGGTACCGATGGCGTGCGTGGCAAGGTTGGTAATACACCGATTACCCCTGATTTTGTGCTTAAACTGGGTTGGGCTGCGGGGAAAGTGCTCGCACGGCATGGTTCTCGTAAGATTATTATCGGCAAAGATACCCGCATTTCAGGCTACATGCTGGAGTCTGCGTTGGAAGCCGGGCTGGCAGCGGCGGGGTTGTCGGCTTCTTTTACTGGCCCGATGCCGACGCCAGCGGTTGCTTATCTCACCCGCACGTTCCGTGCAGAAGCGGGTATCGTTATTTCTGCTTCTCATAACCCGTATTACGACAACGGTATTAAATTCTTCTCAATTGACGGTACCAAGTTGCCGGATGACGTAGAAGAAGCAATAGAAGCGGAACTGGAAAAACCGCTGACGTGTGTTGAGTCTGCTGAATTAGGCAAAGCCAGCCGCATTGTTGACGCCGCTGGTCGCTACATCGAGTTTTGTAAGGGTACGTTCCCGAGCGAACTGAGTCTCAATGGTTTAAAGATTGTCGTCGATTGCGCCAATGGTGCGACCTATCATATCGCCCCCAGCGTATTACGCGAGCTTGGTGCTAAAGTCATCGCAATTGGCTGTGAACCGGATGGCATGAATATCAATGAAGAGTGCGGGGCGACCGACGTCAGGCTACTGCAGGCTCGCGTGCTGGCTGAGAAAGCGGATGTTGGCCTCGCGTTTGACGGCGATGGCGATCGGCTCATCATGGTCGACCATTTGGGCAACAAAGTCGATGGCGACCAGATTCTGTATATCATCGCCCGTGAAGGTTTACGCCAAGGGCAACTGCGTGGCGGTGCCGTGGGCACGCTGATGAGTAACATGGGGCTTGAGGTGGCATTAAAGCAGCTGGGCATCCCGTTTGCTCGCGCCAAGGTGGGCGATCGCTATGTATTAGAAATGATGCAGGCAAAAGGGTGGCGCATTGGTGCAGAAAACTCCGGCCATGTCATCTTGCTCGACAAAACGACGACGGGCGACGGTGTGATTGCTGGTTTGCAGGTTCTTACCGCGATAGTGAGAAATCATATGAGTCTGCATGATTTATGCAGCGGTATGAAGCTGTTTCCACAGATCCTGGTCAACGTACGGTTTACGGGAGAAAACGACCCGCTGGAAGATAAAAACGTTCAGCAGATTACGCAGGATGTGGAAAAAGAATTGGCCGGACGCGGGCGGGTGTTGCTGCGTAAATCCGGTACTGAGCCGCTTATCCGTGTCATGGTTGAGGGTGAACAGGAAGAGACCGTTATCGCGCTGGCAAACCGCATTGCCGATGCGGTGAAAGCTGTTGGTTGAGGTTTTTTTGATTAACCAATCAGGCAGATATAATACTGTTCACTTAAGCGTAGATTTAGAGGGAAACACGGTGATGAGGTTCCCGCCGGGATACCTCGCACCGTGGTAGCCCCCGGTATCTCGATTCTTAAACGATCGGCATTAAATCAGGCAGATAGGGCTTTTGGCATGCATCTTGTGCCGAAAGCCGCTGTTTTTTTCTGCAATCAACCCGCGGTGACCAAATTACCCTTGCGTACGTTACATCCTTTGGTTAGTATTCAGACCCGCTTGATAAGGGATGTTTGAGACATCTGACTTGCGGAATGACGCGCGGTTTGCCGCCAGAATATAGCATTCTCCATGAGACATGGAGAAAACGGTTAACAGGTACGACTATGTACGAAGCTCTATTAGTGATTTTCCTGTTAGTATCGATCGGGCTGGTTGCCTTGATCATGCTTCAGCAGGGTAAAGGTGCTGATATGGGAGCCTCGTTCGGAGCAGGTGCTTCTGCCACTTTGTTCGGTTCGAGCGGCTCTGGTAATTTCATGACCCGCATGACGGCGATACTGGCGACCCTGTTCTTCATTATCAGCCTCATTCTGGGCAACCTGAGTTCGCTGCAGAAAAAAGGCGGTGCTTGGGATAACCTGAGCCAGCCTGAAAAAGTCGAGCAGACGACAACGCCTGCTGCGCCTTCAACGCCGGCGAGTGACATTCCGAAGTAAGCGTTTTAAAGTAGTAATTGTGATGCCGTGGTGGTGGAATTGGTAGACACGCTACCTTGAGGTGGTAGTGCCCGATTGGGCTTACGGGTTCAAGTCCCGTCCTCGGTACCAACATAAAAAATAGACGTCAATGGACGTCTATTTTTTTGTCTTTAATTTCTGGTCTCAGCGCTTTACAGGCGCACCAACTGCTTGCCGAAGTGTTTACTGTCTAATAAGTCGATAAAGGCTTGAGGCGCATTCTCTATTCCCTCAATAATGTTCTCTCGATATTTTAATCGCCCTTTCTCAACGGCATCGAGTAGCCAAATGTCCGCTTCTGCGTAGTCTTTGAACCACTCAGTGACGAGAAAAAATCGGCTCAGAGGGGCTTCGGGCAAAGAAGAGAAAAATGCCACCGGGCTTGAAGCATCAACATCATGCCCTTGATTATAGAGTGCCGCGCTGCCACAAACAGGAACTCTGGCACCTTCGTTAAGCAACCTGGCAACGAAGAGAGAAACTCTGCCACCAACATTTTCAAAATAGATGTCAATTCCGTTGGGACAAGCAGCTCGCAAGGCCTGATCTAAACCAGCTTCTTTATAATTAATACAAGTATCAAACCCAAGAGTCTCAACGACATAACGGCATTTTTCTTCGCTGCCCGCCAAGCCGACCACGCGACACCCTGCTTGTTTGCCTAGCTGTCCGACGGCTGAACCGACACCTCCTGATGCAGCGGATACCACCAACGTTTCTCCTGCTTTGGGTTTGGCTATTTTATTCAGGCCAAAATAAGCGGAACGTCCTGGTGTTCCTGCGGCCCCCAAAAAAATAGAAGGTGATAGAGCCGTCGGCAGTACGCGGTGTGTAATAAAATCCTGAGGCGTACCGACATAGTATTTCTGCCAGCCTGAAAAGGTAAATACGCAGTCTCCAACCTGAAATTTTGGATTTTTTGTTGCTACGATATTGCCTATTGTTTCCCCTTGAATAACCTCTCCGAGCTTGATAGTGCTAACAAAGGCCGTATTTCTACTGAGTCGAGCGCGCGTGTATTGGTCAATAGATAGCCACTTATTTTCAACTATGTATTCGCCGGGTTGTAACGCATTGATATGGCGTTCATCAAGCCTAAAGTGTTCTAACTGGGCTGGGCCATCAGGATGGTGAGCGAGTACGATTAGTTTATTTGTTAACGGGTTCATAATATTCCCTATATTCATCATTCATTACGCATGACTTGATGGCTGGTTCAGACAGCGTCATCTTGCGCATGTGAGGACCAGCGATATTTTGGCCATTTGAAGCTGAAAATGACGAGCAACAATGTTAGAGGCCAACCGCTGATCAGGACGAGGGTATCCATTGGTAATCCAGGCCGGAGTGAAAGGGTATAAATGACGATGGCTTTTATCAGATAGGCCACAATCCAGACCAATGAGACTTCGTTCCATATTTTGGTGTACCGTGGGGTGCCATAGTGAGGAAGTGTTTTTAGTCTTGGCGTAGCTTGTTCCGCTAGTGTCTGTATGACTGGACGCCCGAGCATGCTGTAAATGCTGAAGATAATCACGGTGGACATTGCGCCGCTGACGGATAAAAAGACGCTCTCCTGCCTGATATCAAACAGCATATACCCTTCCAAATAAAGATAATGGCTTAGGCCTGAAACCAAAATAAGGGCGATGATCGGCAAGTAGCCTTTCCACCGACTGATATATTGCAGGACACCAGAATAGATAGCTGTAATTAATAATGCAGCTCCTGCCCCCCATTGCCAGAAAGCGATATTGTAAATAATAATTGGTAAGATAATGGTTAGGATGGCATCGCGTGATACCAGATATTGCCAAACGGTTAACGACGGTGTATCGCTCATTTGCTTCTCCTCGCTTATGTGATCAAACCGCCGTTAAACATTTGAAACCGCAGACGGCGGATGTGTTATCGCAATACGCGCTTTAGCTTCTCTGCTATGCGTGAAATATGCGGTGCGTTCATCATTGAGATATGATCGCCAGAAGCTGCCAGCACGGTCAGACATCCTTCAGTCAGGCGATGCCACCCTAACCCGGATTCGGGCAGGCGGATTCGCCCAGGTAAAATATCCTCCGCTTCGACGACCAGTAGGTTTCCAGGGTAAGGTTCGCTACGGTAGGTCTCTGCTGCGTAAATATGTGATTGTAAGATATTGAGAAAATCCTGAAATTCTTGTGGCCCAATCTCGTCAGGAACTAGCCCCACTCGCTTAAACTCTGCCAGAAAGCGTGTTGTGCGCTGCTCATTACTCATGCCTAGAAGCGACTTCTCTGAAAGATCGAAAGATGCACCGGTAAACAAAGCCACTTTATGCGCAAAGTACGCCAGACGTTCAGCCTCGCTCATGCCTGCTGAGCCGTCGATGTTGATCTCTGGTGCAGGTTGGTCCAACACTAATACCGTAGGCGTTATGCCTTTTTTCGCGAGCTGCTGCGCCATTTCAAAAGCGATAGTTGCGCCGAGAGACCATCCTCCGAGTACCAGACGAGAGCGATGAACGATGTCGCCAGCTTCTGAGAGGTAGAACGCGGCAAGCGTTTTGATATCGGCGTTATAAGGCTGGTTAACGCTGAAATCAGGCACTTGAATACCGTATATGGGGTAGCGCTCGCCCAATTCACGCGCCAGCGCGGAATAGCACAGCACGTTACCGCCAGCGGGGTGGATCAAAAGCAACGTGGGTTTATCTTCTGGCTGACCACGGTTGATTGTCACCCTTGCGGTTTGAGTCTGGGTGCCTTTTTCTTCAATCACACGCGCCAACTGGGCAATGCTGCTGTTCTCGAACAACTGCCCCAGAGACAGGGATGTCCCAAAATGCTGATTAACGCTCAGGATGAGCTTTAATGCGCTGAGAGAATTCCCGCCAAGGATAAAGAAGCTCTCCTGCGTATCAATCGTCTCGCTTTGTAAAATGTCGCGATAAATTTCATGTAGGTCATGTTCACGCTGATTTTCTGGGGCATGGAATGCTACGCGCTTTTCTACTGAGGGCAGGGGTAACGCAGCATAATTTATCTTACCGCTGGCGGTTAATGGCATCGCTTCTAGCCATACCCAGTGTTCTGGCTGCATATAGTCTGGCAGTTTTTTTTGCAGCGCCGTTTTAACTTTGGCCTGACTAGGTTCATCAATGCCGCACAGGTACGCGGTTAAGACCGTTTCCCCGTGGGGAAGCGTGTTTTGTTTAATCGCTACGTGAGTCGCATTAGCCACCTGTTGTAATGCCTGTTCGATCTCTGCCAGCTCAACGCGGTAGCCGCGTACTTTAACCTGGCGATCCAACCGTCCCATAAATTCAAGATTGCCGTCAGGCAGGAAACGGCCTTTGTCACCGCTGCGATAAAGCCGTTCGCCCTCAAGGTAAGGGTGAGGAATAAAGCGTGCGTTATTTTGATCTGGCAGGCCAATGTACCCTTCTGCGACATGCGAGCCGCCCAGATAAATTTCACCCGGTAAGCCAGTCGGAACGAGCTGCTGATAAGGATCGAGCAGCAGGACATGGCTATCGGTCAGAGGTTTCCCGATGGGTAAGTAATTACCGGCGATCGCGTTAAGATCTTCTGGCACCGGATAGGTAGTGACGCCGACCGTACATTCGGTTGGGCCATAATGATTGAGGATGCGGCAAGACGTTCGAAACTCTCGTACACGCTTGATGAGTGACAGAGGAACGCGTTCCCCACCGATAACCAGCAACTGACGAGGTAATAACGCTTCAGCCTGTGGTGACGTTAATAACGTCGCTAAATGCGACGGCGTGATCTTGATGCAATCTACCGGATAGCGCGCCAGATAAGCGAACAGCTCTTGTGGGGAGCGGAGTAATTCCGTGCTGATCACGTCCAACTGACCCTGGTGAATCAGTGCAGGAAACAGCACCGTGTGTGCTAAGTCCGTTGTGAAGGATGAAAACATGCCGTAGCGGGCATCGGGCGGCAGGTTGAGCACGGGCTGAATAGCCTGACAGTAGTGGCTTAGCTGTGAGTGTTTGACCCGAACGCCCTTGGGTTTGCCGGTACTGCCCGAGGTATAAATGATGTAAGCCGGGCCATCCGTCACGGTTTGTGACTGAGCGGGGTTGCTTACTGGCATGGCGCTGCGGTTTTGTCTTACGTAGAGGCAGGGGAGCTTATCACCGGGCGCCTGTTCGTCGATGATGACGCAGCGGGCAGCTGAATTTTGCAGGATGAACTCAACATGCAGCGCAGGGAGATCGATATCGATTGGAACGTAGCATCCACCTGCTTTTAACACGGCCAGAATCGCGACGACGTAATACTCGCTTTTAGGCATGAACAGCGCGACACACTCCCCATGAGCAATGCCGTCTTTCTGGAGCTGATGAGCCAGCTGGTTCGCTCGCTCATTGAGCTGAGCATAGCTGAATGTACGGCCTTCACAGCGAACCGCGATGGCATCGGGATGTTGTTGTACCTGTTGTTCAAACTGCCGATGAACCGCGGGCGGGAATGTGCTAGCGGCCGGCTGGCATTGTGCGATTGTCGCCCGACGCTCTTCGTCGCCTAACAGCGAAAGATCCCGCACGGTGAGCTGCGGTTGGTTAATTAAGGTCTCAAGCGTCGCTCGCAAGTCATTCAGCATGCGTCGGACAGTATTGCTGGAAAATAACGCGCTGCTGTAGTTCATGGTGAACAGTAGGCCGTTGCTATCTTTATCTTCTTCTACCCATAAGTTGAGATCCAGTTTTGCAGTGCCGTAATCCACTTTTAACGGTTTATATTTGAACCCGCCATGGCTGCTGTGAAAATGGGGGAAGACCTGATACGTCAAGATTGCCTGGAAGATTGGATTGATCTGGGGATTACGCACATAGGTAATCTCATCCAGAATATAGTTGAACGGCACATCCTGATATCTCAGAGTTTCTTCACATTCGACGCGCACGTCCTCAATCAGCGAAGCGATACTGGCATCAGGATCGATATCAAAGCGTAATGGTAGGGTGTTCATGAATAACCCCATCATATTTTGCGTGGCCGGTAAATTGCGGTTGGCAAACGGTGCGCCGATGATGATTTCCTGCTGTCCGCTATATTTATGCAGCAGGAGTTGGTATGCCGTGAGGATAACGTGGAATTGCGTTGCCTGATGCTGTGCCGCACAGGTTTGCAAACGCTGACAGAAAGAGGAGTCAAAGAATTGGCTGGTGATGCTGCCTGCGGTGCTCATTTTGGCTGGACGAGGGTAGTCTGTTGCCAGCTCTAACTGCCCCGTGATGCCATCCAACCTCTTAGCCCAATAGGACAGTCCTGTCTGGTATTCGCCCTCGCTATACCACCGATCTTCTGCCAGTGCGTAATCGGCGAACTGGAGCATTTTCTCGATAGGTAATGTCCCCCCTTGTAACAAACGGAAATAATTTTCCATCAGCATTTTGAAGAACACATTGACCGTCCACCCGTCGGAAATAATGTGATGAAAGGTCAGGAACAGGACATAATCATGCTGATGAATTTTGGCCATATGGAGATAAACCAAGGGGCCATTCTCCAGATCAAAAACAATATTTCCTTTCACTTTGGCAGTTTCTGAAACGTATTTTTCAAGCTCTTCTTCGCTGAACGCGGAGATATCCTCGAAGCTAAACGGAAAAGACATATCGTTGGCGATGTGTTGACACACATCGTTATCGACCAGCCGGAATGTTGTACGCAGAATGTCATGTTGTTGCATCAGATAGTCGAGCGTTTGCTGTACTCGCTGTGGCTCCATGTCGTGCTCGATCCTGCAGGCAAGCACATACGGATTATTATAAACCAGGCTATCGTCAAGGTATTGGGAGAGCATCCAGATACGCTTCTGCGCGCTGGTCATGGGGAAATGGACTCTGCCTGGAGTGGCGTGCGGAGTAATGGTTTTACCTGAGGATGTATTGCTCGCTTTCTTCTTTTCTCTGGCCAGTTTTTTGAGTTCATCCAGGCTAAGCGAGGTCAGTTTTGCGGTGGGAAGCTGCGTCATTATCGAGTCTCATTTTGTGATAGTCGGTTTTTTACAGTAGCGGCCGCCTTCGAGATACATTCCGAAGGCGGCCGTGCGCTTATTCCTGCAATAAGGTTTCCAGTTCAGTAAGGATCAGCGTTGCTAACCCTTGCACGGTCTGGTTCTGGTAAAAGAGATCAACACGGATATCGATTTCAAAGATGCCCGAAACGGTAGATACAACCTGTACTGCCAGCAGCGAATTTCCGCCCAGTTCAGTAAAGCTATCGTTAACGCCGATACCCGAAATCCCCAGAATGGACTGCCAGACTTTGACGATCTCTTTCTCAATGTCATTTTCTGGTGCAACGTAATCCACAGAAAGAGCGGGTCTGGCATATCCTTCCGTAGCATCGCTATCCTGCAAGATGAACTCAGGCGTTTCCTGCTCAGGGATCGACTCATAAATGAGCTGGTCCAGATCGCTGGTAACAACGACTAACTGTTCAAATTCCAGATGTGCGAGCTGGCGTTTTATTGCATCCAGCCCTTCTGGCAACAGAATGTCTTTATCTGCCAAATTCACTTTTACTGCGGCTTTCGCTGCTGTTGATGTGTTTTCGGATGTAGCGAGTTGGTTGCCCATCGTCATCTTCATCAGCGTGTAATTTTCCAGTACCAGCAGCGGAACGCCCTCTGGTGAAAGGAACGTGATATCCATGACGATGGCGTTATCCTGCGGCTGATAAGCCTGCTTGAGCCTGACGTGGACGTAACACTCTTGCCCCAGTGGCGATAAGAAGGTCATCTTGCCATAGCTGATAGGCAGGAAATTTTCCTGTGTAATCAGCGCCAGACAGGATATTGCCGTGGCATCAATCAGCGCAGGGTGGTATGGGTAGCGGGTCAGATCGTGCGTATAGTCGTTACTCAGCACCTTGTGGATCAGCCATTCGTTATGACCTTGAACGATCTCACGGTGGTTGTTCCAGCGCTGGCTGAACGACAGGAAATTTTCACCCGTGTTGGCATTGTCCAGCTCAGTGATAAACGGCGCGTAGGGAACCTTCGTGGTGCAGCGCTGTTTAATGGCATCAGTCGATAGTGGTGTAAGGTCAACCGTTGGCGCGCCGTGGGCGATTCCACCGAAGGCGTGCTCTTGCCATGCTAGTTCAAGTACACCTCGAGTCTTGAGGCTGAACTTATAGCCTTTCCCCTCTGACGTGATGAATAGCCTCATCTGTCGTGGCCAGGCGTCGGTATAGATAACGGGCTTAGTCAGCATCAGGTTTTTGACCTGAAGGCTTTCCTGAGGCTTAAAGCACGTCATGAACTCATGCAGCAGCGATAAGATCGTTGCTCCCACCAATGAGGGCTGTTTCGCAAGGCGGTGCTCATCAATAACCCAGTCGTTTACGGTGAGGTTGACCTGATAGATTTCCTGCATATTTTCACGTGCAATGAGCGTGAGTAAGTCCCCCGTGATTGCCTCAGCTACAGGCATTTTGCTGTTTTTCTTCTCTTCTAACTGTTTGTTCCAACGGGCAGCCATGCCGACATCGCCCCATTGTCCCCAATTTATTGATACCGTGCGGCCACGACGATGCTGGTTGCGATAATGTGCAAAGGCATCCATAAACGCGTTGCCAGAGCAGTAATCGATGCGGGCTTCATCGCCCACAATTGCGGTAATGGAGGAGAACAGAATAAAGAAGTCAGGCTGCTTGTCTTGCAGCAGCTCATCCAGAATGAGCGAACCTGCGACTTTAGGATCGAGCACGTTGGCGCAATCGGCGTCGCTCTTCAAAGGAATGATGCCGCCACCTGGTACACCCGCAGTATGGAACACCCCATCGATATGCGGGAATGTGGATAGCATGCTGCGCATTCCCTGATAGTCACAGACATCCACCGGTGCTAAATGCACTGCGTTGCCATGCGCTTCCAGACGTAAAATGCTTGCCAGTTTTTCACTGGTAGGATCATCGACAGGGTGCTGTTGGATCCAATTGTGCCATGCTTCACGCGGCGGTAGAGCGGAACGATATGTCAGAATTATCGTTGCGTTACTTGTTTCACTCAGATGATTGGCGACCAGTATTCCTAGGCCGCCAAGGCCACCAGTAATCAGGTAAACACCGTCATTTTTTATCTCAACAGGGTCGCCTATCGTGTCCTCTTCCAAATGCACGGCCTGATAACTTTCTTCCCAGCGCTGGTTTCCGCGGTAAGCCACCAGGTTGCCGTGTGTTGCGATATGGCTTTCTGCAATCAGACAGTGGGCAAATTCATCAAGCTGTTCGGCGTTTTGTTTGAGATCGATATCCACCAGGTGGCATTGCACTTCAGGATATTCGTGATAGAACACGCGCGAAGGCCCGACCAGTAACGCATTCTCTGGGGAAGCGATGCGTTCCCCCATCACGCTGAACGTGTTGCTGGTGGCGAAGGTCACATGCAGATCGTCCAGTAAATTCTCGTTCACCAGCGCCTGCTGGAGATAGAGGGCTGGGTAGAACGCGTTCAGCGGCGAGGAGAGATAAGTGTGCTCAAGCGGCTGGACCTGTTCCGCTGCCGTCAGGTTCCATAGGTACAGGATACGTGATGGGCGTAACCCTTGTTCTGTCAGGCTTTTCAGTAGCTGGACGTAGTCAGTGCGCGAGGATGCGTTGAGGGTGTATCGGCCTTCGGAAAGCGCTTCCTGATACTGTGTTCCCGGGCTGACGAAAAAGACCTTATGCCCGTCTTTTTCCAGCAATTGCTTTGCACGTTCGGCGATACCCAACGTATCCGTCAGGAGCAGCCAGCAGGTGTTCTCTGCTTCAACGCGTTTGCCCGCCATATATTTCGCTGGAATGGTTTTCTTCCAGGTCGGCATATAAAACCAATCGCCGATGTCCGCCTGTTTCCGCTTTTTAGCCTTAACGGATTGCTCACTTTGCGCATCAGAGCTGGCTGACGACAGCGCCGGCAGGGCGAAGCGTTTACGCTCGAAAGGATAGCCGGGCAGCGGGATGCGGCGACGGTGCTGTTCTGGATGATGCTGATGCCAGGGAACGTTTACGCCGCTTGCCCAAAGCGCGCCGAGCGTTGAGAGCAGATGCTCGCCGGATAACGCAACATCTTTTGCCGTGGGTAATGAAGCATAAATCAAGGCACCATCTTCTGCGCTGAAATGCTGCTTGGCGGACGACTCCAGTGAACGCCCCGGTCCAACTTCAAGGAACACGAAGTCATGATGTTCGTCAGCCATCAGCGTTTTGAAGCCATGAGAGAACAGAACGGTGTTGCGAACGTGCTCAACCCAATAATCGCTGCTTTTAGCGATGTCTTCACTCAGCCATTCGCCGTTGACGGTCGAGACAATAGGGATTTTCGGCGCATGGAGCTTGATGCTGTCGATGACCTTTTTGAAGGCAGGCAGCATGGGTTCCATCATGTGTGAGTGGAACGCGTGTGAAGTATCCAGATGTTTGCAGAAGACATTGCTGTCTTCCAACTGCTGTTGGAAACGTGCGACATCGTTTGAAGCACCGGCGATGACGCAGAGTCCAGGGTAGTTAACCGCCGCAATTTCCAGCTTGCTGCCGTGAAGTTTGGCCTTCAAGCTCTCTTCATCGAGCAGAACAGCAAGCATATCCCCTGCGGGCAATGCCTGTACCATCTTGCCCCGCAGCGCCACGGCTTTCAGCGCATCTTCCAGTGAGAACACGCCGGAAAGACAGGCTGCCACGTATTCCCCCACGCTGTGCCCAATCATGACATCCGGCTGAATGCCCCACGACATCCACAGTTTTGCCAGACTGTACTCCACCACGAACAGGGATGGCTGGGTAAACTGGGTTTCATTGATTCGGGACTCGGCGGTATCGTCGCTGTCCTGAAAAATAATTGACGTCAGATTGACGTCCAGAATCGGTTCCAGATAGTCACAGCATTGATCCATGCTCGCCCTGAAGACGTCGTAGGTGTCGTACAGTTCACGCGCCATATTGACATACTGGTTGCCCTGCCCTGGGAACATAAACACGACGGATTTTTGGTTTTTCCCCTGCTGCGTCACCACCAGTGAAGGCTGATCCAGCTTGGCTAGCAGGGCATCGCGATCCTTCCCGATAATGGCTGTGCTGTGAGAGAACCTTTGTCTCCCTACCTGTAGGGTGTAGGCGATATCTGCCAGATTGGCATCGTCATGCGCACTGAGGTACTCACGCAGGCGATGTTTCATGTCTTCCAGCGCCGTGCGGCTTTTCGCGGAGAAAGGGAAAACCAGCAGATTGTCGTCATGAGTATCGCTAGCTTTTAGCGGTGGTGCTGCTTCCAGAATGATGCAGGCATTGGTGCCGCCGACGCCAAAAGAGTTCACCAGTGCGCGGTGCGGTGTTTCCGACGGTTCCAGTTCACTGAGTTCGGTATTCATGATGAACGGGCTGGTTTCGAACTCAATGTTAGGATTTGGCGATTCGAAATGGAGAGAGGCGGGTAACTTGCCGGTTTCCAGCGCCAGTGAGGCTTTGATGAGGCTGGCCATGCCAGATGCCGCGTCCGTATGGCCGATGTTGGTTTTCACCGAACCCAGACGGCAATACTGGGTTTTGTCGGTATATTCCTGAAACGTCTGTGTGAGCGAGGTGAATTCAATAGGATCGCCTAGCGCCGTCGCGGTGCCGTGAGCTTCAACAAAGTTGATGGTAGCGGGATCAAGCTCCGCATTAGCGATCGCCTGTTTGGCAACGGCGATTTGTCCGCTGATGCTCGGTGCGGTAAAACCGGCTTTCAGGTTACCATCGTTATTCACTGCGCCGCCTTTCAGCACGGCGTAAATATGGTCGCCGTCGCGTACGGCGTCATTCAGACGTTTCAATAACACCACGCCAGCACCACGACTGAATACCGTACCGTTGGCTCGCGAGTCGAAGGCATAGCAACGGCCATCGGCGGATTCCATACCGCCTTGCATATAGGAGTAACCCCGGCGCTCTGGCGTATCCACGGAAACGCCGCCTGCGACGATCAGATCGCTTTCCCCATTCAGCAGGCTGTTCATACCCATCACGACGGCGACCATCGCAGTTGAACAAGCGGTTTGTACGTTAACACTTGGCCCTTTGAGGTTGAGCTTGTAAGACACTCGGGTCGTTACGTAATCTTTATCATTGTTGGTGACGACCGATGCGCCGCTGGCGTACTTCTGTACTTCAGGATGGGCATTTGCTTTACTCAAATGCCAGGCGGTTCCCGTTCCGCCGAATATACCCACTTTTCCAGGGTAGGTGGCAGGGACGTAGCCGGCATCTTCAAACGCGTGCCAGCAACATTCCAAAAAGACACGATGCTGTGGATCCATAATTTCGGCATCGCGGGGCGTAATATCAAAAAAATTAGCGTCAAAGTGCTGTGCGTTGCCCAAAATTCCCCGGCGGCGAATATAGTTGGGCGAGGCGATCATCTCTTCTTCAATGCCTGACTCCCTCAGTTCTTCTTCACTGAATGTGCTGATCGTCTCCACGCCGTCCAACAGGTTTTGCCAAAATATCGCGGTATCTTCTGCTCCGGGAAAGCGCGCCGACATGCCTACAATGGCAATATCCTTATCGCGGAACTGTTCTTGCTGTTTCATTTAATTACCTCAACGTGAATATATTCGCCTCCTTTCACGGCGCAGGCCGTTAACCTTCTCTCTCTGAATATTTTCCAGAGAAAAAAAGGTCGACGTCCTACGCCGTGAATATAGAAGGGACAACTAAATTAAACGTGAATTACTTTTTGCTACCCGCGATTTCAGCAGTAATCTGGCTGATGATACTTTGCAGGCCAGATGCTGATGGATGTTGCAATGATGCTTTGATTGAAACAGGAATAGCAGGAACAGACTTCGTCCCCCAATATTTTCTGACATAAGGGAGGACTTTCTGGCCAATCGCATAATAGTTAGCGGGCTTGGATGAATTTTGGTGACTCAGTACAACTTTAATTGCCGAAGCCACCTTCGCTTTTACTACTGCGGAATTCAATTTATTTGCAGACATGGTATTACCACCTATTATCAGTGAAATAAGGATGATGAAATGCATTACCCATTACAGGGCGGTTATTCCCCTGGAGTATATACTCGTCATACTTCAAGTTGCATGTACGTTGGCTACGTTCAGTCACCCGAATCACTTACTTGAGTAAGCTCACCGGGATGAAATGAGAGACATCCTGTCTCTCACCGAAGGCCAGCCGTTGGCTGGTCAAATTCGTTCCTGACGAATTTGTCCTTCGCTTGCCGCCTTCCTGAAACTCGAATTATTTAGCAACTGTCTTGAACAACATTTTTTCATGGGGTAGCTCGATGAAAATCGTTGTCCCAAGCCTGACCCGTTTTGAGCATCGCGTTCAGAATAGTCAGAAGTTTACGCATACACGCGACAAGCGCGACTTTTTTCGGCTTACCCGCGTTCACAAGGCGGGTATAAAAATCTTTAATCACCGGATTAAAACGTGTGGCAACCAGCGCGGCCATATACAACACGCTACGTATGCTGGCTCTTCCGCCAAATATTGTCCGTTTGCCGCGCATTTTCCCAGAGTCCCGGTTTAAAGGGGCAACGCCTACCAGCGCACTTATCTGCCGACGGGAAAGTGTCCCCAGTTCGGGCAACTCAGCCAGAAGGGTAGAGATGGTGGTCGTCCCAACGCCTTTGACGCTGCCAAGTAAATCAGAAAGCGCTTTGAAATGGCTTTGAACATGTTTGTTCATGTCGTGGTCAATTCGAGCGAGTTCGTGTTTCAGGGCATTAATGATCGTCTTTATGCTCTTGCGGGACTGAGGGTGAGCCGAAGCAAGTCGGTTATTCTCTGCCACAAGCATGGTAACGAGTTGACGTCGCCGCGTGACGAGAGCGGCCAGAGCCTGACGTTGAATATCTGGCAGGGGTTGAATGAAACGTTCACGCTCAGGATGTCGGTCAATGACCTCAGCCATTTGCGCTAATACTTTGGCGTCAATGCGGTCGGTTTTAGCCAGATATCCCATGGCGCGAGCGAAGTCTCTTGCCTGGCGGGGATTGATAACGACGACCTCAAAACCAGCAGCTTGTAACGAACAAGCCAGTGGAGCTTCGAGTCCGCCGGTGGCCTCCATGAGGATAAGAGAAACTGAATGTTTTGCCAGTTCAGCCTGAATAGCGTCAAAGCCATCGAGGTCATTACTGGCGGAAAAGGGCGGCAATGCAGAACCCATAGCGATATCGAGGGAGGCTTTGGAAACATCAATACCGATGTGAAGTAAATCTGGCAGACTCATTTTTACCCCTCCTTGCAAATACGAAATGAGGTCAAACAACTGTTCGGGTTTCAGATGAGTGGCGCGGTTCATGCGCAATGAGCTAAATAACGGGCTTAGAAACCCCAGAGTAAAACAGGCTACATGAACCGTGCCAAACTTACATTGTCAATAATATCTAAACTTCAAGATACAAGAGTATAAATACGATTTTGGACGTAATTACTTCTTGCTGCTTGATTTCCCAGCGTGTATTTCGCTAATACGCTTGCTTAGCATCTGTACCGTTGGGTATTGGAATAAATCAACAATAGAGATCGGTGACTCCATTTTGTTTTTTATTTCCCGATAAACTTTGGACATAAGCAGAGAGTTTCCTCCTGCATCGAAGAAATTCTCTTGAATAGAGACCTGCGGATTATTGAGTACGGTTCGCCAGATAGAAATAATATTTTTTTCTATCTCGGAAGGTAATATTGCTTTGTCGTTTGACATTTTTTCACCATTAGTTATTTACATAGGAACACAGTTTGGATTTATCAATTTTTCCATTGGGATGCGTGGGCATTTTTTCCAACGCGACGAAATGGGAAGGCACCATGAAGAAAGGCAGGATCTTGGCAAGGTGTGCTTTTATCTCCTGAATATCGATGCGCTTTTGATGCCGTAATACATAAAACGCGGAGAGCGATGGCGCTACGCTTTCCGGGCGCTTTTCGAGAATAACGGCGGCGTGGTTAATTTGTGGCAGCGCCTGCAAGTGCGTTTCTATTTCCGCCAGCTCAATACGGTGTCCGCGTAATTTAACCTGGCTGTCTATTCGTCCAATGAACTCCAGCACGCCATCGGCTCGTTGCTTAACCCAGTCACCGGTTCTATACATTTTCTGCCCAGACTGATGGCTAAACGGATCATCGACAAATCGTTCCTGCGTCAGCTTTTCTGCATGCAGGTAGCCTTTGGCCAGAATATCTCCTGCCAGATAGAGCTCGCCGCTTTCCCCGGCACCGACAGGCTGCTGCGCGTCGTCCAGTACATAAGCGATGGCGTGCGGGATTGGTCTGCCAATCGGGGCAATTTTCTCCTCTGCTCCCGGCTGGCAGTGCCAGTGGCAGGCAAATATTGTGGCCTCGGTTGGGCCGTAGAGGTTGTGGATTTTCCTCGGATATTGCAGGGAAAGATCGTTAACCAGTGTTTGATCGAGCGCCTCGCCGCCAGAAAAGATATGGCATAGGGATGTGCAGCGGGATAGCACGTGTGCATCGACAATAACGCGCAGCGCCGTCGGTACGAATTGAGCAACCGTGACCTGATGGCGGCACATAAATTCTGCCAGCAATAGCGGATCGTACTTGGCGTCTTCGGTGATCACCGCACAGCTGGCTCCGGCGATCAGCGGCCAGAAAATTTCCCACACCGAGACGTCAAAACTGAACGTGGATTGATTAAGTACAACGTCTTCGTGATGCAGTCCGAAGGCGCTTTGCATCCATGCCAGATAATTGATCACCGTGCGATGACTGACCATAACACCCTTTGGCGTTCCGGTAGAACCGGAGGTATACATCACGTAGCACAGGTCTTCCTCGCTGACGGTGGGAAGCGCTGGGGTAGCCTGTGTGCTCAGATCGAGCTGGTTGATGTCAACGATCTCACGGTGGCCCGGCGCTAGCTTAAGCGCGTGTTCATCGTCAGTGATCACCAGACGTGCATCGGCATGATTGACCATATAATCCAGACGCTCGTGTGGATAGTAAGGATCAAGCGGTAAATAGCACGCACCGGTTTTCAATACGCCGAGCAGGCTGACGATCAGATTCGGGCTTTTATTCAAATAAATACCGACAACATCCTTCGGCTTTACGCCCCGCAGCAATAGCTCGCTCGCCATGGTGTTTGCACGTTGTTCCAATTGCCGATAGGTCAATATTTCGGTATCGCTTCTCAGGGCGATGGCGTCCGGCGTCTGATGCCACTGCTGTTCAAATAAGGTATGGAGCACTCTTGCCGATGCCATGATCTGATCCTCTGGTGATGCCAGGGGTCACGCCGGGCATCCTTTTACGCGTTATGCAGGTACGGCACACAGGTGCTATGCCGCTGAGTAATGTGCTGTGATTATGATGATGCTTCTTGCTGCTCCGCAGATGCGGGTGGGGCTATGTTTTCTGCTGTCTGTAACACGTTTTCCCCTGCGGGAGTGCTGGGTCTGGTTGCGGCATCGGTCAGAAAATCGATAACACGCATGAGCACTTCAGGCGCGGGTTGGCGTTTTACCTGCGTGTGAATGCTGTATTTAGCGCGTGTATCTGTAGCCCGGGTTTGCGCCGACTTGTGTGAGACCCGACCGGCCATTTTGACCTTGAAAGGTCCCCACCCCAGTGCAGCGGCCAGATTGCCGTCTTCTCCGGTGTCATCAGATGACGATTCGCTCTGTGTCACTTCAAGTTCGAAGTCGATTGTCCCTTCTTCAATAGAAATAATCGGATGGGTAATGGCGGCAATGAGCGGTATGCGCATCGTTTTTGTCACCGCGCCTTTTGCGACTCCGCTTTCATCAATAAGCGTTTCGTCGTAATCGAATTGGATAGCAACGGCTTTATTATTCTGAATGCATACGGATAATAAAAAATCCGTATAGGCTTTGCTGGCTTGAACCTGTGCGTTAATCATTGCCTGTAAAGGCCCGCTAATCATATTTTCCAGTGGTAATGCATTAATAACCGAACCGATAAATTGCGAATCCATCGGAACCTCCAATTATCTGCGAATAGAGTGTGATGCACTGTCAATAAAAAATAGCAAAGGGAAGGGAAAAGAATACCCGTCAGGGTACAGGGGGACTTTCGCATTCTGGCATAGTCCCTTTGGGATATAGGCAATAATGTCTTTTATTTGTTAAACCCATACTCAGGCATGCGCGTTATTTTATGTGTCTTTCCTGGTATTAGCATGACGACCCCATCGTTACGTATTCTCATTTTTACAACATTAATTTTTCACCGTGTGAGATACCGGACGTTGCGTTAGAACCATTCCCGTAAAAAGCATCCTTTTACAATATGGAAGGAAAATGATGAAGAATAGAAAAACGGTCTTTGAAATTATCTCTGAATGGTCACTGAAAAGCCCCGATAAGACGGCGGTGGAATTTAACGGCGACAGCCTGAACTATCAACAAATAGAATCACGGTCACGCCTTCTGGCCGATTACCTTTTATCACACTACCCGAATAATAAACGTGGCAGAATTGCCGTCTATCTGGAGCCTGGGGTCATGATGCCGGTGGTCTTGCTGGCTATTTTAAAAGCCGGATATACCTATGTTCCGCTCTCACATTTTCACCCGTCAGAAAGAATCATTCAGATTCTTGATGACTCGTCGGCATTTTTACTTATTTCCACGCGCTCGATGGTAAATAAAACGGCTATCGATAATGTTTTCTCCTCTACGCTCGTGTTAGAGGATATTCATTATCCCACTGAGCCGGCAGCCGTGCTGCCATCCGTTTGTGAAAACGATCTCGCCTATATTCTCTATACCTCCGGCTCTACCGGGAAGCCAAAAGGGGTGGCCATTGAGCATCGAAATCTGAGTTATTATCTGAACTGGTTTAATGAGGATGTGTGGCCAGAGACGCGTGCGACGCTCCCTCTGACATCGTCACTCAGTTTTGCTGCCGCTGTGACACAGCTTTACGCCCCTTTATTACGTGGCGACACGCTGTTTATTTTGCCCGCCGATAGCTTGAATGAACCGGACGTTTTATTACGCTGGCACCAGCAGCATCCGGACGGCGCCATTTACTGTGTGCCGACCGTTTGGGATGAACTGCTGCGCTATCAGGCGACTTCTTCTCACGTGTGGGCGTTACCCAAAACCGTTTTTCTCTCTGGTGAACCTGTCTCTTTTGATTTAAAAGAGCGCACATTCCAGCAGATCCCGGATGTCAGGCTCTTTAATCTGTATGGCCCGACGGAAACGACGGCCAACTGCTCGTTTGCCGAATTGGTGCCGGGAAAAGAGGTGACGCTCGGTAAGGCTCTGCGTGGTAGCGAAATTCTGATCGTGGATGAGAATCTGTGTCCTGTGGCTGAAGGGGAAGAAGGGGAGATTTGCGCCTTCGGTGAAGGCGTCGCCCGTGGCTACATTAATCGCGACGAATTAACGCAACAGCGTTTCTTTACTCATGAGCGAGCCGGTAAAAGCGACTGGGGACACCGCACGGGCGATCTGGGAAAAAGGACGCCGGACGGGGAGATCGTCTATCTGGGGCGTATCGATCGCCAGATTAAGATTAATGGCATTCGTATTGAGCCCGAAGAGATCGAAATCGTGTTACGCCAGCATGGCGATATCGACAACGCGCTGGTGCGGCCGATTCAGGAAAACGGGCGTCAGCGTCTGGTGGCCTATCTGGTAAGCCGTAATCCATCGCTTGCCACGAACGATTTACGTCGCTTCTTGCAGGATAAATTGCCACGAGCGATGCATCCGTCCCATTTTATTATGCTGGAAACGCTGCCCAAGTTGCCTAACGGGAAATTGGATGTCAGCCGGCTGCCTGCGCCTTGTCCGCAGCGCCCTGAGTTGGGATATCCGGTTAAAACCGCAGGCAATGAGCTGGAACAGGAACTGACTGACATCTGGCAGGATGTGCTTGGTTTTCGTGAGCTCGGCGCCAACGATAACTTTTTTGATTTAGGGGGGGATTCGCTTCAGGCGATGAACGCCAGGCGACTGATTCGAAAACGACTGTTTAGCGACATCGATTATCCGTTGTTTTTCAACAACGCGACCCCTCATCTGCTTGCTTTCATCGTCCCTTACTATGTTAACGATGACGAGCCCACGCTTGATGAGGGTAAAACGGATATCGAGGCGCTCACACCATCATCTCAGCAGCGTTATTTTCTGACGCTGGATCAGCTCAGTCCGGATCCGTCGGTCTACCAATTGGCTTTTCGCCTGACGATAGACGGTACACTGGATGAATCTGCGGTGGAATGGAGTCTTGGGCGTATTCTGGAAGGTAATCCGGTATTGAGGACGCGCTTCGATCTGGATCGTCTGCAATGCCTTGAGGGGGATTATCCTGTCGGGGCGATCCCGATTGAACGACTGACGGCTTTCTCTACCGGCGGGCTGGCGAATACGCTGAGCGACCAGCAACTGCTGGATCTGGTCAATACACCGGAGATGGATTTAGAACATTCTCCGCTTATCTGTTTTCATCTGGTCTCGCTGGCGGCGCAACGGCATATTCTGCTGGGACGCGTGCACCATACCGTATTCGATCATGACGCGATTGGCTTATTCTTCAATCAATTTATTGATTACATCCGCGCTTATAGCGCGGGCGATCGCAGCTATCGAATAGGCAGTGAAGAGCGCTATCTGCGCTATCGTCAACAGCAGCGGCGTACTAAAGATCAGTGCTACCCAAGAGAGCGGCAGTTTTGGCTGGATAAAATGGAGGCTTACCTGGCTGCGGGTGCTGATGCGACGGCATTTCCTCTTAGTGAAAGCAAGGAGGGAGAAAATTATTGGTGTATTTTGTCTGATACGTTAACGCAGGCGATAAAGCACTATGCCCAGCAGCATCGCACAACGCCATTTGTCTGCATGCTGACCGCTTTCAACCTGCTGCTCAAAACGACAAACTACCGTCATGTGCCCATCGGTATTCCGGTGTCGAACCGTATGCTGGCGGAAAACGCCACGACGATAGGCTGTTTCGTGAATATGGTGACCTACTATGATGATTCGCCCACTCAGGAGTCTTTCAGCACGCTTTTGGCCCGTGGCCAGAATAAGATCCATGCCATTTTGGACAATCAGACATTGCCCTATGATGTGTTAATGGCCGATGTTCGCGCCAGAGGATGGTCTGATAAGCTGCGTTTCCCTGTCAGTTTTAACTATTTGACCGCTATGCCGCCGGCCGTACAGATCAATGAGACTGCATATCAGATCGCGGATATTGCTAATCATCAGGCTCGACTGGATTTGACGCTCTCTGTTTATGACGATGACGCACTGACGCTGTGTTTTAATTATCAGCTGGCGGCGTTTAAAGCGGAAGATATTGCCACTCTGTCTCATCAGTACCATCAAATTCTCATGGATATCGTACAGCCAAACGGGACGCCCTTGTACGGCAACCGGTAGGTAATGCTTACGAAGGCGCCCGAACTGTGGCGCCTTCGCTAAGAGGGCTTGCATGTAGATGCTGGTTTCATGAGCCACGCACTGATGAGATGGTTGAACGTGTCAGGAAGGAGAATGTGGTAGCAGGAAGGCGGTGCCTTCCTGCTATATGAGCGACGTACGGCTGAGAACAGGTATTCTTGAGTACGTTTATTGGTGAGACTAATTGTTGATGATAATAGCTATTGATGAGACTAATTATTTATGAGAGCCATGCACTAATGGTCTGACGAGCTTTTGTCATCGGGTGTTTTTTCCCGAGCTTCATTGATCGAATGAACACCTTTTGTCGCCTGCTTGATTTCCGACGCGACATCCAGGATGTCGTTATTCTCTCGATAGCTGAAGAAGTTTGCCAGCAGCGTAACTAAACCCACACTAATAGCACCAACCAGATAACCTAGCCCTATTGCATTCTCCATTTTATTGATATTCACGTGCAGCAATTCGGCAATAATACCGACCAATGAGAATGCTGCTGAAATGCTGATGATGATAATAATTAATATCGAGACAACTTTGTCATAATTATTCAGTTTCTGCGGTCGCCAAAAGAAGGAAATACTGAGGCCGCCGAATAATCCTGAAATTGATGCAATAATATCGCTGACTAGAATGCCATAGATTAGAGGATAGGTTGAAAGATCCATAATATGTCCGTGATAATATTTTCTATGAAAGGGGCGTTTTCGCGTTTTTTTGAATATTAGCTCGGTGTGACGGGCTGTAGGAAAAGCGCCTTTTCTGCTTCTCTACGGCGTAGAAGACCTTCCACGACTTGTTCACCATCTTTGTCCCAGCGTGGAAATTGATCGGCTGCGGCATCATAGTTACCTTGATTCAGCAGGCGTAATAATGTCGACGTTTCCAGACTTTCTACGCCCAGATTGTAGGTAAATGATGTTAGTGCACCAAATTGGTTTCCGTTGAGATCAACGTTCACATAATGCTGTACACCGGTTTCCGCCGTCTTTAAGTCCTGACGTAACAGTAAGTCGGCTTCCTGAAGGGTAATACCGTTATCAAAATTTTCGTGTGGCAGTATCAGATGTCCATATCCAATAGTCCATCTGCCAGCGGTATCGAGATACTTTGTTAATCTCAATCCTTCAAAGCTCTTAATAAGATCGAGACCAGCTTCATTGATCGTTTCAGGAATGTTAGCCATTGTTTTTTTCCTCTTGTGTTATTTGGGGGAGAACGAGATTGGTATAGTCATCAATTAATCGCATGAGGCTTTCAGGGGGGGCGAGCGCAGTGAACTGCATTTCTATATCGATGTGCTGACTATTTCTGCCTTTTTTGTTTTTGCCTGAAGGCGACATACTGACGTGAAAATTGCTGACGTTATAATCGTCTAAAGGCGAGGCTATTTCGTCCTTGCTTACCGCATCGGTCCTCACTGTCATTTGCACTTTCATTTTTTCCAGCATCAACCCCCTTGGAGTAGAAAGGGCAACCAGTGGCAGCTCGATGTGGTGTCGAGAATCGAGTTGAATAGAAACCGTCTTTGGCGTTAACGCACCATCAGCGTCACGTTCAAAAAAAGGATCGAGCGTTTGTTGGTATTGGTGAGCGATAAATTGATTGGCTGCGGTAGCGGCATGCTGCATGCCGCGAGCAATATCTGCTAATGTTAGCGCCTTTGATGATGACGTCACGCGATCGTTTAGCGTGGAATGGGGGTTTTCCCCTTGGGGGGGCTCGACATTCTCTGGTTTTTTATTTTTTCCCGTTATCCAATTTTTGAATGACATACTCTCTCCTTATCTTATTTTCCAATCGCTAAAAATAAAAACCCTGGAGGAAAATAAATGACAGTTTGAGAAAACGTTAACAATTAATTAAAGAATAATATATCAGTCATTGTGGTAGCGATAGCATGCAATACGACATAGGCCATTTATTCCAATTTTAAAGATTTATTGCGCTAAAGGTTTTATACATTTATGAAATCATTACGCTATTAGGGCTTATTTTGAGATAATATTTCATTGCTAATGGTATTCTTCTTTGGGGATTTTATCTGAAGTTATCATGTCAGTATGCGTTAATAAATATGACCAAGTCTATAAGGTAAACGGCATATGCCAAATGGCGTGACATCATATCTTTCAAGATGGACTAAAACTTCTTAGAGGGCATTTTCAAATATGGCATTTTAAAATAAAGGTAAATGGAGATTGCACAGTGAATGTTGTTATTATTGACAAATCCCCTGTTTTCATTCAGGGCTTATCTGTTGGGCTGAATGATTTTATGCACAATGTCAATATTGTTGGCGTAAAGGAAATTGACGATGTATGGCCTTGCCTTGAGGGGATGAAAAACGCTTTTATTTTGCTAAATTGTAATAAAGAAAATGGAGAATACAGTTTTTTCCTGGAAACGCTGCATGAGAAATATATTGGTGTTAGTGTGATTATTATGGTTGATTCTATTGAAAGACATATTTTGAATAACTATCTGAAACACCATGTTATGGGGGTCGTTCTTAAAACATCGCCCGTTGATTCTATTGCTCAGGCATTAAAAACCGTATCGATGGGTATGGTCTGTTTACCTGATGATGGCGTGATCTATGAAGGATGGAGTGTCGATAACAGCGTAAAAGGCAAACTGAGTGAAAGGCAGCATGAGGTTCTGCAACTGATTGCATCAGGCGCTTCTAATAAACAGATTAGCCGGACATTAAACATCAGTGCAGGAACGGTGAAGTCGCATTTGGAGTCAATTTTCAGGCGACTTAATGTGCGTAACAGAACACAGGCTGCGATCGTACTATTAGAAGAAGAGCGAAGATAAGTTAGCAAAAGATAAGTTCGAAGAATAAAAACAGATTTTATCCCAGTACATTATTTAGCTATTGCTTGTTTTAAGCATCAGGGAATCCCCACTATATTATCTACTCTTGGCATCCGTGCCTTTCTTCAACAGCGGTTCTGCGTTATGTCTAGCGTGACGATGCAAGAGCGGTTTGTAAAAGTGTGGCCACTATCGCCGCGGTTGCTGCTTTCTGGTGGCCGGTGCGTCTTGACAAAGGGGCGCATTGCGCGTATAAGAGTCGCCTTCGAACCAATCCTATGGATGACTTGCATTTCTGGAGTTGTCAGCGTAGTATTTGCCACGTTTTCGGACGCGGGGTGGAGCAGCTTGGTAGCTCGTCGGGCTCATAACCCGAAGGTCGTCGGTTCAAATCCGGCCCCCGCAACCACTTAACTTCCAGTAAAGTGTTTTTTCAAATACGTTCTTCACTCAATTTCTATCTCTTTTTGCAGTGATTTTTGAAAAAATCCTTCACCGAAAGTTATGCCGCGTTGGTTTGCGGCATTAGGGTCCAGTTGCATAAAGCCCCGATTTTTCGGGGTTTTTTGTTATTTGGCAACAAACAACTGGGCTATTAGGCCCTTTTTTTATGTCTTGGGGGTGGGCTTGTCCACATTAGAGCAAAAATTAACAGAGATGATTTCAGCACCCGTTGCCGCATTAGGCTACGAATTAGTTGGGATTGAGTTCATCCGCAGTCGCCAATCGACACTGCGTATCTATATTGATAGTGAAGATGGCATCACTGTTGATGATTGTGCTGATGTCAGCCACCAGGTCAGTGCGGTATTGGACGTCGAAGATCCAATCACTGTCGCCTATAACCTGGAGGTTTCGTCTCCAGGGCTTGAGCGTCCCTTGTTCACGGTAGAACATTATCTGCGTTTCATCGGTGAAGAGGTGACAGTGGTACTGCGTATGGCAGTCCAGAATCGCCGTAAATGGTTGGGTGTAATCAAAGCTGTTGACGGCGAAATGATCACCATAACAGTGGAAGGCAAAGATGAAGTATTCGCGCTGAGCAACATCCAGAAAGCGAATCTTGTACCCCACTTTTAAAGTTTGGATGAGGCAACTAGGATGAACAAAGAGATTCTGGCTGTTGTTGAAGCAGTTTCCAATGAGAAAGCCGTCCCGCGCGAGAAGATTTTTGAAGCGCTGGAAACCGCACTGGCGACAGCGACCAAGAAAAAATACGAGCAGGAAATTGATGTCCGCGTGAGTATCGATCGCAAAACGGGCGATTTTGATACCTTCCGTCGCTGGTTAGTCGTGAATGAAGTCACTCAACCAACGCGCGAGATTACGCTTGAAGCTGCGCAGTTTGAAGATCCTTCTCTTGATATTGGCGGTTATGTTGAAGATCAAATCGAATCTGTAACCTTTGACCGTATTACGACGCAAACGGCAAAACAGGTTATCGTACAGAAAGTTCGTGAAGCCGAACGTGCGATGGTTGTTGATCAGTTCCGTGAGCAAGAAGGCGAGATTATCACCGGTGTCGTGAAGAAGGTGAACCGTGATAATATTTCGCTTGAAGTCAGACCAATCGATGGCTCTAACACCAGCGCAGAAGCGGTAATCGGCCGTGAAGATATGCTGCCTCGTGAAAATTTCCGCCCTGGCGACCGTATTCGTGGCGTACTGTATTCTGTTCGTCCTGAAGCTCGCGGTGCTCAACTGTTTGTCAGCCGTTCCCGTCCGGAAATGCTGGTTGAACTCTTCCGCATTGAAGTGCCAGAAATCGGTGAAGAAGTCATCGAGATTAAGGCCGCGGCCCGCGATCCGGGTTCACGTGCGAAAATTGCAGTGAAGACGAATGACAAGCGTATCGATCCTGTCGGCGCGTGTGTGGGTATGCGTGGTGCGCGCGTGCAGGCGGTTTCCAGTGAACTGGGCGGCGAGCGTATTGACATCATTCTGTGGGATGACAACCCTGCACAGTTTGTGATCAATGCTATGGCGCCTGCCGATGTTGTCTCGATCGTGGTTGATGAAGATACCTGCACGATGGATATCGCCGTTGAGTCGAGCAACCTGGCTCAGGCGATTGGTCGTAACGGGCAAAACGTACGTTTGGCTTCCCAACTGCTGAAACAGCATCGTTCAGACGACCGTTGGGAACTGAACGTGATGACAGTGGAAGATCTTCAAGCCAAGCATCAGGCTGAAGCACATGCCGCAATCGACGTCTTTACCAAGCATCTTGATATTGATGACGAGTTTGCCACCGTGCTGGTTGAAGAAGGTTTCTCCTCACTTGAAGAACTGGCCTACGTGCCAATCAAGGAATTGCTGGCTATCGAAGGCCTTGATGAAGAAACCGTTGAAGCATTGCGTGAGCGTGCGAAAGCCGCATTAACCACGCTGGCACTGGCGCATGAAGAAAGCCTGGGTGACGGTCAACCTGCTGAAGACTTGCTTAGCTTGCCTGGGCTGTCGCGTGAGTTGGCGTTCAAACTTGCTGCGATCGGTGTTTGTACGCTGGAAGATCTTGCTGAACAGGGCGTTGACGACCTGACAGATATTGAAGAACTCAATGATGAGCAAGCGGGCGAATTGATTATGGCCGCACGTAATATCTGTTGGTTTGGCGACGACAACGAATAACGAACTGTAGCAGGAAAGGAACAGCATGACAGATGTAACCGTAAAATCGCTGGCCGCAGAGATTCAAACTCCGGTTGACCGCCTGATACAGCAGTTTGCTGATGCGGGAATGACCAAGTCTGCATCGGACGCTGTGACCCAGCATGAAAAAGAAACATTATTGGCGCACCTGAACCGCGATCGCGGTAATGCTGCGCAGGGTAAACTGACGCTGCAACGTAAAACGCGCAGCACGCTAAATGTCCCTAGCACTGGCGGTAAAAGTAAGTCGGTGCAGATCGAAGTCCGCAAGACACGCACTTATGTAAAACGCGATCCGATTGATGCCCAACAGGCGGAAGAGGAAGAGCAGGCACGGCGTGAAGCGGAAGAACAGGCACAACGTGCCGCTGAAGAGCAAGCTAAACGCGAGGCCGAACTGCGCGAAGCTGCTGAGAAAGCGAAACGTGCTGCCGACGAGCAAGCCAAACGTGAAGCCGCTGAAAAAGCTAAGCGTGATGTAGCGGAAAAAGAAAAAGTGACGAACCAACAAAACGAAAATATGACCAAGCCGGCTCAGGCCGAGAAAGCGAAGCGCGAAGCGGAAGCTGCCGAACTTAAGCGTAAAGCGGAAGAAGCGGCACGTCTGAAAGTTGAAGAAGAAGCCCGTCGCATTGCTGAAGAAGCCCGTCGTATGGCCGAAGAGAATGCCGGACGTTGGGAAGCGGAAAGCGCTAAACCTGAAGAGTCTGCCGATTATCATGTGACGACGTCTCATCATGCCCGTGAAGCGGAAGATGAGAATGACCGTCAGGTTGAAGGCGAACGCCGCAGCCGCAGCCGCGCTGGCAAAGTGACCAAACAGAAGAAAGGCAATCGCCAGTCTGAGTCCAAAGCTGACCGCGAAGAAGCGCGTGCTGTTACCCGTGGCGGTAAAGGCAAGCGTAAGCCAAGCTCACTGCAACAGAGCTTCAATAAGCCTGTGCAGGCGGTTAACCGTGATGTTGTGATTGGTGAAACGGTTACTGTTGCTGAACTGGCTAACAAAATGGCCGTTAAAGGCTCTCAGGTCATCAAAGTGATGATGAAACTGGGCGCAATGGCAACGATCAACCAGGTTATCGACCAGGAAACCGCGCAACTTGTTGCGGAAGAGATGGGTCATAAAGTCATCCTGCGTCGTGAGAACGAGCTGGAAGAAGCGGTAATGAGCGACCGTGATACGGGGGTTGCAGCAGAAGCGCGTGCCCCTGTCGTCACCATCATGGGTCACGTTGACCACGGTAAAACCTCTCTGCTTGACTATATTCGTTCAACCAAGGTCGCAGCGGGTGAAGCGGGTGGGATTACCCAGCACATCGGTGCTTACCACGTTGAAACTGACAATGGCATGATTACGTTCCTGGATACACCGGGACACGCCGCGTTTACCGCAATGCGTGCTCGTGGTGCTCAGGCAACGGATATCGTGGTACTGGTTGTGGCGGCGGATGACGGCGTAATGCCTCAGACCATCGAAGCTATCCAGCACGCGAAAGCCGCTCAGGTTCCGGTTGTGGTTGCAGTCAACAAAATCGATAAACCTGAAGCCGATCCCGATCGTGTGAAAACCGAACTGTCTCAGTACGGCGTTATGCCGGAAGAGTGGGGCGGCGAATCTCAGTTTGTCCACGTATCTGCTAAAGCCGGTACGGGCATCGACGAACTGCTGGATGCGATTCTGTTGCAGGCCGAAGTTTTGGAACTGAAAGCCGTCCGTAGCGGCATGGCAAACGGTGTAGTGATCGAATCCTTCCTGGATAAAGGTCGTGGCCCGGTTGCAACCGTACTGGTTCGCGAAGGTACGCTGAATAAAGGCGACATCGTTCTGTGCGGTTTCGAATATGGCCGTGTTCGTGCGATGCGTGATGAATTAGGTCGCGAAATTACATCTGCGGGTCCTTCTATTCCTGTCGAAATTCTTGGTCTGTCCGGTGTGCCTGCCGCAGGTGATGAGGCGACGGTTGTTCGTGACGAGAAGAAAGCGCGTGAAGTGGCCTTGTATCGTCAGGGTAAATTCCGTGAAGTTAAACTGGCTCGTCAGCAGAAATCTAAACTGGAAAACATGTTTGCCAACATGACGGAAGGTGAAGTTTCTGAACTGAACATCGTGCTTAAATCTGACGTTCAGGGTTCTTGTGAAGCGATTTCCGATTCACTGCAGAAACTGTCTACTGATGAAGTGAAAGTGAAGATCGTGGGTTCCGGTGTGGGCGGTATCACAGAAACGGACGCCACGCTGGCAGCCGCTTCGAATGCGATTATCCTTGGCTTTAACGTTCGTGCAGATGCATCAGCACGCCGCATCGTGGAATCAGAAAGCCTGGATCTGCGTTATTATTCCGTCATTTACGACTTGCTTGATGAAGTTAAACAGGCGATGAGCGGTATGTTGGCGCCGGAGTACAAGCAAGAGATTATCGGTCTGGCCGAAGTCCGTGATGTCTTTAAATCACCGAAATTTGGCGCTATCGCTGGTTGTATGGTGACGGAAGGTATCGTTAAGCGTCACAACAAGATCCGCGTACTGCGTGACAACGTGGTGATCTACGAAGGCGAGCTGGAATCTCTGCGCCGCTTCAAAGATGACGTTAACGAAGTTCGTAACGGTATGGAATGTGGTATCGGCGTGAAGAACTACAACGACGTTCGCCCTGGCGATATGATCGAAGTCTTTGAAACGATTGAGATCAAACGTACGATCGCGTAATCCGTTTTCAGCGACGACGTAAGTGATTCGTAAGGGGGGCCTAGTGCCCCCCGATTTTTACTGGAGAATTTATCATGGCAAAAGAATTCAGCCGCACCCAGCGCGTTGCGCAGGAAATGCAAAAAGAAATCGCCATTATCATTCAGCGTGAAGTGAAAGATCCGCGTATCGGTATGGCGACCGTATCCGGTGTGGAAGTTTCTCGCGATCTGGCGTATGCCAAAGTTTTTGTGACCTTCCTGAATGATAACGAGCCAGAACAAGTTAAAACGGCAATAAAAGCACTTCAGGATGCGTCTGGCTTTATTCGTACCCTGGTTGGCAAGGCAATGCGTCTGCGTGTTGTTCCGGCCCTGACCTTCTCCTACGACAATTCGTTGGTTGAAGGGATGAGAATGTCCAATCTGGTGACCAATGTGGTCAGAAACGATACGGAACGTCGTTCTGTGACGGGCGAAGATCAGGAGGATTAATGAGTCGTCCTCGTCGTCGCGGCCGTGATATACACGGCGTATTGCTCGTAGATAAGCCGCAAGGCGTGTCGTCTAATGATGTTTTACAGAAGGTAAAACGGATTTTTAACGCCAACAGAGCGGGTCATACGGGGGCGTTGGATCCACTAGCCACCGGTATGTTGCCGATTTGCCTTGGGGAAGCGACGAAATTTTCCCAATACCTGCTGGATTCAGATAAGCGCTACCGCGTTATTGCTCGCCTTGGGCAACGAACCGACACCTCCGATGCCGACGGTAACGTGATTGAAGAACGTGCGATTGGTTTTTCTGCAACGGAACTGGAGCAGGCGCTGGAAGGCTTTCGCGGTACCACGCAGCAAGTGCCATCCATGTACTCTGCGCTGAAGTATCAGGGGCGTAAGCTGTATGAGTATGCTCGCCAGGGGCTGACGGTTCCGCGCGAAGCGCGTGACATCACCGTGTACGAACTGCAGTTCATCCGCTGGGAAGGCGATGAGCTGGAACTGGAGATCCATTGTTCGAAAGGGACGTACATCCGCACCATTATTGACGATTTGGGCGAAAAGCTGGGCTGTGGCGCACATGTGATTTACCTGCGGCGTTTGCAGGTTGCCACCTATCCTATCGAAAGAATGGTGACGCTGGAGCAGTTAGCCGCATTGGTCGAGCAGGCTCAGGCGCAAGAACTCTCGCCTTCACTGAGTCTCGATCCTCTGCTTATGCCGATGGAAAGCCCGGTCATTGATTTTCCTGAAGTGAATTTGACACCCGTTGTCGCTGGTTATTTGAAGCTGGGACAGCCTGTTCAGGCCGCGAATGCGCCGCTGAACGGTATGGTGAGAATCACCGAAGGCGACGCGCACAAGTTTATCGGTATGGGTGAAATTGACGGTGATGGCCGCGTTGCGCCACGGCGTCTGGTTGTTGAGTTTCTGGTGTAAACCCGCCTGTTGCTGCCTTGCTATCGCGGAACGCTGAGGGTAGAATAGCGCGGCTTGACTATTGGGTGGCTGAATTAGAGATCGGCGCCTGTTTTTTTATCTATAATGTTTGGAGTATTACAATGTCTCTAAGTGTTGAAGCTAAAGCTAAAATCGTAGCAGACTTCGGTCGTGGCACTAACGATAGTGGTTCTACTGAAGTTCAGGTTGCTTTGCTGACTGCGCAGATCAACCATCTGCAAGGCCACTTTTCTGAGCACAAAAAAGATCACCACAGCCGTCGTGGTCTGCTGCGTATGGTTTCTCAGCGTCGTAAGCTGCTGGACTACCTGAAGCGTAAAGATGTAGCACGTTACACCAGCCTGATCGAACGTCTGGGTCTGCGTCGCTAAGTCTTCTGAGTTTCAGTAGGAAGGGGCCTCTTTTGGCCCCTTTCTTCTAGGAAGCGTTAGCAAAACAGAGTAGTGTATTGTTGTTAATAGGATCTTTCATTACAGAGGTTCGCGCGGCTAATGAGAGGCTTTATCTGCATGAGCAAGATAAGGGTTGTCATTAGTCGTGAGGATGTAGTGTAAAGGTCGGGAGTTCACTGGCGCGTTTATCTTGAATACGTGTAGCGCGCCCCAGCTAAGGATATTATTTTGCTGAATCCGATCGTTCGTAAGTTTCAATATGGTCAGCATACCGTTACGTTAGAAACCGGTATGATGGCACGCCAGGCTACCGCCGCTGTGATGGTAAGCATGGATGACACCGCGGTATTCGTTACTGTGGTCGGCGCGAAAAACGCCAAACCCGGCCAAAGTTTCTTCCCATTAACGGTTAACTATCAGGAGCGTACCTACGCTGCTGGACGTTTCCCAGGTGGTTTTTTCCGCCGTGAAGGCCGTCCAAGCGAAGGCGAAACGCTGATTTCTCGCCTGATCGACCGTCCAATCCGCCCTCTGTTCCCAGAAGGTTTCCTGAATGAAGTTCAGGTGATTGCAACCGTAGTTTCCGTTAACCCACAGGTTAACCCTGACATCGTTGCCATGATTGGTGCCTCTGCGGCGCTGAGCCTGTCCGGTATCCCGTTCAGCGGCCCTATCGGTGCGGCGCGCGTTGGCTACCTGAACGACCAGTATGTCCTGAACCCAACGACGGATGAGCTGAAAGAGAGTCGTCTGGATCTGGTGGTTGCAGGTACAGAAGGCGCGGTTCTGATGGTGGAATCCGAAGCCGATCTGCTGAGTGAAGATCAGATGCTGGGCGCAGTGGTATTTGGTCACGATCAACAACAAGTTGTGATTGAAAACATCAACGCTCTGGTTGCCGAAGCGGGCAAACCGAAGTGGGAATGGCATGCGCCAGAAGTGAATGTTTCTTTAGAGCAGCGCGTACAGGCTCTGTCTGAAGCACGTTTGGGTGACGCTTACCGCATCACTGAAAAACAAGAGCGTTATGCACAAGTTGACGTCATCAAAGCTGACGTTGAAGCTGCTCTGCTGGCAGAAGATGACACGCTGAACGCGGGTGAAATCCAGGAAATCCTGGGCAACGTCGAGAAAAACGTTGTGCGTAGCCGCGTACTGGCTGGCGAACCGCGTATCGATGGCCGTGAAAAAGACATGATTCGTGGCCTGGATGTGCGTACTGGCGTACTGCCTCGTACCCACGGTTCTGCGCTGTTCACCCGTGGTGAAACGCAGGCGTTGGTAACGGCTACGCTGGGTACTGAGCGTGATGCGCAGACCATCGACGAGCTGACGGGTGAGCGTACCGATCGCTTCCTGCTGCACTACAACTTCCCTCCGTACTCTGTTGGTGAAACCGGTATGGTGGGTTCACCGAAGCGTCGTGAAATCGGTCACGGTCGTCTGGCTAAGCGTGGCGTATTGGCCGTTATGCCGAAGGCGAGCGAGTTCCCGTACACCGTACGTGTGGTGTCTGAAATCACGGAATCCAACGGTTCTTCCTCCATGGCGTCTGTCTGCGGTGCTTCTCTGGCACTGATGGATGCGGGCGTGCCGATTAAATCAGCCGTTGCGGGTATCGCGATGGGGCTGGTGAAAGAAGGCGACAACTTTGTTGTTCTGTCCGACATTCTGGGTGACGAAGACCACCTGGGTGATATGGACTTCAAAGTTGCTGGTAGCCGTGAAGGTATCACCGCGCTGCAGATGGATATCAAGATCGAAGGGATTACCCGTGAGATCATGCAGGTTGCGTTGAATCAGGCCAAAGGTGCGCGTTTGCACATTCTGGGCGTGATGGAACAGGCGATCAGCACGCCACGTGGCGATATCTCTGAATTTGCACCACGTATTCACACGATCAAGATCAGCACCGATAAGATCAAAGATGTCATCGGTAAAGGTGGTTCTGTGATTCGTGCGCTGACGGAAGAAACCGGCACCACCATTGAAATCGAAGACGATGGTACTGTGAAGATTGCTTCAACCGACGGTGAAAAAGCGAAACACGCGATTCGTCGTATTGAAGAGATCACCGCTGAAATCGAAGTTGGCCGCGTGTATCAGGGTAAAGTTACCCGCATCGTTGACTTTGGTGCTTTCGTCGCTATCGGTGGCGGCAAAGAAGGCCTGGTGCATATTTCTCAGATCGCCGACAAGCGCGTAGAGAAAGTGACTGACTACCTGCAAATGGGTCAGGAAGTGCCGGTCAAGGTTCTGGAAGTTGATCGTCAGGGCCGCGTGCGCTTAAGCATCAAAGAAGCAACGGCGCAAACTCAGGAAGCGGCAGCCCCGTCTTCTGAGGAATAACGACTGTTAGAAAACGGTCTTATGGCACCTTGTCTAATTATCATGGCAAGGTGCCACGTGTATCGTAAGGGTATGGATGTCCTTGCGTTGAGCGGTCCGGGACAGGATGTTCATCCAATGTTTGTCTTCGGGAGTGGGAAATGAAGCCTTTCTTGCGCTGGTGTTATGTTGCAACAGCACTCATGCTGGCAGGATGCAGCAACACGGATTGGCGTAAAGACGCAGTATTGGCGATTCCGTTACAGCCTACTTTACAGCAAGAAGTGATTCTGGCACGCATGGAACAAATCCTTGCAAGCCGGGCATTAACCGATGATGAGCGAGCACAGCTATTATATGAGCGCGGAGTGCTGTATGATAGTCTCGGGTTACGGGCATTGGCGCGGAATGATTTTTCACAAGCGCTGACGATCCGCCCTGATATTCCAGAAGTTTTTAACTATTTGGGTATCTATTTAACGCAGGCTGGCAATTTTGATGCTGCCTATGAAGCGTTTGATTCTGTACTAGAGCTTGATCCAACTTACAATTACGCGCGTTTAAACCGGGGCATCGCTTTGTATTACGGCGGTCGCTACCTGTTAGCGCAGGATGATCTGCTGGCGTTTTATCGAGACGATCCGAATGATCCTTTCCGTTCGTTGTGGCTGTATCTTGTGGAGCGAGAAATCAATCCAGAGACGGCCAAAGTTGCGTTGAAGAAACGCTATGACGACGCCAAGAAAGGGCCTTGGGGATGGAATATTGTCGAATTCTACCTAGGTGGTATCAGTGAAAAAACACTGATGCAGCGTTTACAGGAAGAAGCTACGGATAACACTTCGCTCGCTGAGCATCTCAGTGAAACTGACTTCTATTTAGGTAAGCACTACCTAAGTCTGGGGGACAAGAACACCGCCTTGGCGCTGTTCAAGCTGACGGTTGCCAACAACGTCCATAACTTTGTTGAGCACCGCTATGCATTGTTGGAATTGGCGCTATTAGGCCAAGAGCAAGACGACCTATCAGGATCGGACCAGCAATAGCTGACGAACACGTAATCAGCCTGAAAAACTTCGGTTATCACCTTCACGGGTGAGGGCTTTTTTGTTCGCTTTTTAATCCAATTTGAGCCGGTTCACACTTTTCAATGAAAATGACTGAAAATTTTCACGACGAGTTATGTAGACTGGCCGCCATGTGTAATGAGGCACGTGTACATGACTGATTTAGTAACTTCTTTTGCCGATTTGGGGCTGAACACCTCTATCCTTAACGCCCTGACTGACTTGGGCTATGAAAAACCGTCTCCGATTCAGGCGGAATGTATTCCTCACCTGCTGAACGGTCGCGATGTGCTGGGTATGGCACAGACCGGTAGCGGTAAAACTGCAGCGTTCTCTCTGCCATTACTGAACAACCTGAAACCTGAACTTAAAGCACCACAGATTTTGGTGCTGGCACCGACCCGTGAGCTGGCGGTGCAGGTAGCAGAGGCCTGCAATGACTTCTCCAAACATATGCATGGCGTGAATGTCGTCGCACTGTACGGCGGTCAACGCTATGACGTGCAACTGCGCGCGCTGCGTGGCGGAGCACAGATCGTTGTGGGTACGCCGGGCCGTCTGCTGGATCACCTGAAACGCGGTACGCTGGATCTGTCCAACCTGAGTGGTCTGGTGCTGGACGAAGCTGATGAAATGCTGCGTATGGGCTTCATCGAAGATGTTGAAAACATCATGGCTCAGATCCCTGCTCAACATCAGACTGCGCTGTTCTCTGCGACCATGCCGGAAGCGATTCGCCGCATTACGCGCCGTTTCATGAAAGATCCGCAAGAAGTTCGGATTCAATCCAGCATTACTACGCGCCCAGACATCAGCCAGAGCTACTGGACGGTGCACGGTATGCGTAAAAATGAAGCGCTGGTGCGTTTCCTGGAAGCGGAAGATTTTGATGCGGCGATTATTTTCGTTCGTACCAAGAATGCGACGCTGGAAGTAGCTGAAGCCCTGGAGCGTAGCGGTTACAACAGCGCTGCGCTGAATGGTGACATGAACCAGGCGCTGCGTGAGCAAACGCTGGAGCGCCTGAAAGATGGTCGTCTTGATATCCTGATCGCGACCGACGTTGCGGCGCGTGGTCTGGACGTTGAACGTATCAGCCTGGTAGTCAACTACGATATCCCGATGGATGCCGAGTCTTACGTTCACCGTATTGGCCGTACTGGCCGTGCGGGTCGTGCTGGCCGTGCTCTGCTGTTTGTTGAAAACCGTGAACGTCGCCTGTTGCGCAACGTTGAGCGCACAATGAAGCTGACCATTCCTGAAGTGGAATTGCCAAATGCAGAATTGCTGGGTCAACGCCGTCTGGCCAAGTTTGCCGCTAAAGTACAGCAACAGCTGGAAAGCAGCGATCTGGATATGTACCGTGCGCTGCTGACGAAACTGCAACCGCAGGAAGAGTTGGATGTTGAAACGCTGGCTGCCGCGTTGCTGAAAATGGCGCAGGGCGAACGTCCTCTGATTCTGCCACCCGATCCGGTATTCCGTCCTCGTCGCGAATTCCGCGATCGTGATGAGTCTCGCAGTGATTCACGTGGCGATCGTCGTCGTGAGCCTCGCGATTCCCGTGAACCTCGTGACGGCGATCGCCCGCAGCGTCGTGAGCGTCGTGATGCTGGTGAGATGGAACTGTATCGTATCGAAGTGGGTCGTGATGACGGCGTTGAAGTTCGTCACATTGTTGGCGCAATTGCCAACGAAGGTGATATCAGCAGCCGCTACATCGGTAACATCAAGCTGTTCGCGTCTCACTCGACGATCGAACTGCCGAAAGGTATGCCGGGCGACCTGTTATCGCACTTTACTCGCACGCGTATTCTGAACAAACCGATGAACATGCAGTTGCTGGGTGATGCTCAGCCGCACGAACGTCGTGGCGGTGGCCGTCCTGGTGGCGAACGCCGTGATGGCGCAGCGCCACGTCGCTCTTTCGGCGGTGGTGAACGTCGTGAAGGTAACGGTGGTGAGCGTCGCGAGCGTTCTTTCAACCGTGATAACCGTGACGGTGCTTCACGCGCTCCACGCCGTCGTCCTGCTGACGCGTAAGCTTCACTTCAGCTTGTTTCAATACAGGCTGTTGTAATAACAGCAGCTTCAATGCAAAACGACCCGTTTCAGGGTCGTTTTTTTTGGCTAAAGCCAATCCATCAATGTGTGTTACAGCGTTTGCCGGACATCCATCGCGATCTCAAATGATTGCAGGCGTGCCTGATGGTCAAATATTTGACCATTGATCATCACTTCATCCGCCCGCGTTTCTCGCAAAAGACTCTGCAATCCATGACGTACCTTGGCGCGATCGCCAACGATCGACAGCCGTAATGCTTGATCCGCACCAAACTGTTCGGCAGGTGATCCGACTGTGTCGATGTTTTCTACTGGAGCGGGCAGCGGGCCCGGTGTGCCGCGGCGCAGGTTGATGAACTGCTGCTGCATCGAGGTAAATAGGAAACGCGCATCCCGATCGCTCTCTGCCGCAACTACATTGACGCATACCATTGCGTAAGGTTTGGCGTGGGTGGCTGAAGGAATAAAGTGCTCGCGATAGAGCCGGAACGCTTCCAGCAACATATCGGGCGCGAAATGGGCGGCGAAGGCAAAAGGTAATCCCAGTCTTGCGGCCAACTGCGCGCTGTACAGGCTGGAACCCAATAGCCAGATCGGCACGTGTAAACCTTGTCCCGGAACGGCTTGTACTGGCTGGCCCGGCTGTGTATCGGCGAAGTAGCGTTGCAATTCCTGCACGTCGCGTGGGAAATCTTCAATATCGGCATTCAGGTGACGGCGCAGCGCCATCATGGTGCGCTGGTCGGTGCCGGGCGCTCGGCCTAATCCCAAATCGATACGGCCGGGATACAACGACTCCAGCGTACCAAATTGCTCGGCGATGACGAGCGGTGAGTGGTTTGGCAGCATTACGCCGCCAGAACCGAGACGAATGCGCGCCGTTCCCGAGGCAAGGTAGCCGAGCAGCACGGATGTTGCTGCGCTGGCGATACCCGTCATGCTGTGGTGTTCCGCCAGCCAATAGCGGTGATAGCCCCATTTTTCTGTATGTTGTGCCAGATCCAGCGAGCGATGGAAGGCGTCACGTGCTGTCGCACCTTGCGGAATAGGCGCAAGATCGAGGACGGAAAACACAGTAGATTGCGAAGATGTGGACATAATATGGCTCACTTTGTTGTTCACTGACTCCACCCATTCGGTGGATGCTAATGCCGTCAGTCAATGATGAAAGTCAGAGCAGTATGCGGCAATCTGGCACTTATACGTAGTTCAAAGGTGCGTTTGAGAAAAGGGCGGCTGGCCGCCCTGATAGGAAGTGAGTTATTGAACGAGTTCAAGGCCGGCGACGCGGCGCCAGTAACCGTTGCAATCAGCCTGATTTTCCAGGGCTAGCGGTGCCGTCCCTTGTTCATTGGCGCGGAATTTATCCAGCATCGCCAGCGTGCTGATATCGTTCGGCGACAGCCGGACAATATCGACCAGATCCTGCATTGATGTCAGTTCGTTGCCGAGGTTGTAGCAATAGCCGCTTTGCGTCTGGATGCCATTCAGGACAAAGACCTGTTGGTTCTCCTGCGACAGCATTTTTCGGCCCTGCGGGTAGTTAAGGCAGCAGGTTTCACATTCGTCTTTTGGTCTATCTTCTGAACGCGCGGTGAAGCAGCGGGCGGAATAGGCCAGCGGCAAATGGCCGTAGCTGAGCACTTCCACTTCAAACTGATGGCGAAAGCCAAGTTCGTCACACTGGTTCAACAGGTTTTGTAGCCAGTCACGAGAGAGTTCGACCGGCATGCACCAGCGCACCATGCCTTGTTTATGCAGGACTCGCAGGGTGTAAGCGTTGTAGCAATTGAGCGCGTGTCCGGCGACAAACGGCAGACGGCGTTCAGCGGCGATGTTGACCGCACCCAGATCGTTCGCTTCCAGCAAAAATTCGCCGTTTTCCACATAGCGCTTCAGTTCCGTGAGTTCAGACGGAGCCTGTAACAGCGCGAGCGTCGAGATCACCACCTGTTTGCCGCTGTTTGCGACCTCACGGGCCACGCTGAACCAGTCCGCGACCTTCATCAGGCGGCGCTTGCTACACACCGTCTCGCCGAGATAAATGATATCGGCGCTGCTGTTCACTGCGGCCTGATAAAATGTCTCGACGTCCTCTTTCGGCCAATAGTAGAGGATATTCCCTAATGCGTATTTCATGTGTTCTCCCGCTACTGCCATTTACGGTGATAAGCGCCGAGTGTGGTCTGCGTACCTTCAGCCACCGCACCTAACGCATCCATCCATGCTTGAGTTGGTACAAATGCTTCAGGATTGGCACGGCAGCGATCGATAGCCTGTCGCCACACCTGCGTAATCTGGCTGACGTAGGCCGGGCTACGCTGGCGACCCTCTATCTTCACGGAGGCAATATTGGCGGCCATCAACTCAGGCAGCAGTTCCAGCGTGTTCAGGCTGGTGGGTTCTTCCAGCGCGTGATAGCGCTGCCCATCGACTAAATAGCGGCCTTTGCACAGAGTGGGATAACCGGCGTTCTCATCGTCCTGATAGCGGTCGATCAGAATATTGTTCAGGCGCGACTCCATGCCGTTTTCCGTCTGCTGCCAGCGTACAAATCGCGCGGGTGAGCAGGCACCTACGGTATTCGGTGATTCACCGGTCAGATAAGAAGAGAGATAGCAGCGGCCTTCCGCCATGATGCACAGGCTACCGAAGGCGAACACTTCGAGCGGCACCGGACTGGTGCGGGCGATTTGCTTCACCTGATGGATGGACAGCACGCGCGGCAGCACAATGCGTGAGACATCAAAATGACGATGATAGAAACGGATCGCTTCGGTGTTTGTCGCCGACGCCTGTACTGACACGTGGCGTTCGATGTGGGGATAGCGTTCGGCGGCATATTCCAGCATCGCGAGATCGGCAAGGATCAGCACGTCGGCGCCGATTTGTGCCGCCATGTCCACGGCGCGCTGCCAGCGCTGATAGCCGTCCGGGTGAGCAAATGTATTGATGGCGATATGCAGCTTACGCCGGTGGCGATGCACGTATTCACGCGCTTCCTGTAGTTTCTTATCGGTAAAATTCAGCCCGGCAAAATGACGTGCGTTGGTGTCGTCCTTCAGGCCGATATAGACCGCATCTGCGCCATTATCGATGGCAGCTTTCAGTGCCGGCAGGTTACCGGCGGGGCAAAGCAGTTCCATACACAATCCTTCATTAATCCCTTCAGGGCCGCAGGGGCTCAGTACGATCAATGATGTTCAGACTGACTCGCAGTGGATGTCGGGCACTCTGCCTGCCATGCTGCGCGCCGCCGCAGGCGATATTGAGAACCGCCTCGACGATTTTTATCAGTCGATGAATGTTGTTAACGATTGGGAATCTTAATTAACCCATCCGGTAAGGACTTTGATTTAAGGCAGTTTATGGTGCTAATCGTCGCGCCAGGACAAAATCTGTTGGGCATAATCGGATAACCGACTAAATTATTGACATAGACCTCTTCCGCTTGCGGTGGATGTGGCAAAATGCTTGCAGATTATCTGAACAGTCAGACTGCTTTAAGAGGAGTACGCCAGTGTTGGAAAAACTACGAGCGCAGATTGTGCGTCAGGGACCGAGCTTATTAGGTAAGCCACTCAAGTTCACTCCCTTTGCGCTACAGCGTCAGGTTTTGGAACAGATGTTGGGCTGGCAGTTCCGTCAGGCGCTGGAAGAGGGCGATCTGGCATTTCTCGAAAGCCGTTGGCTGAAGATTGAGGTGCGTGATGTTGGCCTGCAATGGTTTATGACGCTGCGCGATGGTCGTCTGGCGGTGAGCCACGACGAGACGCCCGATGTCAGCTTCAGTGCAGACGCGAACGATCTGATTTTGATCGCCGCGCGTAAAGAAGATCCCGACACGCTGTTTTTCCAGCGTCGTCTGCGCATTGAGGGTGATACTGAGTTAGGTTTGTATGTGAAGAACCTGATGGATGCCATTGAGCTGGAAGCCATGCCCGCGCCGCTGCGTATTGGCCTGCTGCAACTGGCTAATTTTGTGGAAGCCGGTTTACAGGAGGGCGTAGTGCAAACGACGAATCACGCGCCAGTATCATGTTAGTTCGGGTCGAAATCCCCGTCGATGCCGCAGGGATCGACAGCTTATTGCGCCGTGCTTTTCCAACGGGAGCGGAAGCGGATCTGGTTCATCAACTGCGTGAAGATGGTTTATTGACGCTCGGCGTCGTGGCAACCGACGATGAAGGCGGCGTAGTGGGCTACGCGGCATTCAGCCCGGTGCTGATCGACGGTGAGGATCGACAGTGGGTGGCGCTTGCGCCGCTGGCGGTAGAAGAGAGCCTGCGCCGACAGGGCGTGGGAGAGAAGCTGGTTTACGAAGGGTTGGATGCGCTGAATGAATTTAGCTACACCGCCGTCGTCGTGCTGGGCGAGCCAGCGTACTACTCTCGCTTTGGCTTCGTTCCGGCGACAGAGCACCAGTTGCATTGTCGCTGGCCAGACAGTGAGTCCGCTTTTCAGGTCTACCCACTGGCGGACAACCATGTTGTCGTCGAAGGGCACTCTGAGAGCGAAAGCGGCTTTGAAAGCGCGAGCGGGCTGGTTGAATACGCCGAACCGTTTAACCGCTTTCTCTAGTTGATAGCGTATCAATACAAATTGTTTGAAATACAAAGCGTCTGAGGCTGGTCTTGTACCAGCCTTTCTTTTTGGCTTTTACTGAGTTGCTTAATGCGATGCTCCAGTTTGAGTGCGTTGGAGCGATCACCCACCAGACAGTGAAACGCCAGCGTTAATTCCCCTTTTCCCCGCAGCGCTTTTGCCCCTTTCCCCGTTTGATGCTCGTTCAGACGACGGCTGACATCCGTGGTGATCCCCGTATACAGCGCTCCGCTGACCGTGCGCAGTATGTACAGATACCAGAGGGAATGTTCGGTGTGTTCAGTCATGGTGTGTTCTGTAGATTATTGTTTGAAAAAGTGGTTTGACACAGCTAAACATAAATAGCACCTCACACCAATCGTATTTCAAATAACGAGTATTTCAAACAACGAGTATTTCAAACCACGTGCATTTCAAAGCACTTGCCTTTCAAAGAATGGACACGGCATCACATTACTGGCTGTTATTCAAAGACATCTATTTCTTTTACGGATAGGGAAAAACGTATGGCACTGAAGCGATATATACCGCTCGCGCTGGCTGTCACTGGCGTTAAGTTGCTGAGTGCCCGCATTGGTTCAACAGGTAGTCGGTGCCCATGTGCTGTAGACAACGCTGTCAGCATGATTCCCCAGACTGACCTTATTCAGGGAAGTGTGTGTGATTAAAATCACATATAATCACTATCTATTGCATTTCTCTTACATCAAGTGTGAATGAATGCACAAAATAGTCTGTCATGGCGTGTTCAAATGTCTGACGGGTTCAAGTTTTTAAGCCGTTTCTTTCGGTGTTGAAATCATCACAGGATGAAGGGCAGAGGAAGGCTGATTGCGGTGAGAAGGATCTTAGTGCCGCTACAGGTTGTTTCTCCTGAGCGCTATCTTCAAGGAACCAAGTCCGCTCGCCAAACGTGCTGGTTTACACCAGTTAATGTTCAGGGCCGGTTAGACCGGCTGACGAGTTGGAGTGTTGTATGACCAAGCTGACCACGGCCGCGCAACGTGCGCTGGCGCTGATGGATTTAACCACGCTGAATGAAGATGATACGGATGAAAAAGTGACGGTGCTCTGCCGTCAGGCGAATAGCCCGGCAGGGAAAACGGCTGCTATCTGTATCTATCCACGTTTTATCCCCTTGGCGAAAAAGATCCTGCGTGAGCAAGGTACGCCGGATATTCGTATTGCGACGGTAACCAACTTCCCGCACGGCAATGATGATGTTGAGATTGCGGTTGCAGAAACGAAGGCGGCAATCGCTTACGGCGCTGATGAAGTTGATGTCGTGTTCCCTTACCGTGCACTGATGGCAGGCAATGCTCACATCGGTTTTGAACTGGTGAAGGCGTGCAAAACGGTGTGTCAGGATGCCCATGTGCTGTTGAAAGTGATCATCGAAACGGGCGAATTGAAACAGGATGCGCTGATTCGTCAGGCGAGTGAAATTGCCATTGATGCGGGTGCGGATTTCATTAAAACCTCAACCGGTAAAGTGCCCGTGAACGCGACGCCGGAGAGTGCGGCGATCATGTTGAAAACGATCCGCGATAAAGGTGTAGGCGATCACGTTGGTTTTAAAGCGGCGGGTGGTGTGCGTAACGCGGAAGATGCCGCCATCTATCTGCAACTGGCGGACGATATCATGGGGGCTGAATGGGCGACGGCGCAGCATTTTCGCTTTGGTGCCTCCAGCCTGTTGGCAAGCCTGCTGACCACGCTCGGCCACGGAACCGCGACTCCGCAAGGTAGTTACTAATCACGCACAGACGGTGCGCGATTTTATTCGTGACAACATTTTGTTTATGAAAGCATTTTTGCAAAACAGCAAATGCACTCGCAGCGACAGGCTGCGGAGCCATATCCGAATTCATCAGGAGTACAGACTTTGTTGCTGATTCAGGAAATTATTCGTAAGAAGCGTGACGGAAAAGCACTGAGTGAAGAAGAAATCCGCTTCTTTATCAACGGTATTCGTGACAATACCGTCTCCGAAGGCCAGATTGCGGCTCTGGCGATGACCATTTATTTTCATGACATGTCGATGGATGAACGCGTGGCGCTGACGCTGGCGATGCGTGATTCCGGCACAGTGCTGGACTGGAAAAGCCTGAACCTGAACGGCCCTCTGGTGGACAAACACTCTACCGGCGGCGTGGGCGATGTGACGTCGCTGATGCTGGGGCCGATGGTCGCTGCCTGCGGGGGCTACGTCCCGATGATCTCCGGGCGTGGTTTAGGCCATACCGGCGGCACGTTGGATAAGCTCGAAGCGATTCCTGGGCTGGATATCTTCCCGAACGATGACGATTTTCGCCGCATCATCCAGCAGGTTGGCGTCGCAATCATTGGGCAAACCTCCTCGCTGGCACCGGCGGATAAACGCTTTTATGCCACGCGTGACATTACCGCCACGGTCGATTCCATCCCGTTAATCACCGCGTCGATTCTGGCGAAGAAGCTGGCTGAAGGGCTGGATGCGCTGGTGATGGACGTTAAAGTGGGTTCCGGGGCGTTCATGCCGACCTATGAACTGTCCGAGCAACTGGCACAGGCGATTGTCGGCGTAGCGAACAACGCAGGATGCCGTACCAGCGCATTGCTGACTGACATGAATCAGGTGCTGGCCTCTAGCGCAGGCAACGCGCTGGAAGTGCGGGAAGCCGTGCGTTTCCTGACGGGGGAGAGCCGCAATCCGCGCCTGTATGATGTTACTATGGCGCTCTGTGGCGAGATGCTGTTGGCGGGCGGGCTGGCAAGCTCGGCGGACGACGCGCAATCACGCTTACAGGCCGTGTTGGATAACGGCAAAGCTGCCGACGTCTTTGGCCGCATGGTTGCCGCACAGCGTGGCCCTGGCGATTTTGTCGAACACTACGATCGCTACCTGCCAGTGGCGACATTAAGTAAGCCGGTGTTCGCGATGCGTGAAGGCATCGTGACCGCGATGGACACGCGCGCGCTGGGCATGGCCGTCGTCTCGCTGGGTGGCGGACGCCGTCAGGCTACCGATACGATCGATTACAGCGTCGGTCTGGATAGCATGATCAGCCTGGGTGAGCGCGTTGATGCGCAGCGCCCGCTGGCGGTGATCCATGCCAATACGGAAGCGCAATGGCAGCAGGCGGCAAATGAGGTTCGCGCCGCAATCCAACTGGGCGACACTGCGCCAGAAAAGACCCCAATGGTCTATCGTCGGGTGAGCGCAGAAGCGTGATCGCCAGAGTGGGGTAGTGATTGTTTTGAATTGATGTTCCCCTGTCGGTAGATAGGGCGTTAGCGCAGAACTGCGCAGGAGAGAAAGAATGAAACGTGCATATATTATGGTTCTTGACTCGTTTGGTATCGGCAGCAGTGCGGATGCAGAACGTTTTGGCGATGTAGGGTCGGATACGCTGGGCCATATCGCTCAGGCGTGTGCGGCAGGAACGGCGGATAAAGGGCGCAGCGGCCCGCTGCATTTGCCGAACCTGAGCCGTCTGGGACTGGGTAAAGCCGCTGAGGCCTCAACGGGAACGTTCCCGGCAGGATTGGATGAAAACGCGGACATCATCGGTGCTTACGCGCACGCCAGTGAAATCTCTTCGGGTAAAGATACGCCGTCGGGCCACTGGGAAATTGCCGGTGTGCCTGTCCTGTTCGACTGGGGCTATTTTAAAGATGAAGAGAACAGTTTTCCGCAGGCGTTGCTGGATAAATTGGTAGAACGTGCCAATCTGCCGGGTTATCTGGGCAATTGCCACTCTTCCGGCACGGTGATTCTGGATCAGCTTGCTGAAGAGCACATGAAAACCGGCAAGCCGATTTTCTACACCTCTGCGGATTCCGTGTTCCAGATTGCCTGCCATGAAGAAACATTCGGTCTGGATAAGCTGTACGAACTGTGTGAAATTGCCCGCGAAGAGCTGACCGAAGGGGGCTACAACATCGGGCGTGTGATCGCACGTCCGTTTATCGGCGATAAACCCGGCAACTTCGAACGAACCGGCAATCGTCACGATCTGGCCGTTGAACCGCCAGCGCCGACCATTCTGAAAAAGATGGTGGAGGAAAAAGGTGGCGAAGTGGTTTCGGTCGGTAAAATTGCGGATATCTACGCGCAGGTCGGCATCACGAAGAAAGTGAAAGCAACCGGCATTGATGCGCTGTTTGACGCCACGCTGAAAGAGATGGATAGCGCGGGCGACAACACCATCGTATTTACCAATTTTGTTGATTTCGATTCTGCCTACGGCCACCGTCGCGATATTCCGGGCTATGCTGCCGCATTGGAGCTGTTTGACCGCCGCCTGCCTGAAATGCTGTCCCGCGTGAAAGGCGACGACATCCTGATTCTGACGGCCGACCACGGCTGCGACCCAAGCTGGCACGGCACCGATCACACCCGTGAGAACGTCCCGGTGTTGATCTATGGCCCGAACGTGAAGCCGGGCTCATACGGCCACCGTGAAACCTTCGCCGATATCGGGCAGACGGTTGCGACCTACTTTGGCCTGTCGCCTATGGACTACGGTAAATCGATACTGTAAAACACACCGTTTTTACGTGAACTTGATTAATTAAGGAATAAACGCATGGCTACGCCACATATTAATGCAGAAATGGGTGATTTCGCGGACGTAGTACTGATGCCGGGCGACCCGCTGCGTGCTAAGTACATCGCAGAAACCTTTCTGGAAAATGCCCGCGAAGTGAACAACGTGCGTGGCATGTTAGGGTTCACCGGAACCTACAAGGGCCGTAAAATTTCGGTCATGGGCCACGGTATGGGCATCCCATCCTGCTCCATTTATGCGAAAGAGCTGATCACCGAGTTCGGCGTGAAGAAGATCATTCGCGTGGGTTCCTGCGGCGCGGTGCGTGAAGATGTGCAACTGCGTGACGTGGTGATCGGTATGGGCGCCTGCACGGATTCCAAAGTGAACCGTATGCGCTTCAAAGATCACGACTACGCGGCGATTGCCGATTTCGACATGGTGCGCCATGCTGTTGATGCTGCCAAAGCGCGTGAGGTTTCTGTCCGCGTAGGTAACCTCTTCTCCGCTGATTTGTTCTACACGCCAGACCCGCAGATGTTCGACGTGATGGAAAAATACGGCATCCTGGGTGTGGAAATGGAAGCGGCCGGTATCTACGGCGTTGCGGCAGAGTTCGGTGCGAAAGCGCTGGCCATCTGCACCGTTTCTGACCACATTCGTACTGGTGCGCAGACCACGTCAGAAGAGCGTCAAAACACGTTCAACGAGATGATCGAAATCGCGCTGGAATCCGTTCTGTTGGGCGATAACGAGTAATATCATACTCCCTAGCCCGGACATTCGCTCCGGGCTGTATTTTTCCTGCTATTCCCTCACACCGTTTCCTTTAAATGCCTCCTTTCAACCCTTTCCGTAAGACACCTGTGATAGATCCGCCTCTGGCACCGTAACAGAAGGATCGTCTGCACGGTTCTCTGTGTGTGTTTCCTTCTCTGGTTCGAGTGGCGTTAACCGGATCTGATGTGTGAAACAGGCCAATACCGCAGGCTGATGGCTGACGGCCAGCACGATCGTGTGTGGCAGCGCAGTCCTGATGTGTGCTAGCAACTGAAGCGCCGCCGCGTCATCGAGCTGGCTGGTGGCTTCATCCAGACAAAGCAGCGTTGGGCGCAGCAGCAACGCACGCGCGAGTGATAGGCGCTGTTGCTCGCCCCCCGATAGCTCCCGACTCCAGTTCGCCTTGTCGTCCAGACGAGGAATCAGCGCGGTCAGCCCGGTTTGTTCCAGCACGGCGATCGCCTGCGCAGTATCCGCTAACTGTGCCTGCGGGTAACACAGCACCTGACGTAGCGTGTCCTGCGGTAAATAAGCTTTTTGCGGTAAAAATAGCACTCGGCCAGTAGGGAAATGCCAGTCACCTTGTGAAACCGGCCACAACCCCGCCAGCGCACGCAGAAGCGTGGTTTTCCCCGTGCCGCTGGCTGCGTTAAGCGTCGCCCATTCGCCAGCCTGAAGCCTGAGCGTCAGCGGGGCGAAATACGGCGAACCATTAGGGCGCGGTACGGATAGCGCGTTGATGTGGAGAGCATGGCCTTCATGATGTGGCGCCTCTGGTACAGGCAATTGCTGTAAGCGGTGCTGGAATTCCCACAGTCGCTCAATCGTGGAAGACCACTGAACCAGTTGGCGATAGGCATCAATAAACCAGCCAAAAGCATCCAACACGTAGCCGAAGGCCGATCGCGCCTGCATGATCGCCCCGAGGCTAACCTGACGAGCGAGAAACAGCGGTAGGGTAGCGAAAACCGGGATAATCAGGCTGAAGCGGAAATAGCTGGTCGTAAAGCTTTCCAGCCGGAATTCCCGCGCCATTAGGCGCTGCCAGTTTTGCACAATAGGCAGAAAATGTTGCCGCATTCGCTGTTGCTCTGCGTCGCTTCCCTGGTAAAACGCGATTTGCTCGCTGTTATCCCGAACTCGCAGCAGCGTGGCGCGATAGTCGGCTTCTGCCCGCTGACGTTCAATATTTAGCTTGTGCAGGCGATGCCCCAGCAGGTGCGTCACCATGCTGGCTACTGCGGCGTAAACCAGCGCGATCCACACCAGATAGCCGTGTACCGTGATGGTATAGCCGACTAGCGTGAAGGTATGGACGCCGGAAAGCTGCCAGAGAATGGCGATGAAAGAGAAAAAACGGGCGGTATTTTTCAGCAGCGAAAGCAGGAGTTCGAGACTCTGTTCGATCAGCAGGCGAATATCCTCCGCGATGCGCTGATCGGGGTTATCCAGCCCTGCACTGAGCCGATAGTGGGCGTGATTGCGCAGCCAGTTCTGTTCATACTGGTGGGTCATGGTATCGCGCCAGCGGATAATTAGCTGTTTCTTGAGCCAGTTGCCGCAGATGATCACCAGCACGAACAGCAGCGTGTAGGCCAGATAGCGCACGGCCATATCGTAGATTGAGGCATGCTGAAAATAGTCGGCCAATGCGTCGTAAAAATCCCGACTCCAGTTGTTGTACTGCACGCTGATCCACACGACGGAGAGCGTCAGGCTCATAATCAGCAGCAGTAACAGCCAGAGCAAGGTGGCACGCGTGGTCAGCCAGAAAGGCGCAACCAGCGTATAAAAGCGTTTAAGCGTTTGCATAATGGATTGAGCGATGGCCTGCCAGCCGAGGCTGGCAGGCGCAGGCGCTTAGAAATTCCACTTCGCGGTCAGCATGAAATTACGTGGGTCGCCGTAATAGTTATTGCCGCTACGATGGCGGTTGTTCAGGTTCAGGAAGTAGGTTTTATCCGTCAGGTTATTGCCTACCAGATTGAAACTCAGGTTTTTGCTGTACTGATAGCGGACATTGGCGTTAAACAGCGTATAGCCGCCCTGAGACAGGCCAAACACTCGGTTTGGATAGGTTTGCGTACCCGTTTGGGCAGTCATGCCTGCACCCATCGTCCATTGATTCAGCTCACCCGGCAGAGTGTATGAGGTGTACAGCTTGAACATATGCTTCGGCGTGCGCGGGCTGAACTGTGCCGCTTTCTCACTCTCTGATGCTTCCAAATATTTACTGTTAGTCAGGGTATAGCCCGTCTGAATCTGCCAGCCTTCAACCAGTTTCCCCGTGACATCCAGTTCCACCCCTTGGCTACGTACTTTGCCTTCAGCACGGGAACAACCGCTATCAGGATCTCGGCAAACGGAACTGTCTGCTTCGGCGAGTGCACGGTTGGACTGAATAATGCGAAACAGTGCCAGTGAAGCATTCAGATCGCCGTCAAAAAACGCCCCCTTAACGCCGGTTTCATAGTTGGTGCCGGTAACGGCGGGCAATAGCTTATCGTCCTTATCGCGTGCACTCTGCGGTTTATAGATTTCAGCATAGCTGGCATACAAGGTGTAATTGTCGGCAAAATTCCATAGCAGGCCGCTGTAAGGGACAAATTTATCGCGAACGTGCAGGCTGCTGTATTCCTTGTCGTTGGTGTTGCGATGGTTATCGTAATAGTAGTCGTAGCTATAAGCACTGTAGCGGCCGCCGAGGATCAGTTTCCAGTCATCGGCCAGTTCCCAGCGAGTGGTGGTAAATAGCCCACGCTGATAAATATTATATTGCTCTCTGTAGCGGGAACTGTAGAGGCTAAGGTTAGACCAATCGGGCTCTGCGACTGAGTTGGGATTCCAATTATAGATATTGGCACTGCTCATGTTAGCAATACGGCCAATCGCGTTGTCGAAGTTCTCTTTCTGATAGTCACCGCCGAACACCAACTCATGGCTACGCCCCAATAGCTCAAACGGACCACTCGCACTGAGGTTATAACCCCATTGGTCGCTCTTGTTGTCATAGCGCAATGCGTTGTTTAACCTACTGACTCCTGTTTGAGGATCAACGCCTGCTGTTCCATTCATGATACCGATATAACGTTCTTTGGACGTACCATGCGTATAGTTAAGTGCGCTCTTGATAGCCCAGTTGTTGTCAAAGTTATGCTCGAATTCAGCGAATGGGTTGATCTTTTCGAAGTTAATTCGGTTCCAACTGGCACCCAGAAAGGTTGAGCGAGGTAGATTTAAATTACGTTTATCCGTGCCAAAAGGGACACCATACAGATCGGGTACGACATCGGTTTTTTGCCAATTAATCCCTGTAGTGAAAGTCGTATTGGGAGTGATATCCCATGCTAGTGTGCCGAATAGCACTTTGCGCTCACTGCCTACGTAATCGGTGAAGCTTTGTTTATCCTGATAAACGCTAACCAGACGACCGCGTACGCTGGCATCCTCATTGAGTGGGCCTGAAACGTCTATTTCATTACGGTAATTATCCCAACTTCCGACGCTGGCACTGACAGATGCCTGAAAATCATAGGTGGGTTTTTTACGTACCAGATTGACGGTACCTCCGGGTTCCCCGCTGCCCTGTGTTAGGCCTGAAGCGCCGCGCAGAACTTCGATGCGATCGTAAATCGCCAGATCGGGTGATTCACTGGTCGATTGAGAGGCGTTCATTACGCTATTTTGCGACGATTGGTTGACGCCATTTTCTTTGATATTGTCCATCGTGAAGGCACGCGATTCGTATTTCACCTGAAAACTATTCTGGTTGACTACGTTAATGCCGGTGGTTTGCTTCATGGCCTCATCCAGTGAGGTCATATTCTGATCGTCCATACGCTGGCGCGTCACAACGCTCACCGACTGCGGCGTTTCTCGCGGTGACAGATTCAGCTGTGTCGCGGTGTTCATGCTGCGCGTGGTGTAGGACTGAGTGCCTTCTGTCACACCGTTGCGATTGACGCCCGCCACGACCAGCATTTCATCGCCCTGCGGTATTCTCTGTAAGCGCCAGACGCCGTTAGGCTGTGGAATCACCTGAAGCCCGCTTCCTGTTAGCAGTGCCGAAAATCCGCCATCGACGCTGTAATTCCCTTGCAGGGACGGCCCGGTTTTTCCTGTCGCCAATTGTGCATCGCCGACCAGATAAACGCCTGACTGCGCGGCAAACTGGTTTAGCTGCTGGTTAAGTGGTCCGGCAGGAATCGCGTAGGTTTTCGTTGTCGCGGCGGGTGCCGTTTCCGCTGCGATTGCGGTGGAATGTGCGAGCAGCGATGTGCCGCACAGCAGCAGATGAACGGCGATTGCCAGTTTGGAAGGTGTGCGCTGTGTAGAGAAAAATGGAATCAATGCCATGAAAATTCGCCTTCTGACCCAGAGTAAAAATTGGTGGTTTTACTGTGAATCGAACGACATCGGAGAAAGGGGAACTCAAAAGAGAAAATTTTTTGGCTGTATCCGAAAAAGACGGGGGTATCAGCGTGGTTCGACTGTCACCCACCATGGAAAACGCTGATGGATACGAACCGGGAAAGCCTGCGCCAGCATGTTCAGCGCCATGTCGGTATCGGTTAAGGGGAAGGTGCCCATCACGCGCAAATCAGCGATGGCAGGCTGGCACGCCAGATAGCCGTGGCGATAACGAGACAACTGCGCCACGACCTCTCCTAGCGGCATGTTGTCCGCCTGTAGTACGCCGTGCGACCAGTCGGCATCGTTCTGCTGATTGGGCACGATGTCACCCTGACCGTCGGCGTTAAAGCGCAGGTGATAGCCCGCGTTGACCCGACGTGCGGCGGAGGCATATCTGGCGCTGGCGTCGACTGCGTGTTGGTACACGGTTAGCGTGGTGGTGTCTGATGCCTGTGCGACGCTGAAACGCGTGCCCAGCGCCTGCAAGCGCCCTTGTGCGGTCGTGACAAAGAAAGGGCGTGCATCGGCAGCAGTATCAATCAGAATGTCCCCCGCCAGCAGGGCGATTTCCCGACGCTGATCGCTGTAGCGGATATCAATCGCGCTGGCGGTATTCAGCCACAGCCGGGTGTTGTCCGGTAAGGTCAGTGATTTGATTTCTCCTACCGCGCTGTGATGATCGGCTGTCATCGCCAGCAGTGAGCTTTTTAGCGGCGTGTGACGGTAAGTCAGCCAGGACAGCAGTGAACCCGTGCTGAGTAGGGCGGCGAGTTTGAGCGCACGGCGGCGCGTCATCGGCGCAGGCTGGTGCAACAGCGTATTCAGCGCAGGCTGTTGACCGTCACCACGTAGCGGCTGGAAGCGTTGGCTGACCGTGAGCACGTATTCCCAGGCATGGCGGTGTTCCTCGCTTTCGTCCATCCAGCGCTGCCAGTGGTGGTAGTGTTCATCGTCAGGTTCCCGATCGCACAGTTGAGCGTACCACTGCGAGGCCTGCTGCAAGGCAATAAAGCTGGGTTTGTTCCGGCTGGGGTTATTCATGAATGCGCAGCCTGACCGTCCGCGTCTATTTCTGCCTCCAGCAGCACACAGTGCAACATGGCCTGCGCCATGTATTTTTTCACCATGCGTTCGGAAACGCCCAGCGCCTCGGCAATCTCCCGATAGGGTAATCCCTGTACCTGCGCCATGATGAACGCGGCGCGCACCTTCTCGGGCAGTGCGCGCAGCATGGCATCGACCTGATACAGCGTTTCGAGAATGATATTGCTGTCTTCCGCTGACAGCGCAACCGGCTCCGGCTGTTCGGCGAGTGAGGCGAGCCAGACACGCTCAATTTCCCGTTTGCGCCAGAGATCGACACACATGCCTTGTGCCATCACGCTCAGATAAGCTCGTGCCCCTGCGTGGCTGTCGAACTGGCGTGGCTTCAATAAGAGTCGTACAAAGACATCCTGCGCCAGATCGGCCGCATCGCACAGATTTCCCAACCGTTTACGCAATAGCCCCTGCAACCAGCCATGATGCTGACAATAAAGCTGATGCATATCTGCTGAGGTATCAATATTGGCTGATGACATGTCTGGTGCCTGAAATGAAGCGATAGGAGGTCAAATTTCAGGCGCATCTTAGTTGAGAATGATTTTTATTTCAATGCTAAGGAAAATGTGGGTACTGATGGAGAGAGGCAAGGACGTGTAAGAAACGTGTGGGTAGCAAAGCGGAAATGCGTCACATTCGGTAGCGATGTCGGTCGTGATGCGACTCAACGATATCGTAAAAGGCTGGCCTCAACGTCAGGCCAGCCGACAACGTTACTTAATCGCCTGAGCAGGAACCTGCGCGGCGCTGTTAAAGCTGATCTCGTTGACAGCACTCCACTTGTTCACATCGGTGCCAAACGTATCCAATTTGAAGAATTTGGCTTTAACGGCTGGAAAGGTGAATTTTTCACCGTCTTTGGCATTGCTGGAGGTGACCAGATTGTCAGCCAGCTTTTTCCAGGTTTTACCGTCGGTAGAGTAGGAGACGGAGAACTTCAGTTTACGCTCGTCCGCTTTGAAAGGAACAAGGACAAAGTTCTCAACCGATTGTTCTTTATCCAGTTCTAACTGAACCCAACTCTCACCGTTTGCCGCCCAGCGTGTTTTTACGTCGCCATCGGCAATATTGGCAGGCTTGTGGCCTTTGTCTGAATCATAAGAGGAGGCGGTTACCGCCGTTACTTGTACCGCATAAGCGGAAAGAGAGAATAAGCCGCACAGGAGCGTCGTAGCCAGAGTGTATTTTTTCATATTATTCCTCGTAGATAACGGATAAACCATGCCATGCCTGCAAACCAGAAACATGAAATGGAACATGATTGTAATAAAAAAGAAACAAAGGTTTACTTACGAGGATCACGTTGTAGGGATCTTTCTGTCGAAAAAAACGCAGGGCGAGATGGGGCGCACATTACGGCACTCGCCAAGCGGCGAATGCCGTAGGCGAAAATTGTTAGCCGAGCGGCAGCGCCATGATAATCGCGTCTTCCCGGCCGTGTGCCGTCGGGTAATAATCGCGGCGCACGGAGACTTCATTAAATCCCAGACTTTCATAAAGCGCGATGGCGCGTGCGTTCGATTCGCGTACTTCCAGCCACAGCGTCAGAATGCCACGTCGTTCCATTTCGTCGAGCAGGTGTTCCAACAGTTGGCGACCCAAGCCCTGACGCTGATAATCGGGATGCACGGCGATGTTGAACAGCGTCGCTTCATCCAGCACGACCTGCGTGATGGCGTAGGCGGCAAGTTGCCCGTCATGGCTCAGTTTGATGTTGAAATAACGTTCCCCTTGGTTGCTGACAAACGTTTTTTCCGTCCAGGGAAACGCATGGCTGGCTTGTTCAATTTTAAAGGCTTGTGCCAGATCAGCTGGCGTCATAGAAGATATCGTGTTCATGTTCACAGATCTGTTGCCACAGCGCTCGTTTGGCGTCGGCGTTTTGATAAAGTTCGGAAAGCAGAGGGCTGGAAAGCTGAACGCCCTGTAGCGCAATCGGCTCCGCAATACCCAAGCGCCAGCTATGGCAGCGTGCGTCGGCGGGCAGCATCTCGATCTGCTGCGGCGTCAGACGATAGGCTTGCGCGGGCGTCAGCGCCAGACTGTGCAGGACATCGTCCAGCAGCGGTTCATCATCGGCCAACGGCTCGGCGGAGACAATCACCAGACGCACCTGTGCGGGCAGACTGACGGCGATTTCGCCTTGCAGCACGGTTGGGCGACGCAGCGTCCACTGCGTAATTCCCAGTTGCTGTAGCAGCCTGTCACGTCTTGATTCCATGCGTTATCCTGTCTTGCGGGCGAGAAAATGCGTCGTACCTATGCTAACAAACCCCGTCAGACTGCGCCAACGTCGGCGTGGTTATTTCCTCTCCGCGCTGCAACTTCGGAGGCGAAGCGTATATAATCCCCCGCTCAATGATTAAGGAGCCGTAGCCCGATGTCCGCATTAACCCCCGCCAGTGAAGTCATACTGCGCCACAGTGACGAATTTCTTTCACGCCGTGTTCTGTTTGCCGGTGATTTGCAGGATACCCTGCCCGCACAATTTGAAGCGGCGTCGGTGCGTGTCCATTGCAACCAATATCACCACTGGCAGCAGATGGCAAAGCCACTTGGGGAGAACGCTCAATATGGTCTGGTGGCGGATGCGGCGCTGGTGGCGGATAGCGACACGCTGATTTATTACTGGCCAAAAAGTAAACAGGAAGCGGAATTCCAACTGCGTAACCTGCTGTCTCTGATGCCGGTCGGCGCGGAAATCTTCGTTGTCGGAGAAAACCGCAGCGGCGTGCGCAGCGCGGAACCCGTGCTGTCTGACTTCGTTGAACTGGTAAAAATCGACAGTGCGCGTCGCTGCGGGCTTTATCACGGGCGGGTGGATAAGCAGGCCAGCTTCACGTTGGATGACTGGTGGGACGACTATGTGACAGACGGCGTGACCGTCAAAACGCTTCCGGGGGTTTTCAGCCGTGATGACCTGGATCCGGGTAGCCGGCTGCTGCTGTCTACGTTTGAGCCGCACATGAAAGGTAAAGTGCTGGATATCGCCTGCGGTGCCGGTGTGCTGGCATCGGTGCTGGCGAAGCAGTCGCCGAAAATCCGCCTGACGCTGAGCGATGTCAGCGCGGCGGCGGTGGAATCCAGCAAGGCAACGCTGGCGGCAAATGCGCTGGAAGGCAGTGTGATTGCCAGTAACGTCTATTCGGATATCAACGGTCGCTTCGATATGATCGTTTCCAATCCGCCATTCCACGATGGCTTGCAGACCAGTCTGCAAGCCGCGGAAATGCTGATTCGCGGTGCGGTATCCCATCTACCGGTTGGCGGGCAGCTACGTATCGTCGCTAACGCCTTCCTGCCTTATCCCGCGCTGCTTGATGCGGCGTTTGGTAGCCATGAAGTGCTGGCGCAAACCGGACGCTTCAAAGTGTATCAGGCTACCGTGGGGCGCCCGCCGCGTACAGGCAGTAAAGGCCGTCGGTAATCTTACTGATTAAGGGCTGCCATACTCTCCTTGCCGTAGCGTTCTCCTGCTGCGGCATCGGGCGGGAAAATGGCATTAATAGCAGCCAACTCGGCTTGCGTCAGTGTGACATCCAGCGCCGCGACGTTTTCTTCCAGATAACGACGGCGTTTGGTGCCAGGAATCGGCACGATATGTTCACCCTGCGCTAATACCCATGCCAGCGCCAGCTGTGATGGTGTCACCTGTTTTTCCTGCGCCAATTGGTTAATTTTCTCTACCAGTTGCAGATTTTTCCCGAAGTTTTCCCCCGTAAAGCGCGGATTGGTGCGACGAAAATCGTCGGCGGCCAGATCGTCTGGGCTGCGAATCGCACCGGTCAGGAAACCGCGCCCCAGCGGGCTGTAAGGCACAAAGCCGATACCAAGACGTTCACAGGTGGGCAGAATTTCAGCCTCCATGTCGCGTGTCCACAGTGAGTATTCACTCTGTAACGCGGTAATGGGGTGCACGCGATGAGCGCGTTCCAGCGTGGTGGCCGAGGCTTCGCTCAGACCGATGTAACGAATCTTGCCTTCCTGTACCAGCTCCGCCAGTGTGCCGACCGTTTCTTCAATAGGCACTGTCGGATCGATGCGATGCTGATAGTACAAATCGATAACGTCTGTACCGAGGCGCGTCAGGCTGCCTTCTACCGAACGGCGGATATAATCCGGTTTACCGCAGATGCCGCGCGCGTGGGGATTCGCTGGGTCACGGATGATGCCGAACTTGGTCGCCAGAAAGACCTGCTCACGCTTGCCTTTTATCGCTTTACCGAGCAACTGTTCATTGGTATGGGGGCCATACATGTCGGCGGTATCCAGCAGAGTCACGCCCAATTCCAATGCGCGATGTAGCGTGGCGATGGATTCTTTTTCATCCTGTGCGGTGGAGTAGAAATCGCTCATCCCCATGCAGCCGAGCCCAATAGCCGAAACCTGTGGGCCGTTCGCGCCTAGTTTGCGTTGTTGCATTGTCGTCTTCCTCATCTCGTTGGCAGTGAGAGCAGTCTGGTTGTTTATCCAGAAAAGATAAATACCGCTTTTTATGCAACACTATTCAAAAATAACCAACAATGGTGGCGGTGATGGATCATATTCAGGCGATGCGGGTTTTTGTGCGAATTGTCGAATTGGGTAGCTTCAGCCGGGCGGCGGAGCGACTGATGCTACCGCGTGCGACGGTGAGCAACACCATCAAACAGCTTGAAGGGCGGCTGGGTGTTCGTTTACTGCAACGTACGACCCGTCAGGTGCAGATCACCGATGAAGGGCGTGTTTATTACGAACGCTGTTTGCAATTGCTGGCGGAAATTGAAGAGATCGACACGCTGTTCACGCAGCAAAAGCAACAACCCGTGGGTAAAGTGCGGGTGGATATGCCGCACTCGCTGGCGCGGGAGGTCGTTGTGCCGGCGCTGGGAGAATTCTACGCGCGCTATCCGCAGGTGACGCTGATGCTGAGCGCCAACGATGCGGCGATTAATGTGCTGCGTGAAGGCGTTGACTGTGTGCTGCGTGCCTGGCAGACGGACGACGAGACGCTGGCGACCCGTCATTTACCGTCAATGCCGCAGATTACCTGTGCGTCGGCCGACTATTTGGCGCGCTATGGCGTGCCGCGTTCGCTCGATGAGCTAACGGGGCATCGTATGGTCGGGTATTTCTCCCTGCGCACTGAATATCTTTATCCGCTGGAGTTCATGTCGGGTGATGAGTGCATTACGCGTATGTTGCCCAGTGCGTTGCAGGTTAACGGCACCGATGCCTACATCGCCAGCGCCCGTGCCGGACTGGGGATTATTCAGGCGCCGCGTCGCGGTTTACGTCCATTTCTGGAAAGCGGGGAACTGGTTGAGATCCTGCCGGAAATGTCGCCGCCCGCGATGCCGCTTTACGTGATGTATGCGCCTGGTCGCTTTCTCGCTCCGCGGATTCGGGTGTTTATAGAATGGCTTGATGAACTCTTTACGCGCAATGCCGCAGCGAGATGATGATTTTTGCAGCAAACCCCGCATTCCAGAGGAAATAATCATTGACGTGAACGCGAAAACCTCTAGAATTCGCCCCCGTAGTGATATTGCGTAAAGCAGTGTTGCGAAGGTGGCGGAATTGGTAGACGCGCTAGCTTCAGGTGTTAGTGTTCTTACGGACGTGAGGGTTCAAGTCCCTCTCTTCGCACCAACATCACTACGACGGTTCTGGTTTGTCGAACCACAGCAGTCAATCAGTATTGCATAAGCGGCATGACAACATTGCGAAGGTGGCGGAATTGGTAGACGCGCTAGCTTCAGGTGTTAGTGTTCTTACGGACGTGAGGGTTCAAGTCCCTCTCTTCGCACCATGTCATAGTAGCTTTAGCGTATAAGCTGATTTTCTGCATAAAGCGGTTTTACTGCATAAGACAGTTTTACTGTATAAGACAAGCAACGTTTCAGTGCGAAGGTGGCGGAATTGGTAGACGCGCTAGCTTCAGGTGTTAGTGTCCTTACGGACGTGAGGGTTCAAGTCCCTCTCTTCGCACCACAGATTTTTTCTGTATCTTCCTGATTTCCTTCTCTGCTTATTCTATTTTTTCCTTTTCTCTCTCTCGTCCTTTTCCGCGTTTATTGATCTTTCTGAACAAGTTCACCGTTCCGTATTGGTTTACATCGGCGTCATATTAAACGTGACGGAGAGTGCCGCCAGTCCACCAGCCAGCGCAATGCAGGATGGCAGCAATAAATAGTGGCGTAAGCGTTGATGAAACAGCATGACGAGCGTCGCCAGCAGGGCGATGGCGATAATCACTTTCAGGTGCGTCAGGTTAAGATCGAGCAGCGCTAATAGCGGCATGATGGCACAAGGCAACAGCACGCCCCAGGCACTCGACAAATGCTTCCCCATACACCAACTCACGCTCCATAGCCCGCAGGCTGTGATCATTGCTGTCAGCATTTTTCCACCCATCAAAAGTGATAATGATAACTAATATCATATAAGAATTTATATCAATTACTAGTTTTTTGACGAGCAGATTGGCGGAATTTTCTTCATCAAGGCATTAATTGGGATAGAGGCTGCTCAGATGCTGGCGTATCAGATGGATCATATTCACGATAGTGGGCGATCGTTCATGTTTACGCCAGATAGCCGCAACTTGTGTATGGATTTCGGGCATACCGATGTCATGATAGGTCACGTTATCGGCCTTAATGCAGGCAAGCGACTCTGGTACGAGCGTGATGCCGAAGCCTGCGGCGACCATCCCGATCGTTGCCGTGAGTTGCGGGGCAAAGGGGCTGGGTCTGGGACCATAGCCTGACAGATAGCAGGTACGGATAATCATATCGTGCAGTCCCGGACACACCTCGCGTGGGAAAATAATCAGCGGTTCCTGACGCAGCTCGCTGAGCGAAACCTGCGTTTTATGGCTAAGCGCATGTCCCGCGGGTAACACCAATTTCATCGGCTCTTCGGCCAAAATCTCCCCGTTAATCTCATCACTGAGATCGCAAGGTAAGCGCAGAAAGGCGATGTCGGTGTTGCGTTCTTGCAGTGAAGCGATAAGCGTTGCTGGACTCTCTTCTTTCGGTAGCGGTTGCACATTCGGATACTGCTTACAGTAACGGTGCAGTAGGGCAAGCACCGTTGGATGGAACATGGCCGACGGGGAGAAGCCCACGTTCAGGCTTCCTTTTTCACCCCGCGCAATACTTCTGGTCCGTGCAATCGCCGAATCGGTGAGTTGCAGAATCCGGCGTGCGTCCTCATAGAGCGCCTGTCCCGCCTCCGTCATTTCTACACCACGCGTTAGTCGCTTGAACAGCGGTGTCCCGATCTCCTGCTCGAATTTCTTGATTTGCTGGCTGAGAGGCGGCTGTGACATCCCCAAATTTTCTGCCGCACGCGTGAAATGCCGCGCTTGTGCAACGGCGACAAAATAGCGCAGGTAACGTAGTTCCATTCACGTAACTCCATATGTTTCCGATCTTGAAATGGCCTTCATTGCATATTGGAATTTTGTTCTCTTCCGCGTCAATCTTTATCTAAATATTAATAATGTTTAAGTAATTGGTGAGAAGGAAGGTATGAAAACGAGCGTCAGTGAACAATCCTGTGAGGAAGCCTTTGCCAGCTATGCTTATGATTTTCGGCAGCAGCATGCAGACAGCGTTATTTATCAGACCTCATTAATGAGTGGGCTAATAAATGGCGTCTATGAAGGTAGCCGAACGATAGCTGAATTACTGGAACATGGTGATTTCGGATTAGGAACATTTAATAGTTTGGATGGGGAACTGGTTGCGTTAAATAGCCAGATTTTCCAGTTGTTATCCGATGGCAGCGCGCGGGCGGCGAAGCCGGAGCAGAGAACGCCGTTCGCCGTCATGACATTCTTTCGTCCGACGGAAACGATCCATTTTGATCATTGGACGTCGCGCGAAGAGGTACATCGCCAGATCGACGAAATTGTGGGAACGGATAATTTGTTCTGCGCGTTGCGGATTGATGGGAATTTTCGCTGTGTTGAAACCCGTACCGTCCCTCGTCAGTGTCGGCCTTATAAACCGATGCAGGAAGCCGTTGAAGGACAACCGACATTTCATTTTGAACACCGTAACGGCAGCGTTATCGGTTTTCGTAGTCCAGCTTACACTCAGGGAATTAATGTCGCGGGTTACCACGAACATTTCATTACTGACGATCGCCAGGGCGGCGGCCATATTCTGAATTATGACGTCGAACACGGCACGCTAACGTTTGGCGTGGTTGCCAAACTGATCATCGATCTGCCTCAGGATCGGGAATTTCTCAATGCCGATCTGTCCTCAGAAAACCTCAATAGCGTTATCAAGTCAGTAGAGAGCTAGTCATTTCATCGGAGTCATGTCATGGAAAAGTCCACCGAACAGCAAAGCTGGAGTAGCGGAGCCGAGCTGATTGTAAAACACCTGGAAGCGCAGGGCGTAAAGCATGTTTTTGGTATCCCCGGCGCTAAAATCGATCGCGTGTTTGATGAGCTGGAAGACTCGACAATTCAAACGATCCCGGTACGTCATGAGGCGAACGGCGCGTTTATGGCGGCGGCGATAGGCCGCCTCACGGGGAAAGCGGGAGTGACGTTGGTGACATCCGGCCCCGGCTGTTCCAATCTGGTCACCGGGCTGGCAACGGCGACCGCAGAAGGTGATGCTGTTGTGGCGCTGGGCGGGGCGGTTAAGCGGGCGGATAAACTGAAGTTGACACACCAGAGTCTGGACACCGTTAGCCTGTTTCAGCCGGTCAGTAAATTCAGTGCGGAAATCACGGCCTCCAGTGCGATCTCTGAAGTGCTGGCGAATGCGTTCCGCGCAGCGGAAAGCGGCCGTCCAGGGGCGGCGTTTGTCAGCCTGCCGCAGGATATCGTCAATGAACCAGTCATTAGCCCAGTGCTGGCGTGTCCGAACTTGCCGTTGCTAAACGGCGCGCCGCATAGCGACATTGCCGAAGCGGCCAAACGGCTGCGGCAGGCTAAAAATCCGGTGTTGTTGCTCGGATTAATGGCCAGCCAGCAGGAAAACGCGCAGGCGCTGCGTCGTTTTTTACACCGCAGCCAACTACCGGTTACCAGCACGTATCAGGCCGCTGGCGTGATCGATCAGCAGCAGTTCGATCACTTTGCCGGACGTGTCGGGTTATTCAACAATCAGGCTGGGGATAAACTGCTACAACAGGCGGACGTGATCGTTACCGTAGGTTACAGCCCGATTGAATACGACCCGGTGTTATGGAATAGCGGTAAAGCAACGCTGATCCACATCGATGTATTGCGGGCAGAGATCGACAGTGCCTATCACCCTGATATCGAGCTGCTTGGAAATATCGCGATGACGGTGGATGCGTTGAACGCGTGCATCAGCGAGCCGTTTATTTTATCGGCGGGTACGCAGTCCGTGTTACAGGATCGCCAGCGTCAGCGTCACGATCTCAGTACGCGCGCCATCAACATGGCTGGGTTTGCGATTCACCCTCTGCGTCTGGTGCGGGCGATGCAGGATATCGTCAATGAAGATGTCACGCTGTGTGTCGATATGGGGAGTTTTCACATCTGGCTGGCGCGTTACCTGTATAGCTTTCGGGCGAGACAGATCCTGATGACCAATGGCCAGCAGACCATGGGCGTGGCGCTGCCGTGGGCGATAGCGGCATCACTGGTGCAGCCCGGCAAGAAAGTGGTATCCGTTTCCGGCGACGGTGGGTTTATGCAGTCCAGTATGGAGCTGGAAACCGCGGTGCGCCTGAAAAGTAATCTTCTGCATATCATCTGGGTGGATAACGGCTATAACATGGTGGAAATCCAGCAAATCCATAAATATCATCGTCCGGCAAGCGTGGCATTTGGGCCGATTGATTTCAAAGCGTATGCGGAAGCGTTTGGCGCGAAAGGGTTTGCGGTGGAGTCTGCGGATGAGTTGGTCAGCAAACTCCGTCAGGCGATGGACGTTGATGGCCCGGCAGTCATTGCGATTCCGGTTGATTATTCCGATAACCACTGGCTGATGGAGAACCTGAATATTAGTGTGCTGATCTGATATGTCGGGATCGCGCCTGCATGCAGAGCTGAGGGATCCCCACAAAATTACCCCTAATAAACCAGCACCATACTTCGGTAGGTGCTGGCGAGTTGAACTAAGATACTCTCCAGTTTTACCCGCCTTAATATTCGCTCTGAATGTCGCAACACATTTTCTGCCAATGTCAGAAACGATATCACCCTACGCTTTTTGACGCTGTTTGCCTGATAGTGGAGGTGACGTCCTTTATTCTCAAAGTGATAGCCCAATAACCAGAGGACTATCGATGCCAGTGTTGCCAGCAGGCTTAGTACCCACAGCCGCTCCCCGCTTTTGCTCCCACTCGCTCGTAGTCCAAAGCCAAATCGCTCGCTTTTTTCATCACGAAAGTTTTGTTCAATCTGCATTCTCCTGCCGTAGAGCTTCATGATTTCACGGGGCTTAAATTCATCTGTGCTGGTAAATATCAGCCACGGCTCTTTGGCTGACGCTCGTTGCTCTTTTTCCACGGTCGGATAGCCCGGTTTCTCTCTGGCACGTTTGCTTTTTCGCACTTTTGACGCTTTCTTGTGAAGGTAAAAATGTCCATCGCATTGCGCATATTTAGCGCGTGCCAGTGTGCCCGCTCCCAGATATTTTGCCTGCGCTGTTCCCTCGCAGTCTTTTACGGTCATCCCGTTCTCTTTGTCATGATGAAGGCTAAATTTAACCGTCCCTCTGATTCGACCAATAAAACTCCATCCCAGAAATTTGATATGCCGGAACCACGCGCTTTGAAAACCAGCATCGGTAATGGCGGTGACTCGGGTATTCGGCGCGATAGCTTCCGCAAGGGCGTCAAGAAAGGTATTTTGTATCAGTACATTATTTTGTTTTTTTAACGGGACAACCTGACTCATTAAAGGGATGGCGCGCCCATCACAGATAAGGCTGGCACGGAGAACATGATATTCCTTACAGGGATAACCGCTCCAGTCAACGGCGATGACGCACCACGACATAGGTTTCGTCATTATAGAAAAAATATTATTAAATATCATAGGGATATCATGATGAAGGGATGTATTACCGAGCAGACGGTCAATGCGTTTTATTTTATCCTTGACGCGAGCGGTTCCCGGGAGGTGACGCCCGATGCTGGTGAGGGAAAGTGTCGCGCCGTTCATCAGGGCAACGGTGGAATCGATAATGGCATTTTGCCGATATTGGTGCGTTGTGGCTAAAGCGTTACGGAAAAAAGTCTGGCATACTTTACGGGCAGGCATAGGGGTGGTCTCATTGAGTTTTTTGGCGAAAATCAGTAGATCATAAAACTCTATGCCTGTCCTGTCTCGTTTTCTGGGGATTCGTCAGGGCGAAGAGGGCGGGCGGGAGTGTCGTGTATTGTCTGAAAAATAAAGAACGAATTCGTGATAAAAATCATTTCAAATGACTACATGATTTATGTAATAATGGAGACATTGCTTTAAAGCAGTAGGCTCGCAATAATTTATTCACTTTGAGTGATCGCGATAAAGTCTGATAATATTTTCATGAAGTAATGTATATATTTAAAATAATTCGAGTTTCAGGAAGGCGGCAAGCGAAGGAATCCCGATGAGCTTACTCCGGTAAGTGATTCGGATGAGTGAACGCCGCCAACGTATATGCAACTTGAAGTATTACGAGCATAACAGATCGATACTAGTAACATAGTAGTATAAAAAACCCTCTCATAATCTTGAAGAAATCAAGTAAGTTATTGAGAGAGATCTGTTGCGAATAGCGCATTTTACAATGCTTGCAAATATAGCATTTTCCTCTATGTATAATAAATTATTATTTAGTAAATGTCATATATACCCCAACTAACTCGAGTTTCAGGGAAAAACGGCAAGACGTTTTTGAACAGCACTTGCGCTGACTCCGAACGAGTGAAATCATAAGGCCGAATAATAATGCGGCTAACGCACAGGCAACTTTAAGAATTACAAGTATATTTTATTATTTAAGGATGAAACACTCATGAATATTATTAACCGCAGTGCAACTTGCTTTATTTTGTCTGCAACACTCGTTCTTAGCGGTTGTGCTAATACTGGCAGTTCTCTGCTAGCCGGCATCAAACCAGATGCACGGTTGACCAGTGGTGAACAAGCCAAATTCTTTAGCGCTTCGGGTGCTCAGGGGTGTGGTGTCGGTGCGCTTACCGGTGCAGGCATTGGTGCATTAGCAGGTTCATTGAAAGGTGATAGTAAAGATGCTTTGATCGGCGCGGCTATTGGCGGCGCTGCAGGCTGTGCTGTTGGCATGACAGCCAACTACTATCTCGACTCATTGCAAAAAGATTACGCAACGACGGGCGATCGCCTGAAAGCGATGAATACCGATATCAGTGAAGATACCTCTGCGGTTGAGAAAACGACCGTTTCAATGAGGCAGGTCATCAGTGAAAATCAGGCGACCTTGACCAGAATTAGTCAGCAAAAAAGTAAGGCTGGGTTTGATAAAGCTAGCGCCACTAAAGAGTTGTCCCAGATCGATGCTAATATTAAGTTAATGAAGGAAAAAATTAAGGTAATGAAAGATAAAGATGCTGCTTATAAAGTTGCACTTAAAGCACAAGAAGCTAGTAATAAGGCAGATAAGGCCAAGTTGGTAACGTTGAACAAAGAATATGCCAAATTGAATAGTCAAATAGCCGCTCTTGAAACAGAAGCAAACGGCCTATTTAGTCAGCGTCAGGCTATTTCTTTGGGTTAACTATTTTATACCCGTGATACTTCAAGTTGTATGTGCGTCTGCTGCGGTTAACCACCTGAATACACTTAACAGTGTAAGCTCATCGGGATTTCTTCGCTTGCCGCCTGCCTGAAACTTGAATTATTTAGTGTATGTTATGGATCGATATTAATCTCGATCCATTTAATATTATTATTCTGCTAATTTTATTTTTCTTGGTTCATGGATAATGTCATGAAAAAATATGCCTTATTTGCTTCAATCTTTCTTGTCGGCTGCGCGACAACCCCTCAAGATTGCGATTTACATTCACAGGATCCGAGTTTTATTACCAAATTGAGTTGCACGACCTCAGGCGGTTATAGACAAAAGATTGATCAACAAGAACAGCAAGTGCTGCATAGCCAGCAAGAAAATAAACGCGCCAGGCAAGAGCAAGCCAGTGTACAAGACAAACAAAACGCATCAAATCAGTTACTGGCGAGCGAACAGGCTAAACTCGCTGCTTTACGATCAGAGTTGACACAAACGCTTAATCGCCTTAAATCAAGCAAAATAAAGACTAAAGACAACCAGCAACAAATTCAGCGTTTGCAAGAACTTCAACGACAATCGCAACATGCTAGCAGTGCAAGTGAGGTGGCTGCTATTGAGCGAAAAATTGCGGAAGCCAAGAAGAAGGTTGATGCGCTTGAAAAGGCAAATACGCTTTAATACAAATAAAAATTTATATAATCAATGGTAATTTATCGTGCTGCTATTGCCAACTGCTGCCACTGACAACGACGATGCGATGCTATGCAACGATTAACAAGCGCTGCGGTCATTGATGATTCTACTCTGGCAACTTATGAGAAAACGGTGGCTATCATACGCCGTTATCTCCCTTCTTCTTTGGCGCTACTCTATGCATCAGTCCGCCGTAGCCCAGAAGGGAATCTGGAATGGTGGACAGAGCGTCAGGGGCTTGCAAGACCATTTTCAGCGCTAAGCGACGCTGAACAACTCTCTGTTCAAAGCAAGCGCCAGAAATACCAAGAGATCGTGACCGGATTGATTGAACAACTTATAACCCGTGGAGATCATCAATCAGCTCAAGCACTACAGCAGCTACTCACTCATTCTCAAGGGCTGGCTTGTTATGATGTAGGTGGTGAACCTGTCTTAACCAATTGGGCCATCCCGGTAGCCTTCGCTGTGGAACCGACTCCTGTGATTGCCTCCATACCTTGGTGGCGACGCTTGCTTCCCTGGCTATTATTGCTTCTTTTATTATTACTGTTAGCACTTGCCTACTGGTGGTGTCGAGGCAACACACATACTGATGCTACCGCTCAGGTTCCGAATGCAGAACCCACCCCAGTTGTCGCCACGCAACCTGCCGCCGAGTCTGTACCTGCCAGTACCAATTTGACCGAAGATAACCCCAGCATCAATCTCACGAAACAAAGGGATTTTGGGCAAATAAAAGTCAATTTGACCTGGCAACAGGGCAAATATCAGCGTCCTGTCGATCTCGATATTGCTGCCTTTGTGCGTCTTAAAAACGGAGAGCTTGGGGGCGTCGAAGCGCTCAGTACGCTCTTTGGCAACTATGAGAAATCTCCTTATGCGATATTGCAAAAAGATTTGCGAGATGGTGCCAATCAAGATGGTGAATGGATTTTCATCAACGGAAGTCACTGGCAGGAGATTGATGAAGTACTGATTTATAGCTTTATCTACGGTGGCGCGGATAATTGGCAAGGCACTGATGCCACGATAACCCTCTATGTACCAGGGCAACCTCCGATTAGCACTACCTTAACTGATGGGCGTGATAGCAATAATGTCGCTGCTATTGCCAGATTAAAAAATATCGATGGCGATATTAACGTTGAACGACTCAATAGTTTCTTCCGCAATCGAGAGTCTATGGATAAACATTATGGTTGGGGCTTTAAATGGACGCCTGTTGCGGACAAAAAGTAGCCACATTCATCATTAATTTTGGCTAATTCAGAGCCCCAGAAGGTGTAAACAATGCGAAATTCGATTCAGGGACCGCTGCTGCGTACTGGGCATAATTCCTTATTCAAAGCGCTCGGTGAAACGGGTTATCCTGTGTTCAAGATGGCTTTCCAATTGCGTGAAGCCATTTATCGTCTTGATGCTGGACACGATCTCGCCAGGCACTTGGCTATCCCACAAAACGATCAGGGCGGCGATCGCACTGACTGGTACAGCAGCTTTCCTGGCGATATCATTCCTTGGAGCTCCGCCAACGAAACCGAGCGAGCATCCGCCCGTCATCAATTCAGTGAATTCCAAACAGCCGTCCAATCCTTAAGTGAACAGTTGCTCAATGCGGATCAAAACGGAACCGGTGGCGATCGTAAGGTATTTGCTCAGCTACTAAAATCAGTCGTACATTTTCCGGATTACGATTTTGTCTATTTGGTTGACGGGGTACTGGTGATTACCTTCTGGGGTTTTATCCACCCGAGCGGCGAACAACGTAATCCTATGCACTGGTTAGCCCCCGATTCAGTGCCAGTGCAGGCACCGCTTGCAGCAACCGCCCAACTGGCCGAACAATCAACGATACTCGCGTCTGAAACTTCCCCCGTGACAGAAAGTGTCAAGCAACCCTGGTTCTGGCAGTGGCGCTGGTTATTGGGGGGCTTATTGTTACTGCTGTTACTCGCGCTTTTGCTGGGTTTACTTCGTGGTTGCGCCCCCTCCCTCACACTGCCCGGTTTACCAGGATTGTCGGGCAAGGTTGCTGTTAATGCCTACCATGACAGCGCCTCAACGGTGAATGCGCAAACACGCTCAGATCTGAGCGTGTCGACGTTGACGAATGAAAACACCGTAGCGTCAAGCTCGGTCATAGAGGGTAAACAGCCCCCAGCCGCAATGGGAGATAAAAACAATACCATTAATGATAAGCCACAATCGCTGAATAAGGCTGAGGCGGCAGATGCAGAGAAATCAACCGATTCCGCTCAGCCAACCAATCACCCCCCTCAGGGCAATCCATCACCGCAACCTGAGGTTGCCCCTAATACCACACCGCCTGTGATACCGCCTCAAGGTGAACCCCTGATGCTTCCTCCGGCCACACCCGATGGCACAGCTCAGTTCCTCAATGGGCAGTGGCGAGCTAACGGCGGTATTCAGGATAAGCTCACTGGTCGCCCACTCCAGTTGCAATATAACTTTGAGCAAGGCAATGGCACCGTTAGCGTGCGCCAATCCAGTGGGGTGACCTGTAATGGACTTGCGAAAGGCATCGTTCAGCAAGGTACTCTCAGCATTACCAATCCAGAGCAGATGAAATGCAGCGACGGTTCAAATTTTATTGTTCCAAATATCGAGTGTAAGTCGCCAGCCGCTGGCCACACTGATTGTGTCGGCAGCACTGATGGGGACAAACCTTTCCCTATTCGTATACTTCAACCCAATACTTAACAGGGATGATTTACATTATGTTGCCTGAGATTATTTCTTTCGATCGTCAAATTACATTGGTCGGCGACTCTGGAATCCAGTTTATGGATTTTGGTTTAACCCTTGGGCATTTGCCTGCTGGCGAATTTGTCAAGTTAGCTAACGGCGTACTCACCCGACTGATCTACAATGAGCAGCGTGATTACTATTTCTATCAACCCACTGCTGAAAATATAGAAAAAGCTAAAAGCCTGTACGATGTTCCGGTGGAACAGAGCGTTAAATTATTTGATGGCGTCTGGTTACCTCTTCCGTTGTTTCGCTTTAGCCCACCTAATGTGTATCAGGAAGGTCCACTGAACTGGGCTCGTTTTCGCCTGGTTAAGCTGGCGAAACCAGATATGGATGGGCACAGCCATCGCATGACATTGGCTATTGATACTCGCATCATGCCTAAGCAACACGCTGCTGCCGATCTCAGTCCAAATCAGGAAGATGTCAATGCGGGAGCTACGTTTGCTGTTGCTACTGCAACCTATGCGCTCAACTGGTATTTGACTCAGGATTGGGTAACAGATTGGCTAAAAGAAGTATTTACAGAAACCAACAAAAGCCGAGATATTGACGAACGCGAACAAGAAATTGCGCAGCAATATCCCATAGCCCACTACCTCAATCTCCTGTCATTGATGTCTATTCCGCTTGAAGGAATGCAAAACCAGACAGCGCCACGCATTGAATTACCACAATTTCGGATGATAGCCAACAGAGAAACCAATGCCATCAAACCGATCGCAGTCGATCTGATTCTTGATGTCGGTAATTCTCGGACTTGCGGGATTCTGATCGAGGATCATGGCCAGTCAGGCTCAGGACTTATGCAGAATTATGTCTTGAAGCTGCGCGATCTTAGCATGCCTGAACAGGTATACACTGAGCCCTTTGAGAGTCGGGTCGAGTTCACACAAGCCTTTTTCGGTAAAGATCACTGCTCTGTGCGCAGTGGTCGCCACGATGCTTTTCAATGGCCGACCATCGCCCGTGTCGGCGGTGAAGCCAGCCGTTTGGCCGCACGTCGTCGAGGGAGTGAAGGTTCCACTGGTTTGTCGAGTCCCAAACGTTATCTGTGGGATGAGAAATTTTATGGACAAGGTTGGCGCTTTAACGGCAGCTATGTGCAAGACAGTAATCCGTTAGCAACGGCAGCGCCGTTTGCCAACCTTATTGATGAGAGGGGGGAGGCTCTGCACACCATTGAAGATGAGATGGATCGTATTCCTGTATTCACCCCTCGCTATTCACGCAGTGCGCTAATGACGTTCATGCTGTCAGAGGTATTAACTCAGGCCATTAGCCAGATTAATAGCCCTGAACAGCGCATTCGTCAGGGGCATGCAGGTATCCCCCGTCAACTGCGGCATATTATTCTTACCGTTCCGCCAGGGTTGCCGATGGCTGAACGCTGCATTCTCGATGAGCGTATGCGCCAAGCGGTAGGTTTGGTATGGAAATCCTTGCGCTGGCATAGCGGCGAGAATGATCCTTATCTGGATGAGGAAGAATCACTTAACCAGGTGAACATCAAGATACCTCTTCCCAAGATCCGAGTAGAATGGGATGAAGCCTCCTGTGCCCAGCTTGTATATCTGTATACTGAGATTAATCAGAATTTCGCTGGTCATCCAGAAGTGTTCTTCGATACGCTTGGCCGACCAGATCGTAAAGAACGCGAAACGATTACTATTGCCTCGATAGATATTGGTGGCGGCACAACCGATTTAGTGATTACCGATTATTGTCTGGATCATAATGGCCTGAGCAGTGGTGGGGCTAATGCACATATTGTCCCCAAACAGCGTTTTCGAGATAGTTTCAAGATCGCTGGCGACGACATCCTGCTTGATGTTATTCAATCCTACCTGCAACCTGCCTTCGAACAAGCGCTACGAGACGCGGGTGTTGCATCAGTCGAAACGCTGATGTCTCAACTGTGTGGTTCTCAAAATATCAGTGCATCAGAAGCCGTTCTACGCCAACAGCTTAGCTTGCAATTTTTCGTGCCGTTGGCGCTGCATATTTTGAGCAGCTACGAGCAATACGATCCTCTTGATGAACAAACTCACCGTGTGATTAACCAGCGAGCGGGTGAGCTACTCCCTACAGGTAGCATCCGCGAGGAGGTTGAGGGATTTGTTCGCCGCGAAGTACAAAAAGCAGGGGGCACTAATGAATTCAAACTGGCAGAGATTAAACTCAATCTGCCACTGGTGAAGCTGCACAATGATTTTTACGCTGGTAGGTTCAACATCGGCAAGGTTCTCACCGCGTTGTGCGAAGTGTTGTCCTACTATCATTGCGATCTGCTACTGCTCACGGGACGACCTTCACAGCTACCGGGTATTCAGGCTCTTATCCGTCGTAATCTACCCTTACCCCCCGGACGGATATTGCCTTTGCATGGTTACCAGACGGGAACCTGGTATCCGTTCCACAAAAATGGTTATATCGACGATCCCAAGAGCACCGCGTCAGTCGGTGCAATGCTGTCTCAACTGTGCGCTAATCACAGTATTCCCAACTTCCATTTCCGCACGTCGGCGTTGAAGCCTTATTCAACGATTCGGCACATTGGTACCATTGATATGGATAACCTGATCCACGATGCTGAGATTATCTATCGTCATATCGAATCAGAAAACGGTCAGATCATACTACCTAAAATCGTTGGAGAAGAGGGTAATGAGACGACGCAACACATCATTATGCGCGGCGATCTGCGGCTAGGTTATCGTCAGTTGGACGCTGAACGCTGGTCCGCTACACCGCTATATACGTTGCGGTTTAGCGAAGAAGGCCGAAAAAAGTTTTCCGACTCGATCTCCATTGATAACGGCTCACCCTATCTGAAGGTGCGGTTGGCGATTGATACAAGAAAGAACGCGAATCCGTTGAGATTGATCAGCGATCGCCTGATTGTTTTAGAGGTGAGCAGTAATACTAACAAAACGTTTAGCAAACGAGATGTTGAACTGGAACTTAATACCATGCCTGAAACCGGGCTTATTGACAGCCGACACTGGCTTGATAGCGGGAGTGTAAAAAAATAATGATTAACGAACAGCAATCCCTTACTCAAGGTTGGTCAGCTATTGCCCAAGGTTGTAAAGAGGCTTTGGGCTGGGTAGAGACCGTGCGAGCAAATTCGCGCCGGCTGGATAACGAGGCTGACAAACTCACATTAAGCTTGCTGCGCACCTGTAACCAAGCTAATAGTCTCACCCAAGTTGCTACCACGCCGATGACGGTAGGTTTTTTTGGCATCTCACAAGCAGGAAAATCATACCTGATATCGGCGTTAGCCGCTGGCAGCGATGGCATGCTAGAAGCAACATACGGTAATCAGCAGGTAGACTTCATCAAAGAAGTCAATCCAGTAGGAGGAGGTAAAGAAGCGACCGGACTGGTCACCCGCTTTACCAAACAAATACCCACCTCTCCAGCAGGCTATCCCGTACCGTTACGTCTATTTAGCGAAATTGATCTGGCTAAGATCCTGGCGAATGCCTGGTTTAACGACTTCAACCATGAGCAATTAAGCTATCAGCTTGATGAGAATCATATTGAAGAACATCTACGTCCCTTCTTGCAACGTGCTGAACAAGGCGCACCATACAATGGTGTCAGCAGTGAAGATGTCGTTGCATTGTGGGATTATCTTAACGCGTCGTTCAAAAAATCAGTGGAAAAACTTGAACATGCCTATTGGCCGCAGGTACTGAAAATCGCACCGATGCTCAGCTCAGGCGAACGCGCGAAACTTTTCTCACTGCTGTGGGGCGAACTGCCTGCACTGACTGAGACTTATCGATCATTAGCGACCGTATTAGACAAACTCAATCATGCGCGTATGGTTTTTGCACCGCTAGAGACGCTGATCGATCAAAGCAACGGCAGTATCATGAATGTCGATAGCCTCAGTCGCCTTGGGTCACACCAAGATCGCCACGTCGAGATCCGCTTTTGGGATGACAATCAGCAGATCAATTACGCCAGCTTGTTACAAGCCGAGTTAGCGGCGTTAACCACAGAGCTGATCTTCCCTTTGGCAGAGGTCGCCAGTGACAGCATCATGAACCACGTTGATTTACTCGATTTTCCCGGTTATCGCGGTCGCCTCAAAATAACCTCGCTCGAAGATGCCGGGCGAGATGGCCAAAACCCAATATCGCAACTATTACTACGTGGCAAAGTGGCTTATCTGTTTGAGCGTTACACTGATAATCAGGAAATGAATGCTCTGGTAGTGTGCGCCAGTTCAGCCAAGCAAAGCGACGTCGCGGATGTTGGCCCAGTATTAAATCGTTGGGTGGAGAAAACACAAGGAAAAAGTGCCGACGAACGAGGTCATCGCAAGCCAGGGCTGTTTTGGGCCATCACCATGTGTGATGTGCGTATCAGCAACAGTCTGCAGCATACCGAAAGCCAACTGAAAGAGGGATGGGAGGGGATGCTGCACATCACACTGCTTGAGCGTTTCGCACAATATGACTGGCTACGACAGTGGGCACCAAACCAGGCATTCAACAACTGCTTCCTTGTTCGTAAACCAGGGATCGATAACCCTTTTCTTGTCCTTGAAGAGGAAGCGGATAAAGAAACACTCAAGGAAGTGGCGCTGACTGAACGCTACCATGCTGTGCTCGACACGATGTGTAGCGCGTTTATAAACGGGAAAAATGTGATTGAGCACGTCGCTGAACCAAAAGCCGCATGGCAAGCTATGCTCAAACTCAATGATGGTGGCATATCTCGCCTGACTCAGGCACTGTGTGGTGTTGCCCATCTGGATTTTAAATTAGAGCGTCTGCGACAACAATTACAAACATGTCGTCAGGAAACCGGCGATCAACGGCTTGGCCGCTGGTACGAACATGACGGTGATGGTCAGCAAGCTCAGAAAAAATCTATTGCTAAAACCTTGTGGCAAGGATTGTCTGCTTGCTCACACAGTATGGGAGAAATGATCAATCGTTTGGAGCTCCCCCCCCACGAACTGAACAACATCTATTTGAGTATCCGAGATCAGGAGCCACAAGAAACCCTCAACGATCGCCCTCAGAATGTATTTGCGAACAATCCATTTGCCGACAATCCATTTGCCGACAACCCGTTTGCACATGATCCCTTTGCTTCCTCCCCAGTGGATGATCAGGCGGCTATTGTTGAACCCACACCGTCCACGAAAAGGATAGGGCAAGACGATGAATTCGCCGAACAAGCATTCAAGGCCTGGGTAGCTCACTTAAGAGAGCTACCGCAACAAACCACGCAATGGCATCAGCTCGGCATGAACAGCGAATTGATTAATTTGTTAAGCGAAGAGTTGATCTCCGCAGCTACTCGTCAGGATCTCGAAGGCACATTAAAACATGCGTTGGCAGGCCAAGAGCAAGCCGGTACGCGTCGTGAGCACTTAATGGCACGTCAAGTGCTGCGTGCCCAATTGGTGATGCGTGATTTTCTTGCCTGGTTTGGCTATCTATCGTTACCTGAAGAACAGATCCCTAGCAGCTACGTGGATAACAAAAAAAAAGTGTTCGTGCATCAGGCTGGGCTCGCTGGCGATGAACTGCCACAGTTGCCAGCGGTAGCACCATCACCTGGGGTCGCCTACTTGGGCGATTGGCTGTCAGCACTGATGACGACCATTCTGGATAATGCTGGTCATAGCGCCACCCGCGATATCTCCGTCGAGCATAACCGACAACTCGGCCAAATCATCGCCCACTTGAAACAAGAGAACATGCCATGCTAGCTAAAATCATTGCCTGCCAACCGGCAGAGCCAGGGACAGCACAACTGATGGTTCGCCTGCGTGGTGAACAAGCATTGCTGACGAACCTGACTTTTATTCTTTGTAACAATGAGCAACACTACCTGCAACCTGACGGTAGCTGGAGCCCTGCACCGCATAAGTTTACCATCGGTAACAGCTACCCTTTAAACAGCGGTAGTGGTTTTCGTATTGGCTCAACCCTGCTTGATCCACTGCTGGCAAATGCTAGCCAGGTACAAATTCAAGTCGAGTTAGACTCAGGAGAAACACGCAATACCACGCTACAACTGGTACGTGACGAACTGTTCTCATCCGGTGCGCGTGGCCAAACCGGTGATTACAGTAGCAGTAGCGTGTTGACGACCTCAGAACCAGATTCAGCCTCTGTTACAACGCCAGAACCTATGCCAGTCTCAGAGTCGCTTGATCAGCCAGAGCCAGAGCCAGAGTTGGTGGTGCTACCACCACTTTCAGCTAATCATGACCTCAAACGCAAAAGCCAACCGTCACGTGTTCCCCTCATTGCCGCCGCATTACTGATTGTTCTGCTGATTGCAGTTGGAGGCGTGTGGTGGTTCCTGGGACGGGATGCCACAGCTAACGCTCCCAACGCGGTAGACACACAACAAGATGTCACGGCGGTGGCTTCGTTGGCCACAGCAGCAGAAGACAATCTTGCGACCAGCGATTGCTCTCCCACTAATCTGAACAGCCAAAAAGAGCTCGATTTCGTGCAACGTTGTGTGCAACAAAAACTCGATAGTGACAAGTATCTGGACATTATTCAGGCTGCTAAAAATGCGAATAAATGTGGTGTTGCGCAACGTTTGTATGCTAACCGAGCCCAGGGGGGAGATAGCAAAATCGCACTGGCTTATGCCAGCGAATACGATCCCAAAGATCATCAGCCAAATCAATGTTTCAAAGAAGCCGATCGAGACACTGCGGTTTATTGGTACGAAACCGTTCTGCAATTCGAGCCTGATAATCAAAAGGCCAAACAGCGTCTTGAGGACCTGAGAAAATGATAAGTTTTTCTATTCGTCAGTGGGTTTTACCTCTGTGTAGTTTGCTTCTTACAGGTCATGCACTGGCTGCTGATGGAGACAAACCACTGCTGCAAGAAGGGAAAAAAACCTTATATCAACGAGTACTCACTACGCCGGGCTGCAAACTGGGCACAACGGCAGGTGATAACAAAGGAAAATTACAACCAGCCTTTAGCAGCCTGTACGTTTATCAAAAAGCCGATGCTAATGGGGAGCGCTGGGTCAATGTTGGGCCGGATAGCTATGGCAAAACGATTGGTTGGTTACCACAATCGTGCACCGTTGACTGGAAAATGCAGTTGACTCTGGCATTCACCAACCCGGCGAACCGCGATCGTTTGCTATTTTTCAAAGAAAGAAAAAATCTGGATGACATTCTCGCGGCTGCGGATCCGGTCTCGTTGGTCGCACCACTGCGCGCCAAGCTGAAACGGGACGGTCAGGCAGAAGGTGTGCAGGCTCAGGAGCCAGAATTTTTTGTTGATTTGCAAAAGCAATTTTACCTGCTGCCCATCTTGAGTGGGGAAGAGATCATGACTGAAGAGGGGTTCTACACACGCCTGCTTAACGTCGCATCCGTCAGCAAGGCCGACCCCAACGCTAAACAGGTGGCAGATATCAACCAGCTAAAAGGGTTCAATGCAACGGTCTTATTCGTCATCGATTCCACTATTTCAATGGGGCCCTATATCGAGCGGACTAAAGAAGCCGTGAACAAGATTTACGACAAGATTAAACAGGAAAATCTGGGAGAGCAGGTTAAATTTGGCTTGATCTCGTATCGGTCAAATACCAACGTGGTGCCGGGTCTCGAATACAGAACCAAGATATATGCCGACCCCAACCAGGTTAAAGATGGCAAGGATTTTCTTAACAGGGTTGCGGACCTGAAAGAAGCCAAAGTATCCAGCTCGTTATATGATGAAGACGCCTATGCGGGTGTAATGTCTGCTATCGACGACATTGATTGGAGTAAGTTCGGCGCACGTTATATGGTCTTGATCACCGATGCCGGAGCTATTGACGGTAGCAACAAGCTATCAGGTACAGGCCTTGATGCCAAACAACTGCGGCTGGAAGCGGGTAACCGTGGTATCGCTATCTACACCTTGCACCTGAAGACCCCCAGCGGCAAAGATAACCACGCTAAGGCCGAAAGCCAATACCGCGATCTCTCCAACTTTGATAGCACGCAATCCAACCTTTACCAGGCCGTGAATGCGGGTGACCTGAATGCTTTTGGCCAGCAGGTTGATGCCCTTGCTTCGGCTATTACCGAGCAGGTCAAATCAGCTTATATGGGTGAGCCCGCTTTGGGAAGTGCACTCTATGCTAAAGATGAAGGTCAAAAGATGACGCCGGAAGAGAAGTTGCTTCAGGATACTGCTCTGATCGGCCATGCCATGCAGTTGGCTTACCTTGGCAAAAAGAATGGTACGAAAGCGCCACTGGTATTTAAGGCCTGGATCAGCGACCGCGATCTGATTAAGCAGAATATTCCCACTACTGACGTCCGGGTGCTGTTGACCAAAGGGCAGTTGAGCGATTTGAGCGATGTCGTCAATCAGATTCTGCAAGCCGCGAATGAGGGTATGATTTCCCCGACCAAAATGTTTGAGCGTTTACGAACCGTCGCTGCCACGATGGGAGCCGATCCCAATCAACTCAAGCTGCAGGAAAATGCCAAGATCACAGACCTTGGCGTATTAGGCGAATATCTTGCTGATCTCCCCTATCGCAGCGATGTTCTGAATCTCGATGAAGACACATGGAAAAGCTGGGATGGCCTGTCACAAGAGAAATTTATCCGTACCTTGTCGACTAAACTGCGTCATTATCAAAAGTACAATGCCGATGTCGACCGTTGGGTTGAACTCGCAAAAGACAGCGACCCGCGCGATCGTGTCTATCCTGTACCGCTGGAAATGATGCCCTGATGCTGCATATTCAAGACTTGTGCATTTTACGTGGTCAGGGGGAGCAAGCGCATCGTGTTTGTCTGTCCGAGCTCACGCTGCGACCAGGTCACGTGATGGCGGTTACCGGCGAAAGTGGCTGCGGCAAAAGCACATTGCTCGAAGCGATGGGACTATTACTGCGTCCCAGCAGTGTTACACGCTTTGAGTTAAACGAAGAAGGTCAACAGCTTGATGTCGCAGCATTGCTTAATGCCAACCGGCAAGCCGAGCTGGCAGGTATTCGTGCGCGCCAGCTCGGATTCGTGCTGCAAAATGGCGGCTTACTTCCCTATCTGACCGTATACGACAACATCCGGCTACCCTGCCAGTTGCTCGGGATAGAACCAGACAAAGCAATGCTGTCCAGAATTATCAATACGCTGAAACTAAAGCCATTATTGGCTAAATATCCGGCGCAGCTCTCATTTGGTGAGCGGCAGAGAAGCGCATTTGCTCGTGCTATCTTACACCGTCCAAGGCTGGTTCTGGCAGACGAGCCGACAGCCGCTCTTGACCCATACAATTCGCAGCAACTGTTTAGTCTATTTATCGAACTGGTTCGTCAGGAAGGCATGATGGCACTTGTCGCTTGTCACGACTGGCCTCTGGTTAAGCGTTTTGATTTACCTTGTCTTACCGCTCGTCTTGACGACATGCCAGGTGACCAAACACAAGGTGTAGTAAGGGGGGTAACCCACTTTGTCCTTTAATCGGCTTTTACTGCTTGGTCGTCTGACATGTCAGGATCTATGGCATGATCGCATCATTTCTTTTTGCATCATCTCATCTCTGATCGCCGTTATCGCCCCGCTATTGCTCCTATTTGGCCTGCGTTTTGGGATTGTAAGCCAGTTGCAGGACGATTTGGCTAGCGATCCGCGCAATCTCGAGATCCGTATGCTCAGCAGCGGAAGTTATGACCAGCTCTGGATAGAACACCTGCGCCAACGCCCCGATGTGGGCTTTGCTATTGGACAAACTCGGTCACTGAACACCCTGGCCGACCTGCAAACGGACAGCAGCCATTTCATTGAAAATGCTGAAGTCATTCCCACCGCCGTAGGTGATCCATTGTTAGGGCGTCTTGAGCTTCATCGAGAGAATGATGTGGTAGTAACACAAGAAGCGGCGCGCAAACTGGCAGTCAACGTAGGAGATACAATCAACATACGAGTGAGCCGTCTGCTTGATGCGCGTCATGAGTGGGGGCGTAGCAGTGTCAGGGTAACGGGAATTCTCCCTGCAACCTATTTCAATCGCTCAGCCATATTCACCCAGCCTGAATTTTTACTGATGCTTGAACATTTCCGCGACGGTTACGCTGCACCCGCTCTTGGTGTTAACAACGGTGCTAAAATGGGTGACCCTTCGCCTCGTTATGCCCGTGCTCGGCTGTATGCCAAAGACATCGACCTGGTTGCCAACCTTGAACATGACCTCAGGGCCCAGCGCATCGAAACATCAAGTCGATTGGCGGATATTGAAAATGTGAAAAGTATCAACCGTGTACTGGGCGTGATTTTCAACACGATTGCCGCAACTGCACTTATCGGCTGCATTGCCTCTCTGATTGGCTCGTTTATCGCTAATGTCGATCGCAAACGCAAGCATATTGCCGTACTGCGCCTGCTGGGGTTCACAGAACCTGCCGTCGGGTTGTACGTGATATTGCAAGGCTGTCTGCTCAGCCTTGCGGCCTATATAGGAGGTTACGGTATTTATCTGATAGCCAGCCAGGTATTTAACCGTGCGTTGGCCGGGAGCCAGTCGACAGGCCAGATGCTGTGCAAGATCACCCTGGAACATAGTCTGGTTGCCATGGCTCTGACTGCGGTCGTCGCAATCCTTGTTGCCAGCATTGGGGCTTATCGCGCTATCAATATTGAACCGGCGCAAAGCTTGCGTGAAGTATGACGCTTAATTATCTCATTTCATTATCCATTTTAATCAGCGGAGACTGTCTGTGAACTACACCCCTTCTTCATTATCGCCCTGGCTGTTGCTTGGCTTGTTCATGAATATATCTCCCGTGCTCGCCACTGCCTGGGATGAAAAGACCTTTAATCCTAAACCCGACAGTGAAGATATTATCTTGCCGATGCCTTGTGAGGGGTCAATGGTGTTTCGTCGAATTGATATTCCTGGGGCTGGCCCTCTCGATGATTTGCCGGTAACGCTCGGGCAGGATAGTGGGGAATGGGGGGTTATAGAACACAGCTACCCCGCCTTTATCGCCGGAAGCTTTGCTGACCCAAGCAAAAGTGGCGGGCGCTATTACCTAATGGCCAAATATGAGCTTACGACCTTGCAATATCAGGCGTTGATGGCGGGGGAGGGTAATTGCCCCACACCTTCGCGCAAACTTGATGAGCCAGCAACCGGGATGAGCTGGTTCGATGCAGTTAGTGTCGCCGATAAATACAACCAATGGCTGCGCAGCAAAGAACGTGACAAATTACCCAAAGAAGAAGATGAACCAGGTTTTTTGCGACTGCCAACGGAAGTGGAATGGGAATTTGCCGCCCGTGGAGGGCTAAAAGTTAATAGCGCCGAGTTTCGCGACCAGCGCTATCCGATGGATGATATCAAGAATTATGAATCGTACAGCGGTGCTCAATCCTCTAATGGAAGAGTGCAACTCGTGGGGCGTCTCAAGCCCAACCCACTCGGCCTGCATGACATGCTTGGCAATGTATCAGAGATGATGTTTACCCCCTTCTCTCTTAACAAACTGGATCGGATGCATGGTCAAGTCGGGGGCTTCGTGGTGCGCGGTGGAAACTATCTGTCCGACGAGTCAGAGATCCGCAGTGCGGCACGTAAAGAAGTGAATTACTACGATAATGCCGCGCCTGCTAGCAGTAAAACGATAGGGTTTCGCCTGGTGGTAGTTTCCCGAACAATAACCTCACAGGCCAGAGTGAAGCAACTCGAAAAAAGTTGGCAAACACTTGGCACCGATAACCCGAGTGCCGACCAGAAAAAAGATGAATCGAAAGACACAGCCAAAGCGTTAGGTAGCCTTGCTTCTGGGATCGAGGATGCCGCGCTGAAACAAAAGCTCAAAGAACTGGAAAATCAACTACGTGCCAGCAATCAAAAACAAGAAGAAGAGCGTGCCCAATCGGTCCGTGCCAGCCTCAACTTAGGTTCCTTCCTGTGTACCAAACTGCAAGATGACGGTCGTTTCCTTGATTTCTTGAATCACAACTACGACCAGCTTTGCAAAGACAGTGACGGAAACGATACAAATTGTGCTAACCGCAAAGCCAAATTAGGTGAGCAAACTGAACGACTACAGCAACTTACTGGTTACTACGCCAGTAGCCTGGTTGATTCAGCGACGCTATATGGGCAAGAAGGGCTGAAACCTGAAGTCGCCGTTTTTGATCAAATGCTCACCCTCAACAAACGGCTCTCCGGACTCAAACCGTTCCTCGCCGCTCACTGGCAGAATCAGCAGAAATATTTGTCAAACGGTAAGATTGATACCGCAGGGTGGCTGAAAAGCTGCAAGTTGGTATCCGCTAGCCATTAAGATTGACTCACATCCTCTTAGCCACGATCAGCGTTAAGCGGATGTGTCATGAAAGATCATTTTTCCGAAAAACACGATCGAATTAATCAATGCACCGATACTGCCTAAGAGTGGGCTGCCTGAAGTTCGGTGTTGATTTTTGATTGAAAAAATCTAATTTAGCGTTGTTTTTGTCATTAGATTATCTAATCCTAAAGGTGTTTTTATTCGGGTGCCATTTCCTGAGTTATCCCGTTTAAATGTCATTAATCTTCGATATTCTCTCACTTAAACAAAAAAAATATGCTTTTTTTTGTTTTTTATTCAGCATATTTGTCTGCTTTGCTTTCTGTGAGTGACTTGGCTTTCTTTGTGTTCTATATAATTTATCTTATGACTGAGAGTGTGGTTTAACCTGCGCTTCGGTGGTAAGTTCAGTGAGAAGATATCGTTTGCGCAGTGTGTTTTATCGCCTGAACGCCATGCGCTGAAGAGGGATGAGAATGGCAAAGCAGACTCCGTTGTACCAACAGCATCTGGCCGATGGCGCCAAAATGGTGGATTTTCACGGCTGGATGATGCCGCTGCATTACGGCTCTCAACTGGATGAGCATCATATTGTGCGCCGGGAAGCCGGTATTTTTGATGTTTCCCACATGACTATCGTCGATTTGCATGGTGCGAGAACGCGTGAATTCTTGCGTTACCTGCTGGCGAATGATGTCGCCAAACTGACACAGCCGGGCAAGGCGCTGTATACCGGCATGCTGAATGCTTCCGGTGGCGTCATCGACGATCTGATCGTTTATTTTCTTACGGAAGATGATTTCCGGCTGGTCGTGAACTCCGCGACGCGCGAAAAAGATCTCGCCTGGATCGGGCAGCATGCTGCGCCGTTCGGGGTTGAAATCCGTGAGCGCGACGATCTGGCGCTGGTCGCGGTACAAGGTCCGCAGGCGCAGGAAAAAGTGCAGGAATGCCTGAAGGCGAAAGGCTTGAATGATGCAGACGTGGCAGCGTTAGCCAGCATGAAGCCATTTTTTGGCAAGCAGGTAGGGGATTTCTTCGTCGCTACGACGGGTTACACGGGCGAAGCTGGTTATGAAATTGCTCTGCCGAGTGAACAGGTGGTCGACTTCTGGCAGCAACTGCTGGCTGTTGGCGTGAAGCCATGCGGTCTGGGCGCGCGCGATACGCTGCGGCTGGAAGCCGGAATGAACCTGTATGGTCAGGATATGGATGAAGGCATTTCGCCGCTGGCGGCCAATATGGGCTGGACTATCGCCTGGCAGCCGGAGGATCGCCAGTTTATCGGGCGTGAAGCACTAACGCATCAGCGTGAAAAAGGGACCGATCAACTGGTTGGTTTGGTGCTGACGGAAAAAGGCGTATTGCGCAATGATTTACCTGTGCGCTTTACTGATAGTGATGGCGTGATGCGCGAAGGGGTTATCACCAGCGGATCGTTCTCGCCAACGCTTGGCGTGAGCATCGCGCTGGCGCGTGTTCCGGTGGGGATTGGTGAACAGGCGATAGTGCAGATTCGCAACCGCGAACTGCCCGTCCGCGTGACCAAACCCGGCTTTGTTCGTGCCGGAAAAGCCATCGTTCAGTATTGATAGCGGCTTGCCTGTAAAGATAAGCGCATAGGATTAACGACTTTAGGAAAGGGGATGCAATGAGCAATGTACCAGCAGAATTAAAATACACCACGTCGCATGAATGGGTACTGCACGAGGGCGGCGGTATCTACAGCGTGGGCATTACCGAGCACGCGCAGGAACTTCTGGGTGACATGGTCTTTATCGATTTACCTGAAGTGGGCACGGTCGTCGCCGCAGGCGATGACTGCGCGGTGGCGGAGTCGGTAAAAGCGGCGTCAGATATTTATGCGCCCATTAGCGGTGAGATCGTGGAAGTGAACGAAGAGCTGGAAAGCTCCCCTGAACTGGTCAACAGCGCGCCTTATGCCGATGGCTGGCTGTTCCGCATCAGAATTTCTGATGAGTCTGATTTAGACGAACTGCTTGATGCCGAAGGCTATCAGGCTTCTTTGGAAGACGACGACGAGTAGTTATCGTGCCCCGGTCTCTATGCCGGGGCGTGTTGTTTTATGCGCCCGCGGCATCTTCAGCGCGGTAGCCAGCACGATTAATGCAGGCACGATTGATCAAGGAAAGTACTGTAATGACCCAAACACTCAGTCAACTCGAACATGACGGCGCGTTTATCGAGCGCCATATCGGCCCTTCCGTCAGCCAACAGCAGCACATGCTGTCGGTGGTGGGCGCAACGTCGCTGGACGCGCTGATCCGCCAGATTGTCCCGGTGGATATTCAATTGCCTAGCCCGCCAGCGGTGGGAGAGGCGGTGACGGAACATGAAGCGTTAGCTGAGCTGAAGGCCATTGCAGGGCGCAATCAACGTTATAAAAGCTATATCGGTATGGGCTACAGCGCGGTGCTGATGCCACCGGTAATTTTGCGCAACGTGCTCGAAAATCCGGGCTGGTACACCGCTTATACGCCGTATCAGCCGGAAGTCTCTCAGGGACGTCTTGAAGCGCTGCTGAATTTTCAGCAGGTCACACAGGATTTAACGGGTCTGGACTTGGCCTCCGCCTCGTTGCTAGATGAAGCGACTGCGGCGGCGGAAGCGATGGCGATGGCAAAACGCATCAGTAAACTCAAGCAGGCTGAGCGTTTCTTCGTTGCAGACGACGTGCATCCCCAAACGCTGGATGTGGTGCGTACCCGCGCGGAAACCTTTGGTTTTGAGATTGTTGTCGGTAAAGCGGAAGAGGCACTGAAAGACGATGCGGTGTTTGGCGTACTGCTGCAACAGGTGGGGACGACGGGCGAGCTGCACGATTACAGCGATCTGATGGCGGCACTGAAAGCGCGTAAGGTCGTCAGTTGCGTGGCGTCGGACATCATGGCGCTGGTGTTGCTGGCCGCGCCGGGCAAGCAAGGAGCAGACATTGTCTTCGGCTCCGCACAGCGCTTTGGTGTGCCGATGGGTTACGGCGGGCCACACGCGGCCTTCTTCGCCTGCCGCGACGAGCATAAACGTGCGATGCCGGGACGTATCATCGGCGTGTCGCGCGATGCGGCAGGCAACACCGCGCTGCGCATGGCGATGCAGACGCGTGAACAGCACATTCGCCGTGAGAAGGCGAACTCCAATATTTGTACCTCTCAGGTGTTGCTGGCCAACATTGCGGGGATGTATGCGGTATTCCACGGGCCGAAAGGGCTCAAACGTATCGCAGGGCGCATCCACCGTCTGACCGATATTCTGGCGGCGGGATTAACGCAGGGCGGGCTGCTGCTGCGCCATCGCAGCTGGTTCGACACGCTGACGATTGAGGTTGCGGACAAGGACGCGGTGCTGAGCCGGGCATTAAGTTTTGGCATCAACTTGCGCAGCGATTTGGCGAGTGCGGTAGGCATCACGCTGGATGAAGCGACCACGCGTGAAGATGTGCTGGCGCTGTTTGCCGTGCTGTTAGGTGACGATCACGGGTTGGATATCGACGCACTTGATGCTGCCATCTGCCAGAAAGCAGCAACGATCCCCGCCGGGCTGGTGCGCCACGATGCGATCCTGTCGCATCCGGTGTTCAACCGTTATCACAGCGAAACCGAGATGATGCGCTACCTGCACCGTCTGGCGCGTAAGGATCTGGCACTGAATCAGGCGATGATCCCGCTGGGTTCCTGCACCATGAAGCTCAACGCGGCGGCGGAAATGCTGCCGATTACCTGGCCGGAATTTGCCGAGCTGCATCCATTCTGTCCGCCGGAACAGGCGCTGGGCTATCGTCAAATGATCGAACAGCTATCGGGTTGGCTGGTTCAACTGACGGGCTATGACGCGATTTGCATGCAGCCCAACTCAGGCGCACAAGGGGAATACGCGGGGCTGCTGGCGATTCGCCGCTATCATGAAAGTCGCAATGAGGCGGGTCGTCATCTCTGTCTGATTCCTAGCTCTGCCCACGGTACGAACCCGGCATCGGCGCAGATGGCGGGGATGGACGTGGTGGTGGTCGCCTGTGACAAACAGGGCAATATCGATCTGCACGATCTGCGTGAGAAAGCACAGGCGGCGGGCGAACAGCTTTCCTGCATCATGGTGACCTATCCATCCACTCACGGCGTTTATGAAGAGACGATCCGGGAAGTGTGCCAGATCGTGCATCAATACGGCGGTCAGGTGTATCTGGACGGTGCGAACATGAACGCGCAGGTTGGCATCACTACGCCGGGCTATATCGGCGCAGACGTCTCGCATCTGAATCTACATAAAACCTTCTGTATTCCGCACGGCGGCGGTGGGCCGGGCATGGGGCCGATTGGCGTGAAAGCGCATCTGGCGCCGTTTGTACCGGGTCATCAGGTGGTAAAAATGGCTGGTGTATTGACGGATCAGGGCGCGGTATCGGCGGCGCCGTTCGGTAGTGCTTCGATTCTGCCGATTAGCTGGATGTACATCCGCATGATGGGGGCGGAAGGGCTCAAACAGGCCAGCCAGATGGCGATCCTGAACGCCAACTACATTGCGACGCGCTTACAGCAGGCCTATCCGGTGCTTTACACTGGCCGTGACGGTCGCGTGGCGCACGAATGTATTCTGGATATTCGCCCACTCAAAGAGAGCACGGGTATCAGTGAGATGGATATCGCCAAGCGCCTGATCGACTATGGTTTCCATGCGCCAACCATGTCGTTCCCGGTCGCGGGCACGCTGATGGTAGAGCCAACGGAATCGGAGAGTCAGGTCGAGATCGATCGCTTTATCGACGCGATGCTGGCGATCCGCGCTGAAATCAGCCGCGTTGCGCTGGGTGAATGGCCGCTGGACGATAACCCGCTGGTGAACGCACCGCATACACAGGCGGAGCTGGTGGCTGACTGGGCGCATCCGTACAGCCGTGAGCTGGCAGTATTCCCGGCAGGTAGCGAACACAAATACTGGCCGAGCGTGAAGCGTCTGGACGACGTTTACGGTGACCGTAATCTGTTCTGCTCGTGTGTGCCGATGAGCGAGTATGCGTAATTAACTGCGATCGTTGAGATTGTTACTGACAGTGATAGGCGGACACTGAGTTATCGAATTAACGATAGTTTTCAGATACCGCCTTGTATCACCTAATCAGTTAGGCATAAGCAGTGGATAGGGATAGCCCAAAATGGAGAAAAGATGAAAGTCAGACTTGCAGAACCTGATGAAGCAGAAGAATGTTGGGAGATCAGGAATCAGGCTATCCGCCATGGGTGCAAGAGCAGCTATGAAGCGACAATTATTGCAGCATGGACACCAGAATCCATGCCGGAGGGATACAGGCGAGCTATTGCTACTAACCCTTTCTTTGTTGTTGTGGGTTTAGATAACAGACCGGTTTCTACAGGCTTTCTTGATATTTCTTCTCGCAGTGTTGAGGCTATTTTTACCTTGCCTGAGTATGTTGGGAGAGGATTGGGGGGAATGATTCTTGACGCTATAAAGCATGAAGCACGCACACGTGGTTATGAGCAATTAACATTATCCTCAACCCCTAATGCTCACTCTTTCTATCAAAAGCATGGTTTTTTGTTTCAGCAGGAAAGCTTATATCAATCCACTCTTACTGGGAGTGAGATGCGCTGTATAGATATGGTTTTCAAATTATAGTATTGGCTGCTCTGCGGCTTGTATGGTGCCAGCTCATCGTTGTACTGAATTTAACACCTCAACTTAGTCAGCGAATTATTTACTTTCGAAAACAAACTGTCATTAAACTGACGCCCCACTGACACGCTAGCGTTCTAGGGTAAGGCCTCTGTGTTTCACACTGAACGGCCTTTGAGTTATGCGTGCAAAATGCTTTCCCTACCTTGTGCTGTTGCCGACGCTGGTTTTTTTGCTTGCCTTCACCTATTTCCCCCTGCTGCGCTCGATCATCGATAGCTTGTATGACACCCGACTGAATGCCGATACGCCGCTGTTCGTCGGGATGGATAATTTTGTGCGTCTGGTGCAGGACGCGGTGTTCTGGCAGGCCTTGCTGAACAACGTGCTGTATATCCTGATGACGGTGGTGCCTGGCGTGCTGCTGGCGCTGTTGCTCGCGGTGCTGTTGTGGGAAAACACACGCGTTAACCGCTGGCTGCGTACTGCTTTCTTCTTTCCAATGATTATTCCGCTGGTGAGCGCCGCAACGCTGTGGCTATTCATCTTTATGCCGGGGCTGGGGTTGCTGGATTACTACCTGGCGAAGGTGTTCGGCCCGATGAACAACAACTATCTCGGCATGAGCGATAGTGCGCTGGTGGCGGTGAGCGTCATCGGTATCTGGAAATTCGCCGGTTACTACATGCTGTTTTTTCTCGCTGGTCTGCAAGCCGTTTCTGCTTCCGCTCGTGAGGCAGCGCTGATGGAAGGGGCTTCACGGCGTCAGGTATTTTTCTACGTCACGCTGCCGCTGCTGCGGCCAACCATCGCTTTTGTGGTCACTATCGCCTTTATCTACGCCATCACTCAGATCGACCATGTCGCCGTGATGACGCGCGGCGGGCCGAATAACGCGACGACTGTGCTGCTCTATTACATTCAGGATCTGGCGAATGATACGCACGATCTGGGCAAAGCCTCCGCGGCCACCTTCCTGACGTTGGCGATGCTATTCGTTTTTTCCATGATGAATCTGAAAGTGCTGGAGAAGGGGGCGCATTATGAGCGCTGAAAATCAGATCGTTGACGTTCAGAACGTGAAAAGTCCACGCGTTGAAAGCCGAAACGTGATCAACCCGCTTCGTATCACGACGCGTTTCACGCTGCCGCTGCTGCTGATTTGCGCCGCATTACTGTGGGTCAGCCCGTTTATCTGGATGCTGTCTGCGTCCGTTAGCACCAGCAGCTTCGGCGTGGACATGGCTTCACTGCTGCCGCGTCTCCCGCTCACGCTTGATAACTTCCGCGAGGCGTGGGACAGCGCTAACTGGCTACAGCTTTATACCAATACGCTGATTTTTGCGGTCGGCACGTTTCTGGTGCAGTTGGTGACGATCACCACAGCGGGCTACATCTTTGCCTACCACGAGTTTCGCGGCAAAACATTGCTGTTTTACCTGCTGTTGATTCAATTGATGATCATGCCCGTCGTCATGATGGTGCCAAACATGATGACGCTCAAACAGCTCGGCCTGCTCAATACCCTGACTGGCGTGATGATGCCGTATTTCGCCTCGGCGTTTGGCGTGTTTTTGATGCGTCAGGCATTTCTCAATATTGCCAAAGAGATCGAAGAAGCCGCGTTGATGGAGGGCTGCCGCTGGTGGCAGGTGGTGTTCCACGTCCTGATCCCGATGACCTGGCCGTCGATTCTGGCTTTCGCCACGGTCAGCATTACCTACCACTGGAACGAATATCTCTGGCCGCTGATGGTGCTCAACGACCCTGACAAACAGGTGCTGACCATCGGGCTGGTGTCGTTCGCTATGGGCGCGGAGTCCGGTGGGCAGTGGGGATTGATCTGCGCAGGTACGCTGCTGGTGTGCTTGCCGCTGATGGTGGCTTTCGTGTTGTTCCAGAAGCAGTTCCTGAGCAGTTTCGGCTTCTCGGGCATTAAGTGAATCGCTGCAAGGGTATGTGGGTGAATGCAGGGCGATTTAAGCATGGGTTTAGGGGGAAACACGGTGATGAGGTTCCCGGAGGGATACCTCACACCGTGGTCGCCCCCGGTATCTCGATCTTTAAACGACCGATATTAACCATGCGGGTGACGTAGTTCTATTTATCTGGAGCGACAGGCTCCGTGTATCTCGATTCTTAAACGATCGGCGTTCACCAATAGGTGAAATAACGATAGAGGTGGTGGTTATGTTGCTGGCACAGATTTCCGATCTGCATTTTCGCAGTGAGGGACGCAAGCTCTATGAATTTATTGATATTAACGGGGAAAATGCCAAAGTCATTAATCAGCTCAACGCACTGAGCGAGCGGCCGGACGCGGTGGTAATTAGCGGCGATATCGTCAACTGCGGCAGTCCGCAGGAGTATCAGGTGGCACAACGTGTGTTACAGATGCTGGATTACCCGATGTACGTGATTCCGGGTAATCACGATGACAAACAGCATTTCCTCAACGCGATGCGCCCGCTTTGCCCGCAATTGGGCGATGATCCTGAGAACATCCGCTATGCCGTAGATGATTTCCCAATGCGCCTGCTGTTCATCGACACCAGTCTGGCCGGGCAGGCGAAAGGCTGGCTGACGCCGTCCACGCTGGGCTGGTTAGAGCAACAATTGCAGGATCATGCCACGCGTGAAACGGCGATCTTTATGCACCATCCACCGCTTCCTTTGGGATCGGCACACATGGATCGGATCGCCTGCGAAAACGGGAGCGAACTGCTGACGCTGATCGAACGTTTCCCACAGCTGACGCGGATCTTCTGCGGTCATACGCACCGTTTGATTATGACGCAGCATCGGCAGGCGATTATTGCCACCGTACCGGGTACTGTCCATCAGGTGCCGTATTTCTACTATGACGATACGTCGTACTACAACCTGGAGCCCGCCAGCGTGGTGATGCACCGCTATGTGCCGGTCACCGGACTGGTGAGTTACAGCCAGTCGATCGCGTCGTACCCTGGACCTTACCTCTACGATCCGCGTATCAGCTGTCCGGTGGATGCGTAATGGCCGTGATTCAACTACGGAATATCAGCAAACGCTTCGAGCACACGCAGGCGCTGGCATCCCTGTCGCTGGATATCGCTGACGGCGAGTTTCTGGTGCTGGTTGGGCCGTCTGGCTGTGGAAAAAGTACGCTGCTGCGTATGCTGGCTGGACTGGAAGACGTCAGCGATGGGCAAATCCTACTGGGTGATGATGACATCACGACGTGGAGCCCAAAGCAGCGTAATTTCTCAATGATCTTCCAGAACTACGCGTTGTTTCCGCACCTGACGGTCGAGCAGAACATCACTTTTGGGATGCGGATGCGCGGTGAGCCGAAAGCGGAGTATCCACAGCGCGTGCAGCGCGTTGCCAGCCTGCTTCAGCTTGAGCCGCTACTGAAACGCAAACCGGGAAAACTGTCCGGTGGTCAGCGACAGCGTGTGGCGATGGCGCGGGCGATCGTGCGCGATCCACATTTATTTCTGATGGATGAGCCGTTGTCGAATCTGGATGCTCGTCTGCGCAGCGATGTGCGGGACGGCATTATGGATCTGCACCGACAGTTGAAAACGACCACCGTTTACGTAACGCACGATCAGATTGAGGCGATGACGATGGCCGACAGGATCGCCGTGCTCGATCGCGGTGTGCTGCAACAGGTAGGTACGCCAGAGCAGCTGTATTCGCATCCGGCTAACGTCTTTGTTGCGGGCTTTATCGGTACGCCCGCGATGAATCTCGTGACGCTGCCCTGCACCGACGGTTGCGCGATGTTACAGGCATTGCCCGTGGCGCTGCCTGCCAGTGAAGAAACGCGTTCATTAACCAGCGTGCTGTTGGGGATTCGCCCTGAGCATATTACCGAACACGCCGCGTCAGACGGCGAATTGTCATTACCGGGAACGGTGAAGCAACGGGAGCTGTTTGGCGCGGAGTATCTGATACACGTGGATACGCCGTTGGGCAATATTCGCTACCGTCGGCCCAATCGCGATGGCGTGCCGGATCTCGGTGCATCCATTGTGCTTCATTTTTCACCGCAGGATTGTCATTGGTTTTCCGGGCAAACCGCCCGTAATTTATCCCAGGAGAAAAGAAATGCATAAGCCCCGTATTATGGCGCTGGCGATAGCCTTGCTGATGTCTGGCCCCGCGCTGGCGAAAGAGAGTATCGATTTCATGTTTCCTGCGCCGGTTGATGGCAAGCTGACGATGGAAATGACGCGCATCATCAAGGAGTACAACCAATCGCAGGATCAGGTTGAAGTGCGTGGGATCTTCACCGGCAATTACGACACAACCAAGGTGAAAGCGGAAGCTGCCGCTAAAGCGGGCGATCCGCCAGCGCTGGTGATTATGTCGGCGAATTTCACTGCCGATCTGGTCATCAAAGATGAAATCCTGCCGATGGACGAGTTATTCAAATACGGCAATGAAAAAGCCACGCCTTTCCTGACCAAAAACTTCTGGCCTGCGCTGCATCAGAATGCGCAGGTAATGGGCGTCACTTATGCGATCCCGTTCCATAACTCGACGCCGATCCTCTATTACAACGAAGACATGCTGAAGAAGGCCGGCTTTAACGAACCGCCGAAAAACTGGGATGAAGTGGTTGCCGTCGCGAAGAAACTGACTGACCCGGCGAAAGGGCAGTGGGGCATCATGATTCCGTCCACAAACGATGACTACGGCGGTTGGATGCTGTCTGCGCTGACGCGTGCCAACGGCGGAGCGTATTACAATGCCGACTATCCGGGCGAAGTGTATTACAACACGGCATCAACCAAAGGCGCGCTCCAGTTCTGGCGTGATTTAGTGTACCGCGACAAAGTGATGCCCGCCGGTGTACTAAATTCCAAACAGATCAGCGCCGCGTTTTTCTCCGGCAAGCTGGGCATGACGATGCTGAGCACCGGTGCGCTGGGCTTTATGCGGGAAAACACCAAAGATTTCCAGCTTGGCGTAGCGATGATGCCGGAAAAAGAGCGCCGCGGCGTCACTATCGGCGGGGCGAGTCTGGTGAGCTTTAAAGGGATTTCCGAAGCACAGAAGAAAGCGGCCTGGCAATTCATGAGCTATCTGGTCAGCCCAGAAGTCAGCGGCAACTGGAGCCGTTTTACTGGCTACTTCGCACCGCGCATAGCGGCCTACGATCTGCCGGAAATGAAGGATTATTTGGCGAAGGATCCGCGTGCGGCCATTGCGCTTTCACAACTGCAATATGCCCATCCGTGGTACGCCACCTATGAAACGGTCGCGGTGCGTAAAGCGATGGAAAATCAGCTGGCGGCGTTGCTAAACGATCCGGCGAAAAAGGTCGATGACGCTGCTGCCGCTGCGCAAAAAGAGGCGGATGGCATCATGAAGCCTTACGTGGATAAAACAGCGTTGCGAGACGTTAAATAAGGATATCCGCCCCGTTGATACTGGCGCAACGGGGCGGGAAAAGGTTAATTGCCAGCGGTGTCTACTACTGGTGAAAGTGCAATCAGAATGGCGGTTTCCGGCGTCAGAATGGGAAGGGCAAGTCCAGCCTGCATCAGCCAGTCGCCAGAAACCACGATCGGCTGACGTAACCAGGGCGGAAGCTCACGCATAGCGCCGCCGCCTTCGCGCACTGTTTTGATTTCCGGGCCATCCAACAGCGTGACTGCATAACGCGCGTCGGGCTGTAGGCCGGGGAAGCGCAGCGTACCTGCCAGCGAATACTCCGGCATACGCAACTGGGCTACCTGAAAAACCGCGTGCTGCCGATCGTGGCTGACCACGCCGGTGACCTGCGTGGTCTCGTCCGGCATGTCGACTCGCCAGGTGGTGCCACGGTGCAGCAGCGGGCGCAGCGTTTTATGCAACTGGATGTAGTGGCGATAGCCTTCCAGTTCGTCGTTATCGGCCTTCACGGGATCCAGCTCGATGCCCATATGGCCGAACAACGCGGTCAGCCCGCGAAAGGCGAGGGTATGCCGCCGATAGGTGGCGTGGCAGCGGGCATGTCCGATATGTTGTCCCATCACCTCCGGTGGGAAGAAGTAGCTCATACCGCGCTGGATCGTTTGGCGCTCCAGCGCGTCGTTGTTATCTGACACCCAGAAACGCTGGGTGCGCGCCAGCACGCCGTAGTCGATGCGACCGCCGCCGGAGGCGCAGGATTCAAATTCCACATGGGGAAAACGCTGGCGCAAGGTATCGAGCAGACGGTAGAACTGATGGGTTTGCGCATCGGCGGCCAGACGGCCTTCGTGGGCGGGTTGCACCAGCTCGCGGTTCATATCCCATTTCACATAATCGATTGGGTGCTCACCCAACAACCAGCTCAGTCGCTCCAGCAGGTAAGCGAAGGCGTCGGGCTGGTTTAAATTCAGCACGTACTGGTAGCGACCCGTTGGCTGCGCGTAGCCGGGCAATTGCAGCACCCAGTCGGGGTGGGCGCGAAATAGATCGGAATCGGGGTTAATCATCTCCGGTTCGACCCAGATGCCGAATTCCATTCCCAGCGCTTTGACATGCTCAATGACGGGCATCAGCCCGTTCGGGTATTTTTCCTCGTCCAGATACCAGTCGCCGAGCGCGGCTCGGTCATGATGACGACCACGGAACCAGCCGTCGTCGATAATGAAGCGCTCTACGCCGACGTCGGCGGCTTTGCTCGCCATTCGCATGATGTATTCTGGATCGTGATCGAAATAGATCCCTTCCCAGGTATTGAGGTGTACCGGACGCGGTTTGTCGCCGCAGAATTGAATCAGGGATTGGCGCAAGAACGTGTGATAACGCTGGCTCATGCCGTTCAAACCCGCATCGGAGAAGGCGGCGTAGACCCACGGCGTGGTGAGGGATTCTGACTGCGCCAGCGTGATTTCGCCCGGCAGATACAGGGCTTCCGCCTGCACGACGCGGCGTCCGTCCGTTTTGATATCGGCACGCAGGCGGTGGTTGCCGCTCCAGCCTAAATGCACGCCCCAGACGGTGCCATGCTGCTCGTTGAATGCGGATTCGCCAAGGATAAAAGCGGGAAAATACTCGTGTGAGCTTCTTCCGCGACGGCTTTCCTGAATAAAACCGCCGTGCTGCAATGTGAGGCGGTGAGTCTGAAACTCACGCAGCCAGCGGCCGTGAAACGCCATGACATCGCTTGCCCGTTCCGGAATGGGCAGCGTGACGGCGAGGCGCTGTACTTGCCAGACGTTATCGTGCAGGTTCTGCAACGTGTGGCGCAGTTGAAGGACATCGGTCTGCGGATCCAGACGCAGCTCGCTGGTCAGGCGCAGCCCAGCCTGCGCATCCTCCGCCGTGATGATGAGCGTATTGTCCTGAACGTCTGCCAGCGTTGTCGTGAAGATCGGCGCGGCGTCATAGCCCGAGCGATGCCCCTCAATACCCGGTGAACCGAACTGACCACGTCCGTATTCCATCGCCAGCGTCAGAGGAAGATCCACATCCAGACGACCGTTAGCGATGGGGCGTTGCAGAGAAACGATATCCTCTGGAGAGAAGCCGCGCAGCCGTGGCCCCCAGTAGAGAATTTCCGCCGCCGGAGCATAGCGAACGATGACATCGCACTGCGCGCTGGTTAATTGAACAATATCACGCACCATAATGAAGGCTCCCAATTACGACCTGATTAGTGCCTGTAAGTGAAATCTTAAACGTTTAAGTCATCAACTTAAACGTTTAAGAAATGTGATTTTGTTAAAATAATCGTTACGAAAGAGAGAACTGCTGCGATGAAGATGTGTGCGATGAAGATGTGAAAGATGTCTTGCTGGCGGCGGGTGCCAACCAACCCACCGATAGCACGGTGAAAGGCGACAGAGGGGGGAATAGATTAAGCGGGAAAGCTTGTCTTACCCAGACGTAACGTCGGCTGCCATAACACCTGCAAATTTTCTACGGCTTCGCCTGCGATAAGCGCCTGCGTCATGCTGGCAATCTGTTCACCAACCTGCTCGCGCGTGGCCTGCTGTATGGCGGTCACGTTGAGGTCGGTCAGGCTGTCCTGCGGCAGGCCATCGTACATCACGAGAGCGATGGGGTGAGAACCGGAAAGACGACCTGCCTGCTGCAATGCGGCGACAGCACCGTCACCGTGGACGTTGCCATCGATCACCAGCGCGGTGGGCGGTTCAGGCAGAGCCAGAAGGTCGATCATGGCCTGATATCCCGCGCGGCGCGTGGGGCTGACACAACGCAGATAGGTTTCGTGAAACGGCAGGCCGTGGTGTTGAAGAGCATCGCGATAGCCCTGACGACGCTGTATGATGAATGCCTGCGGATGATCTTCACTTAGCATAGCGATACGGCGATGTCCGAGCGCGATCAGGTGTTCGGTCGCCAGCGCCATGCCCGCGCGGTTGTCAAAGTCGAACCAGGCGTAAGGGTGGGGGAGCTGGCTGCGCCCCAGCGCCAGAAAAGGCGCGTTGTGGCGTTGCAGTAACGCCAGCCGCGCGTCCTGTTCACACGTATGCGCCACAATCAGCGCATCAATACGGTGGTTGGCGATCAGCCGGGCGGCGCCCTGGCAGGCGTCTTGCTCATCTGCCAGCAGGAGAAAATCGACCTCGTGCCGTGCCAGTTTGTGGCTGATCGCGCCAATCATCTCAAAAAAGATATCGTTACTCAGGGAAGCCGCGTAGGGATAGACCAGTCCGACGGCGTTGCTTTTACCCATTTTCAGGCGACGCGCGTGGGTATTGGGACGATAGCCGATGCGCTCTGCTTCTTCCTGAATACGCTGGCGCGTGGCGTCGGAGATATCCCGATGACCGTTCAGCGCACGGCTCACCGCTGCCACGGACAAGCCCAGATTATTCGCGATTGTTTTTAACGACATCACCTTCTCCTGACGTGCATGCTCAGCGACGGGGTGGCTAGCGGGAACACCAAATTATAGCAACCACCCTTTGGCTTTGGCGTCTTCCAGATGCAGCTTCAGGTAGTGCCACAGCTCTGGGTTGATCGCGGCGATGAATTCGGCGCGCTCAAGAACTTGTTCCAGGCGGATGCCGTTTTCTACCCAGCTTTGCCCGCCGTTGTACAGATTCATCAGCATCGGCATAACGCGATCGAGCATCATGGCGAACTGGGCGCTAGGGGTTTCATTGGCTTCATACTCTTCCCACAAATCATGGAATCGTTGACGCTGCGGCTCCGGCAGTAGGCCAAAGATGCGGGCGGCGGCGGCGACTTCCTGATCGTGAATCGCCAGGCGTGCGGAAAGATCGTAAACGATCACATCACCCGCATCGATTTCGACGATGTCGTGAATCAACGCCATTTGGATCACGCGTTGGATGTCTACGTCTTCACCTGCATAAGGCGCCAGCGCCATCGCGGCGACGGCAAAATGCCAGCTGTGCTCGGCAGAATCTTCGTGACGTTCGCTGCCGATAATCTTGGTGCGGCGCTGCACGTTTTTTAATTTATCGATTTCTATCAGAAAGACGAAAACGTCGGTCATGGAGCCGAAATTCAGCGTGGATAGGGAAGATGACATGAAACGCTTACCTCTTGCAGTGAAAACGATATGTAGTGAAAACCAAAACGATATGTGGTGAAAACGACAAGAAGGTGCTGTGAGTGTCAGAACCGGATGACCGTGAATGCGAATAACCGGTAAAAACGGTAGAGCCCTTCAAAAAACAGGGAGATATCGAGGCCGATCATTGTAGGGGATGTTGCCCGAGATTGACATGCATGATTACACGTTAAGTCAGAAAGAAAGTGGGGCGATAATTATTTTAGCTTACACGTGTACACTGAAACTATTCTCAGTTACTCTGCTCAAAGGTTAAACACCTACGCCTGCGTCCCCGGCATGAAATCGTGGGGGGTAAAGCGGATAACGTCAGCGCATGGCGTTGTGAAGTGTGTGATGTTGTGAAATATGTACTGTTGCCGAATACAGCGGAATCTATTGATGTCAAAAAATGCACAGATGCCGGATTACTCTCTGGCAGAGGAAATTGCGAATAGCATAAGCCACGGAATCGGTGTGATTTTCGGGATTGTCGGTCTGATTTTATTGCTGGTTCAGGCGGTCAACAATGATGCCAGCAGCGTGGCAATTACCAGCTACAGCCTCTATGGTGGCAGCATTATCCTGCTGTTTTTGGCGTCGACGCTGTATCACGCAATTCCGTCTCAGCGTATTAAGCCGTGGCTGAAAAAGTTTGACCACTGTGCCATCTACCTGTTGATTGCCGGAACCTATACGCCATTTTTGTTGGTGGGGCTGGATTCACCGCTGGCACATGGTCTGATGGTCGTTATCTGGGGAATGGCGCTGCTGGGCGTGATTTTCAAACTGGCGTTTGCCCACCGTTTCGAAGTGCTGTCGTTGATTACCTATCTGGTGATGGGCTGGCTGTCGCTGGTGGTGATTTATCAGATGGTGATGAAGCTGGCGGCAGGGAGTGTAACGCTGCTGGCGGTCGGCGGCGTGGTGTACACGCTGGGGGTGATTTTCTACGCCTGCAAGCGTATTCCCTATAATCACGCGATTTGGCACGGGTTCGTGTTGGGCGGCAGCGTCTGCCACTTTCTGGCGATTTATCTTTATATTTAAGTCTACATAAAGCGCATGAACCAACCTGGCTCATGCGCAGTACCGCTCGTCGGATTAATCCGTTATTTCATACGGCAGCGGCTGAATCGTGAGCTGGCTGTCGGCATCTTCGCGTACGCGCAGAACATTCTCTGCGGTGAGATCGTTATTCAACACGGCTTGTACCCACACCTCACCGTTCTGCAATTGGCTGGCTGCCAACACCGTACCGGTACGGCGCCAGTTCTCGCCAAGCTGCAATTCGAGATCGTCCCCTGCTTGCGGCACCTGTTTGGCTTTACCTGCCAGCCAGTAAAGCGCACGCTTGTTCGCCCCACGGTATTTTGCACGGGCGACCATTTCCTGACCGGTATAGCACCCTTTGCTGAAGCTAATCCCATTTAATGCCTGTAAATTAGTCGCTTGCGGGATGAACTGCGCACTGTTTGCGCTGTCAATGATGGGCTGACCTGCTTCGATATCCAGCGTCAGCCACTGGCGGCTGTCATTCAGACTGACGTTATCGCCGAGCTGCTCAAGCAGCGATGCGCTTTGCTCAGGAGACAGCACCAGCAGGAAACGTTCTGCGGGATGGGCAAAATGCAGTAAGGTTGCCCCGTCGTGCTGCACGACAGGGTGCTCGGCGTCTGGCAATGAGTTAAAGGCAGGGGCCAGCAGCTCGCGGATGCCTGTACCTGCTGCGCCCAGCAGTACGATATTGTCGTCTGGTGCAATCGTTGTTTTCGAGAAAACGGCGTATTTTTTCAGCTCGCTAAGCTGGGCGTCGCGTAGGTTACGACGCTCAATGAAAGCAAAGCCTTCGCCGTGATGGAACAGGCGCAGATTGCTCCACATTTTCCCTTTCGCATCGCAGTGCGCGCAAAGGACATGCCGATCGTCAGCAAGCGCGCTGACATCAGCGGTGACCTGCCCCTGAAGGTATTTGACGGTATCCGGCCCAACCAGCGTGGCCAGTGCCCAGTCATCCAGCGAGATGAGTGTGGCGGCCAGTTGGGTGGAAGCCAATGGAGGTTGTGAGGCAAAAGGAAGTTGATGAGCCGTATGTTGGTTAACCATATAGTACAATCCTGCGCTAAGGGCGATACACGAATGGCTTAATGGTAAAAGAGCGCTCAGGGTTTGCAAGGGGTTATTCACGCAGCGTTCTTGCATAGCACATCCTGATACCGATCGGCGTTCTCGGCGCGGCGCACATCGGTAAACTATGTCAAAATGTTACTATTAGTTGATACCCGCTACCGGAATCGGAGTACACTAGCGGCACGTTGCGATAACAAGGTGGACATGAAACATGGAAATCGATAATAAATCACGCATTCATTGGGCATGCCGCCGTGGTATGCGCGAACTGGATATCGCGATCATGCCGTTTTTTGAGCATGACTATGACACACTCAGTGACAGCGATAAGCGCACGTTTGTACGCCTGTTACAAAGCGACGATCCCGATTTATTCAACTGGCTGATGAACCACGGCGAGCCGAAAGACGGAGAGCTGAAACGCATGATTTCTCTTATTCAGACGCGAAATAAAGATCGTGGCCCAGTGGCAATGTGATCTTCGCGTTTCCTGGCGCATGCAACTGTTGTCATTGGTTGTACATGGCCTCTTGGTATTGCTCATTCTTCTGGCGCCGTGGCCGGACGGCTATGCATGGCTGTGGCTGTGCCTGGTCACGATGGTGATGTTCGGTTTTATCCGTAGCCAAAGGAATATTAAATCCCGACAGGGGGAAATCGTTCTGCTTAGCGAAACGACCCTGAACTGGCGGCAGCAGGAATGGCAGATCGTTAAACGACCGTGGTTGCTGAAAAATGGCGTGTTGCTGTCATTGCAGGCCGTTAACGGTAAAGACAGACAACAGCTTTGGCTGGCATCGGACAGCATGGGCGATGACGAGTGGCGTCACCTGCGTCAGCTTCTTTTGCAGCAGAAAAACTGGGCGAGATAGCGGTGCGTTGGAAAGGTTCTTATTCGGTCACTGTGTGACCGTGCTTTAAAATTGATTGGATATACTGATGACTAAGCCCGCAGTGCAAAAAAATGGTCTGCATCCTCGTAATCGCCATCGCGATCGTTATGATTTTCCCGCGCTCAAACAGAGCTACCCTGCGCTGACGCCGTTTGTCACGGTAAATGCCTATGGTGATGAGTCCGTCGACTTCGCCAATCCCGAGGCGGTGAAAGCGCTGAATCAGGCGTTGTTGCAACACTTTTATCAGATTGAACACTGGACGATTCCAGACGGTTTTCTGTGCCCGCCGATTCCCGGCCGTGCCGATTACATTCACCATCTGGCTGACTTGCTGGCGGAAGATAACCGCTCGGTGGTACCACGCGAGGCTTCCGTGCTGGATATCGGCTGCGGCGCTAACTGCATTTATCCGCTGATTGGGCATCGAGAATACGGCTGGCGTTTTACCGGCAGCGAAATTAATCCACTTGCAATGAAAGCGGCTAATCAGACGATTGAGGCGAATCCCGGTTTGAATCGGTCGATTCGCCTGCGTCGTCAGAAAAGCAGCAAAGCGATACTGGCAGGGATTATTCACAAGAACGACACATTTGATGCGGTCATGTGTAATCCGCCGTTCCATGCGTCCGCGGAAGATGCGCGTCAGGGAACGCAGCGCAAACTGCATAATCTGGGGCTGGATAAGCGCTCACCGCTAAATTTCGGCGGACAGCAGGATGAGCTGTGGTGTGAAGGCGGCGAGTCGGCGTTTATTGGTCAGATGATCAAGGAGAGCGCCAGTTTTGCCCGTCAGTGCCTGTGGTTTACGTCGCTGGTATCGCGCAAAGAGAACCTGCCGGAGATTTATCGCGCGCTGGAAGCGGTTGATGCGGAAAAGGTCAGAACCATCGATATGGCGCAAGGCCAGAAGCAAAGCCGCTTTGTCGCGTGGAGTTTCCTTGATACTGCCGCGCGTACCCGTTGGTTACAAAAGCGCTAAGCGACTTCCACCTCTACGGATATCAATATTCGCGGATGCCGGTCACAACGGTATCCGCGAACGTTTTACTCAACGGTAACCGTATCCGGTTCCTGTTTGACCACCTTCAACGACGTACCCTGAATCGCCATAAACACCGCAGCCCGTCGCGTGCGCAATTCGCTGTGCGGTTTCATCAAACCTTGAGAAATCGATAGCGTAGTATTGCGGCACATCGCATTTCCCGCCCAGATTTCTGGCGTATTCCTGCGTGCCTGTTTGAGCACAACCGGCAAGCAACAACCCTGCGACCGCAATGAGTAACATTTTCATCGTGCTTACCTCTGTTGAGTCGTACCGTTTACAGTAATGACGCCATTTCTTGCAGGATCTGTTCGCACCACTGTTCCAGCCGTTCATCGCTGAGATCGTATTGGTTCACTTCGTCCAGCGCCAGCCCGACAAAGTGTTTGCCGTCAGCAGCCAGCGGTTTTGGACTGATGAAATCATAGCCTTCTGTCGGCCAGTACCCAATAAATGTGACACCCAGCGGCAGCAGTTGGTCATGCAGCATGCCCAGCGCATCCAGGAACCATTCGCTATAGCCAAGCTGGTCGCCCATACCGTAGAGCGCCACGACTTTTCCTTTGAGGTTTAGCGTCGCTAATTGACCCCAGATGTTCTCCCAGTCTTCCTGAATCTCTCCGAAATCCCAGGTTGGGATGCCGAGAATCAGCGTACTGTAGTCTTCAATACGTTGAGGTTCGACATCTTTAATGTTGTGCAGATCCACCAGTTCTTCGCCCAAAATGTCGCGAATTTTTTCCGCCGCCATTTCGGTGTAGCAGGTGCTTGAGCCGTAAAACAGACCGATTTTCATAGTGAGTGCTTATAAATAATTTTTATCAGTAAGGGCAAGTTCGCCTCAGACCGCAGAGATAACATGGCGGGCGAATGATGCCGCAGGATGTCGGTATTCTAAAAGGAGAACAGCAGTAAAGAAAGGTGCGGTGAGGGCCGCGGCCCTCACTGAAGGGGAAATTTATCCCAGAGACTGGTGACGTGTTTCTCTGGTCGCCAGCAGCGCAATCAGCGTCAGTGACGCCATGGCTGCCAGATAAACGCCGACGTAGAACAGGCCGTAGTTAGCCGTCAGCCACGCTGCGATATACGGTGCGACCGATGCACCCAGAATTGACGAAACGTTATAGGAGAATGACGCGCCGGTGTAGCGTACTTCCGTCGGGAACAACTCTGGCAGCAGGGCGCCCATTGGGCCGAATGTCAGCCCCATGATGCTCAGACCCAGCACCAGGAAGCCCATCACCAGCGCCTGATTGCCTGAACCAAGCATATAAGGGAACAACATGGCGAAGACGATCATGAGGCAGGTAATCGTAATCATGGTCTTGCGGCGGCCAAAAGCATCCGCCAGATAGCCTGCGACCGGCACCATCAGACCAAAGCCAATCACCGCGATCATCAGCATCAACAGGAAGCTGTTACGCGAGAAGCCAAGCCCCTTAGGTTCTGGCGTTGTTCCGTACGTCATGGAATAAACGGTCATGATGTAGAACAGCGTGTAGGTCGCCAGCATGATGAAGGTGCCGAGGATCGTGACTTTCATATGTTTGCTAAGCAGCGTGCCCAGCGGCATACGCACCTGTTTGCCGGCTTTGACCGCTTTGGTAAAGACTGGGGCTTCATGCAGAGAGATACGAACATACAGGCCAACCAGCACCAGTGCGGCGGACGCGACGAACGGCACGCGCCAGCCCCAACTCATGAACTGCTCTTCCGTCAGCAGCCAGGACAACAGCAGGAAGGTGCCGTTTGCGAAGAAGAAGCCAATCGGTGCGCCAAGTTGGGGGAACGACCCATACAGCGCACGTTTATGGGACGGGGCATTCTCGGTCGCCAGCAGCGCCGCGCCGCCCCACTCACCGCCCAGACCCAGCCCCTGACCGAAGCGCGCCAGTGCCAGCAGAATCGGTGCAAAAATCCCAATGGTTTCGTAGGTCGGTAACAGCCCGATCAGAACGGTTGAAATCCCCATGGTCAGCAGCGAAGCGACCAGCGTAACTTTACGTCCGACGCGGTCGCCGAAGTGACCGAATACTGCCGAACCGATAGGGCGGGCAACAAAGGCAATCGCAAAGGTCGCTAGCGACTGTAGCGTCGCGGCCGTCGGGTCGCCCTGTGGGAAGAAAATGTGCGGGAAAACCAGCACCGCGGCAGTGGCATAGATATAAAAATCGAAAAATTCGATAGCGGTGCCAATGAGTGACGCAACAATCACTTTGTTGCGTGAGTTTACGGGTGGTGCTTCCGCTTCGGCATCGAGAGTGGGAGTGACGGTGGCTTGCATAATGTTTCTTTATTTTAACAACACGAACAGCCATTCTACGCACAGAAAAATCGGCTTTTCAACGTTGATTGAGTAAGGTCAATGCCAGTCGGCACGCGGCTTCAAGGAGCCTGTTCCGATATATTATCGATACATAAAATATAATGTGCCACAGCCTTATTTTTGCCGGAGAATGTTATGGCGATGTTGAGGTTCACGGAATATGTGATATCGCACACAATTCTGTTTGCGTGAGAATACGGTCTTGATGAGGATGTAAAGTCGTCGCTTCATCGGCATACTATTGCCAATCAATAAAGGGGTGCCAATCAGTAAAGAGGGACACGGCGATGCAAGAACACGATCAGGCACTTATCGAGCAGTTTCTCGATGCGCTGTGGCTGGAAAGAAATCTGGCCGAGAATACGCTAGCGTCTTATCGGTTGGATTTGCGAACGCTCGCGGAATGGCTTGCACACCATGATAACGCTTTATTGCAGGCGCAGGCGCTCGATCTTCAGGCGTTTCTCGCCGATAGGGTTGATGGCGGTTACAAAGCGACCAGCTCGGCCCGTTTGTTGAGCGCAATGCGTCGCTTCTTCCAGTACCTTTATCGGGAAAAGCGGCGCAGCGATGACCCTAGCGCGGTGTTATCGTCCCCGAAACTGCCGCAGCGTTTACCCAAGGATTTGAGCGAGGCGCAGGTGGATGCGTTGCTCAACGCGCCAAGCATTGAACAACCGCTGGAATTACGCGATAAGGCCATGCTTGAGGTATTGTATGCGACGGGGCTGCGTGTTTCCGAACTGGTCGGTTTGACGATAAGCGATGTCAGCCTGCGGCAGGGCGTGGTGCGCGTGCTGGGGAAAGGGAATAAAGAACGGCTGGTGCCGCTCGGTGAAGAAGCGGTGTACTGGATCGAGTATTATCTGGAACATGGTCGCCCGTGGCTGCTGAATGGGCAAACGCTGGATGTGCTGTTTCCCAGCAGTCGCGCACGGCAAATGACGCGCCAGACGTTCTGGCATCGCATCAAGCATTATGCGGTACTGGCGTCCATCGACAGCGAAAAGCTCTCGCCGCACGTCTTGCGCCACGCGTTTGCGACCCATTTATTGAACCACGGCGCGGATTTACGGGTCGTACAGATGCTCTTGGGGCACAGCGATCTTTCCACGACGCAGATTTACACCCATGTGGCGACGGAGCGGCTGAAGCAGCTTCACCAGCAGCACCATCCGCGCGCCTAGGGGATAGCGTAACCAATCGAATCATTATACAGAGTAACAGGATGTTATCTGGCTGGCGGGATTTCCCGCTTACTATCACGGCGCATCGTTGTTACAAGCGATTTGCTGCGGACAATGTTGCGAAAACACAGGATTGATGAAATGAAAAAAGGGTTATTACTGCTTTCTTTACTGGTCGCGACGGCAACCAATTTTGCCCACGCCGATGATGCCGCGATCAAACAGACGTTGACGCGTCTGGATATGCAGGGGGCGGAAATCCTGCCTTCGCCGATGGCGGGTATGAAAACCGTGATTACCGACAGCGGCGTGCTGTATATCAGCGAAGACGGCAAACATTTGCTGCAAGGCCCGCTTTATGACGTGAGCGGCACCATGCCGGTCAACACCACCAATAAGATCCTGATCGGCAAGATGGATGCGCTACAGGAACAGATGATTGTTTATAAAGCCGCACAGGAAAAACACGTTATTACCGTTTTCACCGACATCACCTGCGGCTATTGCCACAAATTGCATGAGCAGATGAAAGATTACAACGCGCTGGGCATTACCGTGCGCTATCTGGCTTTCCCGCGTCAGGGTATGAAATCGCCAGCCGCGAAAGATATGCAGTCCATCTGGTGCGTGGCCGATCGCAACAAAGCGTTTGATAGCGCGATGAAGGGCGACGCGATCTCGCCAGCAACGTGTAAAACCGATATCGCCGCGCATTATCAACTGGGCATACAGTTTGGCGTGCAGGGGACTCCTGCCATCGTGCTGCAAGACGGTTTGGTTGTGCCGGGATACCAGGGGCCGAAAGAAATGCTGGCGATGCTGGAAGCACATAAAGCCTCCCAGAAAACCGGCGGTTAATGCTACGTGGATATGATTACCCAACTCCGTCGGCGTCCGCTGGCGGAGGACATTGATTTACCCGATACCGTTCCGCCTTTGCTGCGCCGCCTCTATGCACAGCGCGGTGTGAAAGGTGCACAGGAGCTGGAACGTAGCCTGAGCGGTTTGCTCAATTACCGATTGTTAAGCGGGATTGATAAAGCGGTCGATTTGCTGCAACAGACACTGGCCGAGAAGCGTTGCATGGTCATCGTTGGCGATTTTGATGCCGATGGTGCCACCAGTACCGCGCTCACCGTACTGGCACTGCGCAGCATGGGTGCCGTGAATGTGAAATATCTGGTGCCGAACCGTTTTGAAGACGGCTACGGGCTAAGCCCGGAAGTAGTGGCGCAGGCCGCCACGCTGGGTGCAGAAGTGATTGTGACCGTGGATAACGGGATTTCTTCTCACGCGGGTGTCGAAGATGCCCATCGGCGTGGTATTGCCGTGCTGGTGACCGATCACCATCTGCCGGGTGACATTCTGCCTGCCGCTGACGCCATGATTAACCCTAATCTGCCTGACTGTCAGTTTCCCTCCAAGGCGCTGGCGGGCGTGGGCGTCGCGTTTTACCTAATGATGGCGCTGTTTGTGCGCCTGCGTGATAGCGACTGGTTTACGCAACCCTGGTTTATGCAACAGGGGCTGGCGAAGCCGAACCTCACCGAATTACTGGATCTGGTCGCGCTGGGTACGGTCGCTGACGTGGTGCCGCTGGATGCGAATAACCGAATTCTGGTTGCGCAGGGGCTGAACCGCATTCGTGCGGGCGAATGCCGTCCGGGTATTCGGGCGCTGCTGGAAGTGGCGAATCGCGATGCCAGCCAACTGGTCGCCAGCGATTTAGGCTTTGCGCTTGGGCCACGGCTGAACGCCGCGGGTCGGTTGGATGATATGACGGTTGGCGTTGAGCTGTTATTGAGTGACGATATTACTCAGGCGCGCATGCTGGCCAATGATTTAGATGCGCTGAATCAGGACAGGCGGGAGATCGAGCAGGGGATGCAGGCAGAAGCGTTGCGCCTGTGTGAATCGCTGGAGCGCACCCGCACCGAACTGCCTTACGGATTGGCGATGTACCACCCGGAATGGCATCAGGGCGTCGTCGGTATTCTGGCTTCGCGCATTAAAGAACGTTTTCATCGCCCAGTGATTGCCTTTGCTCCCGCGGGCGACGGCATGCTGAAAGGGTCAGGGCGTTCCATTGCTGGCTTGCATCTGCGCGATGCGCTGGAACGGCTGGATACGCTGTATCCCGGAATGATACAGAAATTCGGCGGGCATGCGATGGCAGCAGGACTATCGTTGCATGAAGATCGGTTTGAGGATTTCCGTCAGCGCTTCGGCGAACTGGTTGGCGAATGGCTCGATCCGTCTCAGCTTGAAGGCGTCGTCTGGTCTGATGGTGAGCTGGTGCTGCCGGAACTGGATTTGCTCTCAACGGCAGAAATGTTGCGTTACGCGGGGCCGTGGGGTCAGTCATTCCCCGAACCGACGTTCGATGGCTGCTTCCGTATTCTGCAACCCCGCCTACTCAAAGAACGGCATTTGAAAGCGATGTTTGAACCGATCGGTGCAACAGGTCAGGTGCCGCTGTTAGATGGCATCGCGTTTAATGTCGATACTACCCTCTGGCCGGATCCGAGTATCAAAGAAGTGGAAATGGTGTACCGATTGGATATTAACGAATTTCGCGGTAAACGTTCGGTGCAACTGTTGATTCAACATCTGTGGCCGCGTGCGTGAACGGAATACGGCGGGCAGAAAGTCTATAAACTGAGCCTTTTATCCGCTAGAATGGCGGGTTACACCATTCCGTTGTCAACGACTTAACGTAAGAATATAAAAAATCATGTTTGAAATTAATCCGGTAAAAAACCGCATTCAGGACCTGTCTGAACGTAGTGCCGTTCTTAGGGGGTATCTTTGACTATGATGCCAAGAAAGAACGCCTCGAAGAAGTAAACGCCGAACTGGAACAGCCTGATGTCTGGAATGAGCCTGAACGCGCTCAGGCATTAGGAAAAGAACGCTCCTCGCTGGAAGCCATCGTAGACACCATCGATCAACTGACTCAGGGTCTGGAAGATGTGGCTGGTCTGCTTGAGCTCGCGGTGGAAGAAGAAGACGAAGATACGTTTAATGAAACGTCGGTAGAACTGGACGCGCTGGAAAATAAATTAGGCCAGCTCGAATTCCGTCGCATGTTCTCCGGCCAGTACGACAGTGCGGATTGCTACCTGGATATTCAGGCAGGTTCTGGCGGTACAGAAGCGCAGGACTGGGCCAGCATGCTGGTGCGTATGTACCTGCGTTGGGCGGAAGCCAAAGGGTTTAAAACCGAAATTATTGAAGAGTCAGACGGTGACGTGGCCGGTACGAAATCCGCCACCATCAAGATCATCGGTGACTATGCGTTTGGCTGGCTGCGTACCGAAACCGGTGTACACCGTCTGGTACGTAAGAGCCCGTTCGATTCCGGCGGCCGCCGCCACACCTCATTCAGTTCCGCGTTCGTCTACCCGGAAGTTGAGGACGATATCGATATCGAAATCAATCCGGCCGACCTGCGTATTGACGTTTACCGTGCCTCCGGTGCGGGTGGTCAGCACGTTAACCGGACAGAATCTGCGGTGCGTATTACCCACATGCCTACCGGTATTGTCACGCAATGTCAGAACGATCGTTCCCAGCATAAAAACAAAGATCAGGCGATGAAACAGCTGAAAGCCAAGCTGTATGAGTTTGAGATGCAAAAGAAAAATGCTGAAAAACAGGCGATGGAAGACAACAAATCTGATATCGGCTGGGGTAGCCAGATTCGTTCTTATGTTCTGGATGATTCGCGCATCAAAGATTTACGTACCGGAGTGGAAACACGTAACACTCAGGCCGTACTGGATGGCGATCTGGACAAATTTATTGAAGCAAGTTTAAAAGCGGGGTTATAAGAATTCACATGGCTGAATCACAATCACAGGGTGCCGATCAGGCGCAGGATCTGAATAACGAATTAAAAACGCGTCGTGAAAAGCTGGTAGCGCTGCGTGAAACCGGGATCGCATTCCCGAATGATTTCCGCCGTGACAACACGTCCGATCGTCTGCACGCTGAGTTCGATGGTAAAGAGAACGAAGAGCTGGAAGAACTGGGCGTTGAAGTGACCGTGGCGGGCCGTATGATGACCCGTCGCATCATGGGTAAAGCCTCTTTCGTGACCTTGCAGGACGTCGGTGGCCGTATTCAGCTGTATGTTTCCCGCGACGATCTGGCGGAAGGCATCTATAACGAGCAGTTCAAAAAATGGGATTTGGGCGATATTCTGGGCGCGCGCGGTAAGCTGTTCAAAACCAAAACGGGCGAACTGTCCATCCACTGTACCGAACTGCGTCTGCTGACCAAAGCGCTGCGCCCGCTGCCGGATAAATTCCACGGTCTGGCCGATCAGGAAACCCGTTACCGTCAGCGCTATCTGGATCTGATCGCTAACGATGAATCTCGCAATACCTTCCGTATTCGTTCCAAAGTGATGGCGGCGATCCGTAGCTTCATGGTCGATCACGGCTTCATGGAAGTCGAAACGCCAATGATGCAGGTGATCCCTGGCGGTGCGTCTGCCCGTCCGTTCATTACGCACCACAACGCGCTGGACATCGACATGTACCTGCGTATCGCGCCGGAACTGTACCTGAAGCGTCTGGTTGTCGGTGGCTTTGAGCGTGTGTTCGAGATCAACCGTAACTTCCGTAACGAAGGTGTTTCCCCACGTCATAACCCTGAATTCACCATGATGGAACTTTATATGGCGTATGCCGATTATAAAGACCTGATTGTGCTGACGGAGAACCTGTTCCGTACGCTGACGCAGGACGTGCTGGGCTCGACGACGGTGGAATACGGCGACCAGACATTCGACTTCGGTAAGCCGTTCGAGAAGCTGACGATGCGCGAAGCGATCTGCAAATACCGCCCTGAAACCAACGTTGCCGATCTGGACGATTTGGAGAAAGCGACCGCGATCGCCCAGTCTCTGGGGATCAAGATCGAAAAAAGCTGGGGTCTGGGCCGTATCGTGACCGAGATCTTCGAAGAGACCGCAGAAAGCAGCCTGATTCAACCGACCTTCATCACTGAATACCCGGCTGAAGTGTCACCGCTGGCGCGTCGTAACGATCAGAACCCGGAAATCACCGATCGCTTTGAGTTCTTCATCGGCGGCCGTGAAATCGGTAACGGCTTCTCCGAGCTGAACGATGCTGAGGATCAGGCAGAGCGTTTTGCTCAGCAGGTGAATGCTAAAGACGCGGGCGATGACGAAGCGATGTTCTACGACGAAGACTACGTGACTGCACTGGAGCACGGCCTGCCGCCAACAGCGGGTCTGGGTATCGGTATCGACCGTATGGTGATGTTGTTCACGAACAGCCACACCATCCGCGACGTGATCCTGTTCCCGGCGATGCGTCCGCAGAAGTAAGACGCTGGGCGTAAAAATAAGCCTGAGATTGTCGTCAAACCTCATTAAACCGGTGCAGCTGCACCGGTTTTTTACTATCGACAATGTAAAATTTTAGGGGAAACGTGGGGATGAGGTTCCCGTAGGGATACCTCGCCCCGTGGTAGCCCCGTGTATCTCGATCTCACCTCGTTTTTCTCCACATTCTTGCCGTCATTCTGCCATTGTCGCCCGATGGGGGAAGATGTTATTTTCAGGCATTCATTCACTGCCGGAACACTATCATGATGACGTACCGCGATGCCTGGTTCGAACTGGCGCTGTTAACCAACGGGCGCAGTTTTCCACGGCATACGCACGACGAGTTCGTCATCAGCGCCAATCTCAGCGGGTTGGAGACGGTCTGGCTGGATGGAGAAACCTTTGTTGTCACTAACGATATGGTGACGACCTACAATCCCGATCAGCTACAAGGCAGTGATAATGCGTTTGACCGTTGGCAGTGTGCATCGCTGTACGTTCATCCGCAGGCGTTCGAGCATTATTTCCACCAAGCTTTTCGGTTTTCACGGGGCTGGAATCCGTCGCCGCAATTGGCGTCCGAGCTAAAACAGCTGGTCATCTATGATTTGGACGACAGCACGCGTCAGGAGCGCATTATCCTGCTGCTGGCTGCGTTGATGGAAAACCAGCACCCTATGCCGTCTCAAGGTCAGGTCAAAGAAGCAGAGCGGATCACGCGGATCAAAGACGGGTTGCTGAACGATCTCAGCGATGTCCCCACGCTCGATCAGCTCGCGCAGCAGGAAAATCTGTCAGTCGCCCATCTGGTTCGTTCGTTTAATCAGGCGGTTGGGCTGCCACCGTTGGCGTGGCTGATGCAGCGACGCATGTGTAAAGCGCGGGAGCTGCTGCGGCAGGGAGCCGCGATCAGCCAGGTTGCGGGCGATGTCGGGTTTGCCGATCAGGCGCATTTCACGAAAGCCTTCAACCGCTATAATGCCATGACGCCGGGGCAGTTCCGCCGTATCAATTTTTGACAATACAGCGTGTCCTTTGGGCTCTAGACTCGCCTTATTACTTAATGCTCGAAGGGAATACCATGCTGTTAGTTGCGTTCACGGGGATGCTGTTATCTCTATCATTGTGTCTCGATCTGGGGATGGTCAATACCGCGATTATTAACCGCGGGCTGCGGCACGGAGCGCGATCGGCGTTTTATATCGGGCTGGGTTCCTGTTTCGGCGATCTGTTTTATGCCACGCTGTCGGTGCTGGGGCTGGCGGTCGTCTTTAATCTGACACCTGTGCGTTGGGCGCTATGGATTGGAGGCGGGCTGATTCTGATCTGGATGACGTTCAGTATGGCGCGCGCGGCATGGCGTGACTATCAGGTTAAACGCTTTGCCGATCTCTCTGAGTCAGCGAGCGCTGCGAGTTTTTCCACTCCACCAGCGCGTTATACCGAGTTTTTCAGCGGCGTAGGTATGGCACTGGCCTCACCAACGGCGTTACTGTGGTTTGCAGCGATTGGTGGCACCATTATCGCGCAGTCTACCGATGGCTCAGCCTTCATGATTAGCCTGTTTCTGCTGGGCTTTTTCGTGGGTGGCGTGCTGTGGACATGCTTCCTTGCCGCGCTGGTGAAGTACGGTCAGCGGCTGCTGAAAGAGCGTATCTCATTCTATTGCAGCCTGATCTCCGCCATACTATTTGCCTACTTTGCCTGGCACGTTATTTCCAGCGGCTATGAGACGCTGTTTCTGCCGCTCTCCACGGCTGCATGACCGCTCAAAACCGCAGCACTTTGCCGGGTTTTTTACTTGCTCGGCAACGGCATAGCGCTATAATGCCGATCGCTCTCTGTGCGAGTGTAGTTCAATGGTAGAACGGCAGCTTCCCAAGCTGCATACGAGGGTTCGATTCCCTTCACTCGCTCCAAGCTCTCTTCTCTAAATACTATTTAGAATCAATAGGCTAAAAGCGGATGCGGCCTGTGTTATCCATAATGGTACACACTGTGTTACCCATTGCTGCTGCGATCTGGTATGTGGTCAAGGGAGCATATCAAATAGCTGGCGGTGGTTCTACGTTCTTACCGCGATAGCCCAACAACGAACAAAAAGCCGAACACCCGGCATAACTCCCGAACAGCGGCGCTTACGACAACCTTAGCGCGGGATAAACAGGCGATTGATGGGATTCCTAACCTGCGCGGGAAAGTGGCAGGCTCTACCCCGTTTCATGCATACGATAATGCGTACCTGACTTACTGCTCGTTACCGCTGATATATATGCATCTCTGATGCCCTGCCTATAGCGTTTTGTTGATGTACCCATCACGGCGCTAAATGTCTTGTATTGCCTAAAATTTTATACAGGATTGTAAAATCCCCCCCGACTCAAAATTAGTATATTCACGCGAGGGTCCACCTCTACTCGCACAACTCCTAGCGCCCCCTGTGGCGCTTCGCCGTGGTGAGCGTTGCGTGGCTGCTCGCGTGTTGTACACGGTACTGTACTGCCACGTTCTGCTGTTCGGTGTGTAGCGACTCTCTTCTTTACTCTCTCATTCGGGGAGGGAGTGGGACGGTGTGCGTGTGGGGGCTTGCTTTCTTCGTACCCTCTTCGCGGTGATACATCCACTTGCTTTCTTCATTGATACACTCTCATATCACTCTCTCTTACTCTCTGAGTAAGCACTCTCCGAGTGCTCTGGGTCGTTCGAGTTCGTTCACCTCACAGTTCATTCTTTACTGTTCGATTCACTATTCATTCACTTGTCCTCTCATCCTTCGAGTACTCGTTCATTCTTCTCTCTCTTATTAGTGTCGTTCTAATTTATTTGTTAACATTATCAACTTATTATGTAATTCGTGTGCTTTGTTTATTTAAATCATGCACTGATTAATCATGCATTTAAATGATTAATTATGTGGTATGCGATTATTGTTTATCTTGTATTAAAACGTACTTGCTTCTTTGAATGGGGATAAAAATTTTAGCCGCTGGTTTCAGCCAATGGGTAAAGTTAGCCGCGCCGTTGCGTGGTCTCATTAGGTTATCAATTGAGTACACAACACTGAGACACGCTGAGACATATCAATTAAGTATCGATGAATAATTTACATAACTTTATTGATACTGTATCTTTAGCTTCAGTTAATTGACACTTTTGCGGGGTAGCTATGAGATTCGGATACGCACGAGTTAGCACTAAGGAACAGAACACTGCACGTCAGGAGGCAGCGTTACAACCGGTATGTGATGAGTTGTTGATAGATAAGGTATCGGGTAAGAACGCAGACAGACCGCAGCTACAGGTGTTGTTACAGCGTGTGCGTACTGGTGACGTGGTGAATGTCAAAAGCGTTGACCGTCTGGCACGTAACACACGTGATTTACTGGAAATACTAGATACCTTGTTAGATGTTGGTGTCACAGTGCGCTTCCTAGATAACAGCATGGTGTTCACCGACGATCCCACGAGCCGATTCATGATAACTATGCTCGGCGCAGTAGGTGAACTGGAGAGATCCTTCATACGTCAGCGCCAATCTGAAGGCATAGCGATAGCTAAAGAGTCCGGTAAATTCAAAGGTAAGCCGAAGGATACCGAGCTAAGGGGGAAGGTACGAGAACTGTTAAAGCGAGGATTAAAGCCTGATGAGGTTGCGAAGTTAGCGGGATGTGGCAGAGCTACAGTCTTTAGAATCAAGCGGGAATTCAATGATAGGAGGCAATTAGAATAACTCTCATAAGGGGAGATAAAGTTCTACCAGTTCTACCTTTGCTAATCACTTGTCATCCCGAGGTGGTATTTAGAACGACACTTATAAGGGAAAGAAGCGCAGTCTGCACAAAACTTTTTAGCGTCCTTCTCTAACGCTCCGTGGCACGTGTGCTCGGAATCCCCCCCTGAACCAATCCAGCACACCCACAAGGAGCGCACAATGCTAGATGTTAATTCCTTACCGACGCAATTCAGTACTGTGGCCGATATTAAAGCAACCCTTAGCCCAATGTGTCACGGCTGGTTTGACGGCTTCCACAGCGGTAAGTTACCGGACAGAGCAATACTAGAGCAGATCCCAGCTTACCGCGCAACGTGGTTCGCATACTGCGAATTTGCTGGCATTAGCGTAGCGAAGTTCCAACGCAATGGGCTAGCTCGTGAAATACACAAGCTGAATTGCAAGCATGGCAAGGAGCGATATGCGCTCATTCAGGCATTCGCAGGTGTAACAATCCCACTTCCGCAGAATCTGGTAGATGCGATTATCCGTAGCGCCTATCAGAATGTAATGCAGGACGACACAGCAACCGCTAAGAGTATTATTGAGCAGCATACAGGCGACAATGCAGACTTAGCGAATAAAGTACGTACGTCTAAGCAGGTTAAGAAGGTGGTGAAAGCGGTGCGAGCAGCGGCGAGCGAAGAAGGTCATAAGCTCATGGATAATACATTGGGTAAGAAGATACACCACAATGCGGTTGTACAGGATACCGTGGGAAAGACCGTATCGAGCATTTTAGCCAGTAAGATTTTGGCTCGTAACATCGAGAGCCAACGGCAGGAGCTGGAGGTCATGAAAGCTCGACTTGCAGCACTTGAGGCGGCACAGCAACAACAAGCAGCCCGCAATGCTACTGATGATGCGGGGGATTGGAAGGAGAAGGCCAAAGAGTTACGTGCTCAAGGTAAATCATTCGCCGCCATTGCCCGTGAAGTTGGACGTAGTAAAGCACACGTAGCCCGCTTATTTTCCTACGTATCCTAATCGTCTCATAATGAGACGACTAAAATAGTAGGGATGGTATAGTTCTTTTTATACATAATTATACCAAACCCCCACCATATCCCGTCCCACACTGTACCGCAGCGCACATTCTCTACTCATACCGACTTTTCACCTAACCTCTAATACGCGTACCATATTCCCCGTCTGTTCCTAATTGAAACCTTGTTCAGGTGTTTTATTACTTCTGCATCTATATTGGTCGTTTTTTTGGTGACCTTTATCTGTTTGATTATAAGTAAGGATTTTAAATGTTCCTCAGGAAAAAAACTCTATTCTTGTTGCGTTAAATATATTTAATGCAATGAGTTTTTGTGGTGTTCGAATGGTGTTAATTATTGTTTAATAATATTAATTGAATTGTTGGTTTAATTGTTTTGAAATAAATTCTATGTGTGTTTAATAAAGGGGGGAGAGTGATAAACCAGAATGAGATGAGTGATGTGGTGGCTACTTTATTTGCGGTTGATTCGGAATCAGCAAGCGGTTTAATATGGAAGTATGCCATTGCTAAAAGAGTTAAAATAGGGGCTTGTGCTGGGACCCTAGGTAAAGATGGTTACTGGGCGGTTCAATTGAAAGGAAAGAAATATGCTGTGCATCGTATTGTATGGTACTTGACTAACGGAGCCATTCCAGATGGATATTGTATTGACCATGCAGATGGTGATAGAGGTAATAATAGTATACTAAATCTTAGATTGGCTACTAGGGCACAGAATAGCCAGAATGCGCGTAAATTTATGACACATAATGATCTACCAAAGGGAGTAAGCGTTAATAAAGTAAGCGGAGTCTATTGTGCTCAAGTTCAGGTCAATGGGAAACGATGGCGTAAGCGTGGAAAGAACCTAGAGCAACTTACGCAAGAGTTACAGTTAGCCCGTACAAACTCACACGGGCAATTCGCATGCCATGGGTAAATGGAAATATTAGTTCTTTGCTAATTCAGGGCAGCGTGGCGTTGTTAGGTTACTACAACGCCCAATGTCCATTCCGTTAATAATGAATACTCTTGGTTTGGATGGGTAGTATTTATCGAGCAATGCTATCGTTTCATCTAGTAATTCATTGCAGGAATCTGGTGAGGCAATAACGGATTTAGTATTCACTTGTAATAAGCAACCGTCACTATAGTACCAACCATTAAAATGTTTAACCGAAATAGTTTGTAGAGAGATTGTATCAGTACCGCTTCCAACATAATATGATGCTTCATCATTCATTGGAGCGCGAGAGAATACAAGTAGAATAACTACTACAAAGCCCAGCGCGATAAGTTGAGCTGCTATTGAGATAGCACGCCCTTTAATTACGGATATCTTGAACATACTAGCCCCTTGCCTAGAGGAATTGTTATTATGTGTGTGCGGTTTCGCCCAGTGTCCCATAGCTTAGGCGGCACCCACTGTGCATTAATAATTTATTCACTTACCAGTTTAAAAATAAATTGGGGTCTCTTTCATAAATTTGTATAAGAAGAGCGGCACCAACAATACGAGCAGGTTCATTCATGTAATTATCAAAGTCAGCACTACTTAGTAGTTCCAATTCTGGTAGGAGTATTTTATCTATTATGTCTTTGGATGTGGTTCTTTTATGTCTCATTAATAGATGAGCATGCAGAGGTAGAGTTGGTTGGAGTTCATTTACAATGGAAAACGATTGTACTAATAAAGAGGTGCCTAGTCGAGATTTCATAAAATCATTGGAGTCATGATAATTTAGAAACCATTGCTGAAATGGCAATAATGTTTTGTAATCAGCCTTTGATGGCCCAAATAAACTAGATAGTATTCCCATTTTTGACCTTTATATTTACTTGTTTTTTGTTAAGTGGCATGCCATGAAAGAATAAGTGCTAATGTACATGAATATCCCTGTTCTAGTAAGGGATTGTATTTATTTTCAAACCTTTATTACTAGGTGGACTTACTTTCTCTCAATATTGCCAGTAATAAGGGGATGTTTCTAATCGTTTTGATAGATCAATTTATGGCAATTGATCGGTTTAATCGATCATCTTTCATGGTCAATTCTCTGCATGTATTTCGGCCACCAATGCCACATATCCCGCCAGCTCGGCTAATTCCGCACCTGAACTGTAGGTTTTTAGTGATTCAGTCTTTCCCCTTTCATGCCCGACAATCTGAGCAATCCGATCTTCTTGTACACCAGCCCGGTCTAAGATAGTGATGAACATCCCACGCAGGCTATGGAAGCATTGTCTGTCTGTGGCGCTTGGTAAAACCTTATCCCGTAAGCGGGTGAACTGCTGGCTATACCAAGGCCCACGTTTCCCATCAAGCCGTTTAATTAAATTTGACCGTGGTAGCAAGTATTCACCTCTTTTCTCCTGCTGATTCATTTGTTTATATTGATGAACAATCTCGAGTAAGGCTGGGTGTACTGGCACAACTCTTACTCCCGCCTTTGTCTTGGCAGTGCTTACACTGAAGCACATTACACCTTCTATTAAAGAGACGTCTGAGACCTTCAAAGAGGCAATTTCATCTAGTCGCATGCCTGAATATAGGCCGATTAGTATTACGTCCCTGAGATCTTCTGAGGTGTTAATCAGTAGGGTTTTTATTTCGTCTTGGGTGAAAGGTTCATAACTTTTTATTGTGCGCTTGGCTTCAAGCCTATGTCCGATGAATGGAGAGGCTGCGGGAATATTGTCGTAGCAGCGGCGAGCGTACTCATACACCGTGTTTAAGCATGATAAATAATTCTGGATAGTTTGCGCGGATTTCGTGGGTTTGAGAGATCGGATGAACCCCGTCACTTCTGTGCGGCTGACCCCTGTTAATGCGGTATCAGCAACGTTTAAATATTTGAGAAATAAACGGGTAGCAAATGTGTGTTTGCTTAGAGTGCTGGGGCTTCGAGATTGCATGTACTCAGAAAGGTACTCATTAGCAGTAGCCTGTAGCATAACCCCACGACCGGAAAGTGTCTGTGAAGTAGCTCCAAACTGCTGTACAGCATTAATGGCACGGTTTAGCGCAATAACCCCAGTATCAATAGCATGCTTTTCTTTGACGTGGTTCCATTCAACAACCAAGCGATCCCTAACTACCCTTGCTTTCAGAACATCCCGCTGCCCTGTGCTTTTCCTGAATAGTTTACGTCCTGAGATTAAGTGCCGCATATGCCGAGGCACTGATATTTGAAACATCCAAATGCCTGATTCATGTTTGTACAGGTATTGGTTCTTGGTTTTGCTACCCATAGCATTATCCCATGTGCTGATGTATATTCACCGCACCAGCAATGGAATTCGGCACTTTCAGTAACACAAGAAAGTAGTACTGTTCGATTCCCTTCACTCGCTCCAAAAACACTTCTCTGCATGTCTCCTGAACTCAATAAAATCAAATAATTCATACCTTTCTTGGTCTCCCAGTGTCAACCCGCATCTACCCAAATCATGTGTTGAATGTGTATAGTAATGTGAGTAGAGAGGGTTATACATACCCATTTCTATACACATTGGGTAGCTATACATACCGGAAACTATACACATGCCGCTGACAGACCTTGAGATCCGCCGTGCCAAGCCAGAAGATAAGTCCTACACCAAAAACGATGGTCATGGCCTTTCACTACTGATTGAACCTAACGGATCGAAAGGATGGCGTTATCGTTACCGTTTCGATGGCAAAGCAAAATTGTTGTCACTTGGGACTTACCCCACCATTTCTTTAGCTGAAGCCAGACAGAAACGCGACGAAGCCAAAAAACTGGTTGCCGCAGGGATAAACCCCAGTGATTTACGTAAAGAGCAGAAGCTGGCGAAACAAGGACGAAATGAAAGCACGTTTGAATCGATAGCACGTGAATGGTACGAGAAACGCTTGGATCGCTGGTCAGCATCATACAGCGAAGAAATGATGAGTACCTTTGAGAAAGATGTTTTCCCGTTTATCGGGCATCGCCCCATTGCGGAAATTAAGCCTATGGAACTCCTGGCTGTCTTGTCCAAATTAAACGATCGCGGTGCTACCGAGAAAATGCGTAAAGTACGCCAGCGATGTGGAGAAGTGTGGAAATACGCCGTCATAACGGGTAGAGCAGAATATAACCCTGCGCCGGATCTGGTGAGTGCATTCGTTGCTCATAAAAAAGAACACTATGCTTTTTTAACGGCACCAGAGCTACCTGAGTTCTTTCAAACACTGAATACCTACAGCGGCAGTTTAATTGTAAAACTGGCTACAAAGCTGTTGATTCTGACCGCTGTTAGGCCGGGGGAACTCCGCCAGGCCGAGTGGAAAGAATTTGATTTTGATAAACGTCTTTGGGAAATACCGGCAGAAAGAATGAAAAAGCGGCGTCCCCATTGTGTGCCGTTATCAACGCAGGTTATTTCCATTCTTGAAGAATTAAAGCCGATTACCGGCCATTATCCGCTTGTTTTCCCTGGCAGGGTTCAACATACCAAGCCAATGAGTGAAATGGCCATGAATGTGCTGATGCGACGTATTGGCTATGGAGGGCGTGTTACGGGGCATGGTTTCCGCCACACGATGAGCACAATTTTGTATGAACAAGGATACGATACAGCTTGGATTGAAATACAGCTTGCCCACGTTGATAAAAATAGTATTCGTGGAACCTATAATCATGCGCAATATCTTGATGGTCGTCGAGAAATGATGCAGTGGTATGCGGATTATCTAACTTCATTATCTTCGGAGGGACAATGAGTAAGTTATTATCATTATCTGAACTTCTTGAAGATGGTGAGATTAAGGCTAATGATATTTTGAGCCTTGCTATAGATGAAAAAATATCTATTTTGATAAACATGGATGATATAATAACACCTGCGGTTAAATTGATATTTTCTAGCTCTGTTCATGAGCTAAGTAATTGGATTGAAAATCCATATATAAAGAATCAAAATTACAAAGGGATAACGAAATTTTCTCTATTCGAAGAATCAAATTTTGATGATTTATGGGGGGGTGCAAAGTCGATTCCAATGTTAATATACAGAAAAATAATGGTAAAGAATCCTATTTCAATGCTTATTTACATGGGGTGTGGCGACTTAGAGCCTATCCCAATAGGATTTTATTCCAGACAATAATGCCGCAGGAAAAATGGGTGGTGCCTCTAATTAGTTGAATTGATATATAATGACCGCTTTGAGGTTTGCTCATGGCCAGCGTTAATGTTCATTGTCCTCGCTGTCAGTCTGTTCAGGTTTACCGTCATGGACAGAACCCTAAAGGTCGTGACCGGTTTCGCTGTCGTGACTGCCACCGCGTGTTTCTGCTCACCTATACCTATGAAGCGCGTAAGCCCGGTGTCAAAGAACAAATTACCGAAATGGCATTCAACGGCGCCGGCGTTCGTGATACAGCCAGAACACTGAAAATCGGTATTAACACCGTCATTCGCACGTTAAAAAACTCGCGCCGAAGCGAATAACTTCCTCTCCGGTCGCTCATGCCGATGTAGCACTTATCTGTGAGCTTGATGAGCAATGGAGCTTTGTCGGCAATAAAGCCCGGCAGCATTGGCTCTGGTATGCATACAACACCAAAACAGGTGGCGTTCTGGCTTACACGTTTGGACCGCGCACGGATAACACCTGCCGTGAACTTCTGGCTCTGCTGACGCCGTTTAACATCGGTATGATAACCAGCGATGACTGGGGCAGTTATGCCAGAGAACTCCCGAAAGATAAGCATCTGACAGGAAAAATCTTCACTCAGCGTATTGAGCGTAACAACCTGACACTGAGGACACGTATTAAACGTCTGGCCCGTAAAACAATCTGCTTCTCGCGTTCGATAGAATTGCATGAAAAAGTCATCGGGGCATTCATTGAAAAACACATGTTCTACTAATTGGACGCATTACCGACGAAATCAACTTCCTGATTGAGCGTGGCACGGCGATTTGTGCGGCGGCACTGGAGGCCGTCAATGACGCGCACCAGGGCGTTATCCGCTACGGTGGTGAGGCAGAGAATCAGAATATGCTTGATACCCATCATGGCCTTGTCTCGATGAAAGAGGCATTGAGACAATTGCAAGTGCAGCGACAACGGGCGGAGGACAATCACGAAAAAGCCAAATTAATCTATCAGGCGCGGCAGGGGTTATTAGGTTTATTACGCCCTGTTGTAGAAGCGATGCTGAAAAAGAATATCAAAGGCTTTATGAACAAGGTGATGGAGAAATTGCCGGTCGCCTCGTTGCCTGCGTATGCCTACAGGATGGATTCCTATTCTAATGGCCTAAGCTGTCAGTCTCATATTTATGCCTGGTCAAAGATGGACGAATTACAGAGCGCGATAGAAGAGATATTAAAACACTGTCGTCATCCCATAGATAAATTTGAATTAAACCGTAATGGGATCGCGAAGGCTGAGTTATGCCGTTTATATTACGGTCATGAAGGCGAGTTATTTCGCCAACTCATGCCAGTGAATGATTATGTGGAGTTAATGATCGAGACGGTAGAGATCGAGCAATATAAAAATCGCATGATGCGAGACGCACTGTAATTCACTGTATTACCTCATTTCTATAAAAGGATATTTTATGCATCACGTTAATGCCCCGGCATTGGCGGGGGAATTTCATCGCAATTTTACCCGCGGCGCGAATTATTTAAGTAATAACAAAAAGAGTTGGTAATGCGTCCAATTAGTAGAACATGTGTTTTTCAATGAATGCCCCGATGACTTTTTCATGCAATTCTATCGAACGCGAGAAGCAGATTGTTTTACGGGCCAGACGTTTAATACGTGTCCTCAGTGTCAGGTTGTTACGCTCAATACGCTGAGTGAAGATTTTTCCTGTCAGATGCTTATCTTTCGGGAGTTCTCTGGCATAACTGCCCCAGTCATCGCTGGTTATCATACCGATGTTAAACGGCGTCAGCAGAGCCAGAAGTTCACGGCAGGTGTTATCCGTGCGCGGTCCAAACGTGTAAGCCAGAACGCCACCTGTTTTGGTGTTGTATGCATACCAGAGCCAATGCTGCCGGGCTTTATTGCCGACAAAGCTCCATTGGTCATCAAGCTCACAGATAAGTGCTACATCGGCATGAGCGACCGGAGAGGAAGTTATTCGCTTCGGCGCGAGTTTTTTAACGTGCGAATGACGGTGTTAATACCGATTTTCAGTGTTCTGGCTGTATCACGAACGCCGGCGCCGTTGAATGCCATTTCGGTAATTTGTTCTTTGACACCGGGCTTACGCGCTTCATAGGTATAGGTGAGCAGAAACACGCGGTGACAGTCACGACAGCGAAACCGGTCACGACCTTTAGGGTTCTGTCCATGACGGTAAACCTGAACAGACTGACAGCGAGGACAATGAACATTAACGCTGGCCATGAGCAAACCTCAAAGCGGTCATTATATATCAATTCAACTAATTAGAGGCACCACCAAAGAGTTTTTCTGTATCCGATGAGGCAGAAAATAAATTACGCATTGCCTTACTGGAATCTGGTTGGATGATGCAGGGCATCACCCTGATGGACATGGCGGAGGAAACTGGCCAGGCGATCACGCTTGGGGATAGTAGCCTGCATACCGTGCGTGCGATGGAAGGGCGTTTTAACAAGCCGCTGGCTGTCAATGGTACGCCGTATGTGCTGGTTGAAACGGACTCCTGCGCGTCGCTGTCGTATGCGCAAATGTCACTGATTGCCAACGTGGGCGGCATTGATCACTTTACACGGACGGTGGCGGCGTTCTTTGAACGCGCAATGGCGTTAGATATTTTGCGTATCGGGCTAAATGGCGCGTTTCTTAGCCCCGAAACCAATCCCGCCAGATACCCCAAAGGGGAAGATATCAATCTGGGCTGGCATGCCATTGCCAAGAAGTTTAATGGTGGCTCTCAGGTACTGACTAACGAAATCACGTTAGGGAACGGCGGTGACTTCCCACATCTGGACGCACTGGCTAATCACCTGATCACCCAAAAAATACCTGAGGGATTGCGCGAAGATCCGCACCTGGTGGTATTGGTGGGTGCTGAGTTAGCGGCGGCAGAGCGATTACGACTGTTCAATATGGCAGACAGGCCAGCGGATCTCGCCGCTGCGCAGATGATCACCAGTTCCATTGCGGGGCGCTTTGCGTTTGTGCCGCCGTTTATGCCGGGTAAACGGCTGGCGATCACCACGTTGGAAAACTTGCACGTCTACACGCAAAAACACAGCCGCTATTTCCGGGCGGAATTTGTGGATGACCGTTCCGTGTATGAGCACAACTACTGGCGTAATGAGGGCTATGCGCTGGGAGATGGTTATCTGTATGCCGCTGCTGATGAGCAGGCGATTACGCTGTTACCGTGAGGGCGCACATGAACGATTCACAGTTAACGACCGGCTGGTTTTGTGTGGCCACCGAAGGCATCACCATTGACGGACGCTATATCGATCCTGCCTGGCTAAAAGACATGGGCGTGACCTACAACCCGTCGCGCTATACCGCGCTGATTTGGGGAGAACACAAGCGCACCGGCGATAACCTGGGGGAAGTGCTGGCCGCGAAACACGACATTATCGACGGCGAATCCCGATTATTCGTGCGTATCCGTCCTACTGCGCAACTGGTCAGCTACAACGAGAAAGGGCAAAAGCTGTTTTGTTCGATTGAGATTGAAGAGGATTTCCCCGAAGCAGGGCGTTTTTACCTTAGCGGGCTGGCAGTCACGGACAGTCCGGCCAGCGTGGGAACGGATCGCCTGCGCTTTAGCGTAAATCGCGGCTATTTCTCACGCCGGGGGAAACGTGGCCGACTCAGCCAGCCGATCCCCTGTCAGTTCTCGCTGTCGCCGTCCGGCTGGTATTCCGCGATATCAGGCGGCTGAACGCAGGCAAAAAAATACCCGGTGCGGCAGGTACCGGGTAACACTCCCTTGTCATCTAACGTCATGGCTCGTCACTGAGCAGGAAACACTATGTACGCGATAACACACCCGGTCAATCACGGGGATTCGGATAAAAATTGCTTGCTGTCGCCAGAATACGCGGGGTATAGTTTTCGCGTTGCCGCAAAATCGGCAACCGGGCGTAGGAACCCGATATGTTTACAGGCGACATCAGACGCGCCATGCGTCTTTTTTATTGTCGAAGCTTTTGCACACCTAGTAAAAGTGGCTTTTAGCCATTCAGAATCAATGGTGGGCTGGGCGGGGCAGCTTTCGGGCTGGCCGGTTTCCTGTAACGCCGGTATTCCTACCCCCGTCCAGCTCACCACCCTGAGTGTAGGAACTCCGGTGGTGGGACATTCACCCAGTTACAGGAGTCTGCCGCTATGGCTGCTACCCCTATTCAAACTCGCCCCGAATTTGTCTTTTTATTTCTTGCCGTGCGCCGTGCTGATGTTCACGCCGTTCCGCACCGTGAAACCGTTATTGCCCCCAATGAACGCAGCGCCCGCCGTCTGCTGGCGCGTGACTATGTGCTCGCTTTTGCTGGCCGTCTGCCAGTTGAGGGGGCGCGTCATGTTTGATAACACGCCATTGGATCTCGAAGAAATCATCGACCAATGCCGGGCGCTGGCGTATGCGCTGGTTGAACTGGATCAGCCCTAGGCGAAAGAGGTGCTGATCTTTGTTTTGTCGGAGCGGCTGGACTGCTTGCACCGCACCTTTCACCAGCCGGTAGCGGAGAGTGATCATGACTAATGCTCAGTTTCCTTGCGGCTACACGCAGAATGGCGAAGAGCGTATAAATCGCGCTTTACAGGCCACCGAGTGCATGGCCGAGTTGTTACGCCACCATGCCGTTCACCCTGGTAAGCCGCTTAATTCAGACGGCCTGGCCGCTATTTTTGAATGTGTTCGTGACCAGCTTAACGGCGCGGTAGAAACCAGTGAATTCTTTGCCGGAGGGGTGAACCATGAGCGCAATTAACCTGCCGACCTCACCGGCTTTCAAAATGGCGCTTTTGCGCCATTACATCGCCAACGCTTTTCTGGAAGCAATGACAACCCAGCACGGCCAGGCGGTGTATGTACTGAACGGTAGCCGTATTCCGCTGACCGCCGACAAGGTGGCGATTAACATCATTTCCCACATTGAAGCGCCCTATATCGACCAGTTCGGCTGTGCAATGGGGCAAGCGATGGCGGCGCAGGCGCTGTATGAAATGCTCGAACCGGGCTTTATGCGTGAGGCGGTACGCCTGTCAGCGTATGGCTACCGCTGCCTGTTGGCCATGTATGCAGAGATAGCCAGTGGTGCGACGGATGGCGAACTGCCGCCCGGTGCCGTGGTAGAAACGCTGACGACGGGAGGCACGGCGCAATGACTAAACCCAAACTCTCCGAGACCGTGAAGGCGGCAAACAACCGCTGGGTGCAGATATTACCAGCGCTGGGGATTACGGTTCCGGCCAATGGCAGGCACGGTGCCTGCCCGAAATGCGGCGGTACAGACCGTTTCCGCTTTGATGATAAGGACGGGCGCGGGACGTGGTTTTGTTCGCAGTGTGGCAACGGTGACGGGCTGGATCTGGTGCAACTGGTTAGCGGCGACGACAACAAAACCGCTGCCGATGCGGTGGCGTCCGTTCTGGGCTTACCACAAGTGCAACACCCAACAACACCGCCCGCCAGGAAAGAAGCCGATGAAGTCGAAAAGCGCCGCCAGTTCAGTACCAGCTATCGCACACTGCGGGCGACTTGTGAAACCGGCGAAAGCGCCTATCTGACCAATAAAGGCTTAACGGGGCAGGGCTTGCCCCTGACTCGCCAGGAGAAACAGAGCGGTGGCGTGGCGTTTCCTGCCGGTTCGCTGTTGCTGCCGCTGACTGACGTTGACGGCCAGATAACGGGCGCGCAGCTAATCAGCCCATTGGGGGATAAACGGCTGCTGGCCCATTCCACCCTGGCGGGCAGCTTTATTACTCTGCAACCGCTGCCGAGTGAGGCACCAGAGCAGGTGACTATCACCGAGGGTTACGCTACCGCGCTGACGGTGGCGGCATTGACCGAGGGCGTCACGGTGGCCGCTGTCGCCGCCAATAATTTACTGAACGTGGCGCAGGCGTTCCGGCAGCGCTGGCCGGATGTGCGGCTGGTGATTGCTGGCGATAACGACTTTGACGACGGCAAGGAGAACACGGGGAAACAGTGGGCGGAGAAAGCCGCCAAAGCGGTAGACGGTTGGGTGACGCTGCCACCGACGCGGCATAAAGCCGATTGGGATGATTTCAGGCAGGAGCATGGCCAGGAGCGCACCAAAGAAGCGTTGCGCGAAGAAATGATTTTGTTTGGCAAGGGTAAAACCCGCTTGCCGCAAGGTTTCCGGCTGACCAAAGAATACCTGTGGTTTGACAAACTGGTGAACAAGTCAGACGGCGATACGGAAATTCGCAATATCAAACTGTGCAGCCCGGTACGGGTGACGGCTATCACCTGCGACATGGACGGCAGCAACTATGGCCGCTTGCTGGAATGGGAAGACACCAACGGCATAAGCCGCAAATGGGCGATGCCGATGGAGTTGTTAGGCGGCAGTGGGGAAGAGTTGCGCCGTGTCCTGCTGGTTAACGGCCTGTCGTACATCAACACTAACGGCCAGGCGCGGGCGCACCTGATGGAATACCTTTCTCTGTGCAAGCCAGACCGCAAGGTAACGTGCGTCAGTAAAACCGGCTGGCACGGTTCGGTATACGTGCTTCAGGATGAGGTGATAGGCGAGGGGGCGGAGTCGGTCATTCTGCAAACGTCTAGCGTACAGGGGCGGGATTTTCGCACGGCGGGCACGTTGGCCGACTGGCGCGATCAGGTGTCACGCTATTGCGTCGGTAATGCCCGCGTGGCGTTTTCCGTCAGCCTGGCCTTTGCCGCGCCGCTACTCAAGCTGGTTGGCGTCGGGGGCGGCGGCTATCACCTGAAAGGAGAATCGACGGACGGCAAGACTACCACCATGAAGGTGGCGGCGTCGGTGTGCGGCGGTTCAGACTTCTGGCACACCTGGCGGTCAACCGGCAATGCGCTGGAAGGGACGGCCAGCCGTCGCAATGATGCCACACTGATGCTCGATGAGATCCGTGAGGTAGACGGACGGGAGGCGGGAAATATCGCCTACATGCTGGCTAACGGCCAGGGTAAGGCTAGAGCCAGGACTGACGGCAGCGTGAGGGAAACCAATCGTTGGTGCCTGCTGTTTCTCTCTACGGGCGAATTGTCACTGGTTGAACATGCCGCCAATGCCGGAGAACGCACTTATGCCGGTGTGGAAGTGCGCATGGTGCAAATCCCCAGCGATTCGGGTAAGTACGGCGTGTTTGAAGAGTTGCACGGCTTTTCCGGTGGCAAGACGCTGGCCGAGCATTTAGAACAGGCGGTGACGGAATACCACGGCGCGGCGTTCCGCGAGTGGTTGCGCCACCTCACGGCGGATTTATCCGGCATGACGGCCAAAGCCAAAGCGCTGCTGAAAACCTACACCCGCGAGTTAACCCCAGCGGAGGCGGGCAACCAGGTGGGGCGGGCGGTCACGCGCTTTGCACTGGTAGCGATGGCGGGCGAGCTGGCCACCGAAGCGGGGATAACCGGCTGGCCTGCGGGGGAAGCGCTACGGGCGGCAAAAGTCTGTCTGGATGCGTGGATGGTAGACCGTGGCCATGTCGCCAATCAGGAGGAAGCCGCCGCGCTGGAGCAGGTGAAAGACTTCATCACCCGTAACCAGTTCAGCCGCTTTGCCGACTGGCACAACGAGTACAGCCGTCCGGCCAATCTGGTAGGGTTCCGGCAGGTGGTCAAAGGCAGCAACACCGAGGATGCCGCCACCACGTTTTACGTGCTGTCATCTGGCTGGAAAGAAATCTGTAAGGGGTTCGACGCCAAGAAGGTGGCACAGCTTTGCGTCAGAGCGGGTTATCTGGATGTGGCAGAAGGCAGCAGCCGCACACAGAAAAACATCCGCCTGCCAGAAATAGGCGTCAAATGGGTGTACCAGTTTAATAGCAGCGTATTGGGTTAAGACTCTCGCACGTATCTTATTTTTCTGAGGATACAGAGGTTACAGCGGTGACAAGCAGGCAGGACAAGGGCTGGTGTTGTCACCATGAATAAATAGCCTGTGGTGACAGTGGTTACAAAATACGACCTGTAACCGCTGTCACCAGTAGTGAAAACGGCGTGGTTACAGTAAAAATCCTTTTATATCAATCGTGTAACCACTGTAACCGCTGTATCCACGCGCAGAGAAGAGAAACACCATAAGAATGGCCGTCCGTTAGGGCTTTATTTCTGGCGGGCGGGGTTAACAGAATGGAAGGAGTGAGCGACATGAGGATAATGCGTGTTTACTGCCCGGAATGCGGCACAGTGGCCACGGTGAAGAAAACTCACCGTAAGCACCCGCATATCTCAGATATTTACTGCGCCTGTGCGGATGTGGAATGCGGGCATACGTTCGTGATGAATATGACGTTCTCACATACCCTCAGCCCCAGCGCCAAAACCCACGGGCATATTATTAAAGGCGTGATAGACGGGATCGCCCCGGAGAAGCGCAAAGACATGATCGACATGCTGAACCAGGCGCAGGAGGACGACAAAAAGGCCGAAGCTGTGGACGAACCGGAAAATTCTCTGGTTGTGGTGCGGCGTAAAGTCGGGGAAAAATAAAACGCGTAACGCCGTATTGGCCGTTCTCATTTTTTCAGTTATGCCAACATCACTACTCGTCTGTAAGCCCCGTCCGGCAAGGGATTGCCGGAACGGTGGCACGTTCATTTTCCTACCTGATTTTTTTCACCACGCCACATAAAATAATACCGAGTCTTTAAATTCAAAGAGATAGCGTAATTTTTTGCGGGTTTCAAAACCGACAAAAACGGCAAAACTGAAAAAAGCTGAAATTTCTTTCAATGATTTCAGTTGGCACCGGAACGCACAAGCCCAGCAACGGCGCGGGCTGGCGGGTTGGTTTGTAGAAAAAGAAAACTGAAAAATTTTTATGATCCGAAAACCGCAGGCGGGTGCGGTGTAGCGCCGATTTTGTCGTGTGAGTGTTTATTTGGGGTGGGTGAATGGAAAGCTGTTTTTTTTGCTAAAAAAACCATAAATGCCGACTAAGTATCTATCTTTGTGGCGATAAGAACGTGATCGCTTCGATCATGCCATGTGGGATGAAAGCCCAAACTTATGGGGTCGGATAATTCTACATTATCAGGATTGCCCCAAATGGTATCGGCTACAGCCTGCATTGCCTGGATATCACCTTGGTACACGTATCTTGCACCAGTTGCGTTGGTTTTAAATTCCAGTTTGCCATCGACTACGGTTAGGAGGGTGATCTCAAGGCTACTTTCCTTAGGGATACCGAATAACCAAAGTAGCATTCCTGCTTCTGTTTGGTGTGTATCACTAATCACCGCGCCATAGTGCTCGATAATCGTTTTATATACAGCTGTTGATACACCGCCTAACTGATAGTCAGCATCAACGTAGGCCGACTCAACTTGAGGAATGCGGGTACCTAAATCAAGCGGTGGCGTTAACTCGAAAGATAATACATAACTGGCTATATGTTCGTCGGATAGTTCATCCTTAACATAAAGTATTGCCATTTCATTGTGGTAATCTTCAAGCAAAGCACGGTAATGTCTGCCACTCTTGCTGGTAAATTGCAACCAAACAAAATGACCGGAATCCATATCGATAGAATCCGGCCAGTATAAGGTTTTATCGTGTTCAGCTATCAAATTTGGCGACATTGATGCATGTGGCTCGACTGAGTAAAAAAGGACTCCAACGCGCGTTGAGAGAAATTTACATTCAAATTTTTCAAGTCATGCCAAAGAGAAGCTTGATTAACAGGGATCGTCTGCCCATTTTTTTCAATGGTCACCTCAACAACTGGCTTCACTTTTGAATAAGTTGGCGTATTTTCCCAGTCTGAACGTAGCACCATAAGTACTTGCCGTTCTTTACGGTTTTTCATGCTTCTCACTTCAAAATCACCCAAAACGCCGGGTACAGAAAAACGCCCGATACGCTCGGTTCTGTTGGCGATAGTGTGCGGCGAATGTGTAATCATATTCTGCCCTCATGGAGTGAAGAGACTTGGTTATAGTTTAAACACAAAGATGGATGACGTCTACTGGTGTCTACTTGCGTACTCTGGTGTCAAGAGTACGCGAGTAGACTGTCTGTTTTTGTCTTGTAAGCAAACAGATTGCTCGGTTGCAGCAAGACATTAAACTACAGCCGAATTTCAGTAGCAGTGCGGTGAGAAAGAAGAAATAGATGTGTATAGAAATATGAGTAAAGTACTTTTTTAATACATTAAATTGTAATAATTACATGGTCTTATGTTTTTTATTCTATTCCCTTCACTCGCTCCAATTATTCCCCTCTCTGTATCTACTTAAGTACATTAAATTCATTAATATCAATATCTTGCTTTATTTTTCGATCGGTTAGGAAAAAACTCGTCTATCAAAATGTATACATCAGAGTGTATAGAATGTGCGTATAAAGTAATCCTCGAAAAAAGCAGAGCATTCATAAGCAGAATTTTCTCGTAATCTGAATACAAGAGATTATTATGAATAACATCTCTATTATCATAGGGTTGTGTGTTATTCCTTATTGGGTTTTTACGCCATTTCACAGAGGCCATGCTTATGAAACCACATCCGATATGCGAAATTATTGAGGCCTGTGATAAAGCAATTTCTGAGCGAAATTTTGATGCTCTGATGAATTATTACGCCGAGGATGCCGCACTTGTTATCAAGCCAGGCATGGTTGCGAGAGGTAAAGAGGAGATAAGAAAAGCATTTGTCGCTATTGCTGATTATTTTAAAAATCAATTAGTTGTTGAGCAAGGCAATATGCAGGTCATCGAGGGCGGTGGAGACGCTTTAGTTATCATGGAAACCGTTCTGCATTACCCAGATGAGCAGGGCAGTATTGTCACAACAACCCGGCGAGCGACCTATGTGTTCAGGAAAGACGCTGATGGGAACTGGCTTTGCACCATTGATAATTCCTATGGAACAACGCTGCTGGACTGATTCTGTTTAGTTAAGGCAGGCGCGTTTTTAGTCTTCCTCGACAGCTTTTCCCATGAGTGAATTTGAGGTCAGCGAGTGACCTCAATTTCTGTCATTTACCCGGTTTCACCACGGTTGTTGTCCAGCTAGGTAAATCCCAGGTGCCACCGAGTTGGATCATGCGGCATGAACCAGTGGTTGATACACTGCTTTGCTGGAATGTTTTGCCATCCCATGTCCAGGCGTCATAGCTCATGCAGTCCGCAAGTCCACGCCCCTTATGCACAGAGGTAATTTCACCGTTTTCGTAATCTGTGCCATCTGTCGTCACGAGCTGCGGTTGCGTCTGCATGGCGTTATCGATGACCCAGTAGGCGTAGCCTTCGTTATACGCTGCGCGCCAGCAAAGAGTGCTGAGCAGGGACAGGTTGTCATTCAGGGGGGTAAGCTCAATGGGTTCCGCTTGTTGACCATCTTGCGGCTGCAATCTATCGCAGTCGCCATTTAGTGTTTTAAGCAATTTGGGCTGGATAGCCAGCTGTTCTGCGTCTGCCAGACTCCGTGATGGTTCCTGCTTCGTGACTGCTGCGTAGATGACGGGGGCTGCGATGGCAGATAACGCACTACTTTTATTTCCTTTTTTGGTGATGGCGTCCGTTGTGCCGATACGACCTTGTTTCTCATCCATCTTTAACAGCACCGCATAGGCACCAACACCAGACAGTTCAGAAACGACGCCATTGTGACGAAAAGCCACTTTTCCGCTTCCTTTCAGGGCCTGTAATACGACGGCAATTTGCTTCTCATTGAGCTGCCAGAGATTGTCTCCGGTTGAGGTGAGCACACCTTTATCCGCGCCGTTAAGCGTCAACGTAAGTGTGGTGCCTTTAGGGATCGCGTTGTATACCTCAGCCAGTGTGACTTCGGCCGTTATTGGCGTATTTTGCCCGGCATGACGTGTAAGAAGCAGTGAGACGCCAGGAACATCCTTCTCTTCTCCTGCGTACTGTTCTTCTGACGAGTAACCGGCGGCCCGGCACGTCAGCGTGTTATCACAGACCACTTCCCAGTCTTTATGAGAGAAAGTGCTATCTGCAAGCGTTGTAGCCAACGCCAAAGCAGGGATTCCCGCGATAAGCGCTGCGAGCGCAGTGAGGCGGTGAGAGAGAGAAAACGTCATTTTCCATCAAGTCCTTGATTATATTGTTACTTGTCATCGGCCTGTTCTTCGCGTCAGGACGTTAAGCGTTTTTTTGACATATGCCAGGATGTTAGCGTTAGACTACGTGATATTGCGAATATTTCTTGTCCTACCACTCCTTTATTAAGAGCGAATCGGGTATGATGCTGTTGCCGTCAACTGCTCATCGATTGCTCAACATTCCCTCTGTGTTATCAGCATGTTTATCCTGCTTTTTAACCTCATGCGTGATAACGGTCAGAAGCAGTTTTCCACACAGATAAAACGATTCCTATAAATAAGTGTCATGATAGATGTAGCGCGATAAGAACGACTCTTTATGCGGTACGCTGTTAATCACTTAAAGACGAGTATCATGAAAATTAAGCAAACATTTACCAGGGCATTACTCCACCCGCGCTATTGGACGACTTGGTTCGGCCTTGGCGTGCTGTTTTTATTAGTTCAACTTCCTTACCCGCTGCTGATGAAAATCGGGAGCAATGCGGGTCGCCTGTCCCGCGTTTTTCTCAAACGTCGGGTGTCGATTGCCAGACGCAACCTTGAATTGTGCTTCCCTACGATCTCTGGCGACGAAAGAGAAGCGATGATCGATAGCAACTTTGCTTCGCTCGGTATGGCATTGGTCGAAACCGGCATGGCCTGGTTCTGGTCCGATCGCCGTGTACGTCACTGGTTTGATGTTTCGGGACTGGAACATTTACACCACGCCACGGCAAAAGGTCAGGGCATAATGGTGATTGGTATTCACTTTATGTCGTTGGAACTGGGCGGCAGGGCGATGGGGCTATGTCGACCAATGATGGCGATGTACCGTCCGCACAATAATAAAGCGATGGAAATGGTACAAACCTGGGGGCGTTCTCGTTCGAACAAGGCAATGATCGACCGTAAAGATCTGCGTGGCATGGTGCAAGCGCTGAAACGTGGTGAAGCGGTATGGTTCGCACCCGATCAGGACTATGGCCCTAAAGGCAGCGTGTTTGCCCCGTTCTTTGCGGTGAAAAATGCGGCGACGACCAGCGGCACGTATACGATAAGCCGTCTGGCAAAACCGGCGATGATGACGACAGTGCTGATTCGCAAGCCCGATGCTTCTGGCTATCAACTGGTGATTCAGCCCGAATTGCAGGATTATCCTTATCACGATGAACAGGCTGCGGCGTGTTATATGAATAAGGTGGTTGAGAAGGAAATCATGCGGGCGCCTGAGCAGTATCTCTGGCTGCATCGTCGTTTTAAAACGCGACCGGCCGGGGAAGTCTCGCTCTACGCCTGATGGCATAAACACGTGTGATATCGGATGGCGCTTCTGCGCTATCACGGTATGGTGAGCAGAGCCAGTTACGCATCGTGTAAAACAAAAATGGCTACCAGATGGCAGCCATTTTAGGGTGGTTAACGTACTTAAGTACGATTAACGGAAGATAGCGTGGGGGTTAACACCGCGATAGGTTTTGCCCAACGCTTTTAATATTTGATTGATTTTGCGGACAACGCGCATCTTTTTTATCCCCACGATTCTTAAATAATTATTGGTTGAAAGTACCAAAGTTGATGTTGATGTTTTCAAACATAGCGATGATTTTGTTCAGCAGTTTCATGGTCATTTCCTCATTGTTAGTTGATTGTTTTTCTGTGATGCTGTTCACGTTTTTAAGAATACTCGCACTGATACGAGTGGTCAACTTTTTTGTGATGAGAATCACAAAAAAATGAACGATCAGTTTGTGAGGAATAAACCGCTGTTTTGATTTTCGTCTAAAAACCTTTTCTGCTTTTTCTTCATACTGACGCGTTTTCAGCGAATTGCCTGCTTGAACGCGGCCCGTACTAGCCGAGCGCTGCCTTATCGGACAGATTAAGTGAGATAGGTAAATTGTCTCGATTAGCAGTTGAAATAAGCGCGGGTGAAGCGGGATAATCACGCGTTTCACATTGCCAGGCACCGTTTATCCAGCTTGTTTTAATACAGCCTGTTTTGATACAGCAGTGTCTTGATATAGCAACGTTTCTATACATCAATGTCTTGATAAGACAACGTTTTCCGGTTTTGCATTCAGCGAGTTAATCGTTTGCGTGCGGGGCCATACGGTTCATGGTGCGCCAGTGAGGTTGGTGCGCTTGCGGAGCAAGGCCGCAGGAACCGGTCAAATTGATCGTAAATAATAATGGCATTTCAGGGGATACCACCATGTCAAACACCACTCGTCAGGCTGGCTCGCAGGGCACGCTTGATGCTTTTTTCAAAATTACACAGCGCGGCAGTAATGTGCGTCAGGAAGTATTAGCGGGTCTGACGACGTTTCTGGCGATGGTTTACTCGGTGATTGTGGTGCCGAGTATGCTGGGCAAGGCCGGCTTCCCGCCTGCGGCCGTGTTTGTGGCAACCTGTCTGGTCGCCGGGCTGGGATCGCTGCTGATGGGGTTGTGGGCTAATCTGCCGATGGCGATTGGCTGTGCGATTTCACTGACGGCGTTTACCGCGTTCAGTCTGGTGCTGGGGCAACAAATCAGTATTCCCGTGGCGCTGGGAGCGATCTTCCTGATGGGCGTGCTGTTTACCATCATTTCCGTCACAGGCATCCGTTCCTGGATCTTACGTAATCTGCCGATGGGCGTGGCGCACGGAACGGGGATTGGTATTGGTCTGTTCCTGCTGATTATTGCCGCTAACGGTGTGGGTCTGGTGGTAAAAAACCCGATTGATGGCTTGCCAGTCGCGCTGGGTGATTTCACCTCTTTTCCCGTCATTATGTCTCTGCTGGGGCTGGCGGCGACCATCGGTTTAGAGAAGCGTCGCGTACCGGGTGGTATTCTGCTGGTTATCATCGCGATCTCTATTCTGGGGCTGATTTTTGACCCGAAGGTAAAATATGCTGGCTTCTTTGCGTTGCCAAGCCTGACGGCGGCTGACGGTTCGTCGCTGATCTTCAGTCTGGATATCATGGGTGCATTGCAGCCGATGGTTCTGCCGAGCGTGCTGGCGCTGGTGATGACTGCCGTGTTCGATGCCACTGGCACGATCCGTGCCGTAGCCGGACAGGCGAACCTGCTGGATAAAGACGGGCAAATCATCAACGGTGGTAAAGCGCTGACCGCAGATTCCGTGAGCAGCATTTTCTCCAGCCTGGTCGGGACGTCGCCTGCGGCGGTCTACATCGAATCGGCGGCGGGTACGGCGGCTGGTGGTAAAACGGGCTTAACGGCAACCGTCGTGGGTGTGCTGTTCCTGCTGCTGCTTTTTGTCTCTCCATTAGCGTATCTGGTGCCTGGCTATGCCACCGCACCTGCGCTGATGTACGTTGGTCTGCTGATGTTGGGCAACGTCTCCAAACTGAACTTTGATGACTTCGTGGATGCGATGTCCGGTCTGGTTTGTGCCGTATTCATCGTACTGACCTGTAACATCGTGACCGGTATCATGCTGGGCTTTGGCGCCCTGGTATTAGGCCGCATTTGTGCTGGCGAATGGCGTAAGCTGAACATCGGCACCGTCATTATCGCTGTCGCACTGGTGGTGTTCTACGCAGGCGGCTGGGCGCTGTAATCCCTTCCAACAGACCTTCTGGCACCGTCCAGAAGGTCTGTGATTCCTCGTTTTTCCTTCCTCTTTCTCTTCCTTATCATTTCTCACGCCAAACACGATTTTATGTGCCCTTTTATTGGCTTTGGGTTGATGTTACTTGTGTGATAATCAATGTTGTTATTAATTTCGATTTCGGCCAGAAATCCATTTTCATACCGGACTAAATGCGTTAAATATGGAAGGGCAGTTTGCTCGCTAACAGGCAGAATTTTTTGACTTAGGAGTACATCTAAGGAAAGCATGGAAATATTTTTTACGATTCTTATTTTGACCCTGGTGGTATCTCTGTCCGGGGTGATTACCCGCATTTTACCTTTTCAAATTCCCCTACCTTTAATGCAAATTGCGCTTGGTGCCATTCTTGCCTGGCCCCAGTTCGGTTTGCACGTTGATTTCAATCCTGAGCTGTTTATGGTGCTCTTCATTCCGCCGCTGCTGTTTGCCGATGGCTGGAAAACGCCGACGCGTGAGTTTCTGCGGCACGGTCGGGAAATTATTGGTCTGGCGCTGGTTCTGGTGCTAATTACTGTGGTGGGCATCGGCTATTTCATCTACTGGATGGTGCCGGGCATGCCGCTGATTGCGGCTTTCGCGCTGGCCGCCGTGCTGTCACCAACGGATGCTGTCGCGCTGTCTGGCATTGTGGGTGAAGATCGTATTCCGAAAAAACTGATGGGCATTTTGCAGGGCGAAGCGTTGATGAACGATGCGTCCGGCCTGGTGTCGCTAAAATTTGCTGTCGCGATTGCGATGGGTACGATGGTGTTTACGGTTTCCGGTGCGACGCTGGAGTTCATGCAGGTTGCGCTGGGTGGGCTGTTGGCGGGCGTTGGCGTGACCTGGATATTTGGTAAATCGCTGCGTGTTATCAGCCGCTGGAGCGGTGATGATGCCGCGACGCAAATCGTGCTGCTGCTGCTGTTGCCTTTCGCATCGTATCTGATTGCGGAACACATTGGCGTGTCGGGCATTCTGGCGGCGGTGGCGGCAGGGATGACCATCGGCCAGTCGGGCGTCATCCGTAGTGCCCCCCTTGCGATGCGGTTGCGAGCAAACGGCGTGTGGTCGATGCTGGAATTCGTGTTTAACGGCATGGTGTTTATCATGCTGGGCCTGCAATTGCCGGATATTCTGGAAACCTCGGTGACCCAGGCGGAGCTGGACCCGACGGTTGAAACCTGGATGCTGTTTACCGATATCGCGATCATCTATGGTGCTCTGTTGCTGCTGCGTTTCTGCTGGCTGTGGGTGATGAAAAGATACAGCATGCACATCCAGAAAAAGCGCCCGATGATCTTCGCCGAGTTTTCTACGCGCGAGTTGTGGATCGCGTCCTTTGCTGGTGTACGCGGAGCGATTACGCTGGCGGGTGTGCTATCTATTCCGCTGCTGCTGACGGACGGCACGGCGTTTCCCTCGCGCTATCAGTTGGTGTTTATCGCCACGGGCGTGATTTTGTTTTCTCTGCTGTGTGGGGTGCTGGCCTTGCCGTTTTTGCTACGCGGTGTGGTAGTGGCGGACAAGGCGGCGCACGCTAAAGAAATTCGCATGGCGCGTATGGCGGTGGCAGAAGTCGCGATTAAAAGTATGCACAAAATGGAGGAGCGTCTGGCGGCCGATCGTGAGGAAAACATTGATGAGCAGGTGCTGAAAGAAGTCAGCGCACGCGTTATCGGTAATCTGCGCCGGCGGCTAATCGATAAAGACGATCCTGAAAATGGCCTGCTGATTGAGAATCTGGAGCGGCGTTTTCGTCTGACCGCGCTGAATTCTGAACGTGCAGAACTGTACCACTTGCGTGCCACGCAGCAGATCAGCAATGAAACTTTGCAAAAAATGCTACGCGATCTCGATCTTATGGAAGCGCTCTTGATCGAAAATGAGTAAGACGCGGTGAGGCGATCCTTGTTACCACGTTGATTTCTTTCTCTTCTTTTTCCTTCCTCAACATCCCCATGGCGTAAGCGATGGGGATGTTTTTTATGCGCCTGTTTCAAGAACAACGTCAGGTGATTGTAAACTGCTTGTCACTAAATGATAATGATTGTTATTATCTGTAGGACTTTTCTTAGAGGCAGAAAAGCCATAAATAGCAAGTTTATACTCTAAATAATTCAAGTTTCAGGAAGGCGGCAAGAGAAGGAATCCCGATGAGCTTACATAAGTAAGTGATTCGGGTGAGTGAACGCAGCCAACGTACATGCAACTTGAAGTATGACGAGTATAGAAGTAGAAAACGGCCTGCACGGTATCAACACCGTGTGGGGTGAATGGCTGTTTGAAGGATCTGATAAAAAATAAACGGACATTAACCCTGAATTAATTAGGTAATAAGCCACGTTTATAGGGGAAATTTATGCGTGTATTAGTGGTTGATGATGATTCTGTGCTGTGCCATTGGCTGGGGTCTAAATTACATTCCCACGGCCATTCTTGCCGAATGGTGCATGATGGCGCACACGCATTAAAAGCAATCAAGGATGAAGTTTATGATGTCGTTCTCTTGGACAGAATGTTACCCATCATGGATGGATTTACGGTATTACGTGAATTACAAGGCTCACGTCATCCGCCTATTATGTTGCTCTCGGCGCTGGATCGTGATGTCGATCGGGTGATGGGTTTAGAGCTCGGTGCAGAAGATTATCTCGGCAAGCCTTTTAATTTTAATGAGCTTAGGTTACGTCTGGATATTATGGCGCGGCGCGGTAAACGCCATGCGGATAACCCTTCCATGCTGACTTTTGAAGACCTGCAACTTGACCGTATGCAACGCGTTGCATGGCGCGGCGGCAAGCGTATCGATTTGACCGATAAAGAAATCAAGTTACTGATTATATTGATGGAGAATCCAGGTCAGGCGATTACGCGCACCATGCTGTTAGAGCGTGTATGGGGCTACAATTTTGATCCACAGACCAATTTGATCGACGTTCATATGTCAAAGCTGCGGGCGAAAATTGATAAAGGCTTTCCGCGTCCATTAATTAAAACGTTAAGAGCGATGGGCTACGCATTAGGCACGGTAGATAAGGACAAAACCGATGTTGGCAGCCACGCTGAATAAAATAAAAATAAAGAAGCTGGGGCAGCGATGGCAGGTAAAAATAAAACACTGGCAATTACTGGGGGCAAGCCAATATCCCGGCTTTTTATGCACCTCTAATTTTCGTCAGGCAATAACCATTGTTTTTCTGTTCTTATTGATGATGCTGATGTGTATTGTCGGCTTCAGTTCACTCAGTGAAACGTTGATTAGAACGCATGTCCGTGAAGTTATTCTGGGTAATATTTACGATTACTCGATGCAGTCGCGTTTAACCAATGCCGATAGCCTGATCGCACAATTACGCCAGGATAATCGGGCGAAAGGGGATGAATTACCGCTGTTTCTGGTGATGAATAAAGACGGTGATATTCTGTATCACAATCATTCTCTAAAACTGCATCCTCTGAAAACGTCTTCTCTACAGGCACTTCCTCTCAATATCCATCCTCTGGAAATGCGGCAGCACACTGACTGCCGGATGGATGTCAGCTGCCTTAAGGCCGAAATTTCCAGTCCAGACGATCCCAATCTGATCGGTTTGTCCGTCATGCTGGATGATGGGGGCGTGCTGTTTACCGCCTATAACATTCGGCCCATGTTAGAACGGGTGAGGACGATCCCGCTGGTGGCGGGGGCAGGACTGTTTATCGTGCTGCTTTTCTGCCTGTTCGTCAGCCGCCATTTCAGCTTACGCAGTTTACGCAGCGTGGAGAAAATCCGTGCGGCGCTGCATCGCTACAGCAGCGGCGAGCAGCAGGTGCGTATGCCACTGTCGCCTTATGACGATGATTTTGACAGCCTGAGCGCTGACATTAATCAGAATCTGGAACGGATTGAGCGCCTGATGGAGCAGGTGCGTAATACCTCAAGTCACGTCGCGCATGAACTGCGTACGCCGTTGACGCATCTGCAAAACCGGTTGTTCAACCTGACGGAGCGGGCAGTGCTGGATAACGACGTTCGTGATGAGTTGAATCTGGCGGTGGATGAGGTGCACAAAATTCTCGGGCTGTTCCGTACCGTGATGCGCATCGGCGAAATCGAAAGCGGACGCTGCGTGCACCAGTTTGAGAATATTGAGGCACGCCAACTGTTGGAAGAAATTGCCGAGTATTATCAGCCGCTGGCGGAAGAACGCGGCTGTCGGCTGAAAATTGAAATCAAAGCCGGTATCCAGCTTTTTGGCGACCGGGCGCTACTGTTTCAGGCGCTGGCCAATCTGGTGGAGAACGCGCTGAAATACGCGGCGCAGGGGAAATACATCACCTTGAGCGTGACGCTGTATCGCGGCTGGATCGCGCTGAGCGTTGCTGACCGTGGTCCGGGTATTCCGCCTGCGCTTCATGCTAAGGCGCTACAGCGTTTTCAGCGGTTGGATCCCTGGTTTCAGTCCGGCTATGGGTTGGGGTTGTCTCTGGTTCAGGCGATTACCGATCTGCACGGCGGCAAACTGTATCTGGACTCCTCTGAACCGGGTTTGAACGTCTATCTGTGCCTTAATCGCTGTTAATGCGTTTTTTCGTACGATGAACAGGCGCATGACGGGTGATTTTTCCCCGTTTACCATCACTCGCCTTTCTCAATTTTTATGAATATCCCTGCAAAAAACATGAATATTTATTAATTTTTCCTGTAACGAAAATCATGTTAATAATTGATTTTTATTGATAATTTTTTGTATGAAAAGATTAACGAATATTAATGTTCTGCTGCTTGCGGCGCTTGATAATAAGTCTCATTATTAATTTTATTATCATCATGGCTCCCCCGAATTCCCGAGTAGGCCATGATTTCTTTGGCTGCGGATTAGAGGCTCTTCCCATGAAAAATATGAAAGCAAAACTGCGTTCTTTCCTGCGTGACGAGAGCGGTGTAACGGCGATCGAATACGGCATTCTTGCGGCGGCAATGGCGGCAGCAATTGGCGCTATTTTCGGCGGCGACGGTATCTTCGTGAAAGCGCTGAATGAGAAATTCACCCAAATCGCCGATCAGATTACCGGCACGGGCACCAGCGGCGGTACCTCCGGCGCAGCGAAATAATCACGTAATGGCGGATTACACGCACTGGCCGCAGACGGCGCTGCTGATGGGCTGCCTGCTGTGGTGTATCAGTACCGACCTGTTAGTACGCAAAATTACCAATCGGGTGGTGCTGATTTTATTGCTGGGCTGGCTGTTCTTCAGCGCTTCACACGTCCTGCAATCCGGTGCGGTAGATATGTTGGCACTACGGAAAACGCTTTGGGCGTTGCCTGGCGCGGCGGCAGTACTGGTTGTGGGGTTTTTGCTTTTCCTCACCGGCAGACTAGGTGCAGGGGATGTGAAGCTGATGAGCGTGCTGTGCCTGTGGGTTGGGCAGGGGCACCAGATCGTTTTCGTCATGGTAACGGCGCTGGCTGGCGGTGTTTTGGCGCTTAGCCTGCCGCTGCTGAATACTGTACCCACAGCGGTGGCGATGGGCATTCAAACCACCAACCGGATATTCAAGAGTCGGTTGCCTATGCCACCTGCATTGCCCGCCGATCTTTCTCAAGGCATACCTTACGGCGTCGCCATTGCGTTCGGTGCGATGTATGTCCTGATTTTTCCCTTGTTTTAATTCTGTCGCAGCTTTAAGACGCACACGCTAGGGTAGGCAAGTTGAAATGAAAGTGAACTCTACATACGTACTGTCAGGCGCGCTCGTTCTGGCAGGCATTGTTGCGCTGGTGGTACGTAGCCATCTCTCTTCGGAACCCCCTCCGCCACCTCCTGTAGTGGTGAAAGCGCCGGAAAAAACGGCTGTTCTGGTGGCTGCGAGAGATCTTCATCCTGGTGATTTCATTGATCCTGCCTCACTGCGCTGGCAGGAGACAGATCAATCGGTTTCCCGATCATTTAACTTTGTTCGTGGCAAAGACAGCCAGTCTCTGCTGCTGGGCGCAACGCTGCGTGAAACCGTGGCGGAAGGTGCGCCGCTGACCAGTAATGTATTGGTTAAGCCAAATGAGCCGGGCTTTGTCGCCGCTGTGTTGCGTAAAGGGATGCGGGCTATCTCCGTTCCTACAAGCGCTATCGCGAGCAATGCCGGACTAGTGTCGGCTGGCGATCGTGTTGATGTGATCCTCAGCATGAGGCGAGACGATCAGTCTGAGCTACCCGCAAGCCGTAACCAGCCTGTCGTGATGCCACTGTTGGCGTCACAAACCATCGTTCGCGATTTACGCGTATTGGCGCTGAATGACAGAACCGGTACGCCGGTATACCCACGTTTGGATGCGATGGAAGATGGCGCGGCGCTTGATGCCACGGCTAAAAGCCGTGAGCCCGCCGTGCGCTCCCGTCCTGCCACCTACCAAACCGTTACGCTGGAAGTGACGCCTCAGCAGGCTGAAGAACTCGCCGTTGCCAAAGAACTGGGCATTCTGCATTTGGCGCTACGCAGTGCCGATTTGGATGATGAGGTCGATCCCGCGACAGGGCGACCCCATGTGACCACGGTTCCGCGCGCGACCGATATCTACGGGGTGCTATCAGCAGGATCTGGTGAACGCAAAGTGAAAATCTATCGCGCTGAGCAAAAAGACGTGGTGACGTTCCCCTCCCGATAAGACGAGTACGCCATCTGACAGCCCGCGGGGAGCCGCGAGTTGCTCATGGAAAAATGAAGCCCATTACGGAAATTAAGTAAATGACGATGTTTTCGCTGTTTTTGAAATCGGACTTTCGGGGTACGTGCAAACGGTTGCTGACCGCTAGCCTCTTTAATGCGGTATTGCCTGTCACGCTGACGACGATGATGTTGCCTGTGGCTACGCTGGCTGCTGGCGTCTCTGTTGCCCCTGTCACGGATGAAGTGCGTTTGACCGTGAATCAGGGACGATTGTTACATCTCAATGCGCTGCCGGACAGCGTGCTGGTGGCCGATCCGAATATCGCCAGTTTTGAACTGCCTTCACCGGGTAATCTGTTTGTCTACGCCAAAAGCGTCGGCACTACCACGCTCTATGCGATGGATGAAAATGGCAATGTCATCAACGCGATTCGCCTGGTGTCCGAGCATGATTTGAAAGCGCTGGGTGAACGCATGAAGCGTGAATTCCCCGGTGCGGATATCCAACTGGAAGCCTCGATTCCGAGCGGTGTGATTGTACGCGGTAGCGTTGATACCCCGCAGGATGCCAAGCGCGTCATCGACAGCATACAAGCTTACATCAGTGCATCTTCCGGTGGTGGTCAAGGCGGCGGTGGAGGCGGTGGCGAGAAATTGCCGGGTTCCAGCGAAACGTCCGGCAAGGTGATCAATCAGCTCAAAATCAAAACGCCTTCGCAAATCAATATTCAGGTGCGTGTTGTGGAAGTCTCTCGCAAGCTGACCAGTGAACTGGGCTTCAACTGGGCGGCATCGTTGAGCACCGGTAGCGGCAACATGAGCGCGGGCAGCGGATCGCGTCTGAACTTGTTTAATGCCACGACCGGACGGTTTTCTAACCCAACGGATGCGGGTTTCCTGAACTTCGGACGCTCCAGATTGAGTGGATTATTAACCGCCATGAATCAACAGGGCATGGCAACGGTATTGGCTGAACCTAATCTGACGGCGATGTCCGGGGAAACGGCGGCGTTTGCCGCGGGTGGCGAAGTGCCGATCGTCCTGGTCACCAATAACAGCGTCAGCATCGATTACAAATCCTACGGCGTGATTCTGCGTATGACGCCGACGCTGCTGTCTGCCAATCGCATCAGCCTGCACATTGCGCCGGAAGTCAGCGAACTCACGGATGTGGGTTCCGTACAGCTGGAAGGCGGATCGCGCATTCCTGCCTTAACGGTACGTCGTGCGGATACCACGGTAGAGCTGGCTAGCGGACAGAGCTTTGCGCTGGCTGGGATGCTGCGTAGTGCGGGTAGCCAGACGATCAACGGCGTGCCGGGGCTCAGTAGCGTCCCGATGTTTGGTCGCCTGTTTGAAAGCGAAGCCACCAGCCAGGAAGAAACGGAACTGGTGATTATCGCGACCGCCTATGTGGTTGAGCCAGTTAATGCGGGCGATCTCCAGACGCCGGGGCAAGGCGTGAAAATGCTGGATGCCTCCATGCCGCGCTCTGCATCTGTCGGCTATCTCTACTAAGTCCACGAGGGGCAATGAATATGACCACGATTAACAACAATCAGCCTCCGTTCCGCCCGCTGCACCTGCGCGTAGCGATGCTTACCGCCGTTTTTCTGCTTGCAGGATGCGGATGGAATAAGCCGATTAACGATGTACGTATGGCTCGTTTTGATCAACCGGGGCTTCAACCCATCGCCGTCCAGCCTTCATCGGTGTCCGTGCCGTTATTGGCCGCGCCAAACGGGCGCGGGTTTCTGCCTGAGTCTCTGAAGCAGCTCAATATTATGTTGAAGGATCAGGGGCGGTTATCGGCACAGACGCTGACGCTGATTCCGCACAGTGCGAGCGGTGAGCAGATGGCCGGGCGATTGGCGACCGTACTGAAAAATGCCGGCGCGAATCCACAGAACGTGAAACAGATGCGCCGCTCTACCGCGAGTGGTCAGAACGGCGATCTGGAAGTGATCTCCGAAGCGCTGGTGGTCAAAACCACCCGCTGCACGATCAATGACCCTAATCAACTGATGGTGAAGCCTTATGAAGCCATTGGTTCTCTCGGCTGTGCCACGCAAAACAATCTGGCGATGATGGTAGCTGAACCACGCGATCTGATTCAGGCGAAAGCGCTGGACGATGCGGATGGCGTCGCGGCGGTCAATAGCATCGAACGCTATCACTCAGGTGAAGTGAAAGAGCTCATCGACATTAACTTTGAAGAAGATTAAGAGCGTGACATTCCATGAGTGAAATTACCCCTAACGATGGTGAAGAACTGGCGCTACCGCTGGTGGCGTTTGCCAATGATGCACGCGATGTGGCCGATATCAGCGATCTCTTCACCCGCCTGAAACAGCCCGATGTTCCGGTGATGTCCGGTGGTATTACTGCCGCTCGTCAATGGTGCGAACTGAACGTCCCGCCACGTATTTTACTGGTGGATCTGGAGACAGAGCACTGGCCGCTTCCCGCGCTGGAAGAGCTGCTGAGCGTCTGCGGCCCCACCAGCCAGGTGATTGCTATCGGCAAAGAGCAGGATGTCGGCTTATACCGCGCGCTGCTTCAGGCTGGCGTGGTGGACTATCTGGTGAAGCCGTTCACGCTGGATTTGCTGGCGGCAACGTTGGCGAAGTGTGAAGGCCAACAGGCTGGGCCGGAATATGCCCGCATGGGCAGGACGATTGCGGTTGTCGGCGCCAGCGGCGGCAGTGGAGCAAGTACCGTGGCGATGGGGCTAAGCCGCCTGCTGTCCGGCGAGCGTCATTTGCCCGTCGCGCTGGTGGATTTTGACCGCCGTAACGGCGACCAACTGCTGCTGCAAGGGCAAACCGATGACGCGGGGCTGGCTGCCGTGCTGGAGACGCAAGAACTGGATACCCGACTATTACAGCGCGCCATGCTGCGCGTGGATACCCGCCTGCACTTGCTGGCGCAGAAGCCAGAGTTGGGTGAGTTGAGTCCGGTTGAGGTGGATAACGTGCTGAACCTCGGTGGCGCGCTGTGTCGCATGTTCAATCAGGTGATCTGGGATCTGCCCAGCAGCTACCCGACTGGGGCGCTGGACGTGCTGACTTACGCGGATCTGCGCATTATTGTGACGGAGTTGACGCTTCAGGATGCCCGCAATGTACGGCGTGTGCTGAATGAGATCGGTGATGAAAGCGAAGGGCAACGCCTGTTGCTGGTGCATAACCAGAGCCGCTTTGCCACCGCCGCGCCGCTCAGTCGCGATCAGTTTGAACAGTTTACCGGCCGGAAGATTGATGTCGTGCTGCCGAATGCGGGTCACGCGCTGTCGCAGAGCCTGACGCTCGGCGCGCTGAATCTGGCTGCGGCGCCTGCTTTCCAGCAGGGCTTGCGCCAGTTGGTCGATTTGGCCTGCGGCGTGCGCGCCAGACCGGCGGAAAAACGCTGGTTCTCACGTTGGTTAAAACGCGCCTGATGATGTTCAGCGTGCGCCGTTTTTCAAAGATGAACGGACTATTTTAGGGTTACGGACTGTTTTTTGAGGTTCAGGATTATGTTGATTCGCAAGAATAACCTGCAAAAAAGCGAAGCAGGAAAAAGCACGCCTCAGCCTGCGCCTGCTGCCAACGTGGCAGAACTGAAAACACGTCCGGCTGCGGAGAACCGCACACAGCCTGCGGCGAACACGTCTTCTGGATCTGCATCGGCAGCCCGCCAGACGGACAACCGGACCAGCCAGCGCCGGATTATCCGCGCACAGCTCTACGATCAGATCGACGCAGGTAAAGCGGCGATGATGGGGCGTGACAAGCTGCTGGTGCAGATCGAAACGGTGATCCGCCGCATCTGTGATGAGCAGCGCTTGCAGCTTTCCCGGCAGGAAGAGGAAGCCATCGCCGCCGAAATGCTGGATGAAATGACCGGGATCGGGCCGATCCAGCCGCTGCTGTCGGATGACACGGTCAACGATATTTTGGTCAACGGTGCCGGTCAGGTGTTTGTCGAGCGTTTCGGCAAACTGGAGCTGTCGCCGATTACCTTCATTGATGAAGAACATGTCTTTAACACCGCGCAGCGCATTGCTGCCGCAGTCGGGCGCCGTATCGACGAAGCCAGCCCGATGGTGGATGCCCGTCTGCCGGACGGTAGCCGCGTCAACGTCATCACGTATCCGCTGGCGATCGACGGCACCACGATCTCGATCCGTAAATTTATGCGCCGCAACCTGTCGCTGGAAATGCTGGCAGAGCGCCGCTGCATGTCCTACGCGATGGCGGACGTCCTGAACAAAGCGATGCAGGCGCGCGTCAACGTCATTGTTTCCGGCGGAACGGGCGCGGGGAAAACCACCTTGCTGAATGCGCTGTCGCAGAAGATCGGCAGTACCGACCGCATCATCACCATCGAAGATGCCGCCGAACTGCAATTGCAGCAGGAACATGTGGTCAGGCTGGAAACCCGTCCTGTCAGCGCCGAAGGCACCGGCCGCGTCGATCAGCGCGATCTGATGCGTAACGCTCTGCGTATGCGCCCTGACCGTATCATTCTGGGGGAGGTGCGCGGCGGCGAGAGCTTTGACATGTTGCAGGCGATGAACACGGGCCACGACGGATCGCTGTGTACGGTGCACGCCAATACCTCGCGTGATGCGATACAGCGTCTGGAAAACATGGTGATGATGGCGAATATGCAGCTGCCGCTGATGGCGATCCGCCGTCAGATCGCCAGCGCGGTTCACCTGATCGTGCAGATCGAACGTATGCGCGACGGTATGCGTCGCGTGGTCTCCATCACCGAAGTGTGCGGCATGGAGAACGAAGTCATCCAGCTTCAGGATCTGTTCAGCTTCAACATTCAGGGGATGGATGGACAGGGTTTGTTGACGGGGGAATATGTGCAGCACATCCAGCGTCCGCAGTTCTACAGCGATAAATCGCACCTGTTTGATGCGCAGTAAGGGACGAAGGAGACGCCGATGAGTGACGCACGTCTGAACCTGATTACGCTGCTGGTGTTTTGCAGCGTGCTGATGCTGCTTCTGGCGGTTAACGCCTGGAGAAAATCGCGGCAGCAGCGCACGCAGCGTGAACAGCGCTGGCAGCAGATTTTGAACGAGGTTAGCCCGTCGGCGGCAGTGGTGGCGTCTGATTCCATTCTGCGTGACGAGATCAAAACGCCGCTGATGGGCATTCCTGTCATTGGGCGCTGGCTGGCGATCCTCTGGGCGCAGATGACGTTCATCGGCTGGAAAAAGAACCTGCTTCAGCGTTCTCTGGCGCTGGCGGCAGTCTGCCTGATCCTCGGCATGATTCTGGGACAGCGTACGCTGCTGCCGCTCACGATGGGGCTGGTATTTACGCTGCTGCTGTTTATCAGTATCGGCTTGCTGCTGTTCCGCTCGACGTTGCAGAAGCACCTGAAAGCACTGCGCGAGAGCCTGCCGGAAGCGATTGATGCCATTACCCGCAGCTGTCGTGCCGGTGTGCCCGTTGCGAATACGTTTGCGATTGTCGCTGAACACCTGGCCGGGCCGCTGGCAAATGAATTCAAGACGATCGATCACTGGCTGCGGCTCGGTATTCCGTTGCGTCAGGTGATTCAGGCCTCGGCCACGCGGGTGCCGATGTCTGAGTATCGCTTTTTCGTGGTGATTCTGATCATCAATCAGGAAGCCGGTGGACGACTGGGCGAAACGCTGGAGCGTCTGTCTGCCACGCTGCGTGAACGTCGCGAGCTGCAACTCAAAGTGCAATCCAAGACGTCCGAGGCGCGGGCATCCGCCAAGATTGTCGCCGCGCTGTTTCCCGGCTGTTTGGCCTATCTGTATATGAAATCACCGGAGGATTTCAGCTTCTTGTTCTCCGATCCGGTAGGCACGATGGTACTGGTTTACGCCTTGTGTAGCGTCTCGGTCGGTATGTTAATCACGCACGTTATGGTCAAACGGATAGGGTAAGGGAGAGCCATTCATGACGATATTTGACGACCCTTTACTGTTACTGGCGCTCGTGTTGATGGTGGCGGGGATTTATCTGGCACGTATGCAGCATAAAACGCAGCAATACAAGCAACTGGAAATTCGCATGCGCGGGCATTTGCCCACGGCCTCTATAGAGGCGGCCTCTCAGGAAAACATCCTGAGAGGCCAGGGAACGACATTATCTCCCCTGCTGGAAAAGCTGTTGCAGCCGCTGGCCACACAGGGCGAGCGTCTGTCGGGATCGGAACGCGATCGCCGCAATCTGCGCCGCCTGCTGGATCTGGCTGGGATCCGCCGCAACGAAGCGGTGGGCTGGTTAGTGATGGGGAAATTTGCCGCCGGAGCGCTGCTTGCTATCGCGCTGGTGTGGGGCTGGTTACCGCCCGCTGATCGTGCGGGGCTGACAGGCGTTGCGGCGGGATTGATTGGTTTCTTTGTCGGTACCATGGTGCCGGAGTGGTGGCTGAAATGGCGTGCGGCAAGCCGGGGCGAAAAGCTGGCGCGCGCGGTACCAGATGCGCTGGATTTGATGGTGGTCTGTGCCGAAGCCGGTCTGCCGATTGGGCGCGTGTTGCAGGTGGTATCGAAAGAACTGGGACTGTCTTCACCGGAAATGGCGGACGAACTGCACTACACCGCCGCAGAATTGCAGATCCTGTCGGATCGTACGCTGGCGATGAAACATCTGGCGGAGCGTACCCGCGTCAGTGAGATTGAAAGCATGGTGGCGACGCTGATTCAGGCAGAACGCTACGGTACGCCGCTGTCTCAGGCACTGCGCACGATCGCGGATGAAAGCCGCAAGACGCTGATTCTGAGTCTGGAAGAGAAAGCGGGCAAGCTTCCTGCGCAGTTGAGCGTGCCGCTGATGGCGCTGATCCTGCCGCCGATTATCGCCATTATGGCGTCGCCTGCGCTGGTGCGGGTGGTTCGCCTGTTGGCGCAGTAGTCTTGTTTCAGACATGTAGCTTTGTTTCCGACATGTTGATTTTAAAACGTGATTCCCGGTCTGAACCGGAATTCACTAGGGTGACAACCGATGGAGTTAGCGAAAATGATCGATCTGGTAGCAAAACTTAAGCGCGGCGCCCCCATGCTGGCATTGCTCATCGTCAGTACCGTGCTGGTGGGATGCGGCAGCTCGATGGCGATTAAAGGCAGTAAGGATGAAGGGCTGCGTCTGGCACGCCTGCTGCGCGATCAGGGGCGTGTTGAGGCGGCAACGGAAGTGTATGCGCGTCTGGATAGCCGTGATGCGTTGAAAGGCGCAGAGATGCTGGAGTATGCCAGCGTGGCCGCACTGGTGCGCTCGTCACAGCAAACGTTGGAATTATACGGACGAGCACGTCAGGCGTTGGGCGGCGATACCAACAAAATGACGCCGGAAGAAGCACTGGCGGTGTGTCTGGGAATGGGCCGTGCGCAGTTGGCATTAGGGCGTAATACCATGGCGCAGACCGACTTTGCCTGTGCGCTGAAAGCACAGCCAAACGATGCTGGCGCCCTCAATGGCATGGGCGTGGTAATGGATGCCTCAGGCAAACACGCAGAAGCGCGCCAGCTGTTTGAAAAAGCGTTGCAGGTGAATCCTGCCGATGTGGCGGCACTCAATAATCTGGCGCTCTCCTGGCTGGCAAGCGGCAACGCGGACAAAGCCATTTCTCTGCTGCGCTCGGTGGATGAAAGCAACGCAACCGGTCGGTTGAATCTGGCGCTGGCCTACCTCTCCGAGAGCAGAGACACTGACGCGCGTGCGGCGCTGGCGACCATTGCCCAGCCACAGCGTATTGATGGTCTGATCGACGAGTTGAACCAGCGTTTACAGCAGATGCAGCAGGATAAATCCCGTGGTGAAGCGCTGCTGTTATCCAGTCGTCAACGCCTGCAATTGAGCGCTCCTGAGTAATGGCGTGGCTTCGTAATCTCGGCTCGTGGCGTGATAGAGGCAGTGTGCAAAGTATCGTGCCGCGCCATGAACGCCACTGGCGCAGCACGCACGGCGTGATCGCCACGGAAGTCGCGTTTCTGGTGCCAGTGGTGCTGGTCGGGGTGATGATGCTGTTTGAACTGGCGCGCATCGGGCTGGTGATTGCCGCCGGTAGCGCCGCACTGGATAAAGCCGTGCAGGCCTTCCGCCTCGACAACCTGGCGTCGGACAGCGCGGAGCAGATGGGAACGCGCCTAAAAGCACGGATGGTTGAAGCGGGATACGGCTACCTCAAGGAAGACGATTTAACCGTCAGCGTGTTGCACTTCGACAATCTGAGCCAGCTTGGTGGGCTGACGAATGGCAATAGCAGTCAGGACAATCCCAATGGTGAGGAAACGACGACGCTGCCAGTGTGGTCCGTGACGGTGCAGATTAAAAAGGCGTTTATCACGCCGCTACCGGAGGTGTTAACGCTGGGGGACACCTTCCGCTACCAGTACAAACATGTGTTTGGGACGGAACTGCGCAATGACTGATTTTTTACTGAAAACCAGTCGTTCATGGAAAGCCAGCCATTTACTGAATGGGCTCCGCCGCTTCTGGTTTTCTCGCGGCGCGTCTACTGCGGTAGAAACGGCGTTAGCGTTTCCTATTGTGTTGGCGATGGGGTCGCTGTGTGCGGATATCTATACCGTCGGGCTGGAACGCACGCGTATGGAACAACGTGCGGGTGCCATCGCGTCGATACTGGCGATGCAGCAGAAGCTCGATGAAAAAGGCTTGGAAGGGCTACTCAACACGGTGTTACCAACGGAAGGATTAGGCAATTATCAACTGTTAATCAGCAATGTACGCCAGACTGGCGAGCTGTACTGGCAGTTGAGCAGGGGCACGGCAGAAGCACTGTGCGCGGAAAGTGAAACGCTGCCAGGTGAAGAATATCTTCCTGAACTGCCGGAAAGAGACCGCGAAGAGGGCAGCAAAAATACCTCCATGATCGTGGTTGAGATGTGCCGTCAGGGGAAAGATGTGAGCCTGTTGGGCGGCCTGTCGCTGGGCGGGCTGTTACATGCCTCGTCAGTCAATCGGGTCGCTATCAACGTGGTGGATCTGGATGAGGTACTCCGAAAAGAGGCCGGTCTGGAAGAAGAAGAGCAGTAGCTTTGGCTCTTACAGTAAATACGGGCTTTATAAACCTAAAGATAAGCGGCAATAGACCGCAAACGGCGACGAAAATCTCGTTGCCGGAATAACGAAACGATTAAGACAAATAACGTGTGAGCCATGTCGTTTTTATTTTCCCGTTCTATGGGCGGGTTAAGTACGCGCTGAATCCAGGAATACAGGATAGGAAAGGATGAAAAAAACCTTACAGAACAGACGAGTAAAAAAAGACGATAGCAGAACCACTCTGTTCTGGCGTGAACGCCTGTCTGCCTTTATTCAGCAGGAAAAAGGGGCGGGTACAGGGTTTTATGTGCTGGGTGCGATGGCGTTGTTGATGACGGCGGCTTTTATCGTGGATACCTCCACGGCGACCGGCGATGCGACGCAAATCAAACGCGCGACAGATGCCGCCGCGCTGGCTGTCGGGCATCAGGCGACCATTAATGGTGAAGAGTACAGCCAGGAAGACACCAATAAGCTGGCGTATGAATACGTCAAAAATAATCTGGGGATGAATAAAGCCCTGAGTGAAAAGCTGGTGGCTGGGGACGTCTCCGTCATGGAAGGACAGAATAGTGCTACGCGTAAAACCTACACCGTTACTGTCGCCTTTGAAACCAAGCCTAGCCTGCTGAACCTCGGTGCAAGGAAGCAGGAAGTGTACTCGACGTCAGAGATCGTCAACCGCCCGACCGAAATTGCCTTTGTCATGCCAGTGACGGGGGATATGAGCGAAGGGGATATCCGTTCGCTGAAAAGTGTTAGCCGCAGCTTCGTTGAGCGCATGCTGAGCAGCGCGGACGGTAAACGCGACAACCTGTGGCTGTCTCTGGTGCCCTATAGCCAATCGGTCAATGTCTATGATGCGGAAGATGCCAACCGTATTCGTCGCTGGTCTACGCCGAGTGCGTTGATTCCCCCCGAACTGCGTTCGCTCTTTGCCAGCGGCGTGGTGAGTAGTCTGGCCGATCGTCGATTCCCCGATCGTCGTGCCAATTTGTTGTGTATGTACCGTGGGTTGGGTCGTGAAGAAAACTTCTTCTGGGATGAACCGCCTGTCGGTCAATTCCGCGTGTATTACCGTCACGATCTGCCGCAAAACGGCAGCCCCGGTGCGCCACCGATCTCCTGGCGTGGTCCCAATCCCGATCTCTACCCGTGGGACAACAACTCCGATGTCGTAGATACCCGCTTTATCGTCGCAGATAGAGGGTGCCCGAACGCGGCGCTGATGCCGTTGACCAATGAAGAAAGCAAGCTGAATCAGCGTATCGAACAGTTTTCTGCCCGTTTCAACACCAACTATGCCATCGCGATGGGGTGGGCAGGCGCGGCGCTGTCACCCAATATGCGCGGTTCAGACGGCTGGGGCGATGCGACCTTGCCGCTGGATTTCAATCTGGACGGCAACGGTGACGGGCAAAAAGTGATCGTCATGATGGCCAACACCATTGGTAACTGGTTCGATACCGATAGCTATAACTTCAATCGCAATGAATTCCGTGGTTCAGCAGGAGGCGAACTGCCTCGCTCCTTTGCCGCCCAGCGTTTCCGCGATCTCTGTTCCAGCTTCCGCGCGCGCAACATCAAGTTCTATTTTGTCGGCATTCGTCCCGGTGACCCTGAAGATTTTGGTCGCAACCTGTTTGATCAGGAAGCGACACCAGGTCTGTTGGTCTGCACTGAGGGTGAAAGACGTATGAGTTTTATCGATGGTGCAGGCTTCGGCGCAGAGGGCGTTGAAGAGCAGTTGATCCAACGCCTGAACCGCATTGCTGGTCAGATTGAAACCGAGGGCGGCTACGTGCGGCTGGTGGAATAACCGCTATCCCGCAGCCATGACGCGAGTTGCCTCTTTATTACAGGACATAACACGATGACGTTTTCCCGCTCAAAATCTGGTTCAGGCTTTACGCGCGCGCCGCGTCAGGCGTGGGTATTGGAACCGCGCATGATGTTTGATGCTGCGGCTGTTTCCACGGCGGTTGATGTGGCTGCGCATGTCGCGGCAACAGACACGGCACCCGGCGTGGATGCCACGCCTGTCAAAGCGACAGTCACCATTACGGATACCAGCGATAGCTTCGAAGCGGTCGATCTTTTCAGCAACGTGAGCGTGTCGGCGGATAAAAGCGCGCAGGAACTAAAAGATCTGGTGGTTACCGTTAACCGGACGGGCGCGAATCAGGCATTAGTCATCGACGGTACTGAGATTACGCTGGCAGCCACTAATGGCGCGAAAACGACAGAAGGCGAGGGAAAATACAGCTATACCGTTGCGGTTAGCGGTGCGACGACAACCATCACCGTGAGTATTGCGTCATCTGAGGCATTTCAGCCCAATGATGTCGCTAAGCTGATCGACGGCATTGCCTATAAGCCGCTGGATAAAACCGTGGCCGGTGGAGATGTCACAGTGACGCTGAAAAGCCTGAGCGATGAGAGCGACACTGCCGATCTGAATATCCACTCTACCGTCACCATCGACAGCAAAATCAACGTGGCACCGGTGGTGTCTGCATCGGATGCGCCCGAACTGGCTGAATTACTCGTCGTGCCGGGTATGGAATCACCACAGGCGGTACGCTACTCGAGTAATGGCGCGTATGCCTACGCCATAGGAAGCGATGGCACGTTGGGGGTCTTTACCGTCGGCGAGCATGGCAAACTGACGTTGAGCCAAACGCTGAGCGATATCAGTGCGCTTAAGGATGTGAAAGAGATTGCGCTGAGTGCCGACAACCGTTCGCTATACGCCATTACCGGTAGTAGCAATATTGTCGCACTTAGCCTCGACGAAAACGGGCAGGTTATTCAGGTCGAGGGCAGCTATACCCAAACCACCTCTTCGCAACACGGTAATATTATCGGGCTTGCGGTCTCCAGCGATGGCACCCAAGTTTATGTCACCACAGAGTGGGACGGTATGGTGGTCTTTACGCGTGACGTGACAACGGGACGCCTGACATTCCTTCAGCGCCTGAACCCTGACGGGATCGAGATTAATGGTATTGTCGCGAGCAGCGGTAACTATGTTGTGACTATGGGGATGGGCACTAAACATACGCTCTCGGTTTTCCAACGGGGCGATAACGGAACATTAACGTCTGTCGCCACGCTGGAAACGTCTGGGGCAGGCTATGGCGCGGTAGAGTATCAACTGGCGATCTCGAAGGATCAGCAGTTCATCTACGTCGCCGATCCTGACAACGGCGAAATTAGCGTTTACCAACTGCGCGATGGCGCTGAAGGAAAAACGCTGACCCACACGGACACGAAAACGCTCAAAGGCGTCAACGCACTGTATCTTAACGCCGACGGTAACCAGCTCTATGCCTTGAGTAGCGAAGGGACGTTGCAGATTTATAGCGTCAACGCTACGACAGGGGCACTAACTGAAGGTGGCCTGATTCAGAATATTGGCGACACGCATGGCATGGTGTTATCACCCGATGGGCAATCGCTCCTGATCGCCGGTGAGACCATTCAGCGCTTTAGCGCATTACGCACTTATCTCTACGGCAGTGACTTACCGTTTGCCGATCATGTCGCGCTTTCGGATAGCAATCTGGATGTGTTAAACGGCGGCGCAGGCAACTATAACGGCGCGACGCTTACCATCGGTCGTGAAACCCCTTCTTCAGACGATCAATTCGGCCTAAGCGCAGGCAACAACCTGACGTTGCAAGATAGCAAGATTTTGCAATCGGGGGTGGAAATTGGAACGTTCACACAGAATCAGGGTGTGCTCAGCGTCGCGTTTACTGCTGATGTGACGAAAGAAACCGCCAACGCCGTCCTTAAACAGATTACCTATCGTAACGTCGGCAGTCAGAATGCGACCGAAACGGTCACATTAACCGTGGCGGCGAACGATGGCGAGCTGAGCAGTACAGTCGCTACCGTCGCACTGCTGCTGACTGCCAACAGCGCACCGACGCTGGTTAGTCAGGGAGGAAGTAACCTGACGCTCGATATACGTGGCGCAGCCGTCTCACTGTTTAAAGACACCGCCGTGAATACCGGGGAAGCCGGACAGGCGCTGACCAAACTGTCGATCGACATTGCCGGACTTAACAGCCCGAATCAGGAATACCTGACGGTCGATGGCACTCTTATCGATCTCAGCAAAGACAGCACGGGTACGACGACTAGCGGTTACCAGTATAGCTACACCTATAACGCTTTTAGCGGTCAGTCTTCATTAGTGCTGAGTAGCGTTCAGGGCATCAGCAGCATGGCGATGATGAAGCTGGTCGATGGTCTGAGCTACTCAACGGGCAAAGAGAGCAGCAGCGCCAGTGGTGTTCGTACCATCACGTTAACCGAATTGCAGGATAACGGCGGTACCGCGAATGGCGGGAGCGACACGGCGGCGCTGACAGTTTCCAGTAGTATCAATCTGGCCTTCAACGAGCTGCCGACGATAGAGGCGACGTATTCCCCTGACGCCGCACTGTTTTACAACGCGGGGACGCTGAGTGGCTACAACGAGCGCGTGTCGGCGATTAGCGTTTCTCAGGATGGCAAAACCCTGCTGGTCACCGGTAGCGAAGGCAACAATAACAGCGGCAAGACTTATCTGCGCGTTTACGCGCGTGATGCGGAAACCGGCGCATTGACGTTATTACAAAGCTTCACGCAGGGTGAACAGGACGATCCATCCACCCCTGCGATTGAAGTTAACGGCCTGAACACCATCACCACGCTGGTGCAGTCGAACGATGGCTCCAGCGTGTATGTGGCGGGAGGCAGCGGAAGCGTCTACTCGCTGGTGCAATTTAGCCGTGACACCACAACGGGACAGTTGAGCTATGTTGGGGTTGTTGCCACACAGGGTGTGAATGGTGTCAGCGGGCTGGATGCGACGGTGTCCGAGATCGTGCTGTCCGAGGATGGCACCTCGCTATACACCATTAACGGTGTGACGCCAGTTGATCGCGCTACTGATAAAAACGCGGTGACCTTCTTCTCGCGTGATACCACTTCCGGTGCGCTGACGTTTGTCGGTTCGCTGGTGGGCAGCGACACGATTCCGTTGAGAAGCCCAAGCGGCATCGTGCTGTCCAGTGACGGCACATCGGCTTATATCTCCAATCTGGGAAATCACAGTATTACCGTATTGTCGCGCGATGCCGCGACGGGCAGCCTGAACTACGTCACCACGATCAATAAAACCACGATCGCGGCCGATGGGAACAGCGCGGACATTCCGAAGGACGATCGTTACCTCAACGGGTTGCAGGATATCGTGATCTCCCCTGATAACCGCTTTGTTTATGTGTCGTCAAATTCACAGGGCACCGTTTCGATTTTCAGCCGTGATACGGAGACGGGTGCGTTGACTTATGTTGGTACATTGGATTTGTATAATGCAGGACATATTCCTGCGAATGCGCTGTCTCTGCGTGAACTGGTGATGTCCGAAGATGGTTCGGCATTGTATGTTGCTGCGCTCGGTGGTCAGTCAGTGCTGGTGTTTGGTCGCGATAGCGATTCTGGTGCGTTAACCTATCGTAATAGCGTAGAACTCTCGATTAACACGGTTAACCATCTTGCCGTCAGTGCGGATGGTAAGAATATCTATGCTGGAGTGAGTACGTTCTTTGCCGGGCTGAACGTGCTCAATGCGGCAGCCAATGCACCTTATAGCCAGACGACGGATGTCCCATTTGCAACAGGTGTCTCGCTGTCAGATCGGGAACTGGATGGGGTTGATAATTATAATGGCGCGACGATCGTCATTAGCCGTAACGGTGACGCATCGGCTGATGATCAGTTCGCTTTCCAGAGTGGAAATGGCCTGACGTTATCCGGTAGCGATATTCAGTATCAGGGCGCGACAATCGCCACGTTCAGCGTGAACGAAGGCACGGTGAGGATAGTCTTTACCGATAGCGTCACGAAAACAGTCGTCAATCAGGTGCTGCATCAGGTGACTTACCGCTATGATGGCGAGGCAAAGGATGCCTCGATCCCGTTGACTATCACCTTTAGCGACGGCGTTAAGGAAACCAGCCTGCTACTGACGCTGGTGCCGAATAAGCCCCCAGTGGTGGATAATAGCGACTACGTTCCGCCATCGGCTACTGCCGGACAATCGTATACCGCAACGCTGCCAGACGATCTGTTCCGCGATCCTGAAAATGGCGCATTGACGCTACAGGTCAATGGCCTTCCGGCGGGGCTAACCTTCGATGCCGATACACGCACGATTTCCGGCACGCCAGCGCTCAATGGCGCGGGAAGCTTCTCTATTAGCGTCGTCGCGACGGATGCGTCGGGCCAACAGGCAGAGCAGACCCTTACCCTAAAGATTGCCTCTGATCCTGCACAAATTCCGACGCTCGGTGGTGAATCCTCCGCGTTGAGCAACGATAGGTCGCTGTCAGCGTTCTATAATGAAACGCTCCAGAGAGATGTTATGCAAGGGGTAAAAGACACCGCATTGTCTGCTGACGGAAAAACGCTCTATGTTGTGAGCGCGCCGGATAGCGGGTCAGCGGTGCTGAGTGTGTTTACCCGTGATACAGAAGGGAAGTTCACCCTGTCAAAAATCCTCCCTCATTACCGAGAAGTATTTAATGACGAGACGCGACAGTTCGACAGGTTCGATGACAATCCCTCATTAGCAGGGGCGTCCGAGGTGACCCTGTCCTCTGATGGGCAGTACCTGTATGTGGTCGGCAGTGAAGGCAACGCGGTGACAATTTTCAGCGTGGGCAGCGGCGGTGAACTGACACAAGCCGCTGTACTTGATCAAGCCGCGCTGGGCGGTCATACGCTGGATGTCCGTTCCCATATCGTTTCTCAGGGCGATTACCTCTATCTCACTGCTGCCCAGTCTGGCAGTGATAATGATAGCCGCAGCGTGTTGGTGTTTAAGCGCGGGGCAGACGGTGCTCTGGCTGCGGTTTCTCAGGCCGATAATCTGATTGGGGCGAGCCGTCTGGTGCTTGATCCAGCCGGGCGTTACCTGTTCGTATCGGGTTCCGGTAGTACCGTTGGCGTCACGGCTTTCACCATTGATGCACAAGGGGCGCTGGCTCAAGTCGGTCAGATTAGCGGAACGAGCGAGTATTACATCAACGGGCTGGCGCTGTCTCCCGATGGCAAAACGCTGTATGCAATTCATGCTGATGTGGGCAATTACACGCTCAATACGATAACGGTGGGAGCCAATGGGGCACTCATGCTGGCATCGACAGAGCCATTTGTTTTTACCGATGACAGAAGTGACTCTGGCGAAGCGCTGGCGACCGATCTGGTCGTTTCCGCTGATGGCACGGCGCTGTTCGTGATCGGCAAGAACATTTCGGTCTTCTCCCGTGCGGAAGATGGCAGCCTGACGCTGAAACAGACCATTAAAAGTGGTGAGATGGGCATCGGTTTCTCTGGACTGCAAAATGTGGAACTGGGCGCAGATGGTAAGCAACTCTATCTGGTCGGTAGCGATCAGGTCCGCATACTGAATGTAGGTACGACTGGGGCGGTTTACACCGAAGGCAATGATCCCGTTGTACTGCTGCCTTCAGGCCGTCTGTCCGACCCGCAGTTTGATGCCTTGAATGAAACGAAGGGCGACTATAACGGTGCCACCATCACGGTGGGGCGACAGGAAGGTGGACGACCTGAAGACACCTTTGGCTTGAAGGCAGATAACGGTTTAACGCTCGATGGCAACAACATCCTAAAAGATGGCGTTGCCATCGCGACCTTTACCCAGGTAGATGGGGCGCTGACGATTAAATTTATTACCGTAGTAACCCAAGCCGATGCGCAAAATGTGCTGCGCCAAATCACCTATAACAACACCAGTCAGGATCCTGAACTGGCGGGTTCGTCACCCACTTTCACTTTCAGCATTCGTGACAATGACAATAACGTCGCTGACCTGGATATCACCGTCAATCTCGTCGGTGTGAACGATCCGTCAACGTTAACGATGACCGTACTTAACCCACAAATTCCGGGCAACGGCGAGTTCGTTAAGCTGTTTAAAGATACTCAGATAGACACCATTGAGAGCGGGCAGCGCATCTGGCAGGTCGTGATGACGTTTGATGCGTCAGGGCCGAATGAGGTGATCAATGTGCGAGGAGCCACAATCGTTCTTGAATCATCTAACGGTGTACGGCAAGCCGCCAATGGGCTGCAATATTCTGTTGCGATACGAGACGGGAAGGCAACCGTTGTCATCTACTCGATGAACACCGGCAGTGAAACCGCCAAAATTATTGACAGTATCGGCTACAACTATCTGGGCAATAACCCGAGCGGGGAACGCCATGTCACCTTGATGATCAAGGAAGACATCTATAACGGCACTACACCGGAAACCACGCTGGAGCAGGCGATTACGTTGACGCTAGCGCCGGCGGCAGAAACCAATACTGCGCCGGTCATTACGATTTCGGGCACCACGCCAACCTATACTGAACGTGCCGATCCTATCGTGCTGGTACCGGATGCAACGGTGTCCGATGCACAGATGGACAAACTCAACGGCGGCAAGGGCAACTACGACGGCGCGACGCTGAAAATCACGCTGGGCGATGGCAAAACGGCGCTGGATAAGCTGGGCTTCAGTGCAGGCAATGGCCTGACGCTGTCGGGCGATACGCTTCAGAAAGACGGCGTCACCATTGGTCAGGTCAGTAACCAAGACGGTGTGCTGACGATTCGCTTTAATGCTAATGCAGGCACGATTCCGACAACGGAAGATGTGCAGAATACGCTGCGCCAGATTACCTACGCCAGCGACAGCCATACGCCAGCCGCACAGGTTGCGGTGACGGTGACGCTGTCCGATCGCTATCTGGACTCTCAGGTTAGCGCGTTATCGGTGGCGATTACCCCGATTAACGATACGCCTGTCGTGGCGAACGATCCGGTGCTCTCTGCCGATGAACTGCGTCTGGTGAATACCTATACCGCGATTAGCGGGCTGGGTACGGTGACGGCGGCTGCCCGCACGGCAGACGGGCTAGCGGTGTATGTCAGTGATGATAAAGGGGCGATTGCGTTATTCCAGCGAGATGCGAACAGCGGTGAATTAACCTATATGCGTACCTTCGCCGCCGCTGAGGGCGTGACCGGAATAAGCCAGCTACAGGTTTCTGCCGATGGCAACAGCGTGTACGCGCTGCGTGCCGACGGCAACGCGATTGTCTGGTTTAGCCGGGATGTGAATGGTGCGCTGACTCATAACGCGACGATAGAAAGTAATTATAATATTGATGATGGCAATCTCGATGACATCAATGGGATTGCTCTTTCTGAGGATGGAAAGAACCTTTATCTCATCAATAGATACAGCGGCCAGTTAGCCTATTTCAGCCGTGACACCGCCACAGGTAGATTAACCTATGTTGAGGCGCTGGGCGGTAATATGTCGAGTGAGCCTTATCTGTGGGCTGCGACCCGCATCCTCAGCCGTGGTGATTTGTTGTTTGTTACCACAGCAATTAACGATACCTCCACGGTGATCGTTTATCAGCGCGACGACAGCGGTAAACTGACGTTGTTGGGACACGTCCGCAGTTTTACCGATGCCGCAGGCAATACCGTGCAACTCTCAGGACTAGAGCAGCTTACCGTCAGCGCCGATGGTCGCAGCGTCTTTGTCGCCAGCGCTGGGCAGATTGATGCCTTCGCGCTGGATACCGCAACGGGAACCTTTACGCATCTTGCCCGCGTCGCGGCAGAAGGCACGGTGAGCGATCTCGCCCTCTCTGCGGATGCGCGGGTGCTGTATGCCACTAAAGGGGATGGGTCGCTTACTCGCTATGTTCTGAACGATAAGACACTGATCCCACTCGATACGCTAACCAGTAACGGTTCAAGCTTCGCTCATCTGCTGCCAGTTGACGGTGGGCTGATTACGCTCGGCAACGGCGTGTCGGTGCTGGATGAAACTTCTCGCCTGCCGGTTTATCGCGTTGACGGCCCGGCGGTCATCGTGACACCGGCGATTGTCCTCAGTGATGCGGAACTGGATGCACTGAACGGCGGGGCGGGGAATTATCAGGGGGCGTCGATTACGCTACAGCGTGGCGAAACGGCAACCGCAGGCGATCGTTTTGATTTTAGCGCGGGCAATGGCTTCACGTTGGCAAATGGCGTAATTAGCAAAGATGGGCAAGCGGTAGCGACCTTCACGCAGGTGGACGGCAAGCTTACCGTGACCTTCACTGCCGCCATTTCTCGTGCGGATGCCACGGCGCTGGCACGTCAGATTAGCTGGGCAACGAGCGCTTCACTGGTGGGAAATGCGACCTCGCTGACGTTAGTGCTCAACGATGGAGAGATTGATTCTGCGGCGCAGGCGCTTGGCGTTACGCTGTCGAGAGAGGTAAACCTGCCGCCTGTTGGCCATGCCGAATTGTTCACCCCGCCTACGGCACAGGTTGGCTCTGGCTGGTCTTATACCTTGCCCACAGGTTTGTTCAGCGACCCTGAGAATGACAGGCTAACGATAACCATTGACGCCGCACAGCTGCCTAACGGTGTGAGCTTTGATAGCGAGACGCGCACTTTCAGCGGTAATCCTTCTGCGGCGGGAACGTTTAACGTGACGATTACCGCCACGGACAGCGCGGGCAACGCGACGACGCTGACTGTGGCGCTGACGGTCAACGCCGCTTCGACGCCAGTCGACCCCGGTACTCCAGTCGACCCCGGTACGCCGACAGAGCCGGCCAATCCTGATAACACCTCAACAGCGGCGCCGGTGATTCTGGTGCAGCAGGGCGCAAGCCTGCCTGCGGATGCGGATCAAAGAGAGCGCGAGCAGCCGCTGGGCGCGATTGTCGCCGATCTGTCTCGTTCGGACGCGCAACCACAATCGTTACCCACCAGTATCACCGTTGAACCTGCACGCCAGCGCGCTGCTGATACGACGCGTCCGTCGGATGCGCCCTGGGTGCTCGATCCTGTGATGTCACAGCTGATGCCGACGCTGGAGCAGGTCAATTTATCTTCGCGTGCTGGTACCGCCGTGCGCGACAGCGCCGCTGTTTCTCCGTCGGATTCCAACTTGTTCCTGCACGTACGTGGTCAGACAACGGCGTTGGAATCGGCGTTCAGCAGTGTGCAGGGCGCGTTGCAGCCGGATGCCTCCGGCGCGCTGGCCTTTAGCCTGCCGCAGCGCATGTTCAGCGTGCGTGAAGGCAACGCCACGCTGACGCTGCAACTGGCGAACGGGCGTCCGTTGCCTGCGTGGGTGCAGTTTGATGCCCGCAGCGGCGTGGTGCGTATTACCGATGCCAGTGCGGTGCAGGTTAACCAGATCCAACTGGCGCTAAAAGCGCAGGCCGCAGACGGCACCAGCCGGATCGTACCGATTACGCTGCAAACCGGACAAGGCGCTGGTGTAGAAATGGCGACTGACCGTGGAGCGATGCAATGGCCTGCAAACCCTGCGGCACCGTCGGCTGAAAACCGAGAGGCGGAACGCTTAGCACCAACGGGGAAAACCGCTTTTACCGAACAGCTACGTCAGCATCAGCCTGAACAGGATGCGCTGCTGGCGGCGCTCAGTGAACTGAGCAGCCAGCGTGCGTAAGCACGCCGCAGATCGAGACGAGATTTTATTCCTTAACCACACACCTTCGGCTTGCAGGCCACCGCCTGCAAGCCGAAGGGAACAGACAAATAGAAGATGGGGAGAACCCGGGTGAATCAGCACATAGCGCATTTCTGGGATAGCCAGCAACACGACAGTCAGCAGCACGTTCAACACGAGGCTACACCACGCACCGCGGGTTCCCGGGCGTTACGGATCGCCGTGACCCTTGCCTGTCTGGGGTTGGCGGGCTGTGCCGTCAAGCCTGAGCCGATTACGGTTGAGCAGCAGGTTGCCCAGGCGCTGAGCGACAGAACGCAGATGTTCGCCAATCAGGAACCGGTACGCGGCACGATCACGCTGGATGAAGCGATTGCCCGTGCGCTGAAATATAACCTGCAACAACGAGTCGCGCTGATGGAACAGGCGATGGAAGACGACCTGTTGGGCGTACAGAATCTGGATATGCTGTTACCGAAACTGACCGTGCGTGCCGGGCTGCAAACCCGCGATAACGTCGCTGGCTCAAGTAGCCAGTCGGTGACCACGGGACGACAATCGCTGGAAGCATCCACCAGTCAGGATCAGACCCAGCGCACCGCCGATCTGACGATGAGCTGGAACGTGCTGGATTTTGGTATCAGCTATTTCAACGCCAAAGTACAGGCGAACAAATCGCTGGCGGCAGAAGAACGCCGTCGTCGCGTCGTCGCGGATATTACCCGTCAGGTGCGGACGGCCTATTGGGAAGCCGCAACGGCGCAGCGTTTGCAGCCGGAAGTGACCACGGCGCTGACGCAGGCGCGTCAGGCGCTGGAATATGCGCGCCAGACCGAGCAACAGCGACTGTTGGCACCGGTTGAGGCGCTGCGTTTCCAGAAAAATATGCTGGAGATGGTGCGCCAGTTGGAAATCGTCGACAGCGATCTGGTGGTGGCGAAGTCCCGTCTGGCGGCGCTGATGAACCTGCCGCCGTCCAGCAAGTACGATGTCGTTGTGCCGAGCGAAAGCAGTTTGGTTGCGCCGAAGATGGCTTACTCGCTCGACGATCTGGAAAACTTCTCGATGGTTAAACGCCCGGAAGTGCGCGAAGAGAGCTATCTGGCACGCAATAGCGTACTGGAAACCCGTAAATCGCTGCTGCGTCTGCTGCCGGGTGTGTCGCTATTTGCTGGAATCAACGGTGACAGCAACAGCTATCTGGTCAATCACCAGTGGGCGAACGCGGGCGTTCAGGTCAGCGGCAACCTGCTGAATGTGTTGTCATGGTCATCGGTGAAACGAGCCGGACAGGCGAACGAAGATCTGGCGGAAGTTCGCCGTCAGGCGCTGCGTATGGCGGTGCTGACGCAGGTGAACGTCGCCTGGCAGGAATATCAGCAGAGTACGCGGATGTTCGGCCGCTATCAGGAACTGGCGCGGATTCAGCGCGGTATCCTCAATCAAACCACGCTCAGCGTACAACACCGTGCTGAAACGCAAATGGAGCAGGTACGCGTCAGCACGGAAACCATTCTGACGACACGCGCGCGTGACCGCAGCTTTGCCGACGTGCAGAACGCGCTGGGCGCGGTGTATCAGGCGGCCGGGCTGGATGTGCTGCCGGATAACGTGAGCGATGTCAGTCTGGCGGCGCTGAGCAATTCGATTGCCCGCACCACGGGTAATCTTGAGAAAGGCGGCGTTGCGGTGCCGCGTCTGTCCCTGTCAACACCGGCTACGCCGGCCACCACGACGGCTCCTGCCGTTACCGCTTCCGCAACAGGTTCAACGGTCGCGAAGCCCATCACGCCTGTGGCAGCCACGCCATCCGCCAACGCGGGGAAACCCTACCGCGTCGTGAATACCGATATGTGGGATAACCTGCAATCCCTACAGGCGGGAGGTTCGCGTTAATGGCTTTCGGCATGATGCGTCCGCTGTTGCTGGTGAGTGCGTTAAGTCTGCCCCTCTGGGGGCAGGCTGCGACGACGGGAGACATTCGCGTGCAGCTTAGCGCGCAGCGCTATACCGTGTTATCCAGCGAAATTGCCGGAAAAGTGACGGACATTGCGGTGAAAGAGGGCGAACACTTCAAGCAGGGCGATACGCTGGTCACGTTTGACTGCACCGTGCTGCGCGAAAAGCTGAACTACTCAAACGCCGCAGAGAATGCCGCGCGTAAGAAGCTGGCGATTGCCGATCGGTTAGACAAGCTCAATTCGATCAGCCTGTCGGATGTCGATCAAGCGCGATCGTCGGTGTCGATGGCGCAGGCGGAAAGCGGCGTCAATCGCGCCATGCTGCAACGCTGTGCTATTAAAGCCCCGTTCTCCGGCCGCGTCACGGAAACCAAGGTGAAACGCTGGGAATCCGTGCCGGAAGGTAAAGAGCTGTTGGCGATTTATGATGACAGCGCGTTCGAGCTGGAAATGATCGTGCCGTCGCGCTGGCTGGTGTGGTTAAAGCAGGGCAGCGCTTTTCAGGTTACGCTGGATGAAACGGGTCTGAGCTATCCGGCGGAAATCAGCCGGCTTTCTTCGGCGATCGATCCGGTTAGCCAATCGGTAAAAGTTTTTGGTCGCATTACTCAGTCCACAGCCGGATTATTGCCGGGCATGAGCGGCGTGGCGCAAATCGTGCCGCCTGATGCAGGCAGTGTGTCGCCATGACCGACCGGAACACGACAGCAGCACAAACTGAACAAGATACCCGGCTGGCGCTGCTGGCCGAGTTGTTGCAACTGCAAAGCCGTGCCAGAGCGCGTGAAACGCTGGATGAACTGGCGTTTTTTATCGTCAATGAGACGCACAGCGTAGTGAAGTATCGACAGGCGCTGCTGTGGGACTGTGATAAACAGCGCTTGCAGGCGGCGTCCGGGCTGGCCTCGCTCGATCACAACGCGCCGTTTTGTACCGAATTTAGCCGTCTGTGCCGCCAGTGGCAGGAAGAAGGGCGACAAGCGCAGGCGCTGCAATGCCGCGAATTACCCATTGATGATCAAGTCCTGTGGCAGGAACATCTGCCGGAATTTTTACTCTGGCTGCCGCTACGCTTAGCGCAGGGCGATATGCCGCTGGTGCTGGTGTTAGCGCGGGACAGCGCATGGCTGCCTGCTGAGATCGTTCTGCTGGAAAAGCTGGCGGAAGCGTATGCTCACGCGTGGGCGAGTTTGCAGAAACAACGTCGGCGGCAGACGAATACCAGCCCGAAGAAACGTCGTTTGATTCTGGTAGGGATTGTGGCGCTGGTGCTGATCTTATTATTTCCGGTACGCCAGTCGGTGCTAGCACCGGCGGAGATTGTCGCACACCGCCCGGTGATGGTGCGCGCCCCGGTGGCGGGCGTGGTGGATGACATTTTGGTACGCCCTAATCAGGCCGTCAGCGCCAATCAGCCGCTGGTACGGCTGGACGTACGCGAACTGGAAAACCGGCTAGAGTCTGCGCGGCAGGCGTTTGCCACCGCCGATGCCCAGTATCGTCAGGCACAGCAGCAGGCGTTGTTCGATGCTAATAGCAAGGCCAGTCTGGCCGTGCTGCAAAGCCGCCGCGAACAGGCGCAGAGCGAAATGGATTTTCTGCAACGTCAGCAGGAACGCATGCAGCTTGTTTCTCCGCGTGATGGTGTGGCGATTTTTGACGATAGCAGCGACTGGATTGGGCGCTCGGTGGCGGTGGGGGAACGTATCATGATGATCGCCGATCCGCACGATGTTGAGCTGGAGATCCAGTTGCCGGCGGCGGATGCGATTGCGCTGGAAAACGGCGCGGACGTGCGCCTGTTCCTCAATGTGGCTCCGAATTCGGCACAGGACGCGCGGCTTGAGCAGATTGGCTATCGTGCCGCGCCGACGCCGGATAATGTGATGGCCTATCGGCTGCGGGCACGCTTTACACAGGATGATCCGCAGCTGCGCGTGGGCCTGAAAGGGACCGCCAAGCTGTACGGTAAACGCACGGTGCTGTTCGTTTACCTGCTGCGCAAACCGCTGGCTTCCCTGCGCGTCTGGCTGGGGGTGTAATGCCGTCGCCTGCCGCACTCAGCCCGCTACGGGATGAACTGATCCTGCACGCCGGGCCGGCTAACCGCGACGGTTCGCCCAGTTGGACGCTGGAAGATCCGCTACGTGGTCTCTATTTTCGTATCGGCTGGGCAGAAATGGCGATGCTCTCGCGCTGGTCGATCGGGGATGCTGCGCAGATCGTGGCCGAGGTTAACCAAACTTCTGCGCTCACGCTGGATGACAGTGATGTGCAGTATTTCAACCGCTTCTTGCAGGCTAACAGCCTGACGCGCGTGTCCGGCGATGACGCGCTGGCGCAGTTTTCTCGTCAGATAGAGCAGTCACGCGTTTCGATCTGGCGCAAGCTGTTGAAGAACTATCTGTTTTTTCGCATCCCCTTGTGGCATCCCGATCGTTTTCTGGGGGCGACGCTGCCGTGGGTCGCGCCCTTCTTCAGCCGTACTTTCTTCAGGCTGACGCTGCTGGCGGCTGTGCTGGGGCTATTCCTGGCCGGACGCCAGTGGGAAACGTTCAAGCATACGTTTCTGCATTTCTTCACGCTGGAAGGCGCAGCGCTGGCGGGGTTGACGCTGTGCGTTACCAAGATTCTGCATGAATTCGGCCACGCCTACACCTGCAAGCGCTTTGGTGCGCGAGTCGCCACGATGGGCGTCGCGTTTCTGGTGATGATGCCGGTGCTGTATACCGATACGTCCGGTTCGTGGAAACTCACGCGCCGTCGGCAGCGAATGGCGATTGGCGCAACGGGCATGATGACCGAGCTGGTGCTGGCGGCGTGGGCGACGCTGGCATGGAGCTTCTTGCCGGACGGCATGCTGCGCAGCGCCGCATTTATGCTGGCGACCACCACCTGGATTATGACGCTGGCGATTAACCTCAGTCCGCTGATGCGCTTTGACGGCTATTTCCTGCTGTCCGATGGGCTACAGATGCCGAACCTGCAAAACCGTGGCTTTGCTATCGGCCGCTGGCAGATGAGAGAATGGCTGTTCGGCTTAGGGGATGCCCCGCCGGAGCGCTTCCCGCGCTGGCTGCAACGCACGCTGGTGGGCTATGCCTTTGCGGTGTGGATATACCGCTTCTTCCTGTTTACCGGTATCGCGATTCTGGTTTACCACATGGCGTTCAAGCTGTTGGGGATGCTGCTTTTCGCCATTGAAATCGGCTATTTCGTGGTGATGCCGGTGGTGAATGAAGTGCGCGAATGGAGTAAACGCCGTAAGGATTACCGTATGAACCGTAATATGACGACAACGCTGGCCGTGAGCGCCGTGATTCTGCTCGCGTTGCTGATTCCCTGGCAGCGCAGCGTGTATGCACCCGCGCTTTTGCGGGCGGAACAGCAAAGTAGCTTGTATATGCCCGTACCCGCGATGATTCAGCGCATTGAGGTGCAGGTCGGCCAGCCGGTGCGCACCGGGCAAACGCTCTTTACGCTGTCGTCTGATGCGCTGGCGCATGAACGGCAGCAGTTGGAGCGACAAATCGCGACGCTGAACTGGCAAAGTACCTTTCAGGTATTCAACAAGGAAGCGGTTGGCGATCACCAGCGGGTGAAGCAGGAGCATGACGCGGCGTTGCAAAAGTTACAGGTCTTGCAGCGCCAGTCTGAACAACTGACGGTACGTGCACCGATAGACGGCGTGGTGGCTGACATGACAACGCCGCTGGAAACCGGCGAGTGGCTGGGGCAGGGCGAATGGCTGGCCGTTGTCACCAAGCCAACCGGTGGGCTGGTAGAGGCGTTCGTGTCGGAAAAAGACTGGCAGCGGCTGCACATGGGCGGAAAGGGCACGTTTTATTTACAGGATGTCAGCCGCTCATCCCTGTCGCTCACCATTGTGGAGATTGCCAGCACGGCCACCCGCGATCTGAATGCTACGCCGGAACTCGCCTCGGTTTATGGCGGCGATATTGCCACGCTGAGTGATACACAGCGCAAACTGCATCCTGAACAGGCGGTTTATCGTGTATTGCTCAGTCTACCTGCCGACTATCGTGCCCAGCCGCAAGTGCTGCGCGGCACGGTAGTGATGGACGGCGAGGCGCAAAGCCTGTTCATTCGCGGCTGGAAAGTGGTATCCGCCGTACTGATTCGTGAACTGTCATTCTGATCAGTTTTGATTTCTGCGATGTCGATCCTGACTTTCTTCCTGTCACTGCCAGCTTCCTGTTTCTGCTGGCAGTGACGTGAAGGAGGGCGCTTCCCCCCTCGATTATGTTGTCCCCACTACTGCTATATATTTCAAATAGCGGGAATTTTTTGATATCTCAGGCTACACCCAATGTTGGATATTAGGGGAAACACGGTGATGAGGTTCCCGTAGGGATACCTCGCACCGTGGTAGCCCCGGGCATCTCGATATTGAAGCGGCAGTGGCCTGAACGGATGCGATAAAAATTCTGTCTAACCAATGGAACACAAGAGGGCTGACTGTGAAGCGATCTGTCTTGTTGTTGGTGGGGGCGATGTTGGCACCCTATAGCTACAGCGCGCAGGATAATGCGGTGTCGCTATCTATTTCTGGTTTGAATACCGTGCTGGATAACGGTTTGCTGAAAGTCGCGTTTGGGGAAGATGGCAGCGCGGTGAGCATGGTGGCGGGAGGCAAGAATATCGTCACTAACCTGTCCGGCGCGGCGCGCGATCCGAGCAAAACGCGTAGTGCTTATCTCGATTACTATGTTAACGATGCCCATGTTAAGGGTGTCAAAGATTTTGTCCCCGAGCGGGTGGAGGTGTTGCGCAACGATCGTGATATGGCGCATATCGCCTATATCAATGACCGAAACGGGCTGTTACGGCTTGAATATCACCTGATTATGCGTCGCGGCGTTAGCGGGCTTTACAGCTATGTTGTTGCTGAAAATAGCGGAAATCAGGAGGTTAAAGTCAGTGAACTGCGTAACGTCTATCGTTTCGATCCTGCTTGGTTAGATCATCTCTACAACGGCGATCGTCAGGGCAAACCGCTGCTCTACAGCCAGCTTGAGGCCTTGCCGAAGGTGCAGGATGAAACCTGGCGATTGCCGGATGGTCGCATTTATTCCAAATATGATTTTGCCGGCTATATGCGTGCCGCGCCTTTCTGGGGCGTTTTCGGTAATGGCGTGGGAGCGTGGCTGATTCACGGCAACCGAGAGTATTTTTCTGGCGATGCGCTCAAGCAGGATCTGCTGGTACATCAGGATGCGATCATTCTGAACTACATGACGGGCTCGCACTTCGGTACGCCGGATATGGTGGTACCGCCGGGCTGGAAAAAATTCTACGGCCCGTGGCTGCTGTACATCAATCAGGGCGATACCGAACAGATGCTGGCAGATGCCCGACGTCAGGCGCTGACGGAAGCCGTCAGTTGGCCGTATACCTGGGTGGACGATTCCCGCTATGCGCGCGAGCGTACGCAGGTTAGCGGGCACATTGCCAGTCCGCAATCCGTCACCGTCGTGCTTTCGTCGTCATTGGATGAATCGTTTGATGTGCAAACCCGCGGCTATGCGTATCAGGCGGCGACAGATGCACAGGGACATTTTACATTTTCCCATGTCCGTCCGGGCAATTACCATCTGGCGGTTTATGCCAACAGCGGTACGCAGCCGGGGATATTGGCAGAGCAGACGCTGTCCATTTCCGGTGACAAGCAAGCGCTGCCTGTGATTGCTTTGCCCAAAGCCGAACCGATTATCTGGGCCATTGGACAAGCCAATCGTCAGGCAAGTGAATTCCGCTTTGGCGACGAAGCACGCAATACACGCTGGCAGTATGAAGTTCCAGCAAATCTGACGTTCGATATTGGCTATAGCGACTATCAACGCGACTGGTATTACGCGCAGACCAAACCGGGAAAATGGGATATCCGTTTTGCTCTGCGACCAGAGAAGAAAACCTATTTCCTGAACATCGCACTGGCGGCGGCCAGCAACAGCGGCATGAGTGAACCTACCCTGCCGCAGCTGGCAGTAGCGGTAAACGGCAGGACGCTGGAAACACTGACTTACGGAAACGACAAAACCATTTATCGTGGCGCGCTACAAAGCGGCCGCTACCATATCGCCCGCATTCCCGTGTCATCTCGTTTCCTGCGAAACGGCAACAACACGATCACGCTGCAATTAAAAGGTGGCAGCGTGATGTATGACGTGGTGACCTTAAGCGAGGAGTAAATCCCGTTTTAACAATGTGAAGCGCGGAGTTCCGCAGAACTGTGGGCAGGGATAGCCCACGATAAAAAATCGCAGGAGCGATTTTCAACAACGCAAAGCGTTGGCCCGAAGGGGCGTGGGCAGGGATAGCCCACGATAAAAAACTATTTCTGTTCGCTGCGGAGTAGTTGCTCCATTTCTTCATCGGACAGTTGGGTAACGCGCTGAACTAGCTCTTGCTCCATCTCGCTCTTCAGCAACTGGCGGGCGATGTTTAGTGCGCTGGCCTTCATCCCTTCCTGTAGCCCAGCTTGCATCCCCTGCTCAAATCCCCTTTGGTGTAATTGTTGTGCAATAGTCACTGTGTCCTCCTTATGCGTTGACAGGGGCTCTGCCACTGAATCAATGAACCTGTCTATGTCAGAGGTATTACCCACTGTCGCGACGTACAGTAATAACGCGTGCCGCAGTGGCAAAGACAGGTTCCAGTGTTCAAATAATAGCCCGATGTCGTGTGCCAATTCCAGCATATCCCGTGTTCTGATGTGTTTCTGCACAAGTTCTAGCAGTGCGGCACGGCGGTGCGTTTTGATCTCTTCATCTGGAATAACGGTCAGGTCTATTAGCGGAAAGGCATGGTGGTAGACCTGTGCAGCGAGTGTTGGATCGGTGAAATGATCTAGCCACTGCATACTATATGGATAAGGACTGCGTTTGCCGTGATAGAACAGGAGTGGAATAACTACGGGTAACGACTGATGGCCCTGGGATAAATGCTGCTGCATAGCATCAAGGCAATAGCGTAATAGCCGGAAGGCCATGAGCTTGTCGGGGCGACTTTGATGTTCTATGACGCAATAGATATATCCAGAACCAGAGTGGGTTTGCAGTGAGTACAGCATGTCTGACAGGCGAGAGCGTAAAGTGTTTTCGATAAACGATGCAGACTCCAACTGCAATGTACTGAAATCGCACCGCTGCTGAATCGCAGGTGGTAAATGGGCGGCAAGAAAATCTCTGGCGATATCAATATCGCTTAAAAACTGTTTGAAGATGGCATCGTGAGGCTGCATCGCATCCTTCCCTGTGATGTGTATGCCGATACCATAGCGGAACGTTCAGGGAAGAGCAGAAGGCCGATAACTATCGTGAAGCCGCCCCGCAAAAATCTTTCAACAGCGCGGAGCGTTGGATTACAGAGAAGAACTGACCCGCGAATGCGGGCCAGTGAGAGGTCGGATTAATGGGAACTGCCTTTTGAAGCGCCGACGCCGGTTTGTGAACGGACAAACTGCGCATGGAAGCGAGCGCGTTCCTGCTGCCCGGATTCGGAGCGATCGGTGATGGAGAAGAACCAGATACCGATAAACGCGACCAGCATGGAGAAAAGCGCTGGATAATCGTAAGGGTAAATGGGGGTGGCGTGACCGAGGATTTTCACCCAGATAGTCGGCCCCAATATCATCAAAATGACGGCCGTTAACAGACCTGCCCAACCGCCAATCATCGCCCCGCGTGTGGTCAGTTTTGACCAGTACATCGAGATGATAATGATCGGGAAGTTACAGCTGGCAGCAATGGAGAAAGCCAGACCAACCATGAAGGCGATATTCTGGTTCTCAAACAGGATACCCAGCGAAATCGCTACGACACCCAGCACCAGTACGGTGATTTTCGAGACTTTCAGCTCATCACGCTCCGTCGCTTTCCCTTTCTTGATCACGTTGGAGTAGAGATCGTGGGACACGGCAGACGCGCCTGCCAACGTCAGACCCGCAACGACGGCCAGAATGGTGGCAAAGGCTACAGCAGAGATAAAACCGAGGAAGAAGTTGCCACCGACCGCATCGGCCAGATGCACCGCCGCCATGTTATTCCCACCGATGAGCGCGCCTGTTGCGTCCTTGAACGCAGGGTTAGCGCTGACCAGCAGGATGGCGCCGAAGCCGATGATGAAGGTCAGGAAGTAGAAATAGCCCATAAAACCTGTGGCATAGAACACGCTCTTGCGAGCTTCTTTCGCATCACTGACGGTGAAGAAGCGCATCAGAATGTGCGGCAGGCCGGCGGTACCGAACATCAGGCCTAAGCCGAGGGACAGCGCGGATATTGGATCAGAAACCAGCCCTCCGGGGCTCATGATTGATGCACCTTTCGGGTGAACCACCATCGCCTGTTTGAACAGTTCGTTAAAGCTGAATCCTACGGATTTCATCACCATGACGGCCATGAAGGTGGCGCCGAATAGCAGCAGGACGGCTTTGATAATCTGTACCCATGTGGTGGCGAGCATGCCGCCAAACATCACATACATCACCATCAGAATACCGACCAGTATCACGGCCACATGGTAGTTGAGGCCGAACAGCAGTTCGATAAGTTTCCCCGCGCCAACCATCTGTGCGATGAGATACAGGGCCACAACCACCAGCGAACCGCAGGCGGAAAGACTACGGATCGGGCGCTGCTGCAAACGGTAGGAGGCGACGTCAGCAAAAGTATAACGCCCGAGGTTGCGTAGCCGCTCTGCGATCAGAAACAGAATAATGGGCCAGCCGACCAAAAAGCCGAGTGAGTAGATCAGGCCGTCGTAGCCGGAGGTATAAACCAGCGCAGAAATACCGAGGAAGGAGGCGGCGGACATGTAGTCGCCCGCAATCGCCAGCCCGTTCTGAAAGCCGGTGATGTTGCCGCCAGCCGTATAATAATCGCTACGTGAACGGGTTTTCTTCGACGCCCAGTAGGTGATATACAGCGTACCGCCGACGAACAACAGAAACATCACGATGGCTTGAATATTCAACGGCTGGCGCTGGACATCCCCCGTGAGGGCATCCGCCGCCCACGCAAGCACCGGCAGCGTCAAAAGTCCGAACAGCATCATAAAGCGTATTTTCATTGCTTTACCTCATCCAGTAACTGTTTGGTCAGACGATCAAATTCACCGTTAGCGCGGTACACATAAATGCCTGTCAGGATGAAGGAGATCGCAATCAATCCCACGCCAATCGGAATACCACGGGTAATGCTGGAACCTGAGCTGATGGGCGTTCCCAGCCAGCCAGGTGCAAAGGCGATGAGCAGGATAAAACCCACATAAAGCACCAGCATGATGATCGAGAGGAAAACAGCAAAACGCTGCCGTTTGTTGACCAGTTCTCTGAATAAGGGGTTACTTTCAATCCGTTGATAAATGGCATCATTCATCGTAAGTCTCCAGTAATCTGTAGGGTTGAGTATTGCCGCGACGCCGCCGCCTGATTTATCGCCAGCCACATCCCCGCAAGCCACGTCATGGCTTACGGGAATGAAGAGAGCGGTGGGTCAGAGGGTTATTGAGAGGCGGTACTCATGGCCTGCTTTTCTTCGAGCAGTTTTTCGACGACGCCTGGATCGGCCAGCGTTGAGGTATCCCCCAGATTGCTGGTGTCACCGGCGGCGATCTTCCGCAAAATACGACGCATGATTTTGCCGGATCGCGTTTTTGGTAAAGAGTCAGTCCAGTGCAGGATATCTGGAGTTGCAATCGGGCCGATTTCCTTACGTACCCAGTTGCGAACCTCCGTATACAGCTCGCTGGACGGCTCCTCGCCGTGGTTCAGCGTGATGTAGGCGTAAATAGCCTGCCCTTTCATATGGTGTGGAATGCCGACGACGGCCGCTTCAGCAATTTTGGGATGGGCAACGAGCGCTGATTCGATTTCCGCCGTCCCCAGACGATGCCCGGAAACGTTCAACACGTCGTCAACGCGACCCGTAATCCAGTAATAGCCATCTTCGTCACGGCGCGCGCCGTCACCGCTGAAGTACATGCCTTTGAAGGTAGAAAAATAGGTTTGTTCGAAGCGATCGTGATCGCCAAACAGGGTTCGTGCCTGACCCGGCCAGGAATCCACGATGACCAGATTGCCTTCCGCGGTGCCTTCCTGCGGGTTGCCGAGGTTATCGACGAGTGCAGGTTGTACGCCGAAGAATGGGCGCGTCGCGGAGCCGGCTTTCGCTTCAATCGCGCCAGGCAGAGGGGTGATCATGAAGCCGCCCGTCTCCGTTTGCCACCAGGTGTCGACGATAGGGCACTTACCGTTGCCGATTTTGTTGAAATACCACTCCCAGGCTTCCGGGTTGATTGGCTCACCGACGGAACCCATGATCCGGAGCGATTCACGCGATGTCCCTTCGATTGCTTTATCACCTTCAGCCATTAGCGCGCGGATGGCGGTGGGGGCAGTATAGAGAATGTTGACCTGGTGCTTATCGACCACTTGCGCCATACGTCTGGCGTCCGGCCAGGTCGGCACACCTTCAAACATGAGCGTAATTGCGCCGCACGCCAGCGGACCATATAGCAGGTAGCTGTGCCCCGTGACCCAGCCAACATCTGCCGTACACCAGTGGATGTCGCCAGGGTGGTAGTCGAAGACATACTTGAAAGTCAGTGCAGCATAGACCAGATAGCCGCCCGTGGTGTGAAGTACACCTTTCGGTTTGCCGGTCGAGCCGGAGGTATAAAGGATAAAGAGCGGATCTTCCGCATTCATCTCTTCTGGCGGGCAGTGATCGTCTGCTTTTTCAACCAGATCGTGCCACCACAGATCGCGACCCTCCTTCCATTCACCGGTTTTACCCGTACGACGGAAAACGATGACGCTGGAAATGGTGGTGACGTTCGGGTTTTTTAGCGCTTCATCAATATTCTTCTTCAGCGGAATCACACGTCCGGCGCGTACGCCTTCATCGGCGGTAATAACCAGCTTGGCGTTGGAATCGATGATACGCCCGGAAATTGCTTCAGGAGAGAATCCGCCGAAGATCACCGAGTGAATGGCTCCGATTCTGGCGCAGGCCAGCATCGCTACGGCGGCTTCCGGCACCATCGGCATATAAATAGCAACGACATCGCCTTTTTTGATGCCCTGTGACTTCAGCACGTTGGCGAAGCGGCATACGGATTGATGCAGTTCTCGATAGGTGACTTTTTTGCTTTCTGCCGCGTTATCACCTTCCCAGATGATGGCGGTTTTATCGCCACGCTCTGCCAGATGGCGATCCAGGCAGTTTGCAGCCACGTTTAGCGTACCGTCTTCAAACCAGCGAATACTGATATGGCCGGGGTCGAATGAGGTGTTCTTGACAGTTTTATAGGGTTTGATCCAATCGACGATCTTTCCCTGCTCACCCCAAAAGGCAGCGGGATCGTCAACGGACAGCCGATACATATTTTCGTATTGCTGAGCATTTATCAGTGCATTTTCCGCAATTGCGGCGGGAATGGTGTGTTTATTATGTTGTGTCATAGCGCTTCTCCTTAAACATGTTAATGCTATGTCAAATAATGGTTAATTGTAGTTAACCCGTTATCTTTGTTTCTTTTTTGCGCGATTGATCACGCAATGCAGGAAAAGCAGTGAGGCGTTACTTAAAAGATAGTCTTTTGGTTCAGAAAACAGGCAGTTTTTTCGTGGTAGCCAAAACACAATAAGTGATGTATGTCACAATATGATCGTCAGCAGAATTATCTGTGCTGTTATAATGTCATTAACGATCAATTCATTGTTTTCAATAGATTATATCTATTGTTATCAAGTTTTTGATCGCCCTTTACGATCAAAAGGCATAAAGATCCCGCTTATTCAGCCGATAGTAAAAACCCCGTTCAGAGTATATTTCTACGTAAGCCAGCTATTTAGCGCGTTCACCTGTGTTCCATCTGTTGAGATTTTGTTTCAGTTGTTAATTATATGTAGGCTATTAATGAAATAGATTTATCTGATTATCAACGGGCAGATAAGTGTGAATAATGTACACTCTAAGTGGGTTCCATCGCACAGATGTGGGCCTTCTTAAAAAGGGTACAGATGCCGTGTGCTAGCCGCTGACAAAAAGAAAAATGAAGTGTTATTTTTTGTGTCTTATTCAGAAATATCCGGTTTCCAAAAATAAATAACATAGATATACCCACATCACTGACGCTGACTAAGGCGGCAGATGTTTGAGCCCCGGTAGCTTGAGAACGTGTAAATGGTTCCGGTTAGCGAAATTCACTATTTTCATTAGGTGACTTTCTCGGGTGGGGAAGAACACTATTAGTCCGGAAACCTTTTAAATTCCGGTAGGTTGATTGCTTATCAATAGTGCGTTATGAGGTCATGGCGCGCTGTGAGATATCTTTTTACATAGCATGATGCAGAGGAAACAATGAGTCTGATATTTGGCCGGAATGAAATTTTAGGCATGCTTTCTCAACCAGTTCAAAACGATCGGCGCGCTGTGGCTGTGATTGACGAAAAGTGTAAGGTCGTTTGCGCGAATTCTGCCTTCAACGCCCATTTTGGATTGCGTGCTGAAATGAATACGCCCGTCTCAATTGATGATGTGCTACCTATCAACGTGAAGTTCGCCTATCACGACTTTATAACGAATTCTAACGTGCTAAGTACGCGTGTGGTCTCGGATTTGTTGTCTGATGGCTTTACTAAAAAGCAGTTAAGCACGCTGTCTTTTTCTAAGCTGAACGTTGAAAACCGCGTGCTTTCTTTGCTGATCCTGAACCAGGATACGGTTGAGCCTTCGGCAAATCTGGCATCATAAGCTTGTATAATCGTAGGTTATCTGTCCGGAAGATTAGAGGTGTGCGTTTTCCAATGGAAAATAACGACCAAAGAAAAATTGTTGCTATTAATAACGTTGCTATTTCTAATTTAGCACTGCGTTTTCAACAGCAACCGATTGCGTAGGTTATTCTCTGATAACCCCCTGCGGCCAGCAGGACGATAAAGTCGCGCCGATTTTTCGTAAATGAAGAATGAAAGACGTTCTTTATTAACAGCGACCATGTTAAAAGTTAATAAAAAATATAGGGTTAACTATTTTATTGCATGTAATATGCCATTTTTAAATAAATAGCGAAACGTTTCGATGCCCGCTTGCTTCCCTTCTCACTATTCCCTTTTCTTTTTGCCTTTTCGAAAATTATTCCCCCTAAAGTGTAGAGTTTATTAAACCTTGATAAGAAGCTCTTAAAATTTTCTTTATTTTTAGCGTGTTGAATCTTAAAGGATGACAAATGAATAAGTAGACTCTCGTCTAATTACTGATGAGGTTGGGACAATGTAACCTCTGTCGGCATATAGCACTTTTTGATAAAAAGGACGTCAGCTTTTTATTGCCAATGACATTGGTTTACCAATATCGACAACGCGTTTTCCGCAATAATCCTGATTCAGTGCGCATTATTTCAATTATTTTTCGATTTTCAGTTCCCCTTTTTACTCCCCCGATTGGCATAGCTTCTGAAAACAGCGTTTCTTATGCGATAGGGGATAAATAATGGTTACATTCCGTACCCACCTGTTAGCGCGTGCTTTACGTGCTGGCGTACTTGGGGCATCGTTTGCCTCAGTGCTGCCAATGGCGGCGGTTTATGCTGCATCTGCGGCGCCAGTTCAACAATACGCGGTGTCGTCCGGCTCGCTCAATCAAGTGCTTAATCAATTTGCCCAACAGGCTGGCGTATTACTTTCTTACGATCCGGCATTGGTTGCGGGTAAACGCGGTACGGGGTTACAGGGGAACTACAGCGTAGAGCAGGGCTTTGAGCAGATTCTCAGTAGCAGTGGCCTCCGTGCACAGTACAGTGCTGATGGCAGCGTGACGCTAGTGCAGCGCACGGCGAATGAGCCTGTGCCGGTTACTACGCCTGCTAAAAACGATCGGATCGTTGTCACCGCTCCACCGAATACCGCGATGAAGCTGGATGTGCCGATTTCAGAAACGCCACGTGCGGTTGCGGTTGTCACGGAGAAACAGATCGAGGAACGCGGAGCGCAAAAGATCGATCAGGCGCTACGCTATAGCAGCGGGATTCTGGCAACGCCATACGGGCCGGATAATAAAGCCGAATGGGTGACTATCCGTGGATTTAGCGATCAATCCCGGTTCCAGAATGGTCTGGCGACGCTGAATGAAGATGGGTTCTATGGTCAGCAGATTGAGTCATTCGGCGTTGAACGTATCGAAGTCCTGAAAGGTCCCGCTTCTGTCCTGTACGGGCAAAATCCGCCGGGCGGTCTGGTGAACGTCATCACCAAACGGCCTACGCGTTTACCGCAGGGAAAAGTGGAGCTGGAATACGGCTCTAACGACTATCGCCATCTGGCCGTCGACAGTGCGGGTCCGTTAAACGATGACGGCTCGGTGCTGTATCGGGTTGTTGCGCTGGCGCGTGATACCTCGGGTGAGATGGATTTCTCGAAGAGCAAGCGCCTTTATCTGGCACCGAGCGTCACGTTCCTCGGAGAAGACTCGGAACTGACCGTGTTAGCCAGCTATATGGACACGCAGTCCGACATGACCAATGGTTTTAAGCTGCCGTATGGTACGTTGCATAGCACGCCATTTGGCAAAGTGGGCTATAAAACCTCGCTGGGAGAACCGGGTATTAACAATCACGATACCCGTCAGTTCAATCTGGGCTATGAATTTACGCATCATTTGAATGACACCTGGACCTTCCACCAGAACCTGAATTATGCCTACCTGAATATGGATCTGCGCGGTGCCTATGTATTGGGCAGGTATACCGATCCGGCCACGAATGTTGTCAGCGATCGTCTGGCCACGCGTGGACTGACCTACCGCGACGGTTTTGCGCAAAATTGGGCCACGGACAACCGCTTGGTGGGCGAGTGGCTGTGGGAAAATATTGAGAATACCCTGCTGCTCGGGTTCGACTATCGCCGTGCCAATACGCAAAGCCGGGATGGAAACCTGTACTCCTTTGGCGACCCTATTGATATGTTTAATCCGGTGTTCGGTAATTACACGTCGCCGGACAGCCAACTGTTCGATCACCGCTCCGGCCGCCATCAGACCGGTTATTATGTTCAGAATCAGATCAAGTATGACGAGCGTTTGATTTTCTTGCTGGGTGGACGTTACGACGTCGCGAAGTCTCGTGACCGTAATTTCTCATCAGGCGCTGATACGCGTACCGACGATTCCAAATTTACCAAGACTGCCGGGGTAATGTACCTGTTTGATAACGGTATTTCCCCTTACGTCAGCTACTCGGAATCCTTCCTGCCTGTGTCGGGTCGCGATGGTTATGAACGTCCGTATGTGCCGGAAGAAGGTCAGCAAACCGAAGTGGGCCTGAAATATACGCCGGATGGCTTCAACGGCTATGCGTCTGCTGCTCTGTTTAATCTGGAACAAAAAAACGTTCAAACGACGGATCCTAAAAACCCGAGTCTGACTATTCAGGCGGGTGAAGCCCGTTCACGTGGCCTTGAGCTGGAATTCAGCGGCGAGGTTTATACCGGTCTGACGCTGATGGCAAACTACACTTACAATGAAGTTAAGACGACCAAATCAGGTTCTGTTGGAGAAGTCGGTAAACGCCTGCGGGGTCTGCCTGAGCATATCGTGTCGGGCTGGGCAACGTATGCCTTTAACGGCAAGTTGGAAGGATTAAGTATCGGCAGCGGTGTGCGCTATGTCGGCAGCTCTTACGGTGACATTACCAATTCGTCGGACATGAAGGTTCCTGCTTATACGCTGTGGGATGCGATGATCGCCTATGATTTCAGCAAGGACTGGCGTTTGCAGGTCAATGCAACCAACCTGACAAACCGTGAGTATGTCAGCGCGTGTAACTACTGGTGCTATTACGGTGAAGGCCGTAACGTTAGCGCGAATGTCAGCTATCGTTGGTAGTCTCTCGTTTCAAACCGCATTGAAAAGAAGCCCTTGGGATTGAGGTTGCTGACAAAGTCCGTAGAGCGGGAGTAACGGATAGATCGTAAAGACGCTGTGAATACGTCCATGTACGCTCGGCTTGCGCAGATATGAATCTCATCCCTGAGATTCACCCTTGCAGGGCCGCCGCAAGCGACGTTCAAAAACGTTCCTGACGTTTTTGTCCCTGGCGCAAACGCTTTACTCTTCTATTCCGTTACGCCCGTTTTCATTCGGCAAATAGGTTTTTCAACGGTCTGGAGCCCTTGGGCTTCTTTCTTTTTGCTCCACACGCCTCGCTATTTCCTTATTTTTACCGTTCTCGGCACGATAGACGTAAATAGGCGTTGACTTTGCTTTTAATGATAATGAAAATCATTTCATTGCTGTCACATTGAGCGAATATCGTGAAGAGTCCCGCCGCTGCCTGCCCCAATCAGCCTGAAACCTTAAACGTTCAGCAGGTTTATCATGACCATCATGCCTGGTTACAGGCGTGGTTGCGTCGGCGTTTGGGGTGTTCACAGCAGGCCGCGGATCTGGTGCAGGATACGTTTCTACGTTTGATTTGCCAGCATCAAACCGATCGCATTCGTGAACCGCGCGCCTGGCTGACGACCGTGGCGCATGGGCTGATGGTGAATCACTGGCGGCGGAAAGACATCGAAAATGCCTATCTTCAGGTGCTGGCAGAGCAGGAGTTTCATTTTTCTCCCTCGCTGGAGCAGCAGGCTATGGTGGTTGATGCGCTGTTGGCCATCGATCAGATGCTGGCGACGCTGCCCGGCAAAGTGCGTCAGGCATTCTTGCTGGTGCATCTTGACGGTTTGACCTATCGGCAGGTTGCTGAACAATTAGCCGTTTCCGAGCGGATGGTAAAAAAATATATGGCACAGGCGATGCTGAATTGTCTATTGTGTCAGGACTTATGATTTCTTCTATCACGTCTTCTATTCCCAAAGATGTTCTTTATGCTGCCGCGGAGTGGTATGCCACGCTGTATGACGAAGACTGCTCCGAGCACGATCGTCAGGCATGGCAGCGTTGGTTACATCAGAATGAAGCTCATCGGCTTGCCTGGCAGCAGGTTGAACAGATTCATGCCCGTTTCCATGCGGTAGATAGCCAGTTAGCCTCTTCGGTGCTGAGTAAGCGCGGTGAAGAACGTCGGCGTATGCTCAAACTATTGGCGATTGCCAGCCTGACCGGGGGCGTGGGCTTTAGTCTGCCGTGGGAAAGCTATGCTGCCGATTACCGTACAGGCATGGGGGAAACCCGTGAGCTCAGCATCGAAACGGGGATGACCCTTTGGCTCAATACCGATTCGGCAGTGAATCAGCAGGGCAATCCTGCGCTGTCTCAGCCGCTGACGTTTCAATTGATCAAAGGTGAATTGATGCTGGATAACCAAACGGCGCATGCAGCTCGGTTGACCACGCCCCATGGCGATCTCGCCGCTTCTGCGCATTCCTGCCAATTAGCGCTGCGCTATACGTCCGCTCACAGTGTGCTCTCCGTTTTTGGCGGTGAAGTGTTGCTACAAACGGCAGTCCCTGCTGCAAAGCGGATAACGGCAGGGCAACAGGTTATCTTTACCCGTGATAAGAGTAGTGAACCGACACCCGTTGAGAATTTCCGTCAGAGCTGGCGTAAAGGACAGTTGGTTGCGGATAACATGCCGCTAGGGCAGTTCATGAATGAGGTGTCCCGCTATCACAATGGTTACTTTCATGTGGATTCTGCGGTGACGACGCTACGGATTTCGGGCGTTTTTCCGTTGCATGAAACCGATCGCCTGCTCGATGCCGTTGCGCGAACGCTGCCGGTGAAGATAACCCGGCGTTTTTCCTGGTGGGTGGATATCCAGCCGAGTTAAAACACTGCTGGTATTTCGTCGGTAAAACACCAAAAATATTCTTCGTTTGTTATCTGGTTGGTTATCACTCGCAGACGAAACACAAATCTGGCGCATATATATCAATCTGTTGATACCGAAAAAGGCGTAGCATACTCCACAACGAGTATTCTCGGCGTTGCCTCTTCATACGGGAAGTCATCATGCAGTTACTGAACCTGAAACAAGCTCGCCTGTTGAGCTTTTTCTTTATTATGGGTGGCCTGCTTATATTGCTGCCTCTACGCCTGCTGGCCTGTTTTATTGCCGGTTTTTTGGTGTATGAAATCGTGAATTTACTGACGCCCTATTTTCAACGGGTAATCAGCGGTAAGCGCGCTCGCTGGATTGTGGTCGCTGTGATCAGCACATTGGTGGTCAGCCTGTTGAGTTTACTGTTTGGTAGTCTGGTCGGGCTGTTGATGCAGGAAATGAAGGATACGGCGGCATTCAATGTGCGTATTGGTTACATCCTCAATGACATCCAACAGCAGGTCGCCCACTATCTACCGGGGTATCTGCCGGTCAGTGTTGAAGAGCTTCAGCGCGAGCTGCTGCAATGGGTTCAGGCACATATTGTGATGTTGCAGAACATGGGGAAAAGTTTCCTGCATGGATTTGTGACGATGCTAATCGGTATGGTGCTGGGGGCGATTGTGTCGCTTTATAACGTCGATCAGGACACCGAGAAGCCATTACTCAAAGCGGAGTTGTTGCGTCGGGTGACATTATTATCGGCGTCGTTTCGCAACATTGTTTTCGCTCAGGTGAAAATCTCTGCGGTTAACACAGTGCTGTCTGCCGTTTTTATTCTGGGCGCTCTGCCGCTGTGTGGTATCCATCTGCCGTTTGCCAAAACGCTGGTGGTACTCACCTTTATTTTCGGTCTGCTGCCGGTGATCGGTAATCTGATCTCCAACTCGATCGTTTTTCTGTCGGGCTTATCGCTTTCGCTGCCGATCGCACTGGTTGCGCTGGTGTATTTGATGTTGATTCATAAGCTTGAATACTTTTTGAATGCGCAAATCGTTGGGACGAGGATCAAAGCGCATGCGTGGGAAATTCTGCTGGCGATGTTGGTGTTTGAAGCGGCCTTTGGGTTGGCTGGTGTGATTGCTGCCCCGATATACTACGCCTATCTGAAAAGCGAATTGAAAGAAGCCTCGTTGATTTAATACTGCTCTTTGGCAGGTGATTTATGCAATCATCTGCCATTTTCTGCCCGCTCTGTTAATCACAACTCGACGCGCTAAATGAATCAGCCCAATACGAGATTGGGTTGATTGAGGTTGCTGACAAAGGCCGCCGAGCGGTAGTAACGGATAGATCGTAAAGACGCTGTGAACACTTCCCTGTGCGCTCGGATTGCGCCATCCTTGGCGCAAACGCTTTACTCTTCTATTCCGTTACTCCCGTTTTCGTTCAGCAAAAAGGTTCGTCAACATTCTGAATAAGCCCAATACAAGATTGGGCTGATTGTTTTTAATGGAGACTTGTCTTCAATAACCGTCTGAATAAACGATTATTTTCGATTAATGCTGTGCAGTAGCAACCTGCGGTTTCGCCTCTTCAGACTGAACGCCTAACGGGTTGTTACCCCAGCATTTCTCATATTCCCAGCCTGTCAGTTCTTCCGCAACCGCACGTGCGTGAGGTGGGACATCGGCAATCGCGCCACCCGCTTTGATACGTGCAATTTCTTCCAGCAGAATGGCATGGTTCTTACGATCCAGCTTCATCTGCGTGGTGTAGTAAATAGCAACCAGCGCAAGACCGATAACACCCAGTGAGAACACGCCAACAATCGCCTGTACGGCTGATTCTGGTTGTACTGACTGCCCGGAGACAAAGCCGAATTGGCTTAGCGTCCAGCCCATTGCGAAGACGATCACCGAGCGCACCATTTTGCCGGCAAACGTCATGGCGCCTGCGTAGATCCCTTCACGGCGACGACCGGTCAGGACTTCATCCACGTCGGCCAGGAAGGTATAAACCGTCCAGGGAATATAGTAGATACCGCCCGTGCTCAGGCCAAATACGGCGGTAATGGCAAACAGAACAAAGATGGTCATGTCTTCTGACCAGTTAGCGAAATAGAGCGCGGCATAGGCCATGACGCTGACAATCACTACCATCAACGCCAGACGGAACGGTCGCGCAAAGCCCATTTTGACGCAGATACCGATGAAGGCCGCGGTGGAAATAAGCTGCATGACTGAGCTGAAGCTATTGAGGTGTGATACCAGCGCCGTGTTCTGCTTCAGACCAAAGACGATGAAGTAGGTAAATGCGGAAGCGAACAGCCACTCAGCACCAAAGCCAAACAGGTACATTCCCAGATGCTTGCGGAAAATACGCAGGCGGAAGGTAGAAGCCATATCCACGCTCAGCTTTTTCATCGCCTGCCACAGGCTAGAGGTGCTTTCACGGACGATTTCGTTGACCGGGCGCTCCCAGGACGTCATATACAGCGCGATCATCGCTGCGCACATGATGGCGCCGTAGACCAGGCCGGTGTAGAAGAATGGCGTTGCGGAATCTTTACCGTAGACGGCAATAAACTGCCCGGGAATGAATGCCGCCAGGAAGTTGGCGATTTTGCCGAAAATGGCTTTAGAACCCGTCAGCTTGGAACGCAGTTTGAAATCAGACGTCATTTCGGTAGCCAGCGTTTCATACGGCACCATGATCGAGGTGTAAATCAGCTCGAACAATACGTATGTCGCCAGGTAATACCAGAAACCAAAACCATCGACCCACAGCATGGGGTAGACAAGAACCAGTGGGACACCCAGTAAAATAAAGAAACGACGGCGGCCAAATCGGCGACCAACACGGGTGTTGTAGAAGTTATCACTGATGTACCCCATGATGGGGTTACTGATAGCATCAATGATGCTGGCAACGGAGAAAATGGCCGCGGCCTGAACCAATGTTAACCCACAAAAGGTGGTGTAAAAGTACATCAGCCATGCGCCGCTGATAGCAAGCGCACCGCTGCCGAGCAGGTTCGCGCTGCCGTAACAGAACGTATGTTTAAAAGAGATTGGTTTATTCATGATCAGCCTAATTACAAATATGAAACAATATTTCAGTTCGTTTGAACTATCATTTCTTTATAATTTGCTCTATTGAAAAGAAAGTAAACTGACGATCACGCTTTCACGCGCTTTTAATGACGATCTGTCAGGTAGATCATGAAATAAGATATTTTAATTTGCTTTTTATGATTTTTTGATCCTGACTTTATGTGCTTAAGTTACGAGATATGTAGATTTATTACATTTTGTTGGTATGCATGCAGATTGGCGACGAGCTGACATTGAGCGCTGCCCCACAAATCGATAGCGTGATATGAAATAACGCATTGACCTCAGAGAGGAAATATCGTCATCATCCCGCCCAGTTCAATCTACTGTCTTTTCTTATCAGGAGCCGTAACGTGAGTCATTTAATGATCTACGCCGTCATTTATGTGGTTTTTAGTGCTGTGGTTGGATTGTTTGCTTTTCAGGCTTGGTTACCGGCTTCCGCGCCTCGCGGGCTGAGAGATCGCGCGGGGATTCTGGTTGGGGTATTACGCTGCATCACCCTGTTTCTCGTCGTCTCCGCAATGCAAATTTTGTTTCCCAATTCGCTGCTGGATAAGCTCGTCTGGCTGATTGCCGCTGGGCTGTTGGTGATCGCTGTGATTGGCGGGGGGATGAGCTGGTCATCGCTGCCGTGGCTGGATGCAACAAAAGGGAAAAGCCGCACTTTGGCTCTGGGTGTCCAAAGTGCGTTGTACCTGGGTTTGCTTGGATTTATCGTTATGTAAAGTCCTGTACCAGTGCGGCCACGGTGTTCTTTGCGCCGTGATCGCGCAGCTTCAGATAGGCCTGCGCGATAGCGTTAAAAACATCGTGATTGGCTGGGAGATCCTCGCCGAAAATAGAACGAATGTTAAGAAACGCACTGACCCGCTCGGCGCTGTCCGATGTTTCCTCCACGATGTTCCTGAGCTTTTCAGCCAACGGATCGCGGATTTCAATCGGGTTACCTGCGTCATCTTTTCCACTGACATAACGCATCCAGCCAGCGATGCCCAATGCCAGACAGCGATAGTCTCCTCCATTGCTCACGTGCCACCGTAGCGATTCCAGCATGCGCTGAGGCAGCTTCTGTGAACCGTCCATGGCAATCTGCCACGTCCGATGTTTGAGCGCTGGGTTGGAAAAACGGGTCAGTAGTTGGACGGCATAATCTTTCAGATCGATATCCACGACGCTAAGCGTCGGCGCCTGTTCCAGCAGCATGAGATGAGACACGGCCCGGCGATAGTTCTCGTCGTTCATACAGTCGCTGACGTGATCGTAGCCGGCGAGATAGCCCAGATAGGCCAAAAATGAATGGCTGCCGTTCAGCATGCGTAGTTTCATTTCTTCAAACGGCAGTACGTCATGCACCAGCTGTACGCCTGCCTTTTCCCATTCAGGGCGTCCGGCGGTGAAATGATCTTCAATCACCCATTGAATGAAAGGCTCACAGGCTATCGCACAGGGATCGGCGACGCCAAGGTGTTCGGCAATTTCCTGCAACGTTTCCGGCGTTGCCGCAGGGACAATGCGATCCACCATCGTATTCGGGAAAGAAACCTGCGCGTCGATCCAATCGATCAGGCTTCGATCGTTGATTCCCGCGGATTCCAGCACGGCGGCTTTGGCCGTTTTACCATTTTCCGGCACGTTATCGCAGGAGAGTACGGTGAACGGCGCGATTCCACGTTCGTGACGCAGGCGCAGCGCTTCTGCCAGCAGCCCGGGGACTGAAGCGGGATGGCGGGGATCGACGAGATCTTGTTGAATCAGCTTATTGGTACGATCCAGCTTGCCGCTCGTACCGTCCATGCAATAGCCTTTTTCGGTAATCGTCAGGGAAACGATGGCGGTTTCTGGCGCGGCGAGTTTCTCAATAATGGCGGTAATGCCTTCTATTCTGGCATGTAACGATTCACACACGGCACCAACGACAATCGGCTGATTGCTCGTCGCGGCTTTTTCCAGCACGGTAAACAAATGATCCTGCTGGCGCAGCGCATTGATCATCGTATCGTCACTGAATAGCACGACTTCACAAATTCCCCAGTCTCCTCCCTCCCTATTCAGTACACGATCGGTGAGCAGTGCCTGATGAGCACGATGAAAAGCGCCAAATCCGATATGAACGATGCGCGGTTTCAGCGCCTTACGATCGTAGTGAGGAAATTGGACGCTGTCAGGCAATTCGCAGGTAGCGATATTTTTTATTTTATCAGTCATTTATTGCGCTTTCGGGTGGGGGATCCATGACGTTAAAAGTAGCCGTGATTTGCAGGCGGTGCAATACAAGACGCACAGATAGGTTACGGTGCGCACGTTTTTTTCTCTGTGCAAATTTTATCGCTTTTTCAGATTCGTTTCTTCGGCAGTGTGCGGTTTTGTGAGGGGGCTTCAGCGTAATGATGTAACGCTGAAATTTAGTCTTGTTTTTACTAACTTATCTCCATTTCTTCTACATCAGGAAGTGCTTTTCCCGAGTGCAGTCTGTTATTTTGTGTTGATATTTTCCTCACCCCAACGCATAGCAAAAAGGCCCGTAAGATGAAACTTGAATCCCTCGCGCTACATCATGGTTATGAATCTGAAGCGACAACGAAGTCCGCAGCCGTACCGATTTACCAGACGACCTCTTACACATTTGACGACACGCAACACGGTGCCGATCTGTTTGATCTGAAAGTCGCGGGCAATATCTATAGCCGTATCATGAACCCGACGAACGCCGTGCTGGAGCAGCGACTGGCGGCGATTGAAGGCGGCATTGGCGCGCTGGTGCTTTCATCCGGTATGGCGGCGATTACCTATTCGCTCCAGGCACTCACGCAGGTTGGGGACAATATCGTCAGTACCAGCCAGCTGTACGGCGGAACCTATAACCTGTTTGCCCATACATTGCCGCGTCAGGGCGTTGAAGTGCGTATGGCTTCTTTCGATGATTTTACGACGCTGGAGTCGCTGATTGACGAGCGCACCCGCGCCGTTTTTTGTGAATCTATCGGGAATCCGGCGGGAAATATCGTGGACATTGCCAAAATCGCGGACATTGCGCATCGCCACGGCGTCCCGGTGATTGTTGATAATACCGTGGCGACGCCCGTGCTGTGCCGACCTTTTGAGCACGGTGCAGATATCGTCGTCCACTCGCTGACCAAATATATCGGCGGTCACGGCACCACGATTGGCGGTGTGATTATCGATTCCGGCAAGTTTGACTGGGTGGCGAATAAATCGCGTTTCCCGTTACTGAACGAGCCCGATCCCTCGTATCACGGCGTGGTGTATACCGACGCTTTCGGTCCGGCGGCCTATATCGGACGCTGCCGGGTGGTGCCGCTGCGTAATACGGGCGCGGCGCTTTCTCCACATAGTGCGTTCTTGCTATTGCAGGGGCTGGAAACCCTCAGCCTGCGTATTGAACGCCATTGCAGCAATGCGGAAGCGTTGGCTGGCTACCTGAATCAGCATCCGCTGGTTACCTGGGTGAACTATGGTGCGTTGCCGGATAGCCCCTATAAAGCAAACTGCGACAAAATTACCTCGGGCAAAGCGTCTGGGATTATCAGTTTTGGCATCAAGGGCGGGAAAACGGCAGGCGGCCACTTTATTGATGCGTTGAAGATGATCTTACGGCTGGTGAACATTGGCGATGCCAAATCGCTAGCGTGTCATCCGGCAAGTACCACGCACCGTCAGTTGAATGCGGAAGAGCTGGCGAAAGCAGGCGTGAGTGAGGATTTGGTCCGAATTTCGGTTGGCATTGAGCACATTGACGACATCATCGCTGATGTGGCGCAGGCGCTGGAAGCTTCGCAGAAGTAGTAAGAAGTAGTAAGAAGTAGTAAGAAGTAGTAAACGGTAGGGAATGAAAGAAAAGCGTTGGAAACCTGTATGGGGTTCCAACGCGTTGTCGCGATTACGAACGGCTGGCGTCGGTCGCTGTAGTTGTTGGCTGTGATTCAGCCGGTGCGGCATTTTGCTCCGCATTAAGGCTGTCTTGCGGCTGTGCTTCTGGTGCGACAGGTGCCGCAGCAGATTCAACCGGAATCGCCGGGGTAGCTTGTTCGATCAGACCATTGATTTTGGTCGGCATACCAGAACGTCTCTGGATTGCCTGATCGACTTCACTGGTGTTCACGCTGGCATCAGCCAGAACTTTGCTCACTTTTGGCGTCATGCTGATCGGTGCAGGAGAATTAGAATGGAATTCTTCTACCGTGCGGGACAGCGGATTGTGAACCTCAACATAGCGTGAGCCATCTGGCTCAACGGTGGCTTTCACTGGCTCATTGATGAACTGAACGCGAGTACCGACCGGAACGTGGTCGAATAGATACTTGATATCATCGGCACGCAGACGAACGCAGCCGTGGCTTACGCGCAGGCCAATACCGAAGTTGGCGTTGGTGCCGTGGATCGCGTACAGGTTGCCGATGTAGAGCGCGTACAGACCCATCGGGTTATCCGGGCCTGCTGGGAAAACTTTTTGCAGTGTCTCACCGCGTGCTGCGTATTCGGCATGCATCTTCGCGGTTGGCGTCCAGGTTGGGCCCGCTTTCTTACGTTGAACGGAGGTCGTCCAGTTGATCGGCGTATCTTTGCCTAACTCACCAATCCCGATTGGCAGCACGACCACGGTTTTGGAGCCTTTCGGGTAGTAGTACAAACGCATTTCTGCGCTGTTGATGACAATGCCTTCACGCGGGGCATCCGGCAGAATCAACTGATGAGGAATGACCATTTTGCTGCCGGGAACGGGCAGGTAAACGTCCGCATCTGGGTTGGCTTCCAGCATGTTGCTCAGACCCATTTGGAACTGTGCTGCAAAATGCTCCAACGGCTGCGTGCTATCTTCCGGTACGGTGATTTCGATATTCTCGCCTATCAGTCGGCTATTCGCCGCAGGCAGAGGATAAACAACGGCAAAGGCGGCCTGGCTGAATGCGGCGGCGGCAAGAACTACAGTAAAGATCGCGCGAATACTCATTTTCGTTTCTTTATTTGAGTGGTAAATGCACCCCCCGAATCAGGAGGCTGGTCTGCTAAGGTCGCGTTAGCGACCGGATGCGCATTATATGTGCAGAATGGCCTCCGAGGGAAACAACATGTGTAACTAATCACACTTTTTGGCATCCGAATGAGAAAGAAAACCTCCGAGAGTGAACCGTCACTCAATTTTCCCCGTCTAGTGTGGGTTTGTTAAAGCGTCGATTTGCGAGTACCGGGAGAGCCTGACGGGCGTACGCCAGTCGTTCCGGTTCAATGTCTGCATACAGGAGAGCCGGAGTTTCCGGTGCCTGAACCACAACGACGCCTAAAGGATCGACCACCATGCTGTTACCGATATTCCTGACGCCACATTCACCAACGGCGACGAGATAAGTGGTGTTTTCCAGTGCTCTGGCGCGCACCAACAGTTCCCAGTGCGCTTCTTTCAACGGGCCTTTAATCCAGGCGGAGGGGAGAACGAGGACATCTGCACCGTCCAGCACCAGACGGCGGGCAAGTTCAGGGAAGCGAATGTCATAGCAGGTCATCAGCCCGACGTTTAACCCAGCGATGGTCAACAGCGGTGGAATTGTTTCACCTGCCAGCACGTTTTCCGATTCCTGTACGGAAAAGGCATCGTACAGATGCAGTTTGCGGTATTGCGCGACGATCTCGCCGTTGCGCAATGCCAGTAGCGTATTCCAGACTTTCCCTTCGCCGTTTGGGATATGCACACAGAGCATGGTCGTCAGGTTGTTGCCTCTGCTGGCTTCCAGCAGATGCGTAACAAACGGGCCATCAAGCGGCTGAGCGGCGGTGAGCACCATGTTGGGATTGGTGATATCGCGAGCTAGCACGCCTTCAGGCAGCACCAGCAGATCTGCGCCGTTTTGCTGTGCTGCCGACATGAATCCAGCGATGGTCGTGGCATTTTGTTGCCACTCGCGGTCAACGGCGAATTGCCCCAGTGCGACTTTCATTCTTGCTTGCTCCTTCGTTGCCCGATTAATCGCGCTTGGCTGGCATCATGCGCAGCAGCGTGTTGTCTTTCATGACATAGTGGTGGAACAGGGCAGCCGCGGTATGGGCGGCAATGAGCCAGTAGCCTAACGGTGCCAGCGTTTCATGCCAGCCAATCAGCGTTTCAGCAAGGTCGAAATTCGGCGTCGCGGCGGTTGGCATGCCGATACCAAACAACATCCAGTCCCGACCGCTGTAATAGCGTGAGGCAACGCCCAGTATCGGTAGCGTGATAAACAGCAGGTAAATAACGGCGTGGGTGAGTGAAGCCAGGATACTCTGCCAACGAGGGGGCTGTGGCGTAATAGCGGGGGAGGTATGACGATGGCGCAAGAACAGGCGAGCCAGCATAAGAACCAGTATGGTTACGCCACAGCTAAAGTGCGTCACCATCATCACGGTGCGCAGCAGCGAACCTCGTTCAGCAAATCCGCGTAGCTCAATGGTGGCATAGGTCACAACGAGCAACAGAAAAACCAGCCAGTGCAATGCAATCTGCGATGGTGCGAACTTTCCTTTCATGTTTCTTCCTCTGCGACTGTGAGAGCGGTTTGACGCGGTAACGGGCAAATAATCTCATAAAGTATAAGGTAACTTGCGTCTTGTCAGCCCTTCTTTACCATGCCTGACAAACCGGGCGGTTTGCGCTGGCTTCTTCGGTATTCAGCCTCGTTTGGATAGGATGAAAACTGCCAATAAAAAATTTCCGGGAGAAGTTTTTAACGTGGCATCAGCAACGGCCCGTAAAGGGGACGGACAGAGATGGCACGCCATAAAAAACCGGCCGAAGCCGGTTTGGAAGACGAAGCATTATTCCTGCGGGTTTTTCTCTGCTTTGCCGGCCATCATGGTCAGGAAATCAAAGCGGCGACGCAGATCCAGCTCTGCTTCTTCATAGAGCTGCGCGGTTTCTTCCGGCATCATGCTATTCAGGCGGCGGAAGCGTTGCTCTTTCAACAGCGTTTCACTCAGGCTGCTTGATGGCGGACGAGAATCGGTGACCAGCGCGGCTTTCCCTTCTTCGGCACGACGTGGATCGAAGCGGTAGAGCGGCCAAAAGCCTGTCGCTGTCAATTGGCGCATCTGATCGTGGCTGAATGCCAGATCGTAGCCGTGCTCTTCACACGGGCTGTACGCGATAATCAGCGACGGGCCCGGCCAGGCTTCGGCTTCCTGAATCGCTTTCACCGTCTGGTTCAACTGCGCCCCCAGTGAGATCTGCGCAACATACACGTGACCGTACATCATGACGTTGATGCCGAGATCTTTACGCGCTTTGCGTTTGCCTTTCTCGCCAAACTTGGTCACTGCGCCCAGCGGTGTTGCTTTGGACTGCTGTCCGCCGGTATTGGAGTAACACTGGGTATCCAGTACCAGCACGTTGACGTTTTCACTCAGGCTCATGACGTGATCCAATCCGCCATAGCCGATGTCGTAAGCCCAGCCGTCACCGCCGATGAGCCAGATGGATTTATCGACAAAGTGGTCGGCTTCGCTTGCCAGCACGCTGGCGTCGGTATCATTGATGGCTGCCAGCAATCCACGTAGCTGTTCGATCTGCTGACGGCGCAGATCGGGCGCGATGGATTCTTCCTGCAATGCGCTTACCAGATCTGGCGGCAACTGCGGTGCCAGCTTGTTGAGCAGGCGCACGGCACGCTGACGGTGCTGATCGACGCTCAGGCGGAAGCCCAGACCGAATTCGGCGTTATCTTCGAACAGCGAGTTAGCCCAGGCTGGACCGCGACCGTTGGCGTCGGTAGTCCACGGGGTGGTGGGCAGGTTACCGCCATAAATAGACGAGCAGCCCGTCGCATTCGCCACCAACAGGCGATCGCCATAGAGCTGGGTCAGCAACTTGATGTACGGTGTTTCGCCACAGCCGGAGCAGGCGCCGGAGTACTCGAATAGCGGTGAAATCAGCTGAGAAGTCCGGATATCAATACGTTCCAGCGCAGATTTGTCGATTTCCGGTAATTGCAGGAAGAAATCGAAGTTCTCTTTCTCCGCCGCCAGATTGTCCAGACGGGATTCCATATTGATGGCTTTGATTTCTGGGTTCTGACGGTCTTTAGCCGGACAGACTTCTACGCACAGGTTACAGCCGGTGCAGTCTTCCGGTGCAACCTGCAACACATATTTCTGGCCGCGCATGTCGCGTGCTTTCACATCCAGCGATTGCAGTGAGGCAGGCGCATTTTCCATCGCGTCGGGCTGGACGACTTTGGCGCGGATCGCCGAGTGCGGGCAGGCGGCGACGCAGTGGTTACACTGTGTACAAAGCTGCGGTTGCCAGAGTGGAATCTCTTCCGCGATATTGCGCTTTTCCCACTTGGTGGTGCCAGTCGGCCAAGTGCCATCGGGCGGCAGGGCGGATACGGGCAGTGTATCGCCCAGACCCGCCAGCATCGCGGCCGTGACGGTTTTGACGAAATCGGGCGCGGCGTCGGACACGACTGGCGGGCGCTGCGGGCTGTCTGGGTTGACGGCGTCCAGCGGCACGTCGGCCAGCGCGTCCAATGTGGCGCTCAGCGCTTGCCAGTTGCGTTCAACCAGTTCCTGACCTTTACTGCCGTAGCTCTTGGCGATGGCGGTACGCAGTTTTTCCACCGCCACATCGGCTGGCAGAATCTGTGACAGATGGAAGAACGCCATCTGCATGACGGTATTGATGCGCGCGCCCAAATGGCATTCGCGGGCAATCTTGGCGGCGTTGATGCAGTACACGCGGGCATTACGCTGGTTCAGCCCTGCCTGCACTTCCTGTGGCAGGCGGTGCCACAGATCGTCGCTGCTATACGGTGAGTTGATCAGGAAAACGCCGCCGGGTTTCAGGCGTTCGACCATGCTGTACTTGTCGATAAACTGCCACTGATGGCAGGCGACGAAATCCGCCTGATCGATCAGGTAGGCTGAGTTGATCGGGTGCGGGCCCACGCGCATATGGGAAACGGTCAGGCTACCGGCTTTCTTCGAGTCATAGACAAAGTAGCCTTGCACAAACATTGGCGTCGTTTCGCCGACGATTTTGATCGCGTTCTTGGTCGCGGAAACGGTCCCGTCACTGCCCAGGCCGTAGAACAGCGCTTCGAGCGATGCGTTACCTGGGAAATGCTGTTCCGGCAGTGGCAGGGAAAGATGGGTGACATCGTCATAAATCCCTACCGTGAAGCGCGGTCGTGGGTTGGCAAGTGCTAACTCATTAAAGATCGCCTGTACGCACTGCGGAGTAAATTCTTTGGAGGACAGCCCGTAACGACCACCAATGACACGTGGCATAAGTGAACGCTCACCTGCGGAGAACGCCTCGGCCAGCGCGGTCATCACATCGAGGTATAGCGGTTCTGCCAGCGCACCCGGTTCTTTGGTGCGATCCAGCACCGCGATGCTTTTCGCCGTTTGCGGAATCACTGCCAGCAGGTGTTTGGCCGAAAACGGGCGGTACAGGCGGATTTTCACCACGCCGACTTTCTCACCGCGCATCAACAGCGTATCGACTACCTCTTCACACGTGCCGACGCCGGAACCCATCAGGACGACGATTTTAGTCGCCTCTGGGTGGCCGTAGTATTCAAACGGCTGGTACTGGCGTCCTGTCGCAGCGGCAAAATCGTTCATCGCCTGTTCAACGTGCTCATAAGCTGCGTCGTACCAGCGGTTGGTGGCTTCGCGCGCCTGGAAGAAGGTATCCGGGTTTGAGGCGGTTCCACGAATCACCGGGCGTTCCGGTGTGAGCGCTCGCTCACGGTGTGCTTCAATGGCCTGCTGTGGCAGAAGCTGGCGAATCACCTCATCGCTCAACGGCTCAATCTTATTGATTTCGTGCGAGGTACGGAAACCGTCAAAGAAATGGATAAACGGCAGACGGCTGTTCAGGCTAGCGATTTGTGAAATCAGCGCAAAGTCCTGCGCTTCCTGCACATTGCTAGCGCACAGCATGGCGCAGCCCGTCTGGCGTACGGCCATGACGTCAGAATGATCGCAGAAAATGGAAAGCGCATGCGTCGCAACTGTACGGGCTGCGACGTGCAGGACAAACGGGGTTAACTCGCCGGCCAGCTTATACAGCGTAGGGATCATCAGCAGCAGACCCTGCGATGAGGTAAATGTGGTCGCGAGTGTACCTGTCTGCAATGCACCGTGGACGGTAGCGATCGCGCCGCCTTCCGATTGCATTTCCACAACGCGAGGCGTGTCTCCCCATATATTCAGCCCGCCGTCGCTCGACCAGGCCGCAGCCTGTTCAGCCATGCTGGAACTGGGGGTAATAGGGTAGATGGCGATGACTTCATTGGTTCGCCAGGCCACGGAGGCGACGGCGTTATTAGCGTCGGTGGTGATCATGACTTATAGCCTTTTTGCTCACTAAGTCCCTCATTTTACATGGTCTTTTCGGACGATGAAAATGACTGGGCATAAACGAAAATACGATTTTTATCGGGGGATTATCGCATTTCAGGAAAAAAGAGGGTGGAACGATGTATGCAGAGTTGTATCAAACTGTGTTTTATCCCCGTTACTTTGGTCTACGTCCATCAATCTTAGTGCGTTTGTGTTTCCTAAAAAGGAAATCTATTCTGGATTTTAGAACTGTTTGTTGATTTTTTGTTCGATATTCACACGAAATCGCATGATTTTATTTGCTCATTACTGTCATGACGAGTAGCGTGCTTATACTAAAATTACATCTGTAATGAATGTATTAAGGAACCGAACGATGGCAAACGATGAAATAAAAAATAAACTGGTTTCCGTACTGGCCGCACAACAGGCGCAGGGAAAAACGCCAGAACAAGCTGTCGATCATATCCTTCAGGCATTGGGCGGGCGAGCAGGTGATGTGTCCCGTATTTCGGTTTTGACGTCGACATTAATTGCCGATGTGCTTTACACCGTGTATCAGGAGACGATCACACATCAGCAGATTGCGGTGATTTTACGTAAGTTGGGCTACGCTGCACGTGACATCGCTGTTGCATCACACACTATCTATCCACAACTGGGCGTTCAGGACATCGGTCAGCTTTTGCAGATCTCGGAAATTTATCCGACGATCGATCGTGCTGCGCTACTCGATGCACTTACTTACGCAAATTTTTCCAAAGTGGAAAGCGAGCAGGCTGCTGACGCTCTCGGCGTGTAGTACTGGACAATGTAATACCAGAATAATGTAATACCCAAACAAGGTAATACCCAAACAAGGTAATACCAGTATCGTACCGAAGATCAGACAGCCAGACGCGTAATTTTTCTATAGCCGCTATCGGGCTATTGATCGATAGCGGTGACTTTCACCTCTTTAACCTGAGCATGACTCCCGCTGTTTCCTGATGCTGTGGTCAGCGCGTACAGCCCCACTTTGGCTCCTACCCATTTGCCCGGCCCTGCGGCGAAGCTATCGTCAAGCACCGTATATTCCCCGTTCTTGCTCCGCCAGGCGAACTGGCAAATCGCATTTTGCCGCACCGTAACACGCAGGGTGATGTCCTGATTTTCGGGCAACATCGCCAGATGTCTCTGGTGTTGCTCCAACTGCTGTGCATCGCTCATCCAGCCGAATCCGGTGACCCATTCAAGGCCTGCTGCGCCTTTCTCAATGCCGAGGAACGCGAAACGCTCGCCATAAATAATCAGGCCGCAGCGATCGCCGACTTGCTCCAGAACGGGCGTCAGCTGCATGGTAAACTCGAATTCCTCAGCCGGAAATTTTTGCATCAGCAAATTAGGCACGTCATACCATGAAGGTTCACCCGAACGGGTCGGCATGGGTTGACAGAACAGCTGAAGCCCCGGATGGGTAAGCGTCAGCCAGCGCTCGTCGGGATTGGCTTGCCACTGCCACTGTCGCCCCAGCGTAGCCGAAGAGAAATCGTCGGAAGTCGGTGGTTGCTGCATACTAACGTAGGCGCTCACGCGAGGTTTATCCGCTTCCAGAACGGGTTGACCTAATCCCTGCGCGTTATGCTGTTCGCCGATCAGCGGCCAATCATCCTGCCAGCGCATTGGCTGTAGATGGACGACCCGGCCATAGGCATGACGATCCTGAAAATGTACGAACCAGCTTTCGCCGTTATCTAATTCGACCCAGCCGCCCTGATGCGGGCCATTAACCGATGTGCTTCCCTGATGTAGTACGATCCGGCTCTGCCACGGCCCCTCCAGCGCGCGTGCACGCAGTACCGTTTGCCAGCCGGTTGGAACGCCACCCGCTGGGGCGAAAATGTAATACCAGCCGTTGCGCTTATACAGTTTTGGCCCTTCGATGGTGGGCTGTGTTGCCCGTCCATCGAAAACGATCCTTCCTTCATCAAGCAGGGAACGGCCATCTTCCGCCATTCTGCACAGTTGCAGCAGGTGTTTCTTACCGCTGCGGCTGAAGGCGAAAGCGTGGATTAACCAGGCGGTGCCATCGTCATCCCAAAACGGGCATGGGTCGATCCAGCCTTTAGCCTGCTTCAGGCAATGCGGCGTGCTCCATTCGCCTTTGGGATCGTCAGTCTGTGACATAAAGATCCCGTCGTCGGGCGTGCTGAAAAACACCCAAAATTTTCCGGCATGATAGCGAATGCTGGGTGCCCACACGCCTTTGCCGGGCTGAACGTGTTCATATTCTGGCAGATCGAATCGGCTGAATACGTGGTTGATCAGCGTCCAGTTCACCAAATCCTGAGAATGCAGGATCGGTAACGCCGGCAGGTGGTTAAAGCTGGACGACACCATGTAAAAGTCGTCACCCACGCGCACGATGTCAGGATCGGAATAGTCGGCGCATAAAATCGGATTCTTATAACGTCCGTTACCCAAATCTGGGTTCCACGGAGAATGTGCTGTACTCATGTCATCATCCTGATAGTAAAGGCGGGCAGCGTGCTACCCGCAGGTCTTGCGATCAGGCGGCGCCTTTTGGCGTCAGGCCTTGATCGACAGGAAGCTCGCTTTCTGGTGCGCGGTCAGCCGTGCTGTGACGTTTCGCCAAATCAGCCTGAATGTTTTCCATCGTCTTATCGTCCAGCTTGTAAAAGCGTACCAGCCAATACAGAACCAGATAGGAGAGCGATGGCCCGATGCTCAGCAGGCCGATAATACCGGCGGTGGCGAGCGGTGTTTGCGTAGGCGAACCCGCGACATAGCCGAACCAGCCGAGTGAAAAGCCGACCAGTGCACCGGCAACCGCCATACCCAGTTTCAGCGCGAACAGGTTACCGGAGAATGACAGACCGGTAATGCGGCGGCCTGTTTTCCACTCGCCGTAATCGGCGGCATTCGCCATCATGTTCCATTTGAACGGCTGGTACATCTGGTGGAAGAAGCCGATCAAAAAGTAGAGCGGGAAGACGACCGCCAGCCACTGTGGCGGCACCATAAACAGGATCATGCCAACAAACACCAGCAACAGGTTGATGTTCTTGAACAGGCTTATGCTACTGAATCGTTTGCCAAAGTAGCCCGCCATCATTGCACCAATAATGGTGCCGACGACGCTGGTGGTAATAAATGCGGATTTCATTGCCGTTCCGGCGGCGCTGCCTTGGTCCGGCCCGACCATCAGGTACGTTGCATAATAAAGTGTCGCCGCGCCGCGCATGACGCCCGCCATACTGGAGAAGAACGTAATGATGGCCACAATGCGCCACTGGTCGTTGTTCAGCAGGTTTTTAACATCGTCCCAGACGTTCTGATTGTTATCCACATCAGGGTTAATGCGTTCCTTTGTGGTGAAAAAGCAGAAAAACAGCATCACGACAGCCAGACTACCCATGATCATCATGGTGCCCTGATAGCCTAATTGCTTGTTGGTGCCGCCAATCCAGTCGACCAGCCACAACGTGCCGACCGACACCAGTAGCCCTGCCATTGAGGAGATGGTAAAGCGGTAAGACTGCGCGGAAATTCGGTCTTTTTCATCGCTGGTGATAACACCGCCGAGCGAACAGTAAGGGATGTTGATAAAGGTGTAAAACAGCATCAGCAGGGTGTAGGTAATGTAGGCATAAACCAGCTTACCCGTGCCGTTCAGCTCTGGCGTGGTGTAGGCCAGCACGGCAATCACGGCGTAGGGGACGGCAAACCAGACCAGCCACGGGCGGAAGTGACCCCAGCGGGTTTTGGTGCGGTCTGCAATAATGCCGATCAGAGGATCAACGATGGCGTCCAGCACCCGCGTCACCAGGAACATGACCCCCACCGCCGCGGCGGAGATGCCATAGATATCCGTATAAAAGTAGGTAAGAAACATGGTTACGGAAGAGTAGACGATGCCACAGGCCGCATCGCCCATGCCAAAGCCGATTTTCTCCGCAACGCTCAGCTTATTATTGTTGGTCATTGGAAACTCCAAAAGATGATTGAGGAACTTCTTGCCAGGCTCGCGGCTATTGTTATCCCCTTGGTGGGGATTAACTATTGCGGATTTTATTAAGAAGGTTACGTTTCTTGGTATGTGTTAGACAGGTCACAAAAAATGACAGGGAAAATCGTGTGAAGAAGACGATATGCGGAGTTATTTCCATTTCATATCAATAAATTAACGTGGTCTTTTTGTCATTTTATCTGTATGACAAGTTATCTTGCAGATCTTTCTATCGGGAATATCGCTCTCTGCGGGCGTTTCTCCGGCTCGTAATTGGGGCGATTTCGGTGAGAGAGAGTGGCTGTCGCTGTGTGAAATGTCAGTGCATCAGGCTAGCTAATGGGAGGTATCACCAGGCTGTGTAATAGGTTTTTAATCCACTGGCTTGCTTCCGAACGGCTATTGCGGCGGTGATGATAAATCTTCACACGATAGGGCGGCACAGTGAAAGGCAGGGGGTGGATCCGTAACGGTAGGAGTTGTGCAAAAATTGTCGCGATATTGCGCGGTAATGCCATGATCAGCGTTGAATCGGCGATGATGAACGGTGCGCTCATCATGGATGGTGTTTTTAGTGCGACATGGCGTTTTTTATTGAGTTTATCCAGCGCGTAATCAATTACTCCGCGTGATTCATTCCAGGGCGTCACAACAAGATGCCGGGCGGCAAGGTAATCATCCAGCGTCAGTGTCTCGCCTGACGGATAATCCGCGGCGGTGATGATGACATAGCTGTCTTCAATCCAGTCTATCTCCTCAATTTCTCGATTTTCCGGTTGCGTCATGTCGGTGAACCCTAAAGCAAAATCGATTTTCCCTGCCAGTAAATCCGTAATCGCGACTTTCTGCGGCGAATAGACCAGATTGAATTTGATATGGGGTGCCAACTTTTCCATTTGCGCCATCAGGGTAGGAAAGACTGAAAACGCGGTGTAATCGGTGATGGAGAAGGTGAAGCTTTCCGTACTGCGGGCGGGATTAAAGCGTGGACGTGGCGTCAGCCCCTCTGCTAGCCGCGCCAGACTTTCCGCGATCGGCTCCGCGATATCGTCCGCGAGGACGGTCGGATGCATGGTGTTGCCTACGCGAAAAAACAGCTCATCGGAAAACGTATTGCGCAAGCGCGTGAGCGCATGGCTGACCGCCGATGCGCTCATCGCCAGCTCTTTTGCCGCCGCGGCGACGGATCGATGCTGGTACACGCTGTTAAATACCACCAGTAAATTTAAATCGATACGCCGTAAATCCAGATGCATAGTGTTCATCAATCGCTGTAGAAAATGCAGTTCATACAGTATTTTTAATCCGGTAGCATGGCAAGCCTTGATGATTGTTGGTACTGGAAAGCAGCTCCGGAGAAAAGAAGCTTTATGAATATTGTCATTCGTCCCGCACAGAAATCTGACGCGAGTGTGATTCTGGATTTAATTATTGAGCTTGCCGTGTACGAGAAAGCGCGCCACGAAGTGTTGGCCTCGCTTGAGGATATTGAGCACTCACTATTTGGTGAAGAGGCAACGGCGGAAACGCTGATTTGCGAGATTGACGGTAAGCCTGTCGGCTATGCGATTTTCTTCATGAGCTATTCAACCTGGCTGGGGAAATACGGCATCTATCTGGAAGATCTCTACATTGCGCAGGCGTACCGTAGTGCAGGTGCGGGCAAGGCACTGCTGAAACAGGTGGCTTGTCTGGCGCAGGAAAGACAATGCGGACGGCTGGAGTGGAGCGTGCTGGACTGGAACCAACCCGCGATCGATTTCTATAAAAGCATTGGTGCGAAGCCGCAGGATGAATGGGTTCGCTATCGGATGGACGAGAAGGGCATTGCTGATTTTGTCACGGCATCGTAACGGTATGACTCCTGCCAGCCTGAAAGCAGCAGGAGCCAGTCAATTAACGCGTTGACGCCGCCAGCGTGGTGCCTGCCAGAATAAAGATCCCGCCCGTTGAGCGGTTAAACAGCTTAATGCGGCGTGGGTTGGAGAAAAGGCCCGATAAACGGCGGCCAGTGCAGGCATAGATAAACATAATGCTGAAATCGAAGACCGCCCAGGTTAACGCCAGAATGATGAGCTGCAAGGCGTGCGGGGCGTTGGTATCGATAAAGTTTGGGAAGAGCGCGGCGAAAAACAGCAGGTCTTTCGGATTACTGATCCCAACCAGAAAACCTTTGCGGAATAATGGAAACCAGCCCGGAGCCGAGGCTTCCTGCACGTCCTGCTCTGCGGTACTCATATCCTTGGAACGCCATGATGCGATGCCCAGCCAGATGAGATAAACCGCACCAATAATTTTTAATACCATGAAGGCAGTGGTTGACGCCGCGAGGATGGCTCCTAGCCCCAATGCTGAACAGGACATCAAAATCATTGCCGCGCTGACGCCGCCGAGTACGGTCGCTGTTGCGCGTGAAGCGCCGTAGCGTAAACCGTGCGACATGCTGATTAAGGCGGATGGGCCCGGAATGGCAATCAGGGCGATGATGATGCCTGTATAAGCCAGCCAGAGGTGAAGGCTCATGATTTCTCCTGCGTGTAGTTCACTGTGAAAGCGTGATTGAGAGCGGTGCTGTGAAGCGGGATATATTCACATATATATCGCCAATTTTCCAACGCGTGATAGTAACAGAAAAGGGGGCGATGGCGCTCTCCCTCTTTATCAAGATTCTGGTGCTGACACCGGTGTCGAGGAAAGGTAGTAAGCTCACGCTTTGGCAAAATATCCCCGGCCTTCTGGTGGCTTGGGAGATCGACTGAACATGCAAAGAATCCATTAATCGCGCCGGATATTATTCTTTCACGCTTAAATCGATATCGCCAAAATAGCGTTTCTGTATTTTTTCATATAGGCCTTTTTGAACGATGTCTTTCAGCCCCTGATTAATGAGCTGTTTTGTTTTCGTATCGTCTTTGCGTATACCGTATGCAGAACCGAGGCTGAATAAATCCGCATCGGTTACTTCTGAGCCTTTTAGCTCAAAATCTTTACCCTGTGGGGTTTTTAAAAATCCAAACGCGACGGCAACCGACGGGCATAGTGCGCCTTCTACTCTTCCTGAATATAAATCCTCGTAAATGGCTTCCTGATCGGGATAGCTTTTCACCATCACCCCGGCAGGTAACCAATATTTATTGGCATAGGCTTCCTGAATGGTACCTTGCTGTACCGCGATATTTTTCCCGCGCAACCGTTCAGCCTGGGGAAGAAGATTGGATGCTTTCCTTGCGACAAGTTTGGTTGGTACGTGGAAAACATAGTCACTGAAATCTATTGATTCCTTTCTCTTATTTGTCACGCCAAGCGGCGCGATGACGTCTATTTTTTTGGCGAGAAGGGCGGGAATCTGGGAGTCAAACGTGTTAACGATATAGTCGCATTTTGCATTGATTGATTGGCAGATGGCATCGGTGATTTCTATATCAAACCCCGACGGATTGCCATTTTTATCCATGCTCTGAAAAGGGGAATACGTTAAATCGACGCCGATGCGCAGTATGTCCGACTTGGCAAATGCAAAGGGTGAAATAGCAAAAATGACAACGATCTTAAGGAGAGATAATTTTCTGAACATAGCAGTAACACCTCTTTTTAGTCGTATAAACGTGAATATCAACATGCCGGTATTTGTATTCTCACCAGTGATAGGCTGTAAATTGGATCGCATATCATCATCCAGCCCATATTTGAAAAACTGACGTTAATTTACACTTGAAACTATAACAAATTGTTATTATTTGCTTTCGTGATGTAAAATTGCGCTATCGCTGATGTCCAGACGTGTAAGTAGGAAATACATTCCAATTAATACTGTCGTGTTGGGCGGGGGATTGAGGTTTATTGCATACCGGAAATGGATCTGAATCGATTTCCGGTATCTTAATTTATTTTCCTTACTTCACGGGTTAGCAACGCTGTGGAATTCGTGAACGTGAAGATGGAATTACTTGTAGGTAAATCGATAATCGACAATATACGTGCCGAGTTTATTGACTCGCGCAGTGATCCATAGCGCATCCATTCCTTGCCGCCTTTTTTTAAACAGCATTTCTCCATTGGTACATAGCTGTTTAAATTGCCCAGTATGGGCATCTTTAATCCATATGCCAGCTTCGCAACGACTACTCTTTCCTGTGGATGGCCCAGGAAAAACAATCTTATAGTCGGATGTGTAACTCATCACCTCATCAGGGAACAGATAAACGTACACGTCAAAAATATTCACGATGGAAAGGAATCCCAGTACGAAGCCGCCGAAAAACATGTCGAGCGTGTGTTTGAGTTTCTTCTTTACCGATCGAGAGCAGAGCGCCCGGCCAGCAAAGATAAGCCCCAGAACGAGCCCAAAGATAAGGTAGATAGTGAGTTCTGGAAATGTTTCGATCAGTATCGTGCGACGTGACAGCTGCGAAGCCCAAAGCATGTACCAGAAAATAGATAGAATGATGGATAAAACGAGGAGAGTAACGAGAAAATCCTTTGATAATAAATAGGTTATCCATTTTTTATAAAAACGGCGCATCTATCCATGACCTTGCATTAACAGCTTATTTTGTCGGTATTTTACATAATTTCACGACGTAAAGAATCAATACGGTTACGTGTTATGGCTTATTACTCTTTCGATATACCACTACCTGGCATACAGGTAGCAGCAAGCTGGAAAAGAAAGACTCATGATGAAAACGCCACGACAGCTTTACCTTTGGCATGACCAGCCTTGGGATAAGAAAACGCATTGAGCGTTTCGAAGGCGCTGAACCCGATCTCTTGTGTGGTAATCCCTTCTGTTATTTGTCAGAAAAGGTCAGAGACTAAGGCTTTTACGGATCCCCGAATCCAGCAGCGAAGACGGCATAAAGCCGGCCTGCGCCGGCGTGTCTTAAAGATGCCGTCTGCGACAATAGCCGCTTACTTCAGCGCAGCGAGATCTTCTGCCCGAAAACCGTGCAGCTCGTCTGTACGGCCTGAGCGAACTTTCTGCACCCACTGCGGATCGGAGAGCAGCACGCGACCTACCGCTATCAGATCAAATTCTCCACGCTCCATTCGTGCGTGCAGGTTATCCAGCTCGGCCGTTCCAGAGCCTTGGCCGCCAAAGGCACCGAAGAAATCACCGGACAGTCCCACCGATCCTACGCTGATGGTCGCCGCGCCCGTGAGTTTTTTTGCCCAGCCGGCAAAGTTAAGTCCTTCATTGCCATCAATATCTGGAAACTCTGGTTCCCAGAACCGACGTTGTGAGCAGTGCAGAATGTCTACGCCTGCTTCAACTAGCGGCGCAAGCCACTCCGTCATCTCCTGCGGGGTCTCCGCCAGACGCGCCGCGTAGTCCTGCTGCTTCCACTGGCTGACGCGCAGAATAAGCGGGAAGTCTGCTCCCACGGATGCACGTACTGCACGGACGATCTCAGCGGCAAAGCGGGAGCGTTCGGCAATGGTTTTTCCGCCCCAGCCATCAGTACGCAGGTTGGTTCCCTGCCAGAAGAACTGGTCAATGAGATAACCGTGTGCGCCGTGCAGTTCAACGACATCAAAACCCAGGCGTTTTGCATCTGCGGCCGCGCGGGCAAAGGCGGCAACCGTATCGGCAATGTCTTCTTCTGTCATGGCCACGCCACGCGCATCATCTGGACCGACAAGACCTGAAGGGCTTTCAACCGGCGCATCTGGTACCCATTCCCTGCTGCGCGTCGAACCGGTGTGCCAGATTTGTGGGCCGATACGCCCGCCGGCCGCGTGCACGGCTTCTGCCACCTGTTTCCAACCCGCGAGCGCCTGCTCACCATAGAAGAAGGGGATACCCGGCATATTGCGTGACGCAGGGCGGTTGATTACGGTTCCTTCGGTCAGGATAAGACCTGCCTCACCTTCCGCGCGGCGGCGGTAATAATCGGCGTTAGGCTGACCAGGAATACCTTCCGGTGCCATACCTCGGGTCATGGGGGCCATCACGATACGGTTCGGCAGCGTTAGGCCCTTGAGGGTGAAGGGGGAAAACAATACGTTATCGGACATCGTTACATTCCTTTTCAAAGGGTTTGGGAGAAAGACGTGGCTGCTACGACGTGACCTGCCACAGCCAGCGTTTATTCATCACTTTTCTGGTAGCGCGGGGCAGGGTGCTCCTGATTGAACTCCGGAAGCATTGCCTGGCGGGTCTTCTCGTGCAGGCTCCACAGTTCTTCACTGTGCAGAGGGGGAATGGTGACGGGTTCGCGGCGATCATACCCTGCCAGAGCCGCGTCCACCATTTCACCTGCGTCCATCACGCCAGTGAGCGTATTCACATCAACGCCTGAGCGCTCCCAGATTTCAGTGCGTGTGGCAGCCGGAAGCACGGCCTGCACGTACACGCCCTGTGAGCTGAGTTCCAGGTTCAGCCCCTGAGACAGGTAAAGTACGAAGGACTTGGTGGCACCATATACTGACATGCCGAATTCTGGAGCCAGTCCGACGACGGAGCTCAGGTTGATGATACTTCCTCGGCCTTCGGCTGCAAATCCTATTGCTGCCGCGTGCGCCAGTGTCAGCACCGCATTGAGATTAACGGCAGTCATGCGGCTGATGTCGGCTGCGCTCTGGGTTATGAAGGTGCCGGAAAGACTCATACCCGCATTGTTGACCAGCACGCCGATATTTGTATCTTCCCGCAGTCGCCGGGCTACGGTTTCTACCGCTTCCGGAGCCGTCAGGTCTGCTGGCAGGACCTCTGCCTGAATGCCGTACTGTGCCCGCAGTTTTTCAGCCAATGTATGTAGTCGTGCGGCATCGCGAGCGACCAGCACCAGATTGTGCCCCCGGCGGGCAAAGCGGTCTGCGTAGACTGCGCCAATGCCCGTTGATGCCCCGGTTATCAGTACCGACGTGTTCTCAGCCATCTCGTTTTTTCCTCAGTTGCAGAATGGAATTTACATGCAGGGTCTTTTTAAATGATGAGTGACATGTATAATAAATGTCAATCATAATTTAATTGTGTAAGGGGATGGCTTATGCGTTATACCACTTTCGGCAGAAACACCGGGCTTCGTGTCTCAGAACTGGCGCTCGGAACGGGGAACTTTGGTACTGGCTGGGGTTACGGAGCGGAAAAAGCGGAGGCTCGAGCGGTATTCGACGTTTACGCTAATGCGGGCGGCAACTTTATTGATACGGCGGATACCTATCAGGCGGGGCAGTCCGAAGAACTGGTCGGGGAGTTCATTGCCGCAGAGCGTGATCATTTTGTGGTTGCCACCAAGTATACCTTGAGTGCGCATCCGGGGGCGGGCGCGGCGCTGACCGGCAATAGCCGGCGCAACATGATACTGTCGGTCGAAAACAGTTTGAGAAGGCTAAAGACGGACCGTATAGACCTGCTCTGGGCGCACTTTGATGACCAACTGACACCGTTGGAAGAAGTGGTGCGCGCTTTCGACGACCTTATCTGTTCCGGCAAAGTACTGTATGGCGGCCTGTCTAATTTTCCTGCCTGGAAAGTCTCTCGTGCGGATACTCTGGCGGAACTGAGGGGCTGGTCCCGCATTGCTGGCATTCAGGTGGAGTACAGCCTTGTGGAACGCAGCGCGGAGCGCGAGCTGTTGCCAATGGCGGAGGCGCTGGGCATGGCGGCCACGATATGGTCGCCGCTTGGTGGTGGCCTGCTTACCGGTAAATATCGCAACAGCCAGGAAGGACGGCTACAGGGATTCGGCGGTAGACTGGTACATACCGAGAAAGATCCGGCGCTGCTTGATGACGTTCTGAACATTGCCCGCGAGCTGAATGTGTTGCCGCTTCAGGTGGCAATTGCGTGGCTGCGTCACCGCGCAGAGCACAGCTCTACCGCTCTGATACCGATTCTTGGTTCGCGTACACCGAAGCAACTGACGGACACGCTCGCGGCGCTGAACGTCAGCCTGACTGATGAGCAGGTTAAGCGGCTTGAGAGTGTCAGCGCTATTGATTACGGTACGCCGCACAACCAGATCGCGGGAACCCTTTCCAGAGCGCAGGGAACTGGCGCAGAATATATCAGCATCCTGCCACCGCGGGCGTGAGAATAAGTAAATCGGTATTCACGGGCACTGAGGTGCCCGGATTGTTTCATTCAGATTGGGGGATTAATGGGGCGGGTATCTAAAGAGCAGATGGAACGCAATCGTGACAGCATTATTAAAATGTCGGCAGAGCTGTTTCGGGAACGCGGGCTGGACGGTGTCAGTGTCAATGACATCATGGCGGCTGTTGGCCTGACGCACGGCGGATTTTACGGCCATTTCAACTCCAAAGATGAACTTGAGGCTCTGGCCTGCCAGCGGGCGTTTGACGATGCGAGCGCCTCGTTTTCAGCAAGCGGCATAGCGACGTTTCATGAGCTCGTGGATTACTACCTGTCACCCAGCCACAGGGACAGTGCGGGCAATGGATGTGCAGTCACCGCTCTGGCGTCAGATGTGCTACGTAAGCCGCCGGAAAAGCCGGTACGCGAAACTTACAAAATGGGCGTCAGAAATATGGCGTCACGGCTTGCGGCTATTCAGGGGGCAGAACCTGATGATGCGCCTTCAGACCAACAGTTGGCACAGTTGGCTATGTTGACCGGTGCACTGATACTGGCCCGAGCAACTGAAGGGGATGAACTCTCTGAACAGTTCCTCAGTGCGGCAAGACGCTATCTGCACGAAACGGCGCTGTAATCTGAAAGGCGTGCGTGATGCCAGTAACGTCATTCATTCGTCGCTCCGCAGATCGCGTCGGCTGTTGTGAATATTCTACTGCTGAATTTTATGAGCAGCTCAGGCCGTCGCCATCATAAAGAGTGTAGTCCGCTGCCTGTGGACGGATTCGATCTCCTTAACGGATAAGGTTTGTTTGTCTTGCCAATGCTGTGTTTCCATCGTTTTAGGCACCTAAAAACAATAACGCTTTATGAAGTACCTAACAAAGTGCCTGAATGGTTTGGACTTCAAACTTCGCAGGACAAATTGAGGGCACAAAAAAGCCCGCAGGGCTTGTGCCGTGCGGGCTTTTCGTACTTCATCGGTCTTATCTGGTAATAACCGATGTCTAAATTGGTGGAGCTGGGGGGATTTGAACCCCCGTCCGGAACCACTCTACCGTCGGTACTACATGCTTAGTCTATCTTTGCATTCGCTTGCCAGCTGCGAATAGACACGCCACTAACAAACTAGCCTGATTAGATTTAGTGCTTCAACCCCAGGCAAGGCATCCACACGATCTCTTTTGGGTTTGACCTCTCTTGATCCCCGTCCTAAGAGCGGAGGCTAGGGAGAGAGGGCTCAGAGCAGGTTATTAAGCTGCTAAAGCGTAGTTTTCGTCGTTTGCGACTATTTTTTTGCGGCTTTTTACGAGGCCAACCGCCCCTCGGCATGCACCTTGGGCTTTGCAAATCCCGTCGAATCCAGAATCAGCCCCCAAGAAACTGTCACCAGTATATCAGAACTTACCGTTGCTAAGCCAGTGGCTTAGCGATTGGCATTCTTCATGATACGGGCTTTGTCTAACTTCCATTCACGTTCTTTAATGTCATCACGCTTGTCGTGATCTTTTTTACCTTTCGCCACGCCAATTTTGACTTTGCTCCAGGCATTTTTCCAATACATGGATAGTGCGACGACCGTGTAACCTTCTCGACTGACACGGCCAAACAGCGACTCCAACTCACGTTTGTTGAGAAGAAGTTTGCGTGTGCGTATGGGATCGCACACAACGTGTGATGAAGCCACATTTAGCGGCGTGATAGTGGCACCAAACAGGTAAGCTTCACCGTTCATGAAGGTGACGTAGCTGTCGCTGAGGTTTGCTTTGCCTGCACGCAGTGATTTGACTTCCCATCCTTGCAGCGCAAGGCCAGCCTCAAATTCTTCCTCGATGAAGTATTCGTGACGGGCGCGCTTGTTTTGCGCAATGGTGGCGGAACCGGGTTTGTATGCTTTTTTCTTTGTCATAGTGCCGTCATTATACTGGATGTCATTGGGAATGAAATCCCCGCCGTGCGTCCGTGTCGTGGTTAATGATATCGTGCGATAAGCTTCGCAGAATTTTTGCCTGTCGGGCTATCAGTGCTATTATTTTGCGCGTTTTATGAATCACGGAAAAGAGTATGCCAAAGATAAGTCGTTCCGCACTGGTGCCGTTCAGTGCTGAACAGATGTACAAGCTGGTGAATGATGTTGCTTCCTACCCCGCGTTTTTACCGGGCTGCACGGGGAGTCGCGTGCTCTCCTCTTCAGAAGGGGAGATGACCGCCGCAGTAGACGTTTCCAAAGCCGGTATCAGCAAGACATTTACCACACGTAATACGCTGACACACAACCAGAATATCAATATGCAACTGGTCGATGGCCCCTTCCGTCAGTTGGGTGGCGACTGGCATTTTACGCCGCTGAGCGCCGATGCCTGTAAAGTCGAGCTGCATCTGGAATTTGAATTCACCAATGCGTTGATTGAACTCGCTTTTGGCAAAGTATTCAAGGAGCTGGCGGGAAATATGGTGCAGGCTTTCACGCAGCGAGCAAAAGAGGTCTACAGTGTCCGCAATGCAGGTTGATGTGGTCTATGCGCTGCCGGAACGCCAGTATCTACGCACGGTGAAGCTGGAAGAGGGCAGCACGGTTGAGCAGGCGATTGTGGCATCGGGTCTGCTGGAACTGCGTCATGACATCGATTTACAGGTGAATAAAGTCGGTATCTACAGCCGTGCGGCGAAGCTGGCCGATGTGGTACAGGATGGTGACCGCGTGGAAATTTATCGTCCGCTGATTGCCGATCCGAAAGAGCTGCGCCGCCAGCGCGCCGAGCGTTCTAAGAGTAAGTGATGTACGGTATCGGCAAAGCGGTTAAAGACGCTATCGTCGGCTATTTATTATGAGACGATAGCGTGAGATACGCTGACACAGAGGGGAATTAAGTGATTAATCGCCTCTATTGTAGATAATCAAATCTATAGATACGGCCATTTTCATTGATGGTCGCTACATATGCTAATGCATCTTTATGACTGTAGTGATAATGATTCACTAGTGCCCAAAAAAGATGGTAAAACTCGTTTTTCATATCCGTCACAAAAATGCCTTGATCGTCTGAGCCTAATGCAATCTGCATTACGCTATCCCCTTCTATTTTACGTTCAGGAATTTGCATCCAACGGAAAACATGATGTTCATGTACTGACTCATAATGACTGATTCTGACATTACTGGTAGGTAATGTCTCTATCACGATGTGTTTTTCTTTCACCAAGCTTTGTACATATTGTTGAGCGTGTAATATCAGTGATTCAGGAGTAAAATGAGTATTACACTCCTGAAGTTGCTCATAACGTGAAATAACATTTTGATCAAACCACCGCATGGTTAGTAATCGTAGCGCGTCATCACCTGTACGCTGACTAAATTGGCGAACCTCATTAAACTCTTCACCAATCCAGCCTATCGGTTGGTCTGATTTATCTTGCAAATAATCTCGAACTTGCTCAGGAGATAACCCGCGACCATCAAAAAACTGTTGCAATATAGTTAAAGGAATATGCTGATTGAAAATCTTGTAAGCCTGTGTTGTGATAGCATCTTCCAATATTGGAATAGAAAATTTTGCGTCACCACCTTCAATTAATACCTTTCTGATAAAAAGTAAATTCTCTAACCATTCTCCACGACGAAGATAGATTTTATCAGGCATTTTCTCTATCCAAAGTGAAGGGAGAATGCCAATTGCGGTAGCATGACCTATTCGGTCACCATTGCAAAGATCAAGGAATGTTATTGCTTCATAGACATTCCTAATTCCGCTAATAAGGTGTTCAAAATCCTCCCCAGCATGATAAGTAAAGTTCTTTATGCCTTTACGTCTGGCCTTACGATAAAGTACAGAGAAAACTTCTGGTGGGCTTTCCAGCTCATTTGCTGCGGCATCGAATGCGGTCAGAATAGAGAGTAAGGCTGGATTATTATCGAAAAGAGCAAAAAGGATATCTGCTCGCTGCATAATATCTTCTCGTAAAACACTGAAATGTGTTTCTCCAGAATTATGATTCCAGGGTTTTTTAATAAAATGTGTTACAAGTCGTAATGTAGGGCGAGAAAATTTCAGACACTCTTGTGCGAGTTGATTGATATCTGTTGGCATAGCCAAGATACCATTTTTCTTCCCTCGTTGTTGGTAGTGCCAAAAACCGGATAGAATTTTTGTGAGCAAATTTACATTTTTAGCTTCCGTATCTTTCGGTGCAAAACGACCTTCAAGGGTCGTTAATATAGAATTTTGCGTAGGTTTTTTTCCATGTAATTGATAAAAACGTGCTTCATATTCTTTTTCAATAGGTTCGCGTGGTCCAAGTTCTGTGAATTTTTGAAATTGATCAAAACCATATTGATCGGTTCGCTGCACCAATAATTGTTGAAATAAATTCATACTGAGCAGGTAAAGCAAATAGCAGGCATCTTCCATCGCTGAGATTGAGGCATTAACTTTTAATTTATTCAATACGCGGATATGAAAATGCAATTCACAAATGCCATGTTCATATTGTTTGACAGAGAATTGCTCCTGTTCATAGGGAAAATAAGTGCTATCAATATCTTCGATATCTTGGGTGCGAAGTATGTTAGCAAAGTCTAGCCTCGTGAAACCGTTGTGTTGTGCATCAGATGGACGCTTATCAACCCACTGTAATAGCCATTCTCGGCAGTATCTGGCGATATATAGCATTCGTTTGACTTTTATCGCTGAATCTAATCTTGTGCTCACAGCATAAAAACGGCGAATGCGAGTTGAATCTTTTTTGCGGCTCTCTTCCATTTCATCAAGCAATGCATCAGGGGTTAACAGGCTGTGGTGCCACATCAGCTCGAAAAATGTGGTGCCATTGAGGTGCATATGTGCTTCATGTAATCCTTCTTTTTCTATGTAGTCTTCAACTAATGGGTGCCATGGCGAAATAATTGGCCGATGGCCTAATGTTTGTTCAAGAGTATCAAATAGGTCGAAATTTGAAGGACATTCGTTACGGCAGAGCATCTGCTCAGCCTGATAGGCAATGACGGGAAAGCCTGACTGATTAGAAATCCAGTTTTGCCACTCCATAAAGCGTTGGGGTTGCACTGTTAAACGCCTTAAATCGGGATCCAAGTGATGCCTCGCCACTTGGCCTAATAGCGCACGGCACCAGCCTTTTGCCTCACGTTGCCGCTCAATAAGATGACGCCAGTGTCGATCAAACATTGGATCGATATGTTGAAAATTTCGCTGATGCCAACTGTTGTACGTGGCAGCTTCTATTGCATCTTCCTCCAGATGCTGACGTTCTCCAGAGAGTAACTGAGGAAGTTGTGTGAGCAACAGTTCATATAAGCGAGGCTCTGACAATAGGTATTGATTGATAAACATAAGTTGTCCTTACTCGCTCTCACTCGCTTTACCGGTACTGTGAGCACTCTTGGTACTATTTCTAAAACATCCAGAGATAATGAGTTTAGATATAAATAGATAGCCTTCTTTTTCTTGAATGGAAGATTTAATAAATTTAACCATTTCATTTTCTTCATTACTTAATTTGTCATTACTCTCATTAAGGTATAAATTTTTAAATGGACTGCTTGTTTTGCTTTTATTTGAGTCGGTTTTTTCACTAAGAATCATAGGGATGATAAATGGGAGAAGTAATGGACAACCTAAAAATGCATGGCTAATCGGTAATATTGATGAGAATTTAATTTCCTTGTTGCTTTCTATGAAATTCCCTAGTTTAGTTAGGTTTGCAATAAGTTCATCATAAGTCGTTGAAACGTTTTTCGCGGAAATAAAAATGTCAACGATATCTTGTGGGACATTTTTGCTGTATCTTACCTCTTCGATAACAATTGCATTGATTACTCCCCAAATAAAGCGAGAAAATGCGGTTTCGAGTAATACATCCCCACTTTTATTTCCGTAACTTACTTTTTCTGTGGATTTTTCTGATATGGATATCAGAGAGTATTGTATTCTTTCCCATATTTTACCTATCAGTAAAGGAGAGCAGGAGATTGATTTTTCATTTGTATTTTCTATCCAGTTATTTATATTTTCGTTAAGTGATTTTATGTTTTCATTTTCCGATGTGACATCTTCATCGATTTCATTTGATTCATTATTATACAGGCTCTCGTCATAACTTATAGATTTTTTTAAAAAATCCGGTGAGCTATAAGTATTTAGTCGGATGAAGCGTCGAATGTCAACGTCTCCATCTTCTTCTAACAATTGAGCAATGACAGAGAAAAGCGAAAGTGCTGAAATATAATCTCTTTTTTCAGCGCCTACTTGAATGCTGTGTGATGAAATTAATATGGTTGTTGCGGCAACGTAATCAATGTATTTATATTCATAGCTGCCATCTGTCTTCTTGTTTATTTTACTTGAAAGTTGCTCTAATGACCCAATGACATCCGTATGTTTCCATTTTGTTATTTCTTGGAAATTTTTTTCGTCGAAATATTTTTCGTTTAGTTTTCTTCTGTTTATTCTTATAACTCCGCTTTGTATTTTTTTATTTCCTTTGTTCTCATCGTAAATAACAGCATTAAGATGTGCCGCTATAGTAATTATGTTCTCATTTCTTGTTATGCCAATATAATTTTTATACCTTTCATTAAGATTGTCTTTATCACTCTCGTTGCTATTCTCCACGTAATGAATATAGGTATTGGCACTAGCGGCACAGGCAAGCATAAATTTTAATGCATTTGACAACGTGTTGTTTTCAAATTTCTTGCTAAGAAGAGCAGCCATATAGAATTTTGCAGCATTGTAAGCATCATCGCTATTGTCTGGTCGTAAATAAAATCCAGTCTCCAATTCGCCATAACGATAGCATAAATCAAACACTGTATTGGCTATTTGGTTAATTTCAGGTTCGTTATCTTCTAATAATGTATTGTCTACATTCTGATAAATTAATTCATTTATGAAAATATATTTTAATGCTGAAGTAAGATGCTCGGGGAGGTAGCTAATGCCATCGTTTGTTTTATCATCAGTGATTTGCTTTAGTAATTGAACTATGCTTCTTATCGGCTGGGAAAGTAAAAAGTTGATGTTTGTGTTGATGTGTTGAGGTTTTAAGTTTAATGTTTTTGTTAATATATCGTCAAGTAAGGTAGTTATGCGTTTTTTTTGTTCTCTACTGCTTTCTATATTTACTTCTATTTGATTGTTTATTTTTTTTAGGTTTTTTAGCTCTATTCTTTGGTAGGTCGGGAAAATTTTAGTCAAATATTGTTGAGTTAGATGGCCGACTAATCGTTCTGTTTCGGTGTCTTTTTCTTTGCTTTTATTAACATCAGCGAGTTCAATGGTTTTTTTGTTCTTTATGATGTAGTTATATAGTGTTACATCACCAGAGATAATCACAACGATTCTTGGGTGCGATAAATATCGGCGAATGTTCTCCAATATTTCGTAAGCTTTTTCGGTATTAGTATCAACATCATCAATCGCAATAATAAACAATTTTTTGTTTAATGTTGTCGCTATTTTATCAATGAACTGATGAAACCGCTCTTCAAGGCACTGTCCGCTTTTCGAGTTTTTTAATGCCTGGCTAAGAAACCAGGCATCATCATGCTTGCTATGGTTGTTTTTTTGTTCACCCAGTAACCGCAAACCTTCAGCCATCTTTTCAAGATATTTGTTGAGTTCATGATATTGTTCTTGATCTGAACAGTATTTCAATGATTCATCATAGAGTTGCTTGAATTTCACGACTATATCTACAATGATATTTTGATGCGTTTCAATTAATGTCGGATCAATAAAGGCTAATGGGCATATGCCATTTTCATATTTTGAATAAAAATCTAACACGGCGTTGAGGAATGTCGTTTTACCTGTGCCACGTTGCCCGCTAACAAATATAGTGTTGTTATGGCGCTGTAATTTATTAATCTGCTTGTTTCTTTCTTTGCAATAATATTTAGCTCCACTGTCTATGTTTTTTTCTACATTTTCAATGAAACCGTTCAGCAAGGTATCTAACTTTTTCTTGGCTGCCTGTTGTAACATGGTGTTTTCTGAATATTCACTGATATCATTAATATTATCTAGATTAATAATTACTTTGCTCATAATCTTCCTTTGTGGTTATTAATGGTGACTGAATTATGGTAAGCAGCATCGATAAATTGAATGTGCGATGCGAGGGAAACTTATTATGAATAATATATTAGGGAAGAAATGAGGAAGAGGAAAGGAGAACACAGATTTATTTTATAAGAGAAACAGGAGTACGGAAATAATTTCCATACTCCTGTGCAGGCAACCTGAAAAATTGGTGGATATTAATCCAGCGCAGGTTTGTTGTTGATGTTGGTTAACACACCACTGCCGCTGAAGGTCAGCGTCAGCGTCTGCTGTTTTACCGATTCATGACCAGGCTGTTGGCGGAAAACGTAAAACCACGTATCGCTGCCAAACGGATCCTGCATCATAGGCGTACCCAGCGTATAAGCGACCTGTTGTTTGGTCATGCCGGTGTGAATTTTTGCAACGTCAGCCGGTGCCAGATAGTTTCCCTGATTGATGTCCGGCCGATAGACCACCTTTTCCAGTGTGGAACAACCGGCGGTCAGCATAACAACCACCGCGGCGACGACAGTCAGCGTTTTACAGCGCATAGTGATTACATTCCTTAAGGGCATAGGTTGCCGATGATAATAGACCTTGCAGGACTTGGAAACCTGCAAGGCGATTGTATGACCTCAGGAAGGTAAAAAAGTTGAGCTTTTTTACCTGCGATGCACCTTTCTTGACCTTATCGGCAGTAGATTTTAGGCCGCAAGCAGTTCTTTGGCATTCGCCAGCGTGTTTTTGGTCACGGCGCTGCCGCCCAAGAGGCGTGCCAGTTCTTGTAGCCGAGCGCGCTTATCTAACGGCTGCATCAGCGTTTCCGTTTCTGCGCCGTCCGTTTGTTTACTCACGAAGAAGTGCTGATGACCGCAGCCCGCGACCTGCGGCAGGTGCGTCACGCACATCACCTGCGTGGATTCGCCGAGCTGGCGCAGCATTCTACCGACGATGGCGGCGGTTGGCCCGCTAATACCCACATCGACTTCATCGAAGATCATCGCCGGAGTGTCCATTTTCTGCGCGGTGATCACCTGAATAATCAGCGCGATACGCGACAGTTCGCCGCCCGATGCCACTTTTGCCAGCGTTTGGTGTGGCTGGCCGGGGTTAGTGGTCACCCGAAATTCGATACTGTCGGCACCGGTGGCCGTCAGGCTGTCCGGTGTAAATTTCACATCAATGGTGAAGTGGCCGTGTGGCATCGCCAGTTCACGCATATTGGTGGTGATGAGCTGAGCCAGTTCGCTGGCGTGGTGCTGACGGCGCACGTGCAGCTGTTCTGCAAGGTGCAACGCCTGTTGATGATATTCGCCGACGGAGGCGCTGAGCGCGTCGTGGTCACTTTCCTGCTGTTCCAACTGCTGTTGCTCTTCCAGTAGTTGCTGATGGAACGCAGGCAGAGTCTCTGGCGCAACATGGTGTTTACGTGCCAGCGCGAGCTGACGTGACAGACGTTGTTCCAGCTCATACAGCCGAATCGGGTCGAGATCCATTTGTTCGCTGTAGTGGCGCAGTTCATCGCTGGCTTCGCTGAGCTGAATGCCCGCTTCTTCGAGCATGGACAGCACGCCAGACAGCTTGTCATCCATGCTGATGAGTTCGCCAAGCTGGTGTTTTACACTGTGCAGCATGCTGATGATGTTCTGCTCTTCGTCTTCGCTCAGCAATTGCATGGCCTGTTGGCTCATCGTCAGTAGCTGGCCGCTATTTGCCAGACGCTTGTATTCAACGTCAATCTGTTCGTATTCACCGGGCTGCGGAGCGAACTCATTCAGCTCTTTTAATTGATATTGCAGCAGTTCCCGGCGAGCCTCACGCTCAATCGCCGCCTGTTGCAACTGCGCCAGCGCACGGCAGCTTTGGTGCCACTGATGCCAAACCTGCTGCATAGCCACCAATAGCTTCGGTTCATCGGCATACGCATCCAGCAGGTGTTTTTGGTGGTCGGGGCGCAGCAGTAGTTGATGGGCATGCTGGCCGTGTACCTGAATCAGGTGCTGGCCGAGTTCACGCAGTTGAGACAGCGGCACGGCGGTGCCGTTAATAAAGCCACGCGAGCGACCATCGGCGCTAATGACGCGGCGTAGCAGGCACTCGTTGCTGTCATCCAACTGGTTTTCTTCCAGCCATTGGCGTGCCGTTGGGGTATCCGCCAGCGCAAAACGGGCGCAAATGTCGGCGCGGGCAGCGCCCGGCCTGACCATGCTGGCGTCAGAACGATTTCCCAGACATAAACCGAGGGCATCAATCGCAATAGATTTCCCCGCACCGGTTTCCCCGGTGATAACGCTCATTCCTGACTGAAAATCGATTTCTAATTCGCGCACGATGGCGAAGTGACTGATAGTGAGTTGCGCCAGCATGATAAACCCCTGTATGTAATCACATGTGATTACATACAGTATAAACTGGTTTTATATACAGTAAAGTAGCTGGATAGAATTTTAGAATAATTTTTTTGACCAGCCGAGTTTTGAGCTTAGTGTATTGAAATAACTGTAATTTTTTGGGTGGATCAGATTTAGGTGGTGCTCGCTGCGGCGAATCAGTACTTCTTCGCCTTCCTGTACCGGTAACGCAATCTGGCTGTCGCAGCTGATTTCCAGATCGTTGGTAATGCAGGAAAATTTCAGCCGAATCGTGCTGCTGCTATTGATGACCAGCGGACGGGCAGACAGCGTATGCGGGAACATAGGCACCAGAGCAATGGCATCCAGCGACGGCGTCAGGATTGGGCCACCAGCGGAAAGGGAATAGGCGGTTGAGCCCGTGGGCGTGGCGATAATCAGACCGTCTGAACGTTGGGAGAAGGCGAATTTGTCGTCAATATAGACTTCAAATTCAATCATATGGGCGACTTTTCCCGGATGAAGCACCACTTCGTTAATGGCGGTACTGATGCTGTCGGGCTGGTTGGCGCGGCAAACGTGCGCTTCCAGCATGAAGCGTTGCTCGCTCAGATAATGGCCGTCGAGAACGTCAGAAAGCTGTTGCTGCGCATGGTCAGGATCGAGATCGGTTAGAAATCCGAGGTTACCCCGGTTCACACCGATCACCTTGATGTCATAGCGCGACAGCACGCGCGCCGCGCCGAGCATATTGCCGTCACCGCCGACGACAACCGCCAGATCCGCCTGCTGGCCGATGTCGGCAAGGCTACCCGTCGGCACGTCTTTCAGGTTCAGTTCACGAGCGATCTGCTGCTCGATCAGAACGGAGTAACCTTTTTCGGTGAGCCAGTGGTAAAGCATCTCATGCGTTGCCAACGCCGTTGGGTGGCGCGGATGGCCGACAATGCCAATACAATTAAACGGCCTGTTCATTGTAAGCGGTGTGTTCATTGCTGTTTTGTCCTCAGCGTGGTGTATCGGCAGCGGCAGGAACCAATATATGACAGGTTCCCTTGAATCCCCGATTTTGATCCCCATAATAAGCAACTAGCGAGATTAATGCTAAACCGCGGAGAATTTCATGAGTAGTAAAGAACAGAAAACGCCTGACGAGCAAGTGCTGGATCAAAAGGAAGCAGCAAAAGGGCAGCAAGCGGATGCCGCGCCAGAGACGGCAGACGTAGCTGACCCACGTGATGCGCGCATCGCCGAGCTGGAAGCCCAGTTGAGCGAACTGCAACAGCGTGAACGTGACAATATGCTTCGCGTCCGTGCTGAAGCCGATAATGTTCGCCGCCGTGCGGAAATGGATGTTGAGAAAGCGCATAAATTTGCGGTAGAAAAATTTGCCAGCGAAATGCTGCCAGTTATCGATAACTTGGAACGCGCGCTGGATACGGCGGACAAAGCCAATGAATCACTGGCTGCGATGATTGAAGGGGTTGAACTGACGCTGAAATCATTGCTGGATGCAGTCCGCAAATTTGGTATTGAGGTTGTCGGTGAAGTAAACGTACCGTTTAACCCAGAAGTGCATCAGGCAATGACGATGTTACCTTCGGCCGATCACCAGCCGAACCATGTCATGATGGTCATGCAAAAAGGCTATACGCTGAACGGTCGTTTGCTGCGTCCGGCGATGGTTGCGGTATCAAAAGCACAAGACTGATACCGTCTGCTTTTGCGCAGTATCTGCTTTTTACGCACTGTATTTATAACGTACTGTCGTACCAAACCCCGTGCCACGCATGGGGTTTTTTGTTTATATTTTGTTAAGATTTGTTTGATAAAAAAGATGTTTTTTAGGTTTTGAATGACTCATCATCTTTAACTATCAAAAGAATTGGTATCACCTCTATAAATGCACTTGATAATCATTATCGTTTCTGTGAGAGTAGTAAAACATCAGTGTTAGAAGGGTCATACTATGCCGGGTAGCCGTGTTATTGAGTCAACAAGCCGTACATCAAGGAAGATCAAACTCTCTTTGATGGGCCCGGCGTTTATCGCGGCGATTGGTTATATCGATCCCGGTAACTTCGCCACGAATATCCAGTCTGGCGCAGCCTATGGCTATACGCTGCTGTGGGTGGTGGTGTGGGCGAACCTGATGGCGATGCTGATCCAATTGCTGTCCGCCAAATTGGGGATCGCAACGGGTAAGAATCTGGCGGAACATATCCGCGATCGCTTTCCGCGTCCCGCCGTTTGGGCGTATTGGGTGCAGGCCGAAATTATTGCGATGGCGACCGATCTGGCCGAATTTATCGGTGCGGCGATTGGTTTCAAACTGCTCTTGGGCGTGTCGTTGCTGGAAGGCGCGATTCTCACGGCTATTGCAACTTTCCTGATTTTAATGCTGCAACAGCGTGGTCAGAAGCCGTTGGAGATGGTCATCGGCGGCCTGCTGCTGTTTGTGGCGGCGGCGTATATTGTCGAATTGGTCTTCTCTCAGCCTGAGCTGTCCGCATTAGCCAAAGGCATGGCGATCCCTAGTCTGCCGACCTCCGATGCCGTGCTGCTGGCGGCGGGCGTTCTGGGGGCGACCATTATGCCGCATGTGATTTATCTTCACTCTTCCTTAACGCAGCACGAAGGCAGCCATACTCGTGCCGAGCGCTATTCTGCAACGAAAGTCGATGTCGCGATTGCGATGACGATCGCCGGGTTCGTCAATTTGGCGATGATGGCAACGGCGGCGGCAGCGTTCCATTTCAGTGGCAATCAGGATATTGCCGATCTCGATAAAGCCTACCTCACGCTGGAGCCGCTGTTGGGTAAAGCTGCCGCGATAATTTTTGGTCTGAGTTTGGTGGCTGCTGGTCTGTCCTCTACGGTTGTCGGTACGCTGGCGGGGCAGGTGGTGATGCAGGGATTTGTGCGTTTCCACATTCCGCTTTGGGTACGCCGCACCGTAACGATGCTGCCGTCGTTTATCGTGATCCTGTCCGGTATGGATCCGACGCGTGTGCTGGTGTTGAGCCAGGTGGTGCTGAGCTTTGGGATTGCGCTGGCGCTGGTTCCGCTGCTGTCCTTCACCGGCAACCGTGAACTGATGGGAACGATGGTCAACGGTAAATGGGTACAGCGCATCGGGCAACTCATTGTCGTGCTCGTGGTTTCTCTGAATATGTATCTGTTGGTTGATACGATGTTGGGGATATAGATCGGGTGCATTCCTCTCAACCGGAATTGCGCTACATTATCGATCCAGCATGACTTTACCAACGTAGTGTGGCCCTTCCCATAGCGTCCATTCACCAATGCGAGAGAGTATTTCAAGCTGTTCCAGAGACGCGATAACGGTAACTTTGGCTGAGATCGTTTCTCCCGGGGCGACTTCACCGTCAAAATGGAATTGCCCCATAAAGTATGCTCCGCTGACCGGATCTTTATGGTTAGGTCGATAGCCAGAGCGGCAGGGAGTACGTCTCGCTGATTCAGCACTTAAACATAGTTGTACCTGAAACACGGCGGTTTCATGTTCATTCATCACGACACCAGTTCAGAAAGATCGTTAACAGCTCAGCCAGATTGCTGACGGCACAGAAACCAATAAATTGCAGCTTTTCCGTTTTACAGAATATCCAGTCGCTGTCTTCTTCTGGATGTACGCCGCGACTTAGGGCTGTAAAAGGCTTATTAGCAAGTGAGGTTTCAGCCAGATCGATTGTTACTCTCCAGCCCGGGTTATCCAGTGTATCAATGCTAATGCCAAATGTGTGCTCCCACCGCCCGTTACACTGTGCCTGATACCACCGTTGAATCTCCTGTAACTCGTTCATTAATCATTGTCTCATGAGTATTCAATATGGGGTTTCTTCATGGTTTGCTGGCTTTTCAGTATCGGGAGAAATTTCCTGTAATTCCAATCGGTTGCAGATGACAAATCCAGAATCAAACAGCAATGCTTTAACGTCACTTTTCATTTCAACGGATGGAACGAAGCGGGTTTTAAGTACGCTGGATAACGCTTCTTGATAAGCATCCAGTAAGGGTTTAGGCCCCTGTGCGAGTAATCCATTGCCATTATTGCCGAATGTCGGCTCGTCCTGATGCCGATAAGCGTTGATATAGCGGCTCATCGGGCGCCAGTCGTTGAAAATACGTGTGTGAACACTCCAGACTCGCCCAAGTAGTTCGTAGCTTGATGCTGTTGCTGTGGTGGAATAGTACAAGCCACCTCTCGGCGCGTTGTAGTCCCACAATAGTGGATGCTGATCGGTAAAGGTCAGCTCGCCTGAACTAGCAGGTTGAATGTCATGTTCGACAACGCCATAACAGCAAATAGTGAAATGGCGCAGATAAGATTCATGCGGCTCACAGTATACGGAGCAATTGTGTTGCTCGTCATAACGCCAGTTATCGCAGCAAAAATGAATCGTTAGCGTGTTTGCGTTGGTGTACTGCACGCTGGAAATATAGCCGTTTAAATCGTCGTATAGCACATCGGCTAGCTGTTCAATATCCATATTTTTTATCCTTTAAGCTGCGGACTCCCAGAAGAAGTGCAGGTATTCCTGTTTATATTCGGCAAATACGGATACCAGCATATCAGTGTCTGCCTCATACATCAGCAAAGCCCCGAGAAAGCGTTGATTAGACAAGGGGAAAGCTGGTGGTTGCCGTAGATCGCCGCAATAATTCTCGACCAGTGTATTAAATGTGGCCTCGTCTATGTGCTTAAAATCAGCGCTTAACAGATAGTTTTCGAGATTCCCCAATCCATCTGCCAATTCTGCACAAATCCAGAAGAGTAACCCGTTATCCATAGCGTCTTTTGGGGATCTGCTTATACAAATATTCTGTTCAGATTCGGCAGAGGTGAAATCTTCTGCGATATAACGCTGTACAGAAAATCTGGGATAAATAACATCTAATGATGCTGTTCCAGATCGATTTTTCAGGAATGAGATCAACGCATTGCGGTTAAACATAATTAATCTGTATCAAATTCCTTGGAAGGTTTCCCTGCGGCTTTCCTTAACTCCGTCACCGGCACGCCGCCGATTCCCCAGTTGTCCGTGTCGACTTCATCAATCACCACTACGGTGGTTTTTGGGTTTTTGTTTAGCACATCGACCAGCAGTTGGGTGACGCCCTCAATTAGCTGACGCTTTTGTTCCGCGGTGGCACCTTCATTGGTGATTTTGATGTTGACGTATGGCATGGATTCTCCTGGGTTATGGTCGTGGTCGACAGTAGGGGAAACAGAGCCCCGCCGCGATGAAAAGTGCTGCTGCGCTGCACAGTATCGCTGGCGCGATAGCGTTGGTATTCGTCAGGGCGCTGGTGAGCAGTGGGCCAAGAATTTGGCCAATGCCGTAAGTGAGCGTCACTAGACCAAGCAGATTGATGCTGTGCGGTGCGCGTAGTCGTTTGGCTAAGGGCATCACCAGCGAGGTCGTTCCCATAAAGGTAGCACCAAAGCCGATGCAGCTGAATATCAGCGCTACGGGGGAGTGGCTGAACAGCGTCAGCAGAACGCATACGCCCTGAATGAGCAAGTTTGCTGTCAGGCAGGGCAAGGTTCCCCAGCGGCTGGCAGCCCATAGCCAGAAAAAACAGCCGGGAATGATGGCCAGCCCAACCAGCGACCAGAGATGAAGAGATAAACGCGGCATACCCAGTGCAGTCACCATCAACGGCAGATAGGTGGCGATGATGATGTACCCGAATCCTGCAAGACCATACAGCAGTGCAAGCCGCCTCCAGCTAAGCAGAGGCGGCTCATCGGTATTCGTCAGCGGCTGTGGCGCGACACTGGATTTAGGCGGCGAAAGGATGAATAAGGCAAGCAGAAGTAGCGCGGAGAGCAGAGCGGCACCCCACCATAATAGTTCGGCGGTGAGGGCGTAATGCCGTCCGATGATAATGTATTCATTGCCCAATACGATCCCCACGCCGACTCCGGCATAGAGCGAGGCGATAACGCGAGCCTGCCTACTGTGATGCTGGGTGTGGTGCAAAATGGTCAAAGAACCGAAGATCATCATCGCTGCGCTGGCGATCCCGGCGAGGAAACGAATGAGCATGACCAGCATCGTGTGGGTAGTCAGGGGCATTGCGAAGAGCAAAATGCCGGTCGCGACGGCTGCGCTAAACAGCAGGAACATGGGGTGAGAGGCTGAGGCGCGACGGCTGAAAGAGAAAAACAGGCTACCGAACAGATAGCCAGCGTAGTTCGCGCTGGCAATATAGGAAAGCTGGTTGAAGGTGAAGCTGCCCTCTTCCAGCATCACGGGCAGCATCGGCGTATACAAAAAGCGTCCAAGCCCCATACCTAACGCGAGCACGATCGTCCCGAAAAGGGCAAGCGTCAGCGTATCCGAGAGGGGAACCAGGCGAGGACGATCCATCATGCGACAACCCAAAGTACAGAGAACATGTCGTTATCCTGCCCGTTTTCTCATCAAATAAAAGTGAATAGTCGTGAGCAGGTTGATGACGCAACGAGAACGTTTTGTGGCCGCTCTATTCGTTTGCAAATGAAAATCCAACATCAAGGCGTTGTGTTTCTATGCTCTCTCATTTCAAGGATATCGGACAATACATATTAGCTAGTGTCAGTCAGGGACTTGCGACGAGTCATCACTTTTCTCTGTTGTTAAATATTCGCTTACCCATAATAACTGTTAATACTGTCCTCAAGGATTTGGTATCCATTTTATTAATGGGGTTTTATTGATGAGTATAAGTTCTATTAATAATGGTTTCAAATGTTTACTATTAAATTAATTAATTCTTAGAAGGAATATTATTATCTAATGATGATTAGAACATGACGTGTTTTTTTAATATCGTTTATTGAATGTTGAAGATGTTGGGTTTTCTAAAAATATGAATGATTGCTCATTCTTATCTATCTTGGTTTTTTTCGGTCAACGCCAAGTTTTTTTTCTTCTGTAATGAAAATGAAATATAAACATACAATAATTTACACGCTTAGGGAAACAAGTGCGTTTCCATCTATATGGCTGAATTAGTGAGTGTTAGAAGCTAAACATAGCTAGAACTCCAGTCGCCTACGTTATGACTCATATTTATCATTCAAGTTGATAGATTTTCCTTTCAGGTAAATCCTGCCAATAACTGATTGTATGGTACGTCATGTCTATGTAGAACGTGATAATATAATTGCTGTCTGGACTAAACATGAAATTGGAATTTAAAACTAAATCTGACACACTTGCTGCCCTTTATCGTAATCTTAAATTTGCAAATATTTTGCCTAGTTATTCTTTCACCGTTCATGAATGGATATCTAACCGACATAAAGTAGTTGAACATGTACTTGAAGATGATAGCCTCACCTCTGATATTATTGTTCGTTCAAGTTGTACTCTCGAAGACGCTTGTTCCGGAAGCAGTGCTGGTGCTTTTCATTCAGCAAGAAGTTTACGCAAAGAGAATTCAATAACGAAGACGGTTAATGCCGTAATTGATTCTTATGGCCGAATTGATGCGTCTGATAAGGTTCTTGTTCAGCCTTTTCTGAAAGGGACTAAAATGAGTGGGGTTGCGTTTAATCGCGATCCTCGAACTGGTTCACATTATGATGTCATAAATTATACTTTTAATGATGACACGTCTCTGGTGACATCTGGGCGTGGAACCGATTTGCGGACATATATTTCATCGTGTAATTCTGAGGTTGAGCATGGTGAATTAAAAGGTGTCATTCTTCTCCTCCGGGAATTGGAATCCATTTATGGCGATCGGCCTCTTGATATAGAGTTTGCTGTCGATTCCGATCATCAGTTGATTTTATTACAAGTCAGACCATTTGTGGGCGTTCCTATTGCCAATGTGGAGGTTTGCAGACATCAGCAGCTTTTGCGTGAAATACAGGATGCGACTTCGGAGTTCCTGGCTCCAGATTCGCGCCTCTCTGGACAGAAAGGGTTGTTGGGGATTATGCCAGACTGGAATCCTGCCGAGATTCTTGGTGTCCGACCCCGTCGATTGGCGTTATCTCTATATCGATTTCTTATAACGGATACCGTGTGGGCAACTGAGAGAAGGAAATACGGTTACAGGGATACACGATATATTCCATTGATTGTGAGTTTACACGGTATTCCGTATGTGGATGTTCGTGCGAGTTTCAATTCACTCGTGCCTGCGGATTTACCCCAATCTATTTGTGATCGCTTTGTCTCATCTTGTTTACAAAGGCTTATTGATAATCCTCAATTGCATGACAAGGTAGAATTTGAGGTTATTCCTACGTGTTATACTTTTGATATTGATGCCAAACTCGACAAACTCTCGGATATTAATTCAGAAGATAAATTATCTATCAAACGTTCGTTGTTGAACCTTACGCAAAGCTATTTTTCGGGTAATGGTCGTAAAAGGATTGCATCCGATCAGGCGAAGCTCAACAAACTTGTTCAACTTCAGAGAGCGGGCGAGCAATCCAGCATTTCTGATGTAGCACGGATCTATCAAACATTGGTTGAATGTAGAAAATATGGGACGGCTCCCTTTGCTGGATTAGCTCGTGCTGCATTCATTGGTATGGATATTCTAAGGTCGGCCGTGAATCAGGGCATTATTTCCGAACAGACATATTCCCATTTTTTGGCTTCACTCAGAGCCCCTGCTTCCAGGCTTCTTGAAGACATGCCTCGCCTTGAACGGGATGATTTTTTGAGAATTTACGGCCATTTGCGCCCTGGAACCTATGACATAAGGGTTCCCTCCTATTCTCAGGACCCCGATCGGTATCTCTCATTTGATATGCCATTTAATAAAAATCGTATTAATTGGCAGCTTGATCCAGAAGAGGAAAGAGCACTGGAATCCGCTCTAGCGAAAGAAGGGCTGATAATCAGCGCGTATTCTCTGATGGAGTTTATACAGCAGGCCGTTGTCGCGAGAGAAGAAGCCAAATTTATCTTTAGCCGATCGGTATCACGTGTGTTGGATATTATTCGTAATCTTGGGCTGAAACTTGGATTTAACGAGGATGCCCTTTCGAACTCTGACATCATGGATATCATTGAATCACGAACAAACAGCAGTGGTCTGAAGAGAACATTGGAAGCGTCTATTTGCCGAGGAAGAGAGCACGACATAGAGACACATTCACTTACGCTTCCTCCACTTATCACTGCTCAGGGAGATGTTTCAGCCTTTCACATTCCCACTGCTCGACCAAATTTCATAACGAGAAAGGTTGCGGAAGGTTGTATTAGGTCTGCCGACAGTGAGGATTTGAAAAATGCAATTGTCATGATTCCTAACGCCGATCCTGGTTTTGATTGGTTATTCGGGAAAGGTATCCTGGCTCTCATTACCGCCTATGGTGGCTCTAATTCACACATGGCTATCAGGGCTGCCGAACTTGAGGTTCCCGCGATTATTGGGGCGGGAGAGTCGCTGTTTAATTCATGGTTATCTGCCAGAAAACTTCGTATTGATTGTTCCGTCGAACGTGTGGAGGTCATCGAATGAAATTCGCAGCTATCACCATGCGTAGTGACATGATTATTAGTCGAAATGAGCGGCGGGATAGCCTGGATGTACGATGGTATCCATTCCTTAATGCGTTAGGTGCTCAGCCTATTATCGTACCGAATGATCGCTTTATTGCCGAACAGATCCTAGTTAATAGCAATATTGATTTTATCGTTTTGAGCGGTGGAGGGGATGTTTCTTCTGTATCAGGAAGAAGAACGGAAAGAGATCAGGTTGAAGAAATTTTCCTGGCGTATTCAAAAGAAAAAAATATCCCAGTCATTGGTGTGTGTCGTGGGATGCAGAAAATGGTTGAACATTGTGGTGGGAAATTACGAAAAGTCGAGCGGCATACCAATATAAGGCATCGGGTAACGGGTATTCATTATTCACAGGTTAATTCTTTTCATAATTATGGTATTGAAGAAATGCCTGAACAGTTAATTCCTTTTGTATTGGCTGATGATGGCACTGTTGAGGCATTTTTTAGCAAAGAATTAAACTGGCTTGGAGTGATGTGGCACCCTGAGCGAGAAGAACCTTTTTCGAAAATTGATTTGATTACTATTATGAATTTTTTAAAAGGAGTTATACCATGCACGGTTTAATACTTGCTGCGGGGCGTGGTTCACGCTTGGGGGCATTAACCGACTCTGCGCCAAAGTGTACTATAAAAGTACATGGGGTTAGCCTGTTGGATAGACAGATCAATGCAATGAAGCTTGCGGGCGTGAGAGATATTGCTGGTGTGACAGGATATTGTTCAGAATTAATTAATTGTTATTTTTCTGATAGCTTTCAAAACAAAGACTGGTCGCAAACGAATATTGCAGGATCATTATATTGCGCAGAGCCTTGGCTTAATGAAGATACTACTATCGTTAGTTATGGGGATATTTTTTATCCTTCCAGCGCTGTTGCTTCTTTGAACGACGCCCACGGTGATATCGTTTTAGCTTATGATCCTAATTGGTTATCTTTATGGGAATCAAGATTCATTGATCCATTTTCTGATGCGGAAAATTTTCAGTTCATTGACGAAAATGTCTCTGAAATATGCGGCCAAATTATATCCGAAAGTGGAAAGGATGCCATAGCAACAAGCAGGCGGAAGATGACAAAGATCGGTGGCCGTGCTGAGAGAAAATCCAGAGTAGATGGTCAGTATATGGGGCTTTTTAAAATTACGCCGAGCGGTTGGAAAGCACTTAAAGAATGTACAAGCGATCCTGATGATGGCGTGAATTTTTCTCAGTTAGATATGACATCGCTATTTTCCTTCGCGATTGATAAAGGTATTAGTATCTATTCTGTACCGATAAGCGGTCCATGGGGTGAGGTTGACCATCCAAGTGATATCTTACTTTATGAAAGAATGTACCCAACTATATAAAGTATTGTTCTAGAGTGGCTGTATTAATGATTTTTTTATTTTTATTACGATCTTACTGAGAGGAAGTAAATCCTATTCAATCGCGGGATATTCATCGCGAGGTAATAATTTCTATTGAAAATAGATAAAAAGGAAAATACCACCAGAACGGTGTCGATTCCATACGCATATCAACATAACCATATTAAAAAGGTAGAAAGACCAATGAAAATTCCTTCGCGTCAAAAATGCTACGAAATCTTTGATAATTATTCTGTTCCAAGCCCAATTCGCAGACATTGCGAAAAAGTTACCGATGTTGGGGTGCTATTGGGACGTCATCTGCAGGTGGCTGGCGTTGAAATCGATATGAATTTATTGGAAGCCGGCTGCTTACTTCATGATGCTTTCAAGGCTGCATCTCTTAAATCACTGGAACCGCGTCCAGAATGGGGTTATGCACCCTCTGAGCGTGAAATAGAAATTTGGTCGGAACTGCGTGAACGTTATGAAGGTATGCATGAAACGTTGATCGTTGCCGAAATTTTTAAGAATGAATATCCAGAATTTTCCAACTTCCTGAAGATGATTGGTTCTACCGGTAACCCTTCGTATCTTCTTGGTGGCGTTGAACTTAAAGTGCTTCATTATGCTGACTGGCGCGTTCAACTGGTTGATATTGTTTCTTTCGACGATCGCCTTGCTTATCTTCGCGAAACATACCGGGAAAGTTGGGAAAAACACGGGGTCTCGTGGGATGAACGATATGATCAGGAAAAGCGTCTTGAAAAAGAAATTTTCATTCATCTGGATTTTGGACCTGATGATTTAAATATCGAGCTTGAGAATGCATCCCAAGTGACCGTCGAAGGAAAAGACTGATGGTTGAGATTGAACGCAAATTTCTTATCGCTTCGGATGAATGGCGTGAACGGGTTGTTGATCAGATTCGAATACGACAGGGCTATTTGACGTCTGATAACACGGTTAACTCAATTCGGGTAAGAACGGTAGGAAAAGAAGCCTGGATTACCATTAAAAGCGTTGGTTACTTAAAGCGTCAGGAGTTTGAATATAAGATTCCTTTCGACGATGCTCTGCAGATGCTTGACAATCTATGTCCTGGTTATATTACCGAAAAGATACGATATCGCGTCCTTGAAAAAGAAATTATGTATGAGGTGAATATATTTGAAGGCGTGAATGCGGGTTTAAGCATGGTTGAGGTTGAGCTTTCAAGAGAAGATGAAGTTATTCAAATGCCATCTTGGGTCGGTCAGGAGGTTACACATGATAGCCGATATTATGGTGCCTTTATTGGCGATAATCCCTATACGTTATGGACGGTTGAAAAATGCTGATGAATGGAGTTGTTAGTGATAATCGCGTAATAAAAGGGATTATTATTGAAGGAGTGGAGTGTAGTGGAAAGACCACACTCATTCAGCGTATTCGCTCTGATGTTATTTCTTATGATTGCATCATGCTTGGGCACCAAAGCGGTTCGCAATTTGATCGTTACATGCGAGATTACATGGTTAACGAACGGGTGATATTCAATAGGTCTCATTACAGTGAATTGATATATAGTCGTTTATGGGATCGGGGAGTTCCTTTCTCTACGTCAGAACTGGATGTATTGAATGATTATATTCATCGGAATTTTATTACCATTCTGTGTACCGCTGATGTCTGTTCCTTGGCTGAACGCTATGCCAAAAGACAGTACAAGCAGAAGGTAAATCTGAATGAATTGTCTGAAGTGAAATCTCTATTTGATGATGTACTTACTCCAAAAGCAGACTATATCTACAGCAGTAATGATGTACTGGAATTAGATAAAGTATTGGATTATGTAAAGACCAGATTAGATGTTCGGTCTAAGGGGCAAGTAGAGCGACTCCTTGATGTTTCAATTACTGCTTCTGCTGAGAAAGGGTAAATGATAATTACATGGGGTTTGGGCGCATCGCTTGCGCTACTGGCGGCCTGCACCTCGGCGATTGCTGCGACGACTGGCGTTGGCGGTGTACTCTTGCTGAGTGCGCTTTACATGCTTTTGCCCGACCCACGTCTTGTGATTCCAATGCATGCATGCGTCAGTCTTGTCAGCAATGCGACCAGATTAATTGCTTACTGGCGTTTTATCGATGTGGGTATTTGGGCGCGGTATATGATTGGCGCAATGCCTGGCGTGGCTGCCTCGACATTCATCCTGTATCGCTTATTCAGCGACTATGATGCAATATCACCTTACTTCATGATTATAATAGGAATTGTTGTTTGGTGGAGTACGTATTCTGGTTCAAAGAGGCGTGAGGTAGATCGTAGTCCAGCGGTGAATTTTTATGCGGTTGGAGCCTTTTCTGCACCTGTAAGTATGCTTTTTGGCGCGAATGGTGCTGTCTTAGCTCCCTATTTTCTTAAAACAGATATAGGGCGACAAAGGATTGTTGCTACATCCACTGCATGCCAATTTAGCCTCCATCTAATTAAAATTCCAGCAATCTACACGATTATTTATGGGCTGCTTTCAGGTGAAAATAGCAGTGTAGAATATGACTCAGTGATATTGTCAGTATTTTCCATGGTAACCGCATCAATATTAGGGACGCTGCTTGGTGGGAAGTTACTAGAAAATATGAATGAAACAAAATTTAACATCATATATAGGACGGCTATGTATTTAATTTCATCAAAAATATTCATTTTTGATGGGTTGTTAAAAACACCGTTTTTTCACTAAAAAACTAATAATTAAATATATCAGAAAGGATAAGTATCATGCTATTCGAGAAAAATATTAGCCGTTGGAAACCAATGAAAGAAGTTAATTCACGTGAGTTTAAGGCATTGTTACGTCCTGATTTCTTTGAGGGATCTCGGGAAGAAGGGTACAAAATAGTTTGGGAAAGAATTAAACAGGCGAGTTTAGCTCATGGTTTTGGCGTAGAAGATGTATCGGATCCATTCAGTGAAACACACAAAATAAAAGAGTATTTTGATACTGAAGATCTTGCTTTGCGAAAAAGAGGCCTTCTTATCAGGCAAAATTCAAAAGTGATCGATGGTTCAGTGGTTTACCCTGCATCCTTAACAGCAAAAGAGCTAGGAAGAAATACTTACCGTGTTCTTGGCACAAGGCTGGATTTCGCCGAAGGGATTACAGGGAAAAGTGAGGTTGAGGAAAAAATCGCATTGAATGATGAAGGTACACTTGATGGGTATGTTGAGATTAAAAGAAAGATCTATCTGAGCCAACCTCGTGAAGCAACTACACTCAGGTACTTTGCGGATATATTCCCGGAGCTTAAACATGTCAGAATGGATATTGACACCGAGCTGACGTCTTACCGGATGCACAGCCATCGAATTTACCCTGGGGCTATTATTCTTACGGATAAGCGACGTATAACATTTGATATTGAAGCATGTTTATATGAGGGGGAAACCTCGCCATTTGTTGTGGGGTGCTCATATACCCTTGATACTCCAAAATATCATGATATGAACAAGTCACATAAAAAAGCAGAGGATTTTCTTTGCTCAGTCATTGAGGGGGCGTGTAAGGACTTAATTTACCCTGGTGCCGGGCGATGGTTGGGGTCGAAACTGTCAATGATGCTTGAGAAAAATACAAACCAAATTTTAGGTTTTGAGAATGTGTAAAATACACCTTTCTTCACGGTGCTATGGCTGAAGATACAAAGACGTAGCGTTGTTCCGAAATATGACATTCTGATTAGTCGCGGAAAATGGCGTATCATCATTACAGTTTTAAAAGCCCTGACCTTGTGTCAGGGTAGGAATCTCTTCTTTGTTCTGTTATTCGGGTTAGATAATAGAACGTTGGGGAGTCCTTCCAGCCATCGATCGCCGAGGTGTTTGCATGTCGTCTCCCATTGATATCGTCGAAAAGAAGCTGCTGTCCGACCACTGGTTTATCCTTCATAAATATGTTTTTGATTTAAAAAGAAAGAATGGCGGCGTAGTCCGCCAGATTCGTGAGGTTTACGACCGTGGTGATGGCGCGACGATTCTGCTGTACAACCGGGCGAAAGGCACGGTGATCCTGACGCGGCAGTTCCGTATTCCTACCTACGTCAACGGTAACGAAAGTGGCATGTTGCTGGAAGCGTGCGCGGGATTACTGGACGATCATTCGCCCGAAGAGTGCATCCGCAATGAGGCGATAGAAGAAACCGGTTATGCGGTCGGTAACGTCGAGAAGCTGTTCGATGCCTATATGTCGCCTGGCGGTGTCACAGAACGGCTGCACTTCTTTGCGGCCGAATACGATGAATCGCTACGGGATAACTCGGGCGGTGGTGTAGAAGATGAAGATATCGAAGTGCTGGAATTGCCGTTCAGCGAAGCCGTCGCGATGATGAACGATGGTCGGATTAAAGACGGCAAAACCATCATGCTGCTACAGCACGCGATCATTCGCGGCTGGTTTGCCAGGGCATAGAGAGGTTTTGCGGCACACGGGTCTCGTCGTGTGCCTCTTGATATGGTGTGGTAACGCTTTCATTTTTGTGCCATTTCATGGTGCCAGTGTGATTGTGGTTAATATTAGCCGAATAACCGTTTTCTCTGTTTTTATATTTCCATTTTTTGTTTTATTTTCAATGCTATGATCTGATTTTTGTCTTTATTTTGATCGATTTTATCGGCTGGTATACGCGTTATAAAGGGAAAATTTTCCTAAAATTTTTGTATTTAGATCGAATATTTAGTCATTTCTCTTCCTGTTGTGTGACCCGTATCACCGGATGAAAGAATGTAAGCGGTGTAACTCGTTGCTTCATTATGCAGTAACTCATATTCTCTCTTTACAAAAAGTAAAGAAGGACTGCTCTGATGAAGATCAAGAACAAAGTATCTACCCTATTTGCAGTTTCATTCCTCACGCTGGGTTTATCGAGTCATAGCCTGGCTGCTGAAGTCACCGTGTGGGCCTGGGATCCTAACTTCAATGTCGCGGCAATGCATGAGGCATCGTCGATATATAAAAAAGCCGATCCCAGTTTTAGTCTGAAAGTGATCGACTCAGGTAAAGAGGATATTGAGCAGAAATTAAATACCATGTTAGCTTCAGGGGTTAAAAACTCGCTTCCCGATATTGTGCTTATTGAAGATTATAATGCTCAGAAATACCTTCAGGCTTATCCTGATTCGTTTATCCCATTGCAGGACGCTATCGATTATAGCCAGTTTGCACCGTATAAAACGAAAGTGATGACGGTCGGGAATAAGGTCTACGGCGTGCCTTTTGATTCCGGCGTGGCAGGAATGTTCTATCGACTCGATTATCTGGAGGCTGCCGGATATAAAGAGAGCGATATGGTGAATATTACCTGGGATAAATATATTGAGATCGGCAAGCAGGTAAAAGCTAAAACCGGCGTTGATATGCTGACCTACGATATGAATGATGTGGTGCTTCCTCATATTATGATGCAGTCCGGTGGAGAATGGTTCTTTGATAATCAAGGGCAACTCAATCTCACCAAAAACAATGCTCTGAAAGAAACATTAAAAACGATTAAAGCGATTAATGACGCAAAAATTGCACGCCCTATCTCGGGCTGGTCGAGTTTTGTGGGGAGTTTTAATGCCGGAAAATCGGCAAGTGTGGTTTCTGGTGTATGGGTGATTGGTTCAATTAAAAGCGCCGCAGATCAGAAAGGAAAATGGCGCGTTGCACCGATCCCACGGCTGAATCTCGACAACGCGGTTCATGCCTCCAATCAGGGGGGATCGAGCTGGTATGTCTTAAAGGGGGGCAAAAACACGAAACAGGCGATTGAGTTTTTGCAGAAAACCTTCGCGGCGGATAGCAATATGTATCAAACCCTTTTGGTCGATCGTGGGGCGCTCGCCACCTTCCTGCCCGCCACTTCCGGCCCTGCTTACGCGGTACAGGATCCGTTCTTTGGTGGGCAAGCTGTGTTCGCTGATTTTTCTAAATGGGTGACTGAAATTCCACAGGTTTCCTACGGTATGTATACCCAGGAAGTTGATAACGCCATTGCTGCTGAAATACCTGCATTACTGAAAGGCGATTCTGTCGATGACGTGTTAAAACGCGCCGAAACGACACTAAAAAATCAGATTATGCAGTAGCGAGTGTGAGCTTGAGGGCGGAAAGCCCTCAAGCATTTCTCTCCGGAAATCGATGGTGTGATAATGATGTATAAACCTAAAATGAATAGGCTTTATAACATCAACGGCTGGGCTTTCGTCGCTACCGCTGTTGGGTTAATTGCCTTAATGACGATATACCCTATTTTCAAATCACTTTGGCTCTCTTTTCAATCTGGCCGTGGTGTGGTGACACAATTTGTTGGCCTGGGAAATATCATTCGGTTATTCAATGATCCTATGTTCAAAACGGCACTTTGGAATACGTTGACCTTTCTGGTAATCCAAGTCCCGATTATGATTTTATTATCATTGGCTATTTCTTCTTGTTTGAATTCGTCTCAGCTTAAATATCGTCAGTGGTTTAGGATCGCGATCTTTTTACCCTGCGTGACCTCACTGGTTGCCTACTCAATTCTTTTCAAGAGTATGTTTGAACTGGATGGCGTGATTAATTCATTCTTACTGTTTATTCATGTTATTGACGATCCGATTCCGTGGCTATCCGATCCTTTCTGGGCGAAGGTGACTATCATTATTGCCATTACGTGGCGCTGGACGGGATATAACATGATATTCTATCTTTCCGCGATGCAGAATATTGATAAGTCCATTTATGAAGCTGCCCGGGTTGATGGTGTCAGCCCAATTAAGCAATTTTTCTTCATTACGATCCCGTTATTGAAACCGGTCATTCTTTTTACCAGCGTGACATCAACGATCGGCACATTACAGTTGTTTGATGAAGCGATGAATATCACGAATGGTGGCCCGGCAAATGCGACGCTGACGTTATCGCTTTATATTTATAACCTGTCATTCAAGTTTGTGCCTAACTTTGGCTATGCGGCAACGGTTTCCTACGTCATTGTTGTTTTTTCAGCAATATTGGCACTGATTCAGTTTAAAGCAGCGCGGAAGGGATGATATGAGGAAAAGTAAAGTTAACAGCCTACTCATGCATATTTTTCTCGTGTTGATGAGTATTTTTTCGCTTTTCCCTTTCTATTGGATGGTGGTGTCGAGCACAAATAGCACCAGCCAAATCAACATGGGGAAATTCACGTTTGGCGATCAATTACTGGTCAATTTTACCAATCTGACGAGCCAGGTTGATCTGGCGCTGGTGTTCTGGAACACGTCAAAAATTGCGTTGATCAGTACGGTGTCCACGCTTGTCGTGTGCTCTATCGCAGGCTATGCGTTTGAAATTTATGCCAGTAAGAATCGTGAGCGTGTCTATGTGGCGTTACTCACGACGATGATGATTCCGTTTGCGGCATTAATGATCCCGCTTTTCACCATGTTTGGTAAGGCGGGGTTACTGGATACCCATTTTGCGGTGATCATGCCGACCGTGGCCGGGGCATTTATTATTTTCTACTTTAGGCAATGTACTAAAACGTTTCCGCGAGAGTTGATTGATGCGGCGCGTGTGGAAAGCGTCGCTGAGTGGAAAATTTTCCTGTATGTCTACGTGCCGATTATGCGCGCCAGTTATTCCGCTGCTTTTATTATTGTTTTCATGACGTCATGGAATGCGTTTCTCTGGCCGCTTATTGTCCTTCAATCTAACGAATTAAAAACGATCAATCTGGTGTTATCGAGTTTTGCTTCCGCTTACTCGCCAGATTTCGGATTGATTATGGTTGGAACGGTGATTTCTACACTACCCAGTTTACTTATCTTCTTTGCCATGCAGAAGCAATTTATCGCCAGCATGACGGGCGCGGTAAAGTAATACGCTCTCAATGGAAAATTAACGTTTGAGGTTCACATGGCTGATATTTTACTAAAAAATATAGTGAAACGTTACGATAAGACGGAGACGATCCATCGTATCAATCTTGAAATTAATTCTGGCGAATTTGTGGTATTCGTTGGCCCATCGGGATGTGGTAAATCGACGTTGCTAAGAATGATCGCTGGATTGGAAGAAATAACAGACGGCGAAATTCATATTGATAACCGCTTAGTTAACCATTTTGATCCCGCAGAACGAGGGATTGCGATGGTTTTCCAATCCTATGCGCTGTACCCGCATATGACCGTGGCTGAAAACATGGGATTCGGGTTAAGAATGAATGGGCACCCCAAAGCTGAAGTCGAAAGAATGGTGCGAAAGGCGGCGATGACGCTTCAGCTCGAAGGACTGTTGGATCGTACACCGAAGCAACTGTCTGGTGGCCAGCGCCAGCGCGTTGCGATTGGGCGGGCCATTGTACGCGACCCTAAAGTGTTTTTATTCGATGAGCCTCTCTCGAACCTCGACGCCGAATTACGCGTGGAAATGCGTTTACAGATTGCCCGACTGCACCAGGAAATGCGTAACACCATGATATATGTAACGCACGACCAGGTGGAAGCGATGACGTTGGCGGATAAAATCGTGGTGTTAAACAAAGGATATATTGAGCAGGTTGGCACACCGATGGAGCTATACCATAAGCCGGAGAATCTTTTTGTTGCCGGTTTTATCGGTTCGCCGAATATGAATTTTCTACCCGGTGAGGTGACACAGGTTGAAGGAAATAACGTGAGTATTTTGATCAATAAGCTCAATACACTTTCCGTGAATCTTGCGAATCACGGATTGCATGCCGATCAGAAAATTACCGTAGGTATTCGCCCTGAACACCTGAGTATTGATCCGAATGGCGGAGACGTCAGTTTGTCGATCAATAGTGAAGTCACTGAAAGGCTAGGTAATGCCACGTATATTTTTGGTGCTTACTCTGGTGTGAATCATTTCAAGGTGCATTTGTCGGGTGATAACAGTATTGCGCCTTACTCAACGATTCCGCTGACATGCCGTAGTGAAAATCTGCATTTTTTTGATGAAAACGGAAAACGTATTAATTAAAAACCACATGTCTGTCATGTTGAGAATGATGCCATTGAAAATACTATATGGCGTAAATGGAAAGTAATAAATCTAACCAGGTGACTATTAATATGAGTCGCTTGGTTTTTTATGTGAAGTTTATTTTTTTATCAATATCCCCCTCTGTTTTTTGAATCTGTACCTGGGTGTTTATTAAGGTAATAAACACCTTTTAAGCGTGTTACCTCAAGGAGAAATGAATGAAAAAGAATAATTATTCAGGAATGATCTCTGTACTGTTAATGCTGTTTATCGGGTTCATGGCGACCAATCTGGCTAAGGCGGCACAGCCGTTTGCTTATGGCGCAGATATTGGTTGGGTAAAGCAATTGGAAGATCGGGGTGTCACCTGGCGTGACGATACCGGAACCCAGCGTGATGTATTGCAGATCTTGCGCGATCACGGCATAAACGCTGTGCGGCTGCGTATTTTTGTTAACCCCGATCCCAGCGCGCTATGGCATAAAGATAATACGACCTGGACGCTGCTCGGCTATACCGATAAAACCCGCGTGGTGAGTGCCGCACAGCGTGCCAAAGCGATGGGCATGCGCGTCATGGTGGATTTTCACTACAGCGATGTTTTTGCGGATCCTGGTCATCAAATCAAGCCCGCAGCGTGGGCGAACTACAATCTTAGCCAATTAACAACGGCCGTTTATAATCACACGCATGAAGTGATGAGCGCATTGGTATCCGCAGGCGTGACGCCTGAATGGGTGCAGGTCGGCAACGAAATGAACCCAGGGATATTACTACCGGAAGGCAGTACCAGTCGGTTTGCCAATTTAACGCAGCTACTGAATGCGGGCTATGATGCAGTTAAAGCGGTCAGCCCTTCCTCTAAAGTGATTAGCCATTTGGCGCATGGAGATAATAATTCAAACGCTCGCTGGTTTTTTGACAATTTCCTCACCACATACGGTGGTAAAACCGATGTGATTGGCTTTTCATTCTACCCCTATTGGGAGGGGAAAAATTATTGGGAGCTCACTGGTGCACTGGCTAGCAACCTCAACGATATGGCGAGCCGGTATGGTAAGGAAGTCATGGTCGTTGAAGTCGGCGGTTTGGAAACTAACCCAACAGACAGTTACTGGACGATTAGGGATACCATTAACCTTGTTAAAGCGGTGCCGGGGAATAAAGGCATTGGGGTTTTTTATTGGGAACCTGCGGGTAATGCCAGTGTGTTGCCGGATGGCTATGCATTAGGCGCGACGACGCGCGTTTCAAACAATGTATTGCAATTTACCCGGGCACTGGACGCATTTGCCGAATCGCAAATCAATTTTATCAGCGGAACACGTTATAAGATCGCTAATCGACATAGCGGTAAATCGCTCAATGTCGTGGGCGGTTCGCATGAAGATAGCGCATTGCTTGAGCAATACAGCGATGGTAACTGGGACAGCCAGCGCTTTTATTTTAACGCGGTGGGTAATGGTTATTTTAATCTGGTGAACGTTAATAGTGGAAAATACATTGATATTGCCGCCAGTGCCAATGACGACGGGGCGCAGATTATCCAAATGTATAACACCGGCCATTTTAGCCAGCAATGGCTGATTTTAGATGCGGGTGATGGCTACTATAAAATCATGAATAGAAATAGCAGAAAGCTTTTGGATATCAGTAGTCGTTCGACAGAGAATGGCGCATCCGGTATTCAATGGAATGATAACGGAGGATGGAATCAGCTGTGGAAAATAACCGCTAATTGATGTTCTCTGGCCGCTTACTCATAAGGGTAGGGAAAAGGTCAGAAATATCAGTGACATATTATAAACGGACATCGTTACGTCGTGCTGAGTGTGAAGCTTTCGCGCCAGACCATCTCATAACCAACCTGTACGTGTTTCTTATAATAGCGTCCTGCTACCAGCTCTAAAAATAGATCGACAGCGGCTTCGCCCATTTCAGTCGGGTAGAGCCGCATTGTCGTCAAGCTGGGATTCAGATGCTGTGCCGTGGGGATATCATTCATCCCGATCACTTTTATTTGCTTAGGGATGGCAATGCCTTTCTCTTGAATCGCACGGTACACGCCAATAGCGATAATGTCTGTTGCGGCGAACACGACATCTGGCCACGCTTTTTGTTGCAGCAACTCATTCATCGCCTGATAGCCGGACTCAATACAGAATAACTGGCTGACCTTGCATCGCGATTCGTGATAGATGCCGTATTTTTGGGTTATCTCTTGGAATACATGCAGCCGGCTTTCATTATTCCCGATAAATGCGGGACGCTGAGCGCCGCTCTTCACAATGTAATGTAATACTTCGCGTGCCGCCGCTTCCCGATCAAAAAGCACGGCGTCACATTTTTTATCGAGGGGGGCGGAGTCGATGAAAATCAGGTTTTTATTTAATGAATAGATTAAGGCGATATCGCTTTCGCTAAAGTGACCTACGCAAATAATCGCCTGCGCCTGGGCTAAAGTATGGCTGTTGGAAGATAAATTTGTGGTGAATAGATTGCGTAACGAAATATTAAAATGGTGGCAGCGGTTTTCAATGCCAATGCGCATGGCGGTGAAATAAGGGTCGTTGAGTTCTTCTGAGGGCGTAAGAAAATGGACGACGGCGAGATTTAATACATTGTCGTTATCCCTTTTGAAATGAGAGCGTACAACAAGCGAATTCTCTAACCGTTTTTTCTGCTGCTTACGTTGTGTCGGCGATAAATAGGCCAACTCATGAGCAATGTTCTTAATGAGTTGGCGCTTTTCTTTGGTTATGGACAGGCTGGGATCGTTATTAAGTACGCGAGAAACCGTTGAGGCGGCCACTCCGGCTTTTCGAGCAATGTCTGTAATCGTTGCCACAAAAAATTTTCCATCATTTGCCTATGGGCTGATAGTAGCGAATGCTTAATTAATTTAAAACGCTAATTATTCAAAAGTACGCTTAAATCTTCAGAAGTGCGACGAGTTCGTTTTGAACGCCGCTTGCGGCAGCCTTTTAGAGGGAAGCTCAGCCATGAGCCGAGTATTGCCAACGCACAAGCAGCTTGAAGTATGACGGGCATAAATAGTAGAACATGCCCTAATCACAGCACGGTTGAGAAAAAGGCCTGCGTGCGGCGGTTTTGCGGGGCGTCCAGTACCTGTCTGGCCGGGCCGGTTTCGACAATTCGGCCGTTTTCCATAAACACGATGTTATCGGCGATCTCACGGGCGAAGCCAATCTCGTGTGTGACGATAACCATCGTGATACCGGAATGCGACAGCTTCTTAATAACCTGAAGCACTTCACCAACCAGTTCCGGGTCTAATGCCGAAGTGGGTTCATCAAAGAGCATCACCTGCGGATTCATGGCGAGGGCGCGGGCAATCGCGACCCGCTGCTGTTGGCCGCCGGAAAGCTGGTGCGGCCAATCGTCGGCTTTCTCCGCGAGTCCGACCTGTCGCAGCAGCGAATACGCCTGATCGAGCACCTCCTGCCGTTCACGTTTTTTAACGCGCAGCGGGGCATCGCTCACGTTTTGCAGCACGGTACGGTGAGGGAACAGGTTAAAGTGCTGAAACACCATGCCCATCTTGCTGCGCTGGGCTGCGACCTGTTTGTCACTCAATTCATAGAGCCGATGGCCTTTCTGCCGATACCCGACCAGCGTGTCGCCAACGCAAATGGTGCCGCCATCGAGTTTTTCCAGATGGTTAATACAGCGCAGCAGCGTGGATTTACCCGCACCGGATGGACCCAGAATCGCAGTGACCGATCCGGCCTCCATCTGCAAATCGATGTCATCTAAAATCAGGTTTCCCGACAGGAATTTACGCACGTTTCGCAGTGTGATGGGCTCGCCCATAGTTGCCTTTCCTTCATCATTCATTGAGAGCACGACTTTGGTCGCCCGCCGATTCAGGTGCCGGGGGACTCGCTGGGCTGCTGCCGGTTCGCTGGCCGGGCGCGTTGGGTAAGCCTTGCAGCACGCGGTTTACGGCTTCTGCCTGGCTTGTTGCGTTTGAGCGTGGAACGGCCGAAATAGCGTTCAACATAGTATTGACCGACAGACAGCACGGAGGTCAGCAGCAGATACCAGATAGTGGCAACCAGCAGTAGCGGGATGACTTCATAGGTCCGCTGATAAATGATCTGTGCCGAATACAGCACATCCTGAAGCGAAATCACGGAAACTACCGCCGTGGTTTTCAGTTGGCCGATGACCTCGTTGCCTGCGGGAGGCAGAATGGCGCGCATCGCCTGCGGCAGAACGGTGTAGAAGAATATTTGCGGTTTACGGTATCCCAGCGCGCGGGCTGCTTCTAACTGACCGGGGTTGACGCTTTGAATGCCCGCACGAACGATTTCCGCCGCATAGGCAGACTGGTGCATGACCAGCGCCAGCACGGCGGCATTAAACGGGCTGATGAGCGTATTGCCGGGAACGCTGAAAAGTTCGCCGACAAACGGCAGCGAGAGCGAAATCGTCGGGTAGAGCGCTGCAATGTTATACCAGAGAAACAGCTGCACCAGCGTCGGGACGCCACGGAAGAACCAGGTATAGCCCCAACTGACCGCCACCAGCACCGGGTTGCTGGACAGGCGCATCAGCGCCAGTATCGTGCCTCCGCCAAAGCCTAATGCCACCGAAATGGCGGTCAGTTTCAGCGTCATGATGACGCCCTGAAGAATGGAGTCCTCTGTAAAACTGTCCACAACGACCCGCCATTCAAAACGGGGATTGTTCAGCACAGAATGGGCGATAGCGCCTAACAGCAGCAGAACCAGCAGGGCGCTGATCCAACGCCCGTAGTGTCGGTTGGCAACGATGTGCAGTTCCTGCTGCGGTGAGGGAGTACTCATCCGAAGATCTCTGCGTTACGTTTCGCCTCGGGGACTGCGCCGTAGCCGATGTCCCACTTATCCAAAATCTTCTGGTAGGTGCCATCTTTAATCAGCGAATTCAGCGCCGCCTGAACCGCGTCTTCCAGAGCCGAGTCTTTAGGGAACGCAATGGAAACAGGTGCATCGTTAACGGCGATATCACCACTGATGGTCAGCCGTTTTACCTGACTCACCTGATAGCGTAGTCCTTCATAAGGGCCGAAGAACAACGGTACGCGCCCGCTGATCACCGCCTGTACGCCAGACGGACGATCCGGGAAGATCGCGATTTTGATCGCGTCTTTCTGTTCTGCGACACACTGCTTGTCGGCTTCCTGCAAGCGCAGTAGCTGAGTGGTACCCGCTCCCGCCCCCACTTCTTTACCGCACAGCACGCTGAGGGAGGTAAAAGGCGCGACGTTAGCGTCTTTCAGGGAAATGATGGCCAGTTTTGACGCGTTGAAATAACCGATGAAATCGATTTGCTCAAGGCGCTTTGGCGTCGCATTGATATTCGACAGCGCCACATCGTAACGGCCTGATTTCAGACCGGGGATGATGTTGTCGAACCCGCCGGTATCGTTCCAGTTCACCGGCACGCCGAGCCGGTCACCAATCGCGTTCATGATATCGATCTCGCGGCCTGCCAGCGTTTTATTATCTTCCTGATAAAAGGTGGTTGGCGGCGTATTGGGGTTGGTGCCCGCAACGATAAAGCCTTTTTGCAGGACGGCCTCTGGCACTTTGGCTTTTAAGGCCGCATCGGACTGAACCTGAAAGGTGCGAGTGGTGGGGGCATTTTGCTCGGCAGAAAAGGCTGGTGGCATTACGCCAAGCATAAGTAATGGAAAGGCAAGCAGAGGTTTTTTCATTGTTTTTACCTGGGTTAACTAACATGCCTTTCTTCATAAGACATGAAAAAATAAATGGGTTTTTCTTATCAAAAGAAAAGGGCTTATGCGGTATGTGATTTGCCAAACGGCATTTTTTGACACCTTTTCTCTTTTAATCGTCAGGGTAAAACAGGACAAATAAAAAAAGGTTATAAGTTATAAGCGAGCGATTTTGTTAATTTTGTTATTGGATTTCGGGAGAGTGAAATGTATTTTTTACTATGATAAACAGAGGGGTAGCGTTTATTTCGTTATTCGCTTGACTGGGTTGAAGGCTAAAGAATAAATATCGCAAAGCAAAGGCAATCAGAACATATACCCGAAAGGGGACCGGTGATAATGGCAGAACTCTTGCCCAATAGCGGCGTTTCGCCTGGCTATTGGGAAGGGGTTATTTTTCCGGGGTGATGCGGACGATATGAATAATCAGGTACAACATTTCATCGTTAGAGATGTCGATGTTGAGCAGGTTGTGAATATAGTCTTTGATCAGTCGGCTACATTTGTACGCATCAGGATACTCTTTGGTGACCTGTTCAAAAATAAAGTCATCATTGGAATGAATTAGGCTATTTTCTAGCAGACGCTGAATGAAGAATTGCATATGCGTCAGGAAACGAGAGTAGTTAATCGACTCTTTATCAATCACGATATGGAAGTTGTACTGGATGATATTAAAGATATCTTTCAGCATCTTGACCGACTGGAGCGTGTTTTCCATATTCTGGACGTCGGTTTGGGCGTTGACCAAATGAAACGCGATATTGCCTGCTTCCTCTTCGGGTAATTCCAGCTTCATCTGTTGGTTAATGTCGTTGAGCGCCCGCGAGGCAATCGCGAATTCCTGCGGATAAAACCGCTTTACCTCATAAAGCAGACGATTTTGTATTCTGATGCCTTTGCGATAGCGCTCAATCGCAAAGCTGATATGGTCGATCAGCGTAAAAAAGACCTGCTCGCTCAAGCGACCATGAAGCTGCCTGTTCGCATCATCAATAATCTTATTCACGATGTGAACATATTCTTCCCCAACGTGCTCAATCAGACGAGCAAATTCGCGTGGCGATGTACCATCCTTGAGAATAAAGGTCTTCTCAATTTTTGCCGGATCGAGAATATCGCCGGTCTTGCTGTTAAAGCCGATTCCTTTCCCCATAACAATGATTTCGTTGTTATTTGCATCGGAAGATAACACCAGGCTATTGTTCAGTATTTTTATTGCTTTTATCGGTTCAGCCATCATGCGTTTCTTGAGTGATTCAGTGGGAAAGCCAGTGAGATAAGCTAGCTTCATGATGTGTCACGTTGCGGGAAATAGGCTTCCTGCAACGTGACATATCCGGCGTCGTACTTATCCCCGCTTTAACAAAATGGTGTACTGGGTATCGGTATCACGGGACGCTGGGAAATAAGCGCACTCCATTTGATTCTATGACACCTTGATACCAGTAAAAACTTTTCTTTTTGATGCGGCGCAGATCTTTCAGATCGAATTCGTCGCGGTTCACGTAAATAAACCCGTAGCGTTTACCGTAGCCCTGATGGGTGCTGACCACATCGATTGCCGACCACGGACAATAGCCAATAAGATCAACGCCATCGCTGATGGCGAGCTGCATTTGTTCAATATGACGAGCAATAAAATCGATGCGATATTGATCGTCGATCGTACCGTCGGCCTCAAGCTTATCCGGCGCGCCCATACCGTTTTCCGTAATCAGGATCGGCAGATGATAGCGCTCGTAGGTTTTCCGCAACGTTAAGCGCAAGCCAACGGGGTCGATCACCCAGCCATAAGGCGTTTTATCAACGTGCGGGTTTTCCGCTGCGCGATAGACGCCGGGCTCGCCCAGCATGATTTGCTGATCGCCCGCGCGGGCGCTGACATCCGACGCATCGCCTTTGCTGGCGGCAATGGTGGCGGTGGAGTAGTAGTTAATCGCCACGTAGTCGGGTTTTCCCGATTGCAGGATGTCGTCATCGCCGGGCAATGTCTCCGGCGTCAGGCCACGATCTTCCAGATAACGCCAGGCCAGCGCGTTGTAACGACCGTGCACTGCAACATCCAGAAAGCTCCAGCAGCGCAGCGTTTCCCAGTTGTGCGCGGCGATGGCATCTTCCGGTTTGCTGGTGGCTTGATACATCGAGGTAGTATTGATTGCCGGACCAATCAGGCCATTGGGCGCGAGTTCGTGACACAACGCCATGACCTGCGCCTGCGCTAACATCATGTGATGGTTCTGCTGGTACAGCGCTTTTTTGGATGGCAAAACGCCGCCTTCCGGCAGACCAATCGCACCGGGGTGCAGAATCATGGTGTTCTGCTCATTGATTGTCAGCCAATATTTTACCTTGTCGCCGAAATGCGTAAACAGCGTGCGGGCGTAGTGAACAAAGGCATCAATCGTGGCGCGATTCTGCCAGCCGCCTTGTGCCTCAAGGCAATAAGGCAAATCGAAATGGTAGAGCGTGACGACGGGTTCGATATTGTGCGCGTTCAGTTCATCAATCAGATTGTTGTAAAACGCGATACCCTGCGGATTGATAGCACCGGTGCCATCGGGAAGAATACGTGTCCAGGCGATAGAGAAACGATAGGCCTTTAAGCCCAGCTCCGCAAACAGCTGCACATCTTCTTTAAACCGATGGTAGTGATCGCTGGCGACGGTGAAGTCGGCAGTGTTTTCCGGGTGCTGGCATTGATCAATGATCGACGGGCTTTTTCCCTCGGCTTGCCACCCCCCTTCAACCTGATAAGCCGAGGTTGAGGCTCCCCACAGAAAATCCGCTGGGAAGTGTTTTTGCTGTTGATAGTACATATTTTTCTCACATACAGGGAGACTGAAAAGCATTGGGCACCTTGCCCAATGCTTTTATGGATCGTCAGGCGTTCACTTTAATGATGGTATCCATCGGGGCGATCGGCTGCGGTACAGTGCAGACGACGCTAGCGTACTCATCGCTATTGATTATCACGACGGGCGTAACCGGGTCATAACCCAGACGCGTGATTTCATGCAGATCGAAGCTAATTAGCCTGTCGCCAGCGGTGACACGGTCGCCCGGTTTGATATAGCCGGTAAAGTGCTTGCCGTTGAGGTTCACCGTGTCCAGACCGACGTGAATCAGCAATTCTAAACCGTTGTCAGCCCGGATGCCGATGGCGTGTTTAGACTCAAGGAACGTGATGATTTCGCCACTGACGGGCGCGACCACTTCACCGTTGTCAGGAATAATCGCCACGCCTTGTCCCAGTAATCCCTGTGAGAATACGTCATCGTTGATGTCGCTCAGCGCGACCAATTTGCCGGACAGCGGACTCATAATCGCTTGCTGTTCCGCGTGGCCTTCTGTGGCCTGCGTTTTTTGCGCGGTATTGGCTGCCGGTGTTGCTTGGCGTTGATCTGCCTGAGCTGAGTCGTTTTGCGCGGCGTCAGTTTCATCGACCGGATCGTCGAATCCCATGATCCAGGTGAGAGCAAACGTGACGACAATCGCAATGGCGCAGGTGATCAGCGCATGGACGATGTTCATCGGGTTTTCACCAATGAAAGCAGGCAGCGCTGCCAGCCCCGGCGAGACGAAGGCGTAACGAACCAGCCCGGCTAAACCGGCATAGATGCCCGCACAGCCCCCGCCAATCATGGCGGCAATCAGCGGTTTCTTCAGTTTCAGCGTTACCCCGTACAGGGAAGGTTCGGTGATACCCAGCAGCGCGGTGAAGCCCGCCGAAGAAGCCAGCTGTTTCAGATTCTTGTTCTTGGTTTTAAACGCCACGCACAGCGTGGCGGCACCCTGAGCAATGTTGGAAGCCAGCATGCCAGGCCCGTTGATCATCTCGAAGCCGTTACGGGTAAGCTGCGAGGTGGCAATCGGCGTCATCGCCCAGGCGGTGCCAGTGATGACCAAAAATGGTTGCAGACCCCCCATCAGCATCGGGATTAACCAGCTTGCCTTGCCGTCGATGATCGCCGCGCCGCTGGCGACCAGATCGTTGAGGAAAATCCCGAAAGGCCCAATCACCACCAGCGCGAGCGGTGCGGTGAACAGCAGCACGATCATCGGCTTGGTGAAAAATTTGATCATGGACGGTGAGATCTTTTCGGCGAACTGCTCAATGTAAGACATGATCCATACGGTAAGAATGATCGGCAATACCGATCCGGCGTAGTCTGCCAGCCGTACCGGAATGCCGATAAAGCTGATTGGCCCGCCTGATGCTAACAGCTGAGCCAGATTCGGGTGCAGCAGTGCGCCAGCAATCGTCATCGCCAGAATTGGGTTACAGGCGAACTTGATGGAGGCACCGTAAGCCAGCAGTACGGGCAGGAAGAAAAAGGCCGCATCGGAGATGGTATCCAGCAAGCGATAGGTCGTGCTGTCGGCAGAAATTAAGCCAGTCAGCTTGAGGATTGCCAGCAGTGCTTTGATCATCCCTGCGCCGGTAATTGCCGGAATGACGGGGGTAAAGGTGGTGGAAATCACGCTGATGATTTGCGTAAAAATGCCGCCTTTTTTCTGCTGCTTGTTACCAGCATTGCGCTGGCTGTTCATCTCGCCAATCTCGTTCAAAATCGCGCGATAGGTGATTTGGACGTCGTTGCCGATCACCACCTGAAACTGGCCACCGCGATCGACCACGCTGATGACGCCGGGAAGTTTAGCAATCGCCTCTGCCTGTACGGCATGGCTGTCGTTGAACTCGAAACGTAAGCGAGTGGCGCAGTGGGTCAGCTTGCTGACGTTCTGCTTGCCGCCGCTTAACGCGAGGATATCGACTCCAAGTTTTTGATAATCCATTTTTTGATGATCCATAGTTTTACCCTGTGTTGACGCCAATTAGGCCAAAAAAAAAGACCAAAATAAAAATGCACCTCTTAAAAAGAGGAAATGCATTTTTACTTTGGTCTTGCCTGCCGAAGCAGTAGCACGCCGCGATAAAAATAGGCTGGTGCAACTTGTGGTGTTGCGCCGCAATATCAGCATGCGGCGCTGGAGTCATGCAATGTGCTCAGGTGAATTAATTGATCTGGATCACAAACAATAGTGCGGTTTGCGATCCTTTTGCGCACGATATCGCAGTCTACTACCGGTATTTTACTGCATCGTCAGTTTACCGAACCGCCGCTTTACTTCAGCAGCGCCTGCGCTTTTTCGACCACGTTATTGACCGTGAAGCCGAACTCTTCGAACAGCAGCTCAGCCGGGGCAGATTCGCCGAAGCTTGTCATACCGACAATCGCGCCGTTCAGGCCGACGTACTTGAACCAGTAGTCTGCGATACCCGCTTCAATCGCTACGCGTGCCGCTACCGCTTTCGGCAGCACCGCTTCACGGTAGGCTGCATCCTGCTTGTCGAACGCATCCGTAGACGGCATCGACACCACGCGCACCTTGCGGCCTGCGGCGGTCAGCTTGTCATAGGCGCCGACAGCCAGTTCAACTTCAGAACCAGTCGCAATCAGGATCAGCTCAGGCTGTCCGTCGCTGTCTTTCAGCACGTAACCGCCTTTCGCCACGTTCGCCAGTTGCTCCGCGGTACGGGGCTGCTGCGCCAGATTCTGACGGGACAGGATGAGCGACGTCGGGCCGTCCTGACGCTCAATCGCGTATTTCCACGCCACCGCCGTTTCCACCTGGTCCGCCGGACGCCAGTTGCTCATGTTCGGCGTCACGCGCAGGCTCGCCAGCTGTTCAACCGGCTGGTGCGTCGGGCCGTCTTCGCCCAGACCGATGGAGTCGTGGGTGTAAACGTAGATGCTGCGGATTTTCATCAGCGCGGCCATACGCACGGCATTACGCGCGTATTCCACAAACATCAGGAAGGTCGCGGTGTACGGCACAAAGCCGCCGTGCAGCGCAATCCCGTTGGCAATCGCCGTCATGCCGAATTCGCGCACGCCGTAGTGGATGTAGTTGCCCGCGTGGTCTTTGTCCAGCGAGACCGAGCCGGACCAGATGGTCAGGTTGCTCGGCGCCAGGTCGGCAGAGCCGCCCACGAATTCCGGCAGCAGTTTGCCGTAGGCTTCCAGCGCGTTCTGTGAGGCTTTGCGGCTGGCGATTTTCGCCGGATTGGCCTGCAAATCGTCGATAAATTTCTGCGCGTCTGCCTGCCAGTTGGTTGGCAGTTCACCGCTGGTGCGGCGTGTGAATTCGGCAGCCAGTTCCGGGTACGCGCTGGCGTAGGCGGCAAACGCCTCATCCCAGGCCGCTTCCTTACGCTGACCGGCCGGTTTCGCGTCCCAGGCCGCATAAATGTCAGCCGGGATATCAAACGGCGCGTGCGTCCAGCCCAGCTGTTCGCGGGAAGCCGCGACTTCCGCATCACCCAGCGGTGCACCGTGGGAATCGTGCGTACCGGCCTTGTTCGGAGAGCCGAAACCAATCACGGTTTTACACATCAGCAGCGACGGCTTGTCGGTCACCAACTGGGCTTCACCAATAGCGCGCTTGATGGCGTCAGCATCGTGACCGTCCACGCCACGTACTACGTGCCAGCCGTAGGCTTCAAAACGGGCAGCGGTATCGTCGGTAAACCAGCCTTCAACGTGACCGTCGATGGAGATGCCATTGTCATCATAAAACGCGGTCAGTTTGCCGAGCTTCATGGTGCCTGCCAGCGAGCAGACTTCGTGAGAAATCCCTTCCATCATGCAGCCGTCACCGAGGAAGGTGTAGGTGTGATGGTTAACAATCTCGTGGCCCGGACGGTTGAACTGTGCGGCCAGCGTGCGCTCGGCAATCGCCATACCCACGGCGTTGGCAACCCCCTGACCCAGCGGGCCGGTGGTGGTTTCAACGCCGGCGGTGTAGCCGTATTCAGGGTGACCCGGCGTTTTGGAATGCAGCTGGCGGAAGTTTTTCAATTCTTCAATCGGCAGGTCGTAGCCGGAGAGATGCAGCAGGCTGTAAATCAGCATGGACGCGTGGCCGTTGGACAGCACGAAGCGGTCACGGTTGGCCCAGTTAGGGTTGGCCGGATTATGGTTGAGATAATCGCGCCACAGCACTTCGGCGATATCGGCCATGCCCATCGGTGCGCCCGGGTGACCGGATTTGGCTTTCTGCACCCCATCCATGCTCAGCGCGCGGATAGCATTGGCAAGTTCTTTACGAGAGGACATGCTTGACTCCAGACGTTACAGCTTGGCCGCCAACAGCGCTTCCAGCTTTTGTTGATCGGCAGCGAACAGGCGAATGCCTTCCGCCAGTTTATCGACGGCCATCGCATCCTGATAGTGTTCCCAGCGGAACTCGGCTTCAGACAGCGGCGAAGGTGGATTGAACGCTTCGGTCGACGGCGTCAGCTGGCGTTCGACCGGGGCATTGCTGTTTTTCAATTGTTCCAGCAGCGCGGGGGAAATCGTCAGGCGATCGCATCCCGCCAGCGCCAGAATCTGTTCCACTTTGCGGAAGCTGGCGCCCATGATGACGGTTTGGTAGCGGTGGCGTTTGTAGTAGTCATAGATATTACGCACGGAGATCACGCCAGGATCGTTGTCTGCCTGATAGTCGCTGGCGGGTTGCCTTTCCTGATACCAGTCATAAATTCGGCCGACAAACGGGGAGATCAGAAAGACACCCGCTTCGGCACAGGCACGCGCCTGCGCAAATGAGAACAGCAGCGTCAGGTTGCAGTTGATCCCTTCTTTTTCCAGCTCTTCAGCGGCGCGAATTCCTTCCCAGGTGGCGGCGAGTTTAATCAGAATGCGCGAGCGTGGAATGTCTTTTTCTTGGTACATCCCAATCAGTTTGCGTGCTTTGGCGACGCACATCCCGCGATCGAATGAGAGGCGGGCATCCACTTCGGTGGAGATGCGCCCCGGAATGCTTTTCAGCACTTCTGCGCCGATGTTCACCGCCAGTCGGTCGCTGGCGTTGATGAGCCGCGTTTCCGAGCTACCGCCTTGCTGATTCGCATAGGCAATCGCGTCATCAAACAGCGGTTGGTATTGAGGCAGGGTGGCGGCTTTCAAAATCAAGGACGGATTCGTGGTGGCATCTTGCGGTGAAAATTGACGAATGGAGTCGATATCGCCGCTATCGGCGACCACCACGGTAAATTGTTTAAGGGCTTCGAGTTGGTTCATGAAGGAGCTCCTTGATGTAAATAGAGAAATAGCAGCGCAAAACAGAGCCAACACACTGCACCATGAGGTCGTGGAATAATATGCGCTTTTTCCGATTGCTGCGGTTGGGCTGTCTCGACTGAACACTGTTTTGCTGCACGGAAAGTCGGCTAAACGAACAGTAAGACTGACGGCCAGCCAGTCTGGGGATAACTGCGGGCCGTCAGACAGGATTACCGATGATTTTCTTGATGTTCGTAGTAGCTGATTTTCTCGACTTTCGGTGCCGATCCGCCACCTTCAAACTCGGCATCCAGCCAGGCGCCGACAATCTCTTTTGCCAGTTCAGGGCCGATAACCCGAGCGCCTAGTGCGATCACCTGCGCATCGTTGCTTTTTCTGGCCCGCTGAGCGGAATAGGTGTCATGGCACTGAGCGGCACGAATGCCATTGACCTTGTTAGCCACGATACTCATGCCGATCCCGGTGCCGCACAGCAGGATCCCACGCTGGTGCTTACCGTCTTTAATCGCGTGCGCCAGCGTGTAGGCAACATCGGGGTAGATCGGATTTTCCCCGGTGGGATCGTAGCTGTAGTCGGTCACCGTCAGCCCCTTCTGCTGTAAATAATCAGTAATCGTGTTTTTCAGATCAATCGCGGCGCTGTCTGCACCAATTGCAATCGAGAGCATATCTATCTCCTGCCTGGCTGAGGGTCAAAGTGAGCCTGATATGTCGCTTTCGTTAGATTGTTTATAAAAACATGAATAAACAGACACTAACGAGAATCTCTCTGCATGATTCCGTACATTTCCGGCCTTTTCATGGCTAAACATATACCGCTTTTTTCAAATGTTCAATGTGTGATTATTTGTTTTTTGTTTTGTCAGAGAGGAAAAGGCGATTAAAAGAGTGATCTTGGTCACTTTTACGCCTTTTAAGGCGGTGTTTTACCTTTTTGATACATATTTAGATCATGCTCACAATTTTTAAACAGAGAGATAGGCAAAAGATTGGGGCAAATATATCGTTCATATGTTCACATCGTGTGTTAATGATCTAAATCTTTAGAGGGCATAACAATGTGTCAGACCTGTATGCAAACGATAAAAAAGACAACAAACAACAAAGGTCACACCGGGTATCGAATGACGAAAGAGGATGAAATGCAGGAACAGCCTGGCGTAGAGGCGATGTCATGGAAGGGATTGACTATCGGTAGTAAGGGGGCTGTATGAGTAAAGTATCGGCTGCGGCAACGGCGGGGCAATCTGCCTCAAAACCGTCCACCACAACACCATCTGCTGTAGAACAATCGGCCATTCGCAAGATCTCCTGGCGTCTCGTGCCTTTCGTCGGCCTGATGTTCTTTATTAACTTCCTCGATCGTACGGCCATTTCGTTCGCGGGACCGAATGGTATGAATACCGATCTTGCGCTAACCGTCGCGCAGTTCGGGCTCGCCTCCGGGATTTTCTTTATTGGCTATATTCTGCTGGAAGTGCCGAGCAATCTGGCATTGCACCGCTTCGGCGCGCGCAAATGGCTGTCACGCATTATGGTGTCGTGGGGCATCGTGTCATTGCTGTTTACCTGGGTAAGCAGTATTGAAGGGTTGTATATCCTACGTTTCCTGTTGGGGATAGCAGAGGCGGGGTTCTTCCCCGGCGCGATCTTGTTCCTCAGCATGTGGGTGCCTGCCCGCTACCGTAGCAGAATCCTGTCACTGTTCTATCTGGCACAGCCTCTGACCGTGGTGTTAGGCGCGCCGCTGGCTGCCTGGCTGATTGAGCAGCATGGCCTGTTCGGATTGTCTGGCTGGCGGGTGATGTTCCTCGGCGTATCCGTTCCCGCCATCATCGTCGGTATCATTACCTGGTTCTATCTGGTGGATCGTCCGGCCGATGCCAAATGGCTGAATGCCGATGAGAAACGCTGGCTGGTCAGTGAACTGGAAAGCGAACATGCGACCAAAAATCACAGCAAACACCCTAGCGTGATGACCGTGATGTTCAACAAACGCGTCTGGGTACTGTGCCTGATTTACTTCGGTTTTATTTACGGCCTCTATGCACTGGCGTTCTTCCTGCCCACGATTATCGCGGGTTTCCAACAGCAGTTCGGCACGACCTTCAATGTCATGGATAAAGGGCTGATTACCGCGATCCCTTACTTGCCTGCGGCCATCGTGATGTATTTCTGGTCACGTGATGCGACGCGTCGCGGCTGCCGTTCATGGCACATAGCCATCCCTGCGCTGACGGGGGCGATCAGCATTCCGCTGGCGCTGTTTATGGAATCCCCGACGGCGACCATTGCGGTGATCACCGTAACGGCCTGCTCCATCTTCGCCGCGCTGCCTAACTTCTGGACATTACCGACCCAGTTCCTGACGGGGGCGTCAGCGGCAGCGGCCATCGCGCTCATCAATACCATTGGCAACGTTGCCGGATTTTCAGCGGGATACATCACCGGTGCGGTGCGGGGTGTGACGGGAACCTACGTGCTGCCCATGATGATTGTCGGCGGGCTAATGCTGCTTTCCGCCGTGTTGATTGTCCTGCTCAGCCGTTCGGACCGGTTATCGAAATCCGCATCAGCAACACAGGAGCATTGATATGACGTATTTGTTCAACCAACCTTCCGCCTTTGCCCGGGAACTGACCGAAGGCTTTGTGGCGGCGCATGCTGACAAAGTGCGTCAGGTACCAGGCGGTGTGGTCAGAAGCACTCGCAGTCGTGAAGGTGGGGTCGCCATTGTGGTCGGGGGTGGCTCCGGCCACTACCCGGCGTTTGCTGGCCTGGTCGGGCAGGGGCTGGCGCACGGCGCGGCGATGGGCAACCTGTTTGCTTCGCCATCAGCCCAGCAGATCTGTAGCGTTGCCCGAGCGGCACACAATGGTGGTGGCGTACTGCTGACGTTCGGTAACTATGCGGGCGATGTGCTTCATTTCGGACAGGCTAAGGCGCGTCTGAATGCGGAAGGTATCCCGTGTGAGCTGCTGGCGGTTACCGATGACATTTCCAGCGCGCCACTGAACGAATGGCAAAAGCGTCGCGGGGTAGCGGGCGATCTGATGGTCTTTAAGGCTGCCTCTGCGGCGGCGGAAGCGGGCTATGATTTGGCTGCCGTACTTGAGGTTGCCGAACGCGCCAACCAGCGCACCCGTTCACTCGGCGTAGCCTTCTCAGGCTGTACGTTGCCGGGCGCGGAACACCCGTTGTTCACCGTTCCCGAAGGAATGATGGCGGTGGGCATGGGGATTCACGGTGAACCGGGCATCCGCGATGTGCCTATTTCAACCGCCGATGAGCTGGCTGAGCTTTTGGTCAGTTCACTGCTGGAAGAGGTGCCGCAAGGTATTGAGACGCTCTCCGGGCAGCGGATCAGCGTAGTGCTCAACGGCCTCGGCGGCGTGAAATACGAAGAGCTGTTTGTGGTTTATCGCCGGGTTTCGCAACTGCTGGTCGAGCAGGGTCTGACGGTGGTCGAGCCGGAAGTGGGTGAGCTGGTAACTAGCTTTGATATGGCGGGTCTATCGCTCACGTTGTTCTGGCTCGATGAGGAACTGGAGCGTTTCTGGCGTGCGCCTGCTGATGCACCCGCATTCCGTAAAGGCAGTATGTCTCCCGCCGAACCGCTGGCTGAGCGGACATTCACGGCAGAACTCGATGTGATCCCAGCCGCGACGGCGGCATCGAAAGCAGCGGCACACTGTGTTGCGGCGGCGTTGAACGCTGCGCGTGACATTGTACTGGCTAACGTCACCGAGTTGGGCCGTATCGATGCCATTGCCGGAGATGGCGATCACGGTATTGGCATGGAGCGTGGGGTGATTGCCGCAGCGGAAAAGGCCGCGGAGATGCTGGAACGGCAGGCAGGCGCTGGCACGTTATTGCAACGTGCGGCAGATGCCTGGGCCGATCGCGCAGGAGGAACGTCTGGCGCAATCTGGGGTGTCGCCTTGAATGCGCTGGGAACGGTGTTGGGTGATGAACAACGTCCTGACGGTCGTCGCGTGGCTGACGGTATACGTCAGGCCAAAGAGAGCGTGATGCATTTCGGTAAAGCGAAACCGGGGGATAAAACGCTGGTGGATGCACTCATCCCCTTTAGTTTGGCACTGACGCAACGAGTCGAAGCGGGAATGCGCTTGCCAGAAGCCTGGCAGCAGGCTGCACAGTGTGCCCAACAGGCCGCTGAAGACACGGCACAGCTGTTACCCAAAATTGGTCGCGCGCGCCCGCTGGCAGAAAAAAGTCTGGGTACGCCCGATGCGGGGGCAATATCGCTAGCCATGATCCTTGAGGCGGTGTCGGCCGTGTTGAACAGCGATACGACGCCGACTCCTTCGCATCAGACGGCGACGCAAGCGGAGAGTGAGCGATGAGTTCGCGCAAATTAACGCTGGGCGTCAGCCTGAAAATGTATTTCGGCTATCAGCAGACACTCGACTGGTGCCAGAAAATCCATGAGATAGCCGAACAGCATCCGCTGGCATCACTGCCATCGGCCCGGCTGTTTGTGCTGCCCGCCTTCCCGACGTTAGCGCCTGTAGTGCAGCGCTTTGCCCAGTCACCCGTTCATGTCGGTGCACAAGATCTGCACTGGGCGGATAACGGAGCCTTCACCGGAGAAGTGAGCGGCACCATGCTGCATGAAATGGGGTGTCGCTATGTCGAAATCGGGCATGCCGAGCGTCGTCGCTATTTTGGCGAAACGGATGAGCATTTCGCGCTGAAAACGGAGGCGGCCTGGCGTAATGGGCTAACGCCGGTACTGTGCGTAGGCGAGGAGAAACGTGGCTCGACGCAACAAGCCATCGACACCTGTCAGGCTCAATTAGACGCGGCACTGAATCTGGCCCAGAAGCAAGAGCTGACGGGCGATCTGGTACTGGCGTATGAGCCGCAGTGGGCGATTGGTAGTACGGAGCCCGCCCCGACAGCGTACATCAGCGAGGTCTGTCAGGCACTAAAACAGCATTTTCCAACTCAGGCAGGCGTGCGCGAGGGGCGAGTTATTTATGGCGGCAGTGCCGGGCCGGGATTGCTGAGTCAGCTTGGTGACGCCGCTGATGGCCTGTTTTTGGGGCGTTTTGCCCATGACCCGTCTGCGTTTAACGCCATTATGGATGAAGCCTTCACGCTCTGTTCGCTGGCGTAAGTGAGAGGAAATAAATATGGCAATTGGATTAAGTACCTATGCGTTCTTCTGGCGAGCCTCTTCCCGTGTGCTGAATCCTCTGGGTTTGGAAGCCATGCTGGAGCAAACCGCAGATTCTGGTGCGGGCGTTTTCCAGATTTGTGATTACGCGGCGGTGGAAGCACTCTCGTCTGCCGAGTTGGAAAAATTACGGCAGCGCGCGGTCGATCTCGGTATTCAACTGGAACTGGGAACACGAGGGCTCGCCACGGATCACCTGACACGCTATCTCACGTTGGCTCGCGCGCTGGATGTCCGTTTTATCCGCACCATGTTCAACACAGCAACACATAAGCCGACACAAGACGAGGCGCTTGCCTTGCTGCGTCGCGTGCTGCCTGAGTTTGAGCAGCACAATATCCAACTGGGATTGGAAACTTATGAGCAGGTAAGAACGCGCGACGTGCTGGCGGTTGTTGACGCTATCGAGAGTCCGGCTCTGGGAATTTGTCTCGATCCTGGCAACTGTGTTGCCGCGCTGGAGTACCCGCGTGAGGTGATTGAACTAACGGCCTCGCGGGTAGTTAACCTGCACATCAAAGATTTTGCGTTTGCCCGTCAGGAAGGTTGGGTGGGCTTTACCTATTCCGGCTGTCTGCTGGGAACTGGCCTGCTGGATTACGACGCGCTTCACCAGATCGTTCGTCCGAACGAACGAAATATTAATCAGATCGTCGAGCATTGGCTGCCGTGGCAGGCCAATGCGGAAGAAACGTGCCGTCTGGAAGACGCCTGGACGCGCCATAGCCTGAATTATCTCTACACGCGCAATCCCTATGCGAACCGTTCATCACACATTCTTTGAATATCCCAAATCCGAGGAGTAACAAATCATGGCTGCTGAATTAAAAACCATTACTGTACTGGGCGCTGGCGGTAAAATGGGCATGCGTATCTCTGCCAATTTCCAGAAAAGTGACTATCAGGTGTTTTACTGCGAGAACTCACCGCGTGCGCAGGAGCAAGTGGTTGCCGCAGGCAGAGAATTGTCCGTTGCTGAGCAGGTGATTCCTGAAAGCGATGTGGTGATTCTGGCCGTTCCTGATATTGCTTTGAAAGTGGTCTCTGAACTTGTTGTCCCGCAGATGAAAAGCAACGCGGTGCTGCTGACGCTGGACCCGGCAGCGGCCTATGCCAATCTTATCGCCAAGCGTGATGATATCGATTACGCCGTTGCCCATCCGTGCCATCCTTCCGTATTTCTGGATCGCTTCACGCCGGAAGAACATGCCGATGCATTTGGCGGCGTGGCCGCGCCACAGCACGTTGCCGCCTCTTATGAGGCGGGCAGTGACGAGCAGAAGGCCACCTTAGCGCGCGTGGTTAAAGTGATGTATGGCCCGGTGATTGACGTGCACTGGGTGACGGTAAAACAGCTGGCCTATCTGGAACCGACGCTGGTTGAAACCGTAGCCTGTATGGTTGGCACGTTGATGAAAGAAGCGCTGGATGAAACCATCAACACAATTGGCGTACCGGAGGCCGCGGCGAAAGCTATGCTTTATGGACACATTCAGATCGCGCTGGCGGTGGCTTTCCGCAGTACGAATCCGTTCTCGGATGCGTGTATGATCGCGATTGAATACGGTAAAGAGAACATCATCAAGCCAGATTGGAAGAAAATTTTCGACGAGAAAGAGCTCGATCTGGTGATTGCCAAAATGCTGAAGATTGATGCCATTCAGCGGTAATGTGTCACGTTGCCGGAGTCAGCCTTTTTGTCTGGTTCCGGCGCTTCTGCCTCTGTCCGTTTGCGCCACCATCAGGGATAATCTCGCTGGGCTTGAGCCTCTTCTCCCAGCGTGTAACAATTATTCATTGCGACGGTTTTCATCTGTAGACACAGCGTCTGTATAAACCGATCCCCTTGTGTAAGGAAAATGTGACCAGATGGAAAAACAATCAGGATCTCAGGAAAGCGAACTTCTGACTGAAATCGCCGTTGCTTATTATCAGGACGAAATTACTCAGGAAGAGATCGCCAAGAAATTCGGTATTTCGCGCATCAAAGTCGGGCGTTTGCTGAAACGTGCGAAAGAAGAAGGCATTGTTGAAATTACCGTGCGCTATCATCCGGTCTTCAGCACGCGTCTTGAACAGCAGATGCTGGAGCGCTTTTCGATCAAGCGTGCGCTGATTGCACTCGACCATCAGGATGAAGAAGAGCAGCGTCGACAGGTTGCGGCACTGGTTTCCAACTATCTGGCGCTGTCGTTGAAAGACGATACCGTGGTCGCCGTTGGGCAGGGACGTAATGTGGCGGCGGTCGCCGACCATGTGAGCAATGTGACGGAACGTAACTGCCGCTTTATCTGCGGTATCGGCGGAACACACCGTCCCGGTGATGCGATTAACGCCGACCATATCAGCCGCCGTCTGGCAAAGAAATTCGGTGGCAGCAGCGAAACGCTGTATTCACCTGCTTATGTCGAAAACCGGGCGCTCAAAGAAGCCTTCATGCAAAACGGCACCATTAAGGAAACGCTGGATCGGGCGCGCAAGGCCGATATCGCGCTGGTGGGCATTGGGGATATGAATGAGAACAGCTACATGGTTAAACTCGGCTGGTTCACCCCGCATGAAATTATTGATGCCAGCCTCAATCAGGGCGTGATTGGGGATATCGCCGGATATGACTTCTTTAACGCGCAGGGTCAGCATGTGGATACGGTGATGAACGAACGGGTGATTGGCGTGAGTATTGAAGAGCTACACAAAATCCCCTGCGTGATTGCGATTGCTTCTGAAAATACCAAAGCCTTAGCGATTCTTGGCGCGCTGCGCACCGGAGCCATCGATATTATCGCCACCAGTGCAGGCAACATTCGTACTATTCTGAATATGACGCAGTAACCTCTCTTTCTCTGTTGCGTGGTGTGTTTGCATCACGCGACGATCTTCCCGTTTTCTCTGAATTTCTCTCAATTATCCCGTTTGGTGTATCCGACTCTGGCTGCAAATCGAACAAAAAACCGTCAAATAAAATAACTATATTAACCAGCATTCCCCCGCAGTTTTTGCCATCCTCGGTAGTTTAGGCATTGGCAAACACTATACTGGGTACTCTTTACCCTACAGACACAACACAACAAAACCGAAAAGGTACATAAAATGGATGAACAGCTAAAGCAAAGCGCCCTTGATTTCCACCAGTATCCGATTCCCGGGAAAATTCAGGTTTCCCCGACTAAACCGCTGGCGACGCAGCGCGATCTGGCGCTGGCGTATTCTCCTGGTGTTGCGGCACCCTGTCTGGAAATCGCGGAAGATCCGCTGGCCGCCTACAAATACACCGCGCGCGGCAATTTGGTCGCCGTGATCTCTAACGGAACGGCTGTTCTCGGCCTCGGCAATATCGGCGCACTGGCTGGTAAGCCCGTGATGGAAGGTAAAGGCGTTCTGTTCAAAAAATTCTCCGGCATTGATGTTTTCGATATCGAAGTCGACGAGCTGGACCCAGACAAGCTGATCGATGTGATCGCCGCACTGGAGCCGACGTTCGGCGGTATCAATCTGGAAGACATCAAGGCACCGGAGTGCTTCTACATCGAGAAGAAGCTGCGTGAGCGCATGAAGATTCCCGTCTTCCACGACGATCAGCACGGCACGGCGATCATCTGTACTGCCGCTGTTCTGAATGGCCTGCGCGTAGTAGAAAAAAATATTTCTGATGTGCGTCTGGTGGTGTCCGGTGCAGGCGCGGCGTCTATCGCCTGTCTGAACCTGCTGGTGGCGCTGGGTCTCCAGAAACACAACATTGTCGTATGTGATTCGCGCGGCGTGATTTATCACGGTCGTGATGAAAACATGGAAGAAACCAAAGCGGCGTATGCGGTGGAAGATAACGGCGCGCGCAAACTGGCCGATGTTATCCCTAATGCGGATATCTTCCTCGGCTGCTCCGGCCCTGGCGTACTGACGCAGGATATGGTGAAAACCATGGCGCCGCGTCCGCTGATCATGGCATTGGCAAACCCTGAACCGGAAATTCTGCCGCCGCTGGCGAAAGAAGTTCGTCCAGATGCGATTATCTGTACCGGTCGTTCCGACTATCCGAATCAGGTGAACAACGTACTGTGCTTCCCGTTCATCTTCCGCGGCGCGCTGGATGTGGGCGCGACCACGATTAACGAAGAGATGAAGCTGGCCTGCGTGCACGCGATTGCCGATCTGGCGCTGGCGGAGCAGAGCGAAGTGGTGGCATCGGCCTACGGCGATCAGGATCTGTCATTCGGGCCGGATTATCTGATTCCAAAACCGTTCGATCCGCGTTTGATCATCAAAATCGCCCCCGCGGTAGCGAAGGCGGCGATGGATTCCGGCGTGGCGACGCGCCCGATCGAAGATTTCGATGCCTACGTCGAAAAACTGACCCAGTTCGTCTACAAAACCAACCTGTTCATGAAGCCGATCTTCGCACAGGCGCGTCAGCAGCCGAAGCGTGTGGTATTCGCGGAAGGTGAAGATGCGCGCGTGCTGCACGCTACGCAGGAGCTGGTCACGCTGGGGCTGGCGTTCCCGATTCTGATTGGCCGCCCGAGCGTCATCGAGATGCGTCTGCAAAAATTGGGGCTGCAACTGACCATCGGTAAAGATTTCGAAGTGGTCAACAACGAATCGGATCCACGCTTCAAAGCATACTGGAGCGAGTATTTCGAACTGATGAAGCGTCGTGGTGTGTCGCAGGAAAAAGCACAGCGTGCAGTGATCGGCAACCCAACGCTGATCGGAGCCATCATGGTTCACCGTGGCGAAGCCGATGCGCTGATTTGCGGCACGATTGGCACCTATGAAGAGCATTTCGACGTGGTCGAGAAAGTGTTCGGCTACCGTGAAGGTGTGCAGGCGGCGGGCGCGATGAACGCGCTGATGCTGCCGAGCGGCAATACCTTTATTGCCGACACCTACGTTAATGCCGATCCGACGCCGGAACAGCTGGCGGAAATCACCCTGATGGCGGCGGAAAGCGTACGCCGTTTTGGTATCGAACCGAAAGTCGCGTTGCTGTCGCACTCCAGCTTCGGCACCTCGGATTCGCCGACCGCGCAGAAGATGCGGGCAACGCTGGCGCTGGTCAACAAGCTGGCACCGGAACTGGAGATCGACGGCGAGATGCACGGTGACGCCGCGCTGGTGGAAGCAATCCGCCGTGAGCAAATGCCAGACAGCCCGCTAAAAGGCTCGGCTAACATCCTGATCATGCCGAATATGGAGTCTGCGCGTATCAGCTATAACCTGCTGCGCGTTTCCTCTTCAGAAGGCGTGACGGTAGGACCGGTACTGATGGGTATTTCAAAACCGGTACACATCCTGACGCCGATTGCCTCCGTACGCCGGATCGTGAACATGGTCGCACTGGCAGTGGTAGAAGCACAAACTCAGCCGCTGTAAGTTATTTCCAGTCATACAGACAAACCCAGCCAGAAGTCGGCTAATGCCGATCGTTTAAGAATCGAGATACCGGGGGCTACCACGGTGCGAGGTATCCCTACGGGAACCTCATCACCGTGTTTCCCCCTAAATCCATGCTTAAGTGAACAGCATTAGCCAGAAGTCGGCTGGTTTTTTTTATTCTCTCAGCTTATCGACCAAATAGTCGCTTAAAAACATAGAACCAATAAAGCAAAGCGCAAAGGCGGGGAACGCCATATTTTCTGGGAGTAAATAGATAACCATGAGAAGAGAGATAATCCAGAGAATAAACGTCAGTATCATCGAAAGAATATCGAATAGAACAGATTTCACAGCCTTCAGCATAACGTCATCATCCTTAAATGACTTTTCCTTTTAATCGCTTACAACCTATTATTCGCTGACAACATAGCACGTCATTTTTAGCAGAACATGGTTTTTCCATAGCATGGCATAAGGTAAATCAATGGAATAATTTTCGTTTTATGCCATGATCCCGCCTCGTCTGTAGGGGGCTTCCCCTGACTCGATAAAAAATCCAACGAGCGACTATCGGTTATGGCAACACGCGCAGTGAACGAAAATACAGTAGCAAAAAGCGGTACAGAAAAGCGCCTTCCTTCGCTGTTTGGCGGGTCGATGATTATTGCAGGAACGATTATCGGTGCCGGGATGTTTTCCCTGCCGGTGGTGATGTCGGGGGCCTGGTTTTTCTGGTCATTTGCCGTGTTGGTGTTTACCTGGTTTTGCATGTACCACTCGGGGTTGATGATACTGGAAGCCAACCTGAATTACCCGACCGGTTCCAGCTTCGATACGCTGACTAAAGATCTGCTGGGCAAACGCTGGAATATTGTGAACGGCATATCGATTGCTTTTGTCCTCTATATTCTGACTTACGCCTACATTTCAGCGAGTGGTTCAATCATCCATCACACGCTGGCGGAGATGTCGATCGACTTCTCCGCACGAACCGGCGGCTTCCTGTTTGCGCTGTTTGTGGCGTTGACCGTGTGGTGGAGTACTGCGGCAGTAAGCCGCATGACCGCATTTTTTCTAGCCGCCAAAGTCCTGACTTTTTTCATGACGTTCGGCAGTCTGCTGTGGAACGTTAAGCCCGTTGTTTTATTCAATGTGGTGGAAGCGTCACCCAGCTACCTGCCGTATGTGTTGATGACGCTGCCATTCTGTCTCGCGTCTTTCGGCTTTCATGGCAACGTTCCCAGTCTGGTGAAGCATTACGGTCGTGAACCGCAGATTATCAAACGCTGTTTGTTTATTGGCAGCGTGCTGGCGTTGGTGATGTATGCCATCTGGCTGATTGGCACGATGGGAAATATTGCCCGTCCTGACTTTATTGGGATTGCCGAGCGGGGCGGTAATATTGATGTACTGGTGCAGGCGTTGGGTGGGGTGTTGAACAGCCCTTATCTGGATGTGTTGCTCACCGTCTTTTCCAACTTTGCCGTTGCCTGTTCGTTTCTCGGCGTAACGCTGGGGTTGTTTGACTATCTGGCGGATTTGCTGAAATTTGACGATAGCCGAATGGGAAGAGCGAAAACGGCATTGGTGACGTTTCTGCCGCCTATCATTGGTGGGTTGCTGTATCCGAACGGCTTTATTTATGCGATTGGTTTTGCCGGGCTGGCGGCGACGGTGTGGGCGGTGATTACGCCAGCACTGTTGGCTCGCGCGTCACGCGTCCGCTTCGGTAGCCCGCTTTTCCGCGTGCGGGGCGGTAATGCGATGATCGCGCTGGTGCTGCTATTTGGTATCGGCACTGCGCTGATACACATTCTTTCCAGTCTCGATTTACTGCCAGTTTATCGCTAAGTATCGCCATTCTGCCTTGTCTGCTAAAGCAGAAGCGGCGGGATGGCGAGTGCTTCAGACCGTTACGGTTTTTTCGCCTGCTGTAACCACTTATCCAGTTCATTAGCGAACTGCTGACGATCCCGCTGGCTTAATGCGCTGGGGCCACCGGTTTGTATTCCGCTGGCGCGCATGGTGTCCATAAAATCCCGCATGTTCAGCCGTTCCCGAATGGTATCCGGCGTATAGCGTTCGCCGCGCGGGTTCAACGCGGCGCCGCCTTTTTCTATCACTTCTGCTGCCAGCGGAATATCGGCGGTGATCACCAAATCGCCCGCTTCAGTGCGGCGTACAATTTCATTATCGGCGACATCAAAACCTGATGAGACGCGCAGTGTGCGGATAAAACGCGACGGCGGTACTTTTATGGTCTGGTTGGCAACCAGCGTGACCTGTGTTTGCGTGCGATCCGCTGCGCGAAATAGCACTTCTTTGATGACGTTCGGGCAGGCGTCGGCATCGACCCAAATCTGCATGACTTATGCTTCCTTGTTGTGCGTATGACTTTCTGCCAGCCAGTCTCTGGCCGGTAAAAAATCTTGATACAGCAGGGCTTCCGGGCTACCCGGTTCAGTTTGATGTTGGTATTCCCAGCGTGCTAGCGGTGGCATGGACATCAAAATTGACTCGGTGCGTCCACCGCTTTGCAGGCCAAACAGCGTACCGCGATCCCAAATCAGGTTGAATTCCACATAGCGGCCGCGGCGATAGAGCTGGAATTCGCGCTCGCGTTCTCCCCACGGCAGTGCTTTACGCCGTTCAACGATGGGCAGATAGCCATCGAGGAAGCCGTTACCGACAGCGCGGATGAAGGCAAAACTAGTCGCAAAATCTGGCGCGTTGAGATCGTCGAAAAAGAGCCCGCCGATACCGCGTGCTTCGTTACGGTGCTTCAGGAAGAAGTAATCGTCGCACCACTTTTTATAGCGCGGATATACCTCGTCGCCGAAGGGCTGGCACAGGTCGTGAGCGGTCTGGTGCCAGTGCACCGCGTCCTCTTTAAAACCATAATAGGGCGTGAGATCGAACCCGCCGCCAAACCACCACACCGGTTCTTCTCCCGGTTTCTCTGCGATGAACAGGCGCACATTGGCGTGGCTGGTGGGAATGTACGGGCTTAGCGGATGAATCACCAGCGACACCCCCATTGCCTGAAAACTCCGGCCAGCCAGATCGGGGCGATGGGTACTGGCGGAAGGCGGTAATGATTTACCGGTGATATGGGAAAAGTTTACGCCGGCCCGTTCAAAGATACGCCCGCCGGACAGCACGCGGCTGCATCCGCCGCCGCCTTCGGCACGCTGCCATTCATCCTTGGCGAAGTCAGCTTCACCATCGATCGCTGCAAGCTGCTGACAGATATCCTTCTGTAAGCTAAGCAAAAAATGTTTTACTGCGTTGACGTCAGACATAGTAGGCATCTCGTTTCCATAGCGAGGGTGGCACAGTGAGCAGGCGGGCAGTATACCATCAATCAAATCGATCCCCGGTCACCCGTTGTGTGATTCCTGATGGCGGCGCGTAATTTGAGATTGCGTCTGATAAAAATCACGCGATAATCACGATTTACCTTATTGCAAAATGGCGACTGTGATGGAAATCCGCATATTCAGGCAGGATGACTTTGAAGCCGTGATCACCCTTTGGGAACGCTGTGATTTGCTGCGCCCGTGGAACGATCCTGAAATGGACATTGAGCGTAAGCTCAATCACGACCCCGATCTGTTTCTGGTCGCAGAGGTGAACGGCGAAATCGTGGGGTCGGTAATGGGCGGTTACGACGGCCACCGTGGAGCGGCGTACTACCTTGGCGTACACCCTGATTTTCGTGGTCGCGGCATTGCGAATGCATTGATTAGCCGACTGGAGAAAAAACTCATCGCCCGCGGCTGTCCGAAGATCCACCTGATGGTGCGTGAGGACAACGATGCTGTCATCGGCATGTATGAAAAACTCGACTACGAGATGGTTGATAGCGTCACGCTGGGAAAACGCCTGATTGAAGACAGGGAGTATTGATCGTTATTTCACGGATGCTAAATCGCTCTTTCTGTACCGCTTTTCCCTTCTGGTCCCTCTCTCTGTAAAAATGTGCGCCTCCGTTAGCGCACTTTTTCTTTTTTAACTCAACGTATTATTTCGATTTGTAATGGTCTTGCAGGCAATTTGTTAGGCTTTATGGGTAACAGTTTTCATTTGTAAAACGATTCTCATTTGTATTATTATTTATTAATGTTCTCCGTTTGATCTTGACATGTTTTTTCATGTTCTGATTTTGCTTACATTTTATCGCCTGGAAGATTGTGATTGCACTACTGACACCAGGGAGTTAAAGGGATGGAGTTGGATAGTGAGTCGTGAAAATCTTCAAGGGGCTTTACTCGGTGCGAATCGCACTGGCTGCAGCGCATTACTCGCTCCCCGTGCCCTTGCTCATTATTCTTCACCAGCAGCATTGACCTCCGATGTGCCTAACTGGCGTTCTCTGGCCTTCTTTGTGTTGTCCTGTGTGGCGCATGCGTTACTGGCGGTTTTCTTTCTATTGCACTATTCCCCAAAAGAAAACATTGACGATATGGCAGGAAGCGCGGGCGGCAGCATGCAGGTGACGATGATGGCGGCTGCGATGTCACAGGCTGCCGACACGTCGCCACCCGTAGCCGATCCTCCCGCTGCGCAACCGACGCCCGTGGTGATGCCAATCCTAACGCCATTACCAGAACACCCCAATCCCGTAATTAAACAACCCGTCATTGAGCGTAAACCTGTCACGCCGACAGCGGAAAAAAAGCCGCCCGTGCGTGAGAAAAAACAGCCTGAAAAGAAACCGGAAGAGAAGCCGAAAGAACAGCAGCAGGCTAGATCGCAGCAGACACAACAGACCGAGAAGAAAAGTGAGTCCCCCGTAGCGACAGCGCAAACCGGTGATGCCCCTTCTCCAATGCCATCTTCAGTTGGTATGTCGGGGAGCGCAACAACGGCCAAAGCGGGAGAAAGCGATAGCGGTCAGGCGGTTCGTGGCGCAGGGAAAAGCAATAGTCAAAATTTCAAAGCGCTGCATCGTCGCGTGAATTATCCCGCTCGGGCAAAAGCGCTGGGTGTGGAAGGAAAAGTGCGCGTCAAATTCGATATTACCGGTAGCGGTACGGTCACTAACGTACAGATTCTGTCCGAAACGCCAGACGGCGTATTTGGCGATGATGTAGTGAAAGATATGGCGCGTTGGCGTTATCGGACGGAGGCACCAGTTGAGAATCAGGTGGTTTCCATCGTTTTTAAACTGAATGGTCATATTCAGGTTGATGACTAGCAATACATGTTACATGCAGTAATTACAAAAATAATTTTATTTTCCAAATGATAAGGTTCACTGGGGATTTTGAATAAATGAATAAAAACGTCTATTTAATGATGATTTTGTCATTATTATCAGCGCCTGCGCTTGCACAGCAAAATGATACCTCTGCCGATGAAAATCAGCAGAAAAATAATGCAGAAACCGAAGAGGAACAGCAAGGCGATTCCGCTTCAGGAAATGGCGAAGATACGATTTTAGTCCGCTCAACCCCGACCAGCCAGTCGATGGGGACGCAGATCATTAATGCTGAACAAATTAAAAAGAAACCGACCAGAAATGGTAGCGTGACTGAACTGTTGAAAGATAACCCCAATGTCAATTTTGCGAATGAAACCGATAGCAGTCTAACGGCGGGGGAAATTGCACCTGAGAATGTTTCATTTCATGGGGAAAAGTTCTATAACAATAACTTCATGATTGATGGATTATCCAACAATAACACCATTAACCCTGGTGCCAATGGTGGCACATTAGGGACGAATCCAGATGGTTATAATGCGACTGATTTACCTAGTGGCGGGACACAGTCTTTTTGGATAAATTCTGAGCTTATAGAGAAACTGGAAGTATTTGATAGCAACATTTCTGCTAAATATGGCGATTTTACCGGTGGTGTTGTTGATGCCAAGTTGAAAGATCCTGATTTAACTCGAGTTTCAGGTAAAGTATCTTACCGCACAACGAGTGATAAATGGACTAGTTTTCATGTTGATGAAAGTAATGTTGCTAACTTTGAATCAGCTACTCAGCTTTATTATCAACCTAAGTTTAAGAAGCAGTTTTATTCATTTTCCTTTAACCAACCGCTAAGTGATAAAGCTGGGTTTATTTTTTCTTATAATCGCCAGCAGTCAACGATACCTAATTATCATGTTTATCTTAATGAATGGCACGATCAAAAACGTGTTGCTGAAACGTATCTCTTAAAGGGAACTTACTTAGCAGATAATGGAGATATGATTCGGCTGACAGGAATGTATTCTCCACATGAGTCTACTTATTATAGTAAGGATGTAAAGAATGGTGCGTTTAAGAATACGGGTGGTGGGTATAGAAATAATATAGAATGGGAACATAATGCCAGTTGGGGTAAAATGACTAGTCTGGCTGGTTATCAATATGAGCAAAATAAAATTGACCATAGTTCTGATTATTATATGTCGTGGCGTCGTTTCTTGAATAGCCAGAATTTTGTCTCCAACGCGATTGACTGGAGTAGTACTGGAGGGGCAAGTGGGCAGAATGCATATATCGGTGGATATGGTTCTTTTGCTACAGAAAAGAAGACGATAACGCTTAAGCAGGACTATGAGTTAAATCCGCGTTCCTTATATGGCATTAACCATCAGGTTGATTTCGGCTGGCAGGTTGATTCCTACCATGCACAATACCGCAGATTCCGTAATGTATCTTCAAGCAGAGGGACACCAACACTTGATGCGAGTGTGGTGTGTACTACCGGCGATGCATTTTGTATTGATGGAGAACAATACTATAAAAGTTATAATTTATATCCTGCTCGTAAGGTTGAAGGAAGTTATATTAATTATTCAGCATATCTTCAGGATAGTTTGAGTTATGGTAATTTGGAGTTAACTCCTGGGGTTCGTCTGCAATATGATGATTTCCTAGAGAATGTGACGATTGCGCCACGCTTCTCTGCTTCGTATGATCTATTTGGCGATCGTTCTACGCGTTTTTTTGGTGGTGCGAACCGTTATTATGGTCAGAATCTTCTGGCGTACAAGTTACGCTCAGGTATCAGTTCATATGAAATTGTTTCACGTACCAATGCAAATAGTGCTTGGACAAGTTCGGGACTTCGGACAGCCTCTATTGACTATAATGTTTCTGACTTAAAAACCCCTTATAGTGACGAGTTATCATTGGGATTGTCACAACGTGTGATGAACACAATATGGACATTTAAATGGGTGAATCGACAAGGGAAAGATCAATTCGGTCGAGAATCTTATCGTGATGACAATGGTGATCGTTTTTATCGTTTAAGCAATACTGCAAAAACGGAAGGTAATGATTTTTCTCTAACAGTAGAGCCTATCAGCCCATACCGTTTTTCTTTTGCTGAAGTGAGTTGGTCTTTGAATGCGAAATATGGGAATAATAAATCTAGCTCTCAAACATATTATGATGAGTCTAATACCGATGAGAGTAAGGTTATTTTTAATGGAAAATTGATGGATAAAGCCGACATGGATGCGTTGGATTTCAACAATCCATGGAGAGCTAAAGTTAGTGTAAATACCTATTTCCCTGATGTGCGTGTAAACTGGAGTCAAGCTATTGGCTATACATCGGGATACACCGGATATATTACCAGCTCGATAAGTTGTCCAGCGGATAATGCTGCTTGCGGAACCTATGATGGTGATGCAAGCCTATATGAAAAAGTTAAATTTAAAGACGTTTTTAGCTACGATTGGCGGTTTAATTACACGCAGCCTATGTTTAAAGATCAAGCCATTGATATTTCTCTTGATGTGTTGAATGTGCTTGACCAAAAGGTCGCAATAGCACGTGGATCCCAATCTACCGGTACCATTACTTATCAGACTGGCCGTCAGTTCTGGCTTGGTGTCGCTTACACCTGGTAAATCCTATGCCCCGCCATTCGTCAGCCTGCGACGAATGGCGGGGCATTTTGCATTGATGCATTCAGAAATTGCCTTACAGGCAAAAAATAAAAACGAAAAGGTTGTTATGAACTGGAAGAAATGTTGCTGGTTATCGCTAACAGCTGTCGGCCTGTTAGCAGGAAGCGTGGTGAGCCAGGCCGAAGAAGTGAAAAGTCCGTTGCCGGTTTTTAAAGAAGGAACGCTGGCGAATGGATTGCGTTATACCCTTGTGCCGCTGGAAGGGCAGAAAGCGCGGGTAGATGTTCGCCTGATTGTGGATGTCGGTTCGATTGACGAGAAGGACAACGAGTCCGGTGTGGCGCACATGGTGGAGCACATGGTGTTTCGCGCCAGCGAGGCGTTTCCTCAAGGTGTGAGTACGGAACTGCACAAACAGGGATGGGGACGCGGACAGAGCTATAACGCGGTGACCAACTACGAACGCACCATGTACATGATGAGCCCGCCGAAAGGGAATCGCGATCTGGGGACGACCTTGCAGGCGCTGAGCCAGATGACAGGTCATGCCAAGCTGCTGCAAAGCGATCTCGATGATGAGCGCAAAATTATCTTGGAAGAGTGGCGCGGCAAACTGGGCGTAGCGGAACGCATGAACCAGCAGCGCGTACAGGCGATTCGCCATGATTCTCGCTATCCTTCCCGCCCGACGATTGGCACTGAACAGTCGATTAACGACACGCCGGCTAGCGTACTACAGGATTTCTATCAGCGCTGGTATCACCCGTCGAATATGCGGTTGATGATTATCGGTGATATGACGCCTGCGGAGGCGGAGCGCGACATTCAACGCTATTTTGCACCGTTGCCGAATGTTGCTGTGCCAGCTCGTGATTACTATGAGCCGTTACTGAAACCGCAGCTCAACGTGGCGCGTTTGCAGGATAGCCAAAGTGGTAGCAGTCAGGTGTCGTTTGTCTACCGTTTCAATGACAAAGACACCTTCGGCCAATCCGATTTTCGTCATCGTTTGCTCACCCAAATCACGATGTCTGCGGTTACGCGCCAGGTTCGTCGCCAGCAGGCGGAGTTGCCGCAAGACGCCAGTAGTCTGGTGGTGCGTAAATCAGATATCGGTAAAACGACGGCCGCGCTGGGCTTTTTCGCCAATGTGATGCCGGGTGGCCATGACGCCGCGATTTCTGCCGTACTGAAAGAAATTGAGCGGTTCAAACGCTATCCGTTAAACGAGCAGGACATCACGGAGATCAAATCCGACATTCGTGAAGTCGCGCAGCGTATGAGTGATACCCCTGAGTCGCGTGAATTTGCGGACTGGGTTCAGCAATTGACCATCGTCTGGCAGCAGGATCGCCCGTATGTCGGCAGCCAGCTGCGCGGTAAAGAGGCGCTGGACGCGCTGGACACCATCACTGCGGAAGACGTTAATCGTCATTGGCAACGTTGGTTAGCGTCACCTGATACGTTGGTGCAGTTTAGCGTGCCGGGCGCGACGCCTTTCACGTTGCCGAAGCCGGAGGCGATGCGTAAGTTACAGGCGCAGTGGGCGGCAGCGACGCTGGCACCGTTACAGGTGGAAAAAGAAAAAGTCATCCCTGAGCTTCCTGCCGTGACGCAAAGCGGAAAGCGTACGGCGGTGAAGACTTTTGCCGCACAGAAGGTCGAGCAGTGGCAGTTGAGTAATGGCGATCGCGTCGTGTGGCTGCGCGCGCCGGAAGCGGGTAAGAAAGTGTATCTCACCGCGACGAGTCAGGCTGGATTCATGGCGACGTCGCTGAATCCGTGGCAGGCACAGTTGGCGAGTCAACTGGTCAATCAGAGCGGCCCTGCGACATGGAGTGGTGAAGCGCTGACGAACTGGAAAAAAGATAAATCCCTTTCGCTGAGCATCGATCAGGAAGCGGATCAACTGACGGTAAACGGGAGCGCCCCCACTGAGCAACTAGCCAGTCTGCTGGGGTTATACCGCGAGCTGAATGTGGCGCCGGGTATCGATCCTGAGGTGATGAAAGAGAGCATGATGAGTCTGGCGCGTCAGAAGGCCAATGACGATCAGTCTGTTTCAGGGAAACGTGCCAGCGAAATCACTACGCTGCGTTTTGGTGGGCCAAGCTGGCAGCAGCCTGAAATTGCCGAGCTGAAGCAAGTCACGGCACCAGCGTTACTGTCACAGTGGCATAAAGCCGCTTTTGCGCCGGTCACCTACTATCTGATCGCCGATATGCCTGCTGCACAGATTTTGCCGCAGGTTGAACGCTATTTAGCAACGATCCCACGCCAGCCAGCCAGTGACGTGAAATCACATCTGGCGCTGCCGGGTAAACGTGAGGCGACATCGGCTATCAATATTGAGCCGCGTGCCGACATCCTGACCTGGAGCTTCACGCCATATACGTGGACGCCGCAGGCCGCGGTTCAAGTGAGTATTGCCCGCAATATCGCGAATAAATATCTCAAAACCCGCCTGCGTGATGACGCGCTGGGTATTTATCGTATGCGTGTCGATAGCGAGCTGGAAGATAAGAAACAGCGTATCGAGACAGAGGTGAGTTTCACCAGTGCGCCTGAACGTGCGCAGGAACTGTGGAAACTGGCCGAGCACGTGTTTGCTGAATTGCCGACGAAAATTACTCAGGAAGATGTGGACGATCAGAAAGCACAGTTTATTCGTGCGGAAAAAGGGCGTCAGAGCGATCTCATGACCCTAGAGCGCCGCCTGCTTCTGAGCTATCGCCACTATGACGATCCGCGCTACCTGAGCAGCGTCTCCAAATTGGCTGATAGCATTACGCTGGAAGGCGTCCGAGCAATGTCGGCGAAGCTATACAACCCGGATAACCGCGTGCTTTACATCACCTTGCCGCAAGAGGTGAAAGAGTGAAGAAGGTAATGGCTCAATTTGTCGATCTCTGCCGCCCTTTCTGGGGCGGCAAACGAAGCTGGCAGGCTTGGTTGCTCTTGTTCATCGCCATCGCGATGGGCGGGATGATCGTTTATCTCAATGTGTTATTAAACGAGTGGAGTAAGACGTTTTACGATGCGCTAGGTGCATTCGACAGCAGTTTGTTGCTTTCTCTGATGAAAGAATACGGTATTTACATCCTGCTCTATATTGGGTCGATCGTGTATCAGGAGTGGTTTACCAAACTGCTGATTATCCGCTGGCGTACCGCGTTAACCGCCGAGCTGGTAGATAGCTGGCTGGCGAAGCGGGCATTTTATCGCATGTCAGTTGCGGGCAAGATTGATAACCCAGACCAGCGTATTGCCGAAGATATCAACCTGTTTGTCGACAAAGCCGTTAGTCTAGTCATCGAATTTTTGATCGTGACCGCGCGTTTGTTCTCTTTCGTCGTCATTCTGTGGGGATTATCGGGCGTTCAGCGCTTTACGCTGTTTGGCAAAGAGTGGGTAATCGAAGGTTATCTGGTCTGGATAGCTATTCTGTATACGCTGCTCGGCAGCCTGATTACGCATGTGGTCGGGAAACGTCTGCATAATATTAATTATGAGAAGCAAAAGGCAGAGGCCGATTTCCGTGCAGCGCTGCTGCGTAAGCATGATAACGCCGAGCAAATCGCGCTGTACGGCGGCGAAGCGCAAGAGAAAAGCCATCTTCAGCGACATTTCTCTGCCATTGTGTCGAACTGGGGGCGTTTTATGAATGCCGAGCGTAATCTGGGCTTCTTCACCACGGGCTATATGCGTGTAAGCCAGATTGTGCCGGTCTTTGCCGCTCTGCCTGCCTTCCTGAGTAAAACGGTAACGCTGGGTGGGTTGATGCAGATCCGCGGAGCGTTTGCGCAGGTACATGGTGCACTGAGCTGGTTTATCCATAAGTACAAAGAGTTTGTGATTCTTTCTGCCAGTATGGCGCGTCTCAGCCAGTTCAAGGACGAAATCAAACGTCACCAGTCTGAACAGGTTGATGCGCCGGTAGGACAGGATTTACGTATTGATCGGCTTTCTTTCACCACGCCGCAGGGGGCTCCGCTATTGCAAAACGTAGACCTGAGCTGCGAAGCAGGTAGCTGGAGTAAGTTTTCTGGCCGCAGCGGGCTGGGGAAATCAACCTTGCTGCGTACGCTAAGCGGCCTGTGGCCGTATTACGATGGCCGCTGGCAGTCGCTTGAAGGACGTAGCCTACTGTTACCGCAGCAAAGCTATCTGGGACAGGGGACGCTGGCAGAGATCCTCTGCTACCCGCACCCGCCGCTGGCTGACAGCGAGATGCTGCGTCAGACGCTGGACAGCGTCGGGCTCGGCGCGTGGCGCGATCGTCTGGATGAGCAACTGAACTGGGATCGGGTGTTCTCCGGTGGGGAGCGGCAGCGCGTCGCTTTTGCCCGTGCGCTGATCGCCAAACCCGATACGCTCTATCTGGATGAAGCGACCAGCAATCTGGATCATGACGCCGCCAGGCAGCTTCTGGCGCTGGTCAAGATGGCGTTGCCTGCGTGTACCGTGGTGGCGATTACGCACCAGACGGAGCTGGACGATCTGTTCCCACACCGTTATGACTTAACGGATTTTGCCTCACAGCGCAGTTGATGTTGCTCGCAGGCCTGCCGAGTATTGGGAGGCCTCAGACTGTTGATAAACCTATTCGACGAATGAAAACGGGAGTAACGGAATAGAAGAGTAAAGCGTTTGCGCCATGGACAAAAGCGTCAGGAACGCTTTTGAACGTCGCTTGCGACCCCCCTGCAAGGGTGAATCTCAGGGATGAGATTCATATCTGCGCAAGCCGAGCGCACATGGATGTGTTTACAGCGACTTTACGATCTATCCGTTACCCCCGCACTCTGCGGCCTTTGTCTGTCGTTCTGGTAGGTTTCTTTTCGTATGCCCTCTATAATCCCTCACAAGATTATCCCGTCTTTTACGGCACTTTTCGTCGCTTGCAGACTCCAATCCCCATCTTATTAGGGTGGCTGATGACGGAAGCCGTTCAATCTTGAGGAGTACATGCTATGAATTTTCGCCCGCTGGGTTTATCGCTGGTGCTGGGGTTACCGCTGTTTCTGAGTGGATGCAGCACGCTTTCCCATTTCTCCTGGTCCAGCCTGTCGCCGTTTAACTGGTTTGGCAGTTCGCTGGAGGTGACTGATGCGGGTGTTGGTGGCATCAATGCCGGTACGCCACTGTCCGAAGGGGCGCTACAGAGCGCACTGGATGGTGGTTATCAACTGCGTAGTGGAATGGGGACCTCCAACGGTCAACTGGTCGCGTTTTATCAGGCGCTGGATGGGAAAGAGGTGAAGATGATCATCAGCGGTCAGCCGAAGGGCAGCGTGCGCAAAGTTGAGGTCATGGATCCGGCGGTAGGCAGCGCAGGCGGTGTGAAAATCGGTGACGCTTTTAGCAATACCTACAGCAAAGCATTTGAATCCTGTCAGTTAGGGCAAGGTGATGATGCGCAAAGCGTAGAATGTGCCGCCCCGCAGAGTACGCATATCAGCTACGTCTATTCCGGCGAATGGAGCGGCCCGGAAGGCTTGATGCCGCCTGACGATATCCTGAAAAACTGGAAAGTGAGTAAGATTGTGTGGCACGCGCAGGCGCGAAACTAACTTGCGTTTACGCAAGGTAAACGTCAGGCGGCTTCCGGTATGATAGCGGCGCCGCCTGATAGTTTTTCGGTGGTCGCATGCGCCATCGCTATAGTCGTAAGCCATAATCGTAGTAAACCATAACAACAAAAGAAAAAACTGACGCTTGAGGAAGCAGAAATGACACCAATTCAAAGCGGTATTTTGTTGGAACACCGCCGTTTTGCCATCTTTATGGAAGCGATGATTCAGGGAGAGTTTGATGTTATCCGGCAGGGATGCAAAAAATTCTGTCAGACGTTACAAGAGCTACAGCAGCAGTATCCCGATGCGGGATTAGGCGCGGTGCTGGCATTTGGCAACGATGTCTGGCGCGATCTGGACTGCACTTGCGGCGCGGCGGAACTGAAACCCTTTACGCCGCTGGGTAACGGGCTTGCACCTGCTACGCAGCGCGATTTGTTGATCCACATTCAATCACTGCGCCATGATGTGAACTTCACGCTGGCACAGGCGGCGCTGGCCGCGTTTGGTGGCGCGATTCGTATCGAAGAAGAGACGCACGGTTTCCGCTGGGTGGAAGATCGCGATCTCAGTGGTTTCGTTGACGGTACGGAAAACCCGCAGGGCGATGCCCGCCATGCCGTGGCGATTATCCCAGAAGGCCAGCCAGATGCGGGCGGCAGCTACGTCTTTACCCAACGCTGGGAACACAATCTGAAGCAGCTACAGCGTTTTAGCGTGGAACAGCAAGAACAGATGATCGGGCGCACCAAGCGGGACAACGAAGAGCTGTCTTCTGATGAACGCCCTGTGACGTCGCATCTCAGCCGTGTGGATTTAAAGGAAGGCGGCAAAGGGCTGAAAATCCTGCGTCAAAGCCTGCCTTATGGCACCGCGAGTGGGAAAAACGGGCTCTATTTTGTTGCCTACTGCGCACGTCTGCATAACATCGAGCAGCAATTGCTGAGCATGTTCGGCGATCGTGACGGTAAACGTGATGAGATGCTGCGCTTTACGCGTGCCGTCAGCGGCAGCTACTTCTTCGCGCCTTCTCTGGATCAACTTTTATCGCTATAAGATCCAACGCGTTTCCTGATGCCTGCACTTGTGCAGGCATTCGCTTTCAGTTTTCAACATTTCAGCTTCCCTGCATCAGGCTATCGGGCCATACCTTCCTTCTTCATTCCGCTTTTTCTTCCTATCTCTTTTGTCTTGAGGTTATGTCCTTTAGCGCTTAAAAATCCCGAAATGTTATATATAAAGGTTATATGTTGACCACCACTTCCCCCTACACTGATTCTCGCTGACAGGCGTGTGCTATGCAAAAAACACAAGCTATATAAACGATAGATCCCCCATAACAAGGCCTAGCGAATAGGCGCTAACTCTGGCAGGACATAAAATGAATCACGTACAGATGAAAGGCTGGCTGGTGAAAGGTTCTCTGGCGCTGTCATTGCTGCTGGGTGGTCAGAGCGCTGTCTCTGCTACCGAGTTGCTGAACAGCTCTTATGATGTGTCACGTGAGCTATTTGTGGCGCTCAATCCCGGTTTTGAAAAACAGTGGTTGTCGCAGCACCCTAACGATCCGTTGACGATCAAACAATCGCATGCTGGCTCGTCTAAACAGGCGCTGGCTATTTTGCAGGGCCTAAAGGCCGATGTCGTGACCTACAATCAGGTGACGGACGTCCAGATCCTGCACGATCGCGGGCAGTTGATTCCCGCCGACTGGCAGGCGCGTTTACCGAATAATAGTTCTCCATTCTACTCGACCATGGCGTTTCTGGTTCGCAAAGGCAATCCTAAAGGGATTCACGACTGGAACGATTTGGTGCGTGATGACGTGAAGCTGATTTTCCCGAATCCGAAAACCTCCGGCAATGCCCGTTATACCTATCTTGCAGCCTGGGGCGCGACTAGCAAAGCCAACGGTGGCGACGAGGCCAAAACGCGCGAGTGGATAACACGTTTTCTGGCAAACGTTGCGGTATTTGATACCGGTGGCCGTGGCGCAACCACCACGTTTGTAGAGCGTCAGTTAGGTGATGTGCTGATCAGCTTTGAATCCGAGGTGAATAACATCCGTAATCAGTACGGTGCCGAGAACTACGAGGTGATCGTTCCGAAAGTCAACGTGCTGGCGGAATTCCCCGTCGCGTGGATCGATAAGAATGTGGAGAAGAACGGCACCGAGCAGGCAGCAAAAGCCTATCTGAATTATCTGTATAGCCCGGAAGCGCAGAAGATCATCACGGATTTTTACTATCGTGTGAATAACCCCGAACTGACGCAAACCCTGAAATCCCGCTTTCCGGAAACCACCTTATTCCGGGTGGAAGATCAGTTTGGCACGTGGCCGCAGGTGATGAAAACCCACTTCGACACCGGTGGTGAGCTGGATAAACTGCTGGCGGCTGGTCGTCAGTAATGGCTTTGGGGGCGGGTAACCTTTTTTCTGGTTCAGGTAAACGGGTGCTGCCGGGATTCGCATTGAGTCTGGGCAGCAGCCTGCTGTTCGTTTGTCTGATTCTGTTACTGCCTTTAAGCGCGTTGGTGATGCAGCTTTCGGAAATGAGCCTGACGCAATACTGGGCGGTGATTTCCAATCCGCAGGTGGTGGCTGCTTACAAAGTGACGCTCTTGGCGGCGGGGTTGGCGACAGTATTCAATGCGGGATTCGGCCTGTTGATGGCGTGGATTCTGACGCGCTATCGCTTTCCCGGCCGTGCTTTACTGGATGGGCTGATGGATTTGCCCTTTGCGCTCCCCACTGCCGTCGCGGGGTTGACGCTGGCCGCGCTGTTTTCAACCACCGGCTGGTATGGAGCATGGCTGGCTGAATTCGGCATCAAGGTCTCGTACACCTGGCTGGGGATTACGGTGGCGATGGCGTTCACCAGTATTCCCTTTGTGGTGCGTACCGTTCAACCGGTACTGGAAGAGCTGGAGCCGGAATATGAAGAGGCGGCGCAGACGCTGGGGGCGAATCGCTGGCAGTGTTTTCGCTATGTCATTTTACCGGAATTGACCCCGGCGCTCTTAACGGGCACCGCGATGTCGTTTGCCCGCAGTCTGGGCGAATTTGGCGCGGTCATCTTCATTGCAGGGAATATCGCCTGGCAGACGGAAGTCGTTTCGCTGATGATTTTTATCCGCTTGCAGGAGTTTGATTTCCCTGCCGCGAGCGCGATTGCTTCCGTTGTGTTGGCGGTATCCTTATTGATCCTGTTTGCCGTCAACGTACTGCAAAGTCGTTTTGGTCAACGGACCCGGAGCGTGTAATGGCTGAGATTCCTACCGTGACGCCGCGGCGTCACGCTCATCCTGTTCGGCAGGAAGGCAACTGGGGGAGGGCAGCGCTGATTGCGCTGGGCGTGATATTATCGCTCATCATGCTGGTCATCCCTTTGGTGTCAATTTTTGCCGCGGCGCTGGCGCACGGGCTAGGGGGCGTCTGGCGTAACCTGAGCGATCCCGACATGCTGCACGCGATTGGCCTCACGCTGCTGGTGGTGGCGATTGTCGTACCGGTAAATCTGGTTTTTGGCACGTTGCTGGCGTGGCTGGTCACGCGCTTTCAGTTTCCGGGGCGGCAACTGCTGCTCACGCTGATCGATATTCCTTTTGCTGTCTCGCCGGTGGTGGCGGGTCTGCTGTATCTGCTTTTTTACAGCACCAACGGGCCGGTTGGCGGCTGGCTGGACGAACAGGGGCTACAGCTGATGTTCGCCTGGCCGGGCATTGCGCTGGTGACCATATTCGTGACCTGCCCGTTTATGGTCAGGGAGCTGGTTCCGGTGATGATGAGTCAGGGCAGTCAGGAAGAAGAGGCGGCTGTGCTGCTTGGTGCCTCGGGCTGGCAGGTGTTCTATCGGGTGACGTTACCGAATATTCGCTGGGCGTTGCTGTATGGCGTGGTACTGACGAATGCCCGTGCGATTGGCGAGTTTGGTGCGGTATCCGTGGTGTCAGGGGCGATTCGTGGTGAAACCTATACGCTGCCGCTTCAGGTTGAATTGCTGCATCAGGACTATAACAGCGTGGGCGCGTTTACCGCCGCGGCGCTGTTAACCGTGATGGCGATACTGACGTTGTTCATCAAAAGCGCCTTGCAGTGGCGGGTGAAACGGCAAATGGCGCAAGGGCGGGAACAGAATCCGCCTGAAAAGCAGTAAATTGAGATTGTTGGCAAAGTCAGATTTTAGGGGAAACACAGGGATGAGGTTCCCGTAGGGATACCTCGCCCTGTGGTAGCCCCGTGTATCTCGAATTAACCATCATGGGTTTGTCAGCAACGTTAATTTTATCGTTCACTCCGTAAGTGGGTGAGACTTTTTAGGACTCAACTTGTGACAACGCTTGAGCAGTGTATTGGCAATACCCCGCTGGTGAAATTGCAGCGCCTGACGCAGGGGCTGAACAGTGAAATTTGGCTGAAGCTGGAAGGGAATAACCCCGCCGGATCGGTAAAAGATCGGGCGGCACTCTCTATGATCCAGCAGGCAGAGAATCGCGGCGAGATTACTCCCGGCGATCGGCTAATCGAGGCGACCAGCGGGAATACCGGCATTGCGCTGGCGATGATTGCGGCGGTAAAGGGTTATCGGTTACGTCTGCTGATGCCGGACAACATGAGCTATGAACGTCAGACTGCGATGCGTGCGTATGGCGCAGAACTGGTTCTGGTTAATCGCAAGTTAGGGATGGAAGGGGCGCGGGATCGCGCAAAACAGATGGTGCTGGCGGGAGAGGGGAAAACGCTCGATCAGTTCAATAACCCGGACAATTCGTTGGCGCATTTTCTCACGACTGGCCCGGAGATCTGGCAGCAAACGGCGGGTAAGCTGACCCACTTTATCTCCAGCATGGGAACGACCGGCACGATATCCGGCGTCAGCCGCTATCTGAAGCAGCAGAACCCAGTAATCTGTACAGTCGGGCTACAGCCTGCGGAAGGCAGCCATATTCCCGGTATTCGCCGTTGGTCACCGGACTATATGCCGGGCATTTTCCGCGCCGATCTGGTCGATCGTATTTTGGATATGACACAGGTCGACGCCGAGAATACGCTGCGGCAACTGGCGCGTCAGGAAGGGATCTTCTGCGGTGTCAGTACCGGCGGCGCGGTTGCTGGCGCACTGCGGATTGCTGCGGAAACCCCCGGTAGTGTGATCGTGGCAATAGCCTGCGATCGCGGCGATCGGTATCTGTCCACCGGGGTATTTGACTGATGACTATTCTCGCTCCAGTGCGTGAATCGGTTCCATCCGCGCCGCACGACGGGCAGGGAAGAAGCCGAAGATAATGCCAATCAGGCTGGAGCACAGGAATGCGGCAATAATCGATGAACTGGAATAGATCATCGCGAAATTGCTGCTGAACTGTGCAAACAGTACGCCGATAGCCAGCGACAGCCCCACACCGATTATGCCGCCGAACAGGCAGACCAGCACCGCTTCGATCAGAAACTGCTGCATGATGTCGCTGGTGCGTGCGCCGACCGCCATACGAACGCCGATCTCTCGGGTTCGCTCTGTGACGGAGACCAGCATGATATTCATCACGCCGATACCGCCGACCAGCAGCGAAATCAGCGCGATCATCGACACCAGCAGCGTGAGCGTGGTGGTGGTTTTCTCGATCATCTGACGGATGCTGTCCGTGTTCATGACAAAGAAATCTTTCGTACCGTGTCGCTGTGTCAGCAGGGCGGTGATACTTTTCTCGGCGACGTTCATATCAACATTATCTTTCACCCGCACCGTGATGCTTTTCAGGTAGGACTGTCCGACCATGCGTTTCATCACGGTGGTGTACGGCACCCAGATATTCAGGTTTTCGTCACTGCCGAAGCCACCCTGATTCTTGCTGACGACGCCGATAATCCGAACGGGCAGCGAGCCCAGCAGAATCACTTGTCCAATCGGATCCTCGCCGTGGGGAAAGAGCTTGTTAAGCGTGTTTTTGTCAATCACCGCGTCCTGTGCCAGTTCATCGACGCTGCTGCGAGGGAAAAGCACGCCGCGTTGCAGCGTGTAACCACGCACGGTGAAGAACTGTTCCCCCACCCCAGAAACGCTGGCAGACACGGCAATGTTGCCATAGCGCATCGTGACGCTGGTGGAGATAGACGGGGTGACGCTATGCACGTAGGGATGCTGCGTCAGTGGCTGAATATCGCTGGCGCGCAGCGTTTGAATGGCGCTGGCATCCATGTCGCCGAAATCTTTGCCGGGGAAAATTTCCAGCGTGCTGGTGCCCATCGAGTTAATGTCGGCCAGCACTTGCTCCTGTGAGCCTTTCCCCAGTGCCACCACCGAAACAACCGATGCGATGCCGATAATGATGCCGAGCATGGTTAGAAAAGTGCGCATCCGCTGGGCGTTCATCGCCAGCAGCGCCATTTTGAATGCGTCAATAAAGCGGTCTTTGAACTGGTTCAGGGCCGAGGTCGCCGGAGAACTGGCGGCCTCAGGCGATGGCGCGGTGGCCTCTTCGGGACGCGTTTGTCGATCGGCAATCACTTCGCCATCGCGCAGTTCGATGATGCGCTGCGCATGCTCGGCAATCGTCATGTCGTGCGTGACGATAACAACGGTGTTGCCCTGTCTATGCAGATCGCGGAGGATGCTCAGCACCTCGTTGCCGCTGTGGGTGTCCAGCGCGCCAGTGGGTTCATCCGCCAGAATAATGCCGCCGCCGTTCATCAGCGCACGGGCGATACTGACGCGCTGCTGCTGGCCGCCAGAAAGCTGGCTGGGTCGATAGTGAAGGCGATTCTCCAGTCCCAGCCGGCTTAACAGCTCCGCCGCCCGTTGACGGCGCGCCTGTCTGCTCTTACCGGCATAAATGGCCGGCACTTCGACATTCCCTAGCGCGCTGAGGTCGCTTAGCAGGTGATAGCGCTGGAAAATAAAACCAAAATGCTCGCGACGCAGTTCTGCCAACTGGTCGTTGTCCAGTTCGCCCACGGCGCGCCCTGCCACCTGATAATCCCCGGAGGAGGGTTTATCCAGACAGCCGAGAATATTCATCAGCGTGGATTTTCCTGAACCTGATGCGCCGACAATGGCCACCATTTCTCCCTGATTGATCGTCAGGTTGATGTCCTTGAGGACGGTGACGTCCTGTTCACCGTTGGAAAAGCGGCGGGTAATGCCGGTCAGCTTAAGTAAGGATGTGGACATGCGTTACATCCCCATCGGCGGGCCGGGATGCGTGGACGCGACATCACCGGATGACGGGCTGACAACCACTTGTTCCCCGACGCTGAGCCCCGAACGGATCTGGGTGCGCACGTTATCATTGAGGCCGAGTGTGACCAGGCGTGATTCCATCTTCTTGTTCGCATTCATCACCTGCACATACCACATGCCATTGCGCGAGGTTAATGCTGTTGCCGGGACGACAATGGCATTTTTCACCGAAGACAGCAGAATATATACTTGAGCTGTCATGGAAATGCGCAATACGCCGTCAGGATTCTTCACGTCGAACAGGCCGTTGTAATAGATCGCGGTGCTGGATGAAGAGCTGGTGCTACTCGAACTGGATGATGTCGTGGTTGAGTCTGTATTGATGGAGTCCGGTGCGGGTTCAATCGAGCTCAGCGTGGCTTCGTAACGTTTACTGGGTTCGCCCAGAATACTGAACCACACGGGCATGCCGGTTTTCACCTTGACGACGTCGGCTTCTGAAATCTTCACCTTGATGGTCATGGTGTCCAGATTGGCGACTTTGGCAATGGTCGGCGTTGTCTGGATGGCGTTGACCGTTTGGCCTGCTTCAACAGGAATGGCCACCACAGTGCCATCCATCGGTGAACGAATCTGGGTATACCCCAGGTTAACCTTAGCGGTGTTGACGGTAATTTGTGCCTGAACGATCTGTGCGTCCAGCGCATCGATATTGGCTTTGGTGGCATCCAGCGTGGCTTTCGCGCTATCGTAATCGGCCTGTGCGCCAACGCCGCGTTTCATTAACATTTGCTGACGCTGCCAGCTTAATTCGTTGTTACGCAACTCCGCCAGTTTGGCAGTGCGCTGCGCCTGAATATTTTTTAGCGCCGCTTCGCCATTTCTTAACGTGTCCTGCTGGGTGAGGTCATCAATCTCGGCGATCAATTGCCCTTTTTTGACCTTATCGCCGAGTTTGACGTGCAGCGCTTTGATTTGCCCTGAGGCTTGAGCACCGACGCTGACCTGCTTCTGCGCCTCAATTTTGCCGTCAGCGAGTACCGTCTGTTCGAGATCCGCGATCTCTGCGGCGGTGGTCATCGCGCTTGGCGCGGGGGCTGGCTTGTTGAAAAACAGATGAATAAGCACGGCAGCGGCGATAAGACCCAGCGCGATCGTCGTACGGCGTCGTGTAAAAAATCGTGATTGCATCAGGGGGAGTCGTCCTTAATGAATACATTTGAACGGAAGTAAATAACGCAGGTGAGTAATTTACCCCGAGTCCGTAAAGGTAGCGGTAATCTTTGCTCAAAGAAATGGTAAGGATTAGGTAAATCTGGCTGCGAATATTAACGCTAAGCCTGAGAATACAGCATCTATACCCGTCATGCTTCAAGCGATATGTGCATTTTTTTCCGCAACATCGAATGATGTAGGGTATACCCGATTAATGAGGACAGGATATGAATATTTTACTGGTCGATGACGACGTAGAGCTGGGCGATATGCTCTGTGAGTACCTGAATGCGGAAGGGTTTTCGACCTCCCGGGTGCTGACAGGTAAAGAAGGCGTCGAGGGGGCGATGTCGGGGGATTACACCGCGATGATTCTGGATGTCATGTTGCCGGATATGAGCGGCATTGACGTGCTGCGTCAGATCAGAAAAACCGAACAGTTGCCTGTCATTATGCTAACGGCGCGCGGTGACAACATCGACAGAGTTATCGGTCTGGAAATGGGCGCGGATGACTATATGCCTAAACCCTGTTACCCGCGTGAGCTGGTGGCAAGGTTGCGGGCGGTGCTACGTCGCTATGATGACCAGCCGAGTGCAAAGCGAGACGAGAGCCTGGCAGCCAGCGGCGATCTGGTATTGAACCCAGCGACGCGTATCAGCGAGTGGCGCGGAAAGCCGTTTGATCTGACGGCGTCTGAATTTAATTTGCTGGAGCTGTTGTTACGTTCCCCTGAGCGGGTGGTGTCAAAAGATGAGCTGTCCGAAAAATGTCTGGGACGTCGCCGTGAAGCGTATGACCGCAGCGTGGATGTGCACATCAGCAATATTCGTCAGAAGCTCTGTGCATTGCCGGGCAACACCATGACGATTGAAACTGTACGCAGTGTGGGATACCGGATTCGCTGATGATGATTCGTGGAAGGCTTTTCTGGAAGATATTGCTCGGGTTCTGGCTGACGTTCCTCGTGATGTCTCAGTTGCTGTGGCTGGCTTTTTCTTTTTACGGCGAACGCCATAAGCCGCTGGAAGAGATCGTGGTTTCCCGTATTGCGACGATGCAAACGGAGATGGTGGCGGCGGCGCTGCAACATGGCGGTCTGGGTGAACTGAACGATGTGATGTCGCTGTTGCCGCAGCAAGAGCAACAATACATTTCCGTCACGGAATCGCCGTTGCCGCTGTCGGAGCAGGAATTGAATTCCGCCTCGGAGAATGCGATGTCCGGCGATGATTTTGCGCCGGATAAGCGTAACGCGCCGCGTGCTACGCACATGATCAAGCAGGTCAGTGGGCCTGCCGGAAAGTGGTATCAGATACGTTATGACACCGAGCTGCTGCGCAGCGAATTCCGTCCTCCTCGTCCGATCGAGTTTCTTAACGTACCCGTGCCGTTTGTCATTATCGCGGGGTTCGGTGGGCTGCTGTTTAGTTCGGTACTGGCATGGAGTCTGGCGCGTCCGCTGAACCAGATCCGCGCAGGGTTTGATCAGGTAGCTCAAGGGGATCTGAATGTACGCCTGCTGCCGGTAATGCATAAGCGACATGATGAAATCAGTGACGTGGCGCGTGATTTTGATTCCATGGTCGAACGGTTGGATAGCCTGGCCAGCGCGCGTGAACAGCTGCTTCATGATGTTTCACACGAGCTGCGCTCCCCGCTGGCGCGTTTGCAGCTCGCTATCGGGTTGATAAGGCAAAACCCAGACAATGTCGATAACTCCTTACAGCGTATTGAGCGTGAAGCGCTGCTGATGGATAAGATGATTGGCGAGCTGCTGACGCTATCGCGCACGGAGCATTCTGGCATTGAGGAAGCCTATTTCGATTTACTGGGACTGGTGACGGCCGTCGTCAACGATGCGCGCTATGAAGCGCAGGTCACTGGCGTCGAAATCCTACTTGCGGCGGATGAAGACGAGGACTACACGATTAAAGGCAACTCGGAGCTGATGCGCAGGGCGGTCGATAATGTGATGCGCAACGCGCTACGTTTTTCAGCCCGCGAACAGCAGGTTTCCGTATCGCTTATTGGCAACGAGCATGAGTGGACGATTCAGGTCGCCGATCAGGGACCCGGCGTGGAGAAAAGTAAGCTCTCCAGCATCTTCGATCCTTTTATTCGTGTGGATTCGCCGCTGTCTGGCAAGGGCTATGGGCTGGGACTGGCGATTACTCGCAAAGTGGTGCTGGCGCACGGTGGGCATATTGAAGCGGACAACGGTGAACAGCGTGGATTAGTGATTCGCCTGTGCGTACCGCGCTGGAAAGCCTGAAACGAAAACGGCACCATCCGGGTGCCGTTTCGTGCAAACGTAGTAGACCATCCGTAGAAGGGCGGTTTACTTTTTGATACGGATAACCGGCGTTTCGCCGACAACGACCGTACCACTCAGTTTGGTCAATTCCTTGATTTCATCCATGTTGGAAATAACCACTGGGGTCAGAGTAGACTTCGCTTTTTCTTCCAGCAGCGCCAGGTCAAACTCGATAACGAGATCGCCTTTCTTCACGCGCTGGCCTTCTTCGGCGATGCGTTTGAAGCCTTCGCCTTTCAATTCAACGGTATCAATACCAAAGTGCACAAACAGCTCAATGCCGCTGTCAGACTCGATGGAAAACGCATGGTTGGTTTCAAAAATCTTACCGATGGTGCCGTCTACCGGTGCGACAATCTTGTTGCCAGTTGGTTTGATGGCAATACCGTCACCGACGATTTTCTCTGCGAATACGACATCAGGAACATCTTCAATATTGACGATTTCACCCGACAGTGGGGCAATGATTTCGATGCTGCCAGTGTCTTTTTTGTCGTCAGAAACCAGAGATTTCAATTTATCGAACAAACCCATGATTCTCTCCTAAGCATTAATATTGGGCCAGCATATACCCTAATCTTTCAAGTCGTTGTGGCATTGGCTTTTTTCGCTACCCCGACCGCGACGGTATCGCCTGTCGGGGGGCTGATTGCCACCTTGAAACCTATTAGGTGAAGCAGAATCAGCAGAGCGTTTTTTCTTTAATAAAGCGGCTCACCAGATTGCTTAACTCTTGTGCTGTCGGTTGAGCTAATGCCTGCTCCGCCAGCGCCTTCGCATCTTCGTAATTCGCATTACGGATGATTTTCTTGATGCTCGGGATAGAGATCGCACTCATGCTGAATTCGTCCAGACCCATTCCCAATAACAGTAGTGTAGCACGTTCGTCACCGGCGAGCTCACCACACATCCCTGTCCACTTGCCTTCGGCATGAGACGCATCGATAACCTGCTTAATCAGGGTAAGGACGGCGGGGGACATCGGATTATAGAGATGAGAAATCAGCTCATTACCGCGATCAACAGCCAGAGTATACTGGGTTAAGTCATTTGTCCCAATACTAAAGAAGTCGACTTCTTTGGCTAAATGTGGCGCGATTGCGGCAGCGGCAGGGGTTTCAACCATCACGCCGACTTCAATGCTTTCGTCGAAGGCTTTACCTTCTTCTCTCAGCTGCGCTTTCAGCATCGCCAGTTCGGCTTTCAGCTCACGCACTTCTTCCACGGAGATAATCATCGGGAACATGATACGCAGCTTGCCAAAGCTGGATGCGCGCAGAATGGCACGCAGTTGGGCGTGCAGGATTTCTTTACGATCCAGACAGATACGGATAGCACGCCAGCCAAGGAACGGGTTCTCTTCCTTCGGCAGGTTCATGTAAGGCAGGTCTTTGTCACCGCCGATATCCATGGTACGGACGATAACTGCCTGAGCGCCAACGGCTTCGGCCACCGCCTTATACGCCTGGAACTGCTCTTCTTCTGTCGGCAGAGAATCACGATCCATGAACAGGAATTCGGTACGATACAGGCCGACACCTTCTGCGCCGTTACGCTCAGCCCCGGCGACATCACGCACGGTACCGATGTTGGCACAGACTTCAACCTGATGACCATCCAGCGTGATGGCTGGCAGATCTTTCAGCTTGGCCAGCTCATATTTTTCAGCGCTGTACTGCTGCTGAATGGCTTTTAATTCTTCAATTTTTTCTGCGGTCGGATTCTGATAGATCTGGTTGTTTACCGCATCCAGAATCAGATAGTCGCCGTTTTTGACCTGTTGGGTCACATTGGTCGTGCCGACGATAGCAGGCAGCTCCAGCGAACGGGCCATAATGGAGGTGTGGGACGTGCGGCCACCGAGATCGGTAATGAAGCCCAGCACTTTGTCCAGATTCAACTGCGCGGTTTCTGACGGCGTCAGATCCGTAGCAACCAGAATGACTTCATCCTGAATATCGCCCAGATCGACGATGGTCATATTGAGAATGTTGCGTAGCAAACGCTTCCCGATATCACGCATGTCTGCGGCGCGTTCTTTCAGATATTCATCATCAAGTTCTTCCAGTGCTTTGGCCTGGTTTTCGATAACGGAAAACGCAGCGGCGTCGGCGGAAGCCTGTTCATCTTTAATCAGGGCTATGATTTCCTGCTCGAACTCTTCATCTTCCAGCAACATGATGTGGCCTTCGAAGATGGCTTCTTTCTCTGCGCCCAGCGTCTCGCCCGCTTTCTTCTTGATAGCTTCCAACTGTGCGGATGCTTTGGAACGGCCAGTCAGAAAACGTTCAATTTCCTGCTCCACCTGATCCGCAGAGATTTTTTTCCGGTTGATGATAATTTCATCTTCTTTCAGTAACAGTGCCTTACCAAAAGCAATCCCCGGTGATACTAATATGCCTGAAATCATAACCCTACCTTACTCGATTCTGATGTTCACTAAAAAGACCCGTTGCTTACTCGAGCTCGGCCATCAGCTTAACCAGATGTTCAACCGCTTTTTGTTCGTCTTCGCCTTCCGCAGCGATAGTAACCACAGTTCCTTGGGTTAAGCCGAGTGTTTGTAATTTGAACAGGCTTTTGGCGCTAGCGCTCTTGCCGTTGGATGTCACGGTGATTTCAGAAGCGAAGCCTTTGGCTTCTTTAACGAACTGAGCAGCGGGACGAGTGTGCAGGCCATTTGGTGCGGTGATAGTCACTTCTTGCTGGAACATGCTTTTTTCCCCAACTTATGGATTAGATTAATGTTGTGGAACTAAAGTTTAGCTGATTCACTGAACTTTAGCCTGTTTGGTTAGCGCCTGATTTATGTTACAGGGGCGAGCCACGATGCGACAAGAAAACCGTCAAACGTATTTCCTGGATAAAATACCATCAAACACCACAGCTTCCGCTACCCATTATCTTAACCCCGGTCGCAAAACGGCGATGTGGCTATCGTGCGCAAGACAAAACCGTTTTACGCAAGACAAAAACCGATTTACGTAAGACAAAAATAATGTGGTAGGGCGTGGCGTTTGTCTGACATTAATTTCACGCATCAAAATAATTGTTCGGTTAAATACTAAACCTGATGTAGAAAAGCAATCTGTATGTAGTGGAAAGTTTGAAGTGTGCCACAAAAAAGCACCTAAATAGGTGCTTTTTTAACACATTGGTCACTTATTGTTCGAGTGCGACCGGAGGATTACTGTTGCAATTCCTGCTCGGTGAACAGGTCGGCAAAGAGTGCCGTACTCAGATAACGTTCGCCGGAAGACGGCAGGATGACAACGATAGTTTTGCCGTCAAACTCTTTCTCTTTGAGCAGATTCAGCGCGGCGGCAACGGCGGCACCGGAAGAAATCCCGGCGAGAATGCCTTCTTCTTCCATCAAACGGCGTGCAGTGCTGATCGCTTCTTCATTGGTGATTTTTTCTACGCGGTCAATCAGTTTCAGATCCAGGTTACCCGGAATGAAGCCCGCGCCAATGCCTTGAATCTTGTGTGGGCCTGGTTTCAGCTCTTCGCCTGCCAGTGCCTGAGTGATAACTGGTGAATCGGTGGGTTCAACCGCCACGCTAATGATGGCTTTGCCTTTGGTGTTCTTGATATAGCGGCTGACACCGGTCAGCGTACCGCCTGTACCGACGCCGGAGATAAAGACATCAACCTGACCATCCGTGTCTTCCCAGATTTCAGGACCAGTCGTTTTTTCGTGAATTTCCGGGTTAGCGGGGTTGCTGAACTGCTGTAGCAGCAGATAACGGCTTGGATCGCTGGCGACAATCTCTTCTGCTTTGGCAATCGCGCCTTTCATACCTTTCGCGCCTTCGGTCAGCACCAGATTGGCACCCAGCGCTTTCAGCAGTTTACGACGCTCGATGCTCATGGTTTCTGGCATGGTGAGCGTGAGTTTGTAACCACGAGCCGCTGCGACGTAGGCCAGAGCAATCCCTGTGTTTCCGCTGGTCGGTTCAACCAGTTCAATGCCTGGTTTGAGAACGCCGCGTTTTTCTGCGTCCCAAATCAGGTTGGCGCCGATACGGCATTTTACGCTGAAGCTGGGGTTGCGGGATTCCACTTTAGCCAGAATGCGTCCGTTGCCGATACGGTTCAGGCGAACCAGCGGCGTATGGCCGATTGTGAAAGAATTGTCTTCGTAGATCTTGCTCATAGCCTGTCCTTATAACTGTATGAAATTTTTGCGAACGTAGAGAGAATACCCGTTCACACCTTTCAGTGAAGTAAAGAATTGCTATATCGTTATGTTCTTAAGAAATATCTTTTCATTACAATAGAAAGCACTGGCTCCGATCAGCCAGTGCACTCGCGCTTTTAGGGCGCTTTTTTCGGCAGTGTCGCTGACAGATCCCGATAGCGATCCACCCACAGCTGCGTTGCGCCACATACCGCGACGGGCATGATGACCAGATTCAAAAAAGGCACCAGCGTAAACAGGCTGACCAGGGCGCCAAACTGCATATTGGCGACCTTGTGACGGCGTAATGCCTGCCGCATGGTGGAAAAGCCCACTTTGTGGTTATCAAAGGGATAATCGCAGTACTGAATCGCCAGCATCCACGCGCTGAACAGGAACCACAGCACCGGTGCGACAGTTTGCCCAATACCGGGGATGAAATAGAGAAGCAATAGCACAATCGCGCGTGGCAGGTAATACGCCAGCTTTTGGATCTCACGCTTCATAATCCGGGGGACATCTTTGGCGATGCCGAGCATGCCGCTGTCCGGCAGCGTCTGGCCGGTTAATTTAGCTTCCAACTGCTCCGCCAATAAGCCGTTAAACGGTGCGGCGATAAAATTGGCGATAGTACTGAATAGGTAGCTGAATACCAGCAGGATGGAGAGGACGGCGAGTGGCCAAATGAGGTAGCTGAGCCATTGCAGCCAGCTCGGAATGTGGCTCATGAGCTGAGGAATCCAATCATTCAACTGGGTGAAAAGCCACCAAAAAGCACCGCCCATCAGCACGATGTTCATGAGCAAGGGAAGAATGACGAAACGCCGGATGCCCGGCAGTGAGATCAAACGCCATCCAGCAAGAAAATAGTGTATGCCGCTGCGAACCTGGCCTGCGGTGTTGCCGTAAGACGGTTTTTCGAAAGACATAGTGACAATATACTCAGTCATTTGTTTGTTGAGGCATCATATCGGGATGATCTTATGCTGACTAGCCCGCATTTGGATGAAAAAACAGCAAAAAAGTGCGTTGTATCTATCTTTATTGTCATAAAGTACCGTGCAGGCTTGCACTTGTGTACTCAGGCAAATAGAGTTAGTAGTATAAGTATTTGCCGTGGTGGCAATGTATTGTTAGAACAATTGGGATAGCAATGATGCAGGACTTGCGTCTGATATTAATCGTTGTTGGCGCGATCGCTATAATAGCGCTTTTACTTCACGGCTTGTGGACTAGCCGTAAAGAGCGCTCGTCCCTTTTTCGTGACCGCCCGGTTAAACGCGCAAAGAAAGCGCGTGATGAAACGCCGCTTGACGAGCTGGATGAAGGCGTTGGCGAGGTTCGCGTGAAGGGTGCGCGTCCGCAACAGAATGAACCCTCATTTGGTAGCGCGTCATTTGATAACTCTTCGTTTGATAACCGGCCATTTGATAGTCAATCATTTGATAACAGCAGTGCACGTGAAGACGTTCGCCCAGAGGCGAAATCGCCGTTCGAGCACCTGTCTCCCGTTTCTTCTTACGATCCTTTACTGGATGAAGCCACGCCAGTGGATTCTCCGCGGCGTGGCGATAGCAACCCGCAGGTTGTCAGTCCCAGAGAAACGCCAAGCCTAGCCCAGTCGAACATTGATACGCCGCGTGAGTCATTTGCCTATGATGCGCCGCAGCAGCCTGCTGCACATTCGTTGCATGAGAAGGTTCAGCCTGCGCAGCCTCAGCAACCTGCTGAACCTGTCGAACCCGCAGCGGCAAAAGAAGCGGTTCTGGTGCTGCACGTCGTGGCGCACCAGGGCGGTGTTATTGGTGGCGAACTGCTGTTGCAAAGCCTGCTTCAGGCCGGTTTCCAGTTTGGTGAAATGAACATTTTCCATCGTCATGTAAACCCAGCGGGTGCCGGCCCGGTGTTGTTCAGCCTGGCGAATATGGTGAAACCCGGTTCGTTTAATGTGGACGCGATGTCCGAATTCTCGACGCCCGGCGTGTCCATTTTCATGATGGTGCCGTCTTATGGCGACGCCAGCCAGAACTTTAAACTGATGTTACAGTCTGCCCAGCGTATTGCTGATGATGTTGGCGGCGTGGTGCAGGATGATGAACGTCGCATGATGACACCACAGAAGGTTGAATCCTACAAAGCCCGCATTCGCGATGTGCTGAAAGCCAACGCCTGATAGCACACTTGTGTGAACCTATAAAAGTATGTGACAGCGTCAAAAGCGTAGGCGAAAGCATAAAGGTTGTGAATTCAATGGGTGAGAGAAGCCTCCGTTAAGGGAGGCTTTTTTTATTCTTAGATCAAATCGTGGCGTAAAAAGGCAAGAAAAGGTGAAGCGTTGTGAGTGAAGCAAAAGGATTAAAACAAGAGCTTGGTCTAATTCAGGGCGTGGGGCTGCTGTCGACTTCGTTGCTGGGGACGGGGGTGTTTGCGGTTCCTGCGTTGGTCGCGCAGCTGGCACAGCAAGATAGCCTGTGGGCATGGCCGATCTTGATCCTGCTTGTTTTTCCTATCGCCATCGGTTTTGCCGCTTTGGGGCAACATTTTCCTAATGCGGGCGGAGCCGCGCATTTTGTGAATCTGGCTTTTGGTCCACGCATGGCGCGTGTGACTGGCTGGCTATTCCTCTCTGTTATTCCGCTAGGGCTACCTGCTGCTTTGCAGATTGCCGCCGGGTTCTGGCAGGCAGCATTTGGCTGGAGTGATCTGGGGCTGCTCTGCGTACAACTGCTGACGCTGGGGGGGATCTGGCTGCTTGGCCTGCGCAGCGCCGGATCCAGCGCCAACATTCAGATTATTATCGCGATGTTAGTGGTGGGGTTGGTTGTTGCTATCTGGTGGCAGGGCGATATTACGCCCACACACATTCCCTGGCCGTCGGTGAATGAGCTGTCATGGTCTAACACCTTTGGTGCGTTGGCCGTGATGTTCTGGTGCTTTGTGGGTCTTGAAGCTTTTGCCCATATGGCGACGGAGTTTCGGGTGCTGGAGCGGGATTTCCCACGGGCTTTACTCATCGGCATGCTGCTCGCAGGTGCAGTTTACTGGGGATGCACAGTGGCGGTATTGCATTTTAAGGCTTACGGTGAGGGGATGGCGGCCACGGCGTCACTGCCGGGTATCGTTGTGCAATTGTTTGGTCAGCATGCGCTGTGGATCGCCTGCTTTGTCGGGTATTTGGCCTGCTTTGCCAGCGTGAATATCTACACGCAGGGCTTCGCCCGCCTCGTCTGGTCGCAGGCACCGAAAAGCAGTGCATTGGCAAAGCTGTCCGCGGGGCGGGCGCCGGTAAATGCGCTGTCAGTGGTCGTGAGCTGCTGCCTGGTGTGCAGCCTGTTGATTTACTGGCTCAGGCTACCTTTGGATCTGCTGATTGTGTACGCGAACGGCATCTTTGTGCTGATCTATCTGCTGTGTATGCTGGCTGGGTGGCGTTTACTGAAAGGACGTGCGCGCGTGATGGCGGCAATTGGCTGTTTGCTTTGCTGTGCGCTGTTGCTGATGATCGGCTGGAAATCGCTGTATGCGTTAATCATGCTGGTCGTGCTGTGGCTGTTCCTGCCGCGCAAGCAGGTTGAAGTGGTTTCTCACTGAGTCGTCTTATGCTGAGTTCTGTGGCGTGAAACCTGCGCGTTGGAGACGGTCGCGGTGGCGGCATCGGGAATCGAGCAACGCCCTGATTAGGGCGCTGCATCGCGATGTTACGAGCGGTTGTGATGAGACGAATTACTATGAGGATTAGTCGTTTTCCGGCGCTGCGGCGGGTTTTTCTTCCGCAGAAAGTTTCGCTTCCAGCTCCGTCAGGCGCTGTTCCAGGCGGGCAATCTTCTCGCGCGTGCGGAGCAGAACCTGCGTCTGAATATCGAACTCTTCACGGTTCACCAAATCCAATCGGGTCAGCTGTGCCTGCAAGACCTGACGAATCTTTTTCTCCACATCATCACCCAATTCCCGGATACCTTTTGGCATAGATTCATGCACTTGACGGGCGATTTGCTCAATCTTCTTTGGGTCAATCATGTCGCTTTCCTGATTAGGTTATGTAAAGTCACTACTACAGCAAGTGTAATGCGAGTGTAAGTGTAATGCGAGTCGTGGGATGGATAAACTAAATCTGCTCCCTGCGTTGCACATATTCAGCATGATTTTGCTGTAATTCAGAATGGTTTTGCTGTAGTTCAGAATAGTTTTACTGCAATTCAGCATACGTTTTGCCCTATTTCCTGCGGCGGATCAATTGCCCTGTTGAGGTATTAGCGTTATAGTAAATGCGCTTATTCTCAGGGCGGGGTGTAATTCCCCACCGGCGGTAAACCAGTATCTATACTGGAAGCCCGCGAGCGCTCATGCTGTGTTTTTCGATGTTGATTATCGATTTCGCAACGTGGGGTCAGCAGATCCGGTGTAATTCCGGAGCCGACGGTTATAGTCCGGATGGGAGAGAGTAACGGTATCTGTCGGGCTACATGCTCGCTCGCGTTATTTTTGCTAACTATTACTATGCAACCAGTCGTAATGGTTACTCCTCAAGCTCGCCCTGATTCTGGTAATTCATAATAACATTGAGGTTTTTTACCATGAATCAGACATTACTTTCTGAATTTGGCAATCCGACTGAACGCGTAGAACGCGCACTTGATGCATTGCGTCATGGCCGCGGCGTGCTGGTGTTGGATGATGAAGATCGTGAAAACGAAGGTGACATGATCTTCTCCGCTGAAAATATGACCGTTGAACAAATGGCGCTGACGATTCGTCACGGTAGTGGCATCGTGTGCCTGTGCCTGACGGAAGAGCGTCGCCAGCAGTTAGAATTGCCAATGATGGTGGAGAAGAACTCCAGCCATTATCAAACGGCGTTCACGGTGACGATTGAAGCTGCCGAAGGCGTGACGACAGGCGTTTCCGCTGCCGACCGCCTGACCACCATTCGTGCCGCGATTGCGGATAACGCCAAGCCGAGCGATCTGAATCGTCCTGGTCACGTATTCCCGCTGCGCGCCCAACCGGGTGGCGTATTAACGCGCGGTGGTCACACTGAAGCAACGGTAGACCTGATGACGCTGGCAGGTTTGAAACCGTCTGGCGTTCTGTGTGAACTGACGAACGATGATGGCTCAATGGCGCACGCGCCGGAAGTGATCGCGTTTGCCAAGCAGCACAACATGCCGGTACTGACGATTGAAGATCTGGTGGCTTACCGCATTGCGGCAGAGCGCAAAGCCAGCTGATTCACGCGGATACCACGCAAACAAAAGGGCCGATTCATCGGCCCTTTTCTATTTAACGGGGTAGGTTTCTAATGGCCGGCCTGTGTTTATGGCTTTCTTGCCAGTAGTGTGGCAAAGCGCAGTTTGATGCGGTTGCCGTGTGCATCTGTCTTATGCAGTTCACCCATATCCTCGTTGTATTTGAGGATCTCCCAGTCGGCGTAATAGTTCTTCAGCTCACCTTCTTTAAAGGTAAACGAGAAGGGCATCGGGCACGGGCAATCCTCCGTCGACATCGCGGCAATAATCAGGTTATAGCCACCGTTAACGGTGTTGTTCTGCATATTGCTGATGATGTGTGGAATACGGTCACGTTCCAGAAACATCAGCACGACGGTCGACAGGATAAAGTCGTACTGTTCTTTGATTTCCGCCAGATTGATGTTGTAAACGCCCGCCCGGATGTGTTCCAGCGCTTCGCTCTTGATGATGTTATTCAGCGAATCAATGCTCTGCTCGTGCTTGTCACAGGCCGTCACATCAAACCCACGCAGGTTCAGATACAGCGCATTACGCCCACCGCCGCAGCCTAAATCCAGCGTTTTGCCCGGATTGACGTACTGTACCGCGTTGATCACTTCGGAATGGGTGCGGGTCAGACCGTATTTCTTATGGTAGAAATCTTCCGCTGAACAGAAAAAGCTGAGCTGACATTCCAGATCGTCAGAGAAAGAAACGATGCGGTGCCACGCCTGTGGGGCGACAAACGGCGGCTGGTTCTGCTCGGAGAACCGGAACGTCTCCAGCGTCTCGCCGTCTTCAGTCAGCATGGAAAAGGTCATTTCCCCTTTCAACACGGTCAGTTTTGCCCAGGTACCTTCCTGCGTGTTGTGCTTTTCCTGAAACGCAGCAGGCAGCGTCTGGCTGTTCCACTGCGGCATCTTCTTATAACAAATGAGATCTTGCATCTTTACCTCTGTAAATTCCAAAAGCGATGGCTTTATTCTATTAACCCGCACGCTGACTGACCAGAAAACATGTATTTTAAATGCATTATTTGTTTTTGCTGTGTCAGGCTGTAGTTACATTCGTCATGGTTCCACTCGCCGTGGAAAGCTGTCGCAGCAGCGGAAATGCCTCTTTCATCCGTTCACCGCCGACCACAAAGGCACGTAACATCTGCTGACTATCCAGCGCTTTCGCTACCATCCCCTGATCGTTCCATTCCTGCTGCCAGTGCAAGTCGCCACGCGTGGTATCACCCGCCATCTGTAAAGGAAACAGCGGCGTCTTGATTTTCACCAGCATCGGCGGCAGTGTCAGGGACTCGCTGGCACCCAGCAGGTTCTTCGCCAGCGTCATGGCGCTGAGCTGAATGGGTTGCAGGAAGGGAAGGAGCTTACCGCCAATTTCCGCGCAGTCGCCCAGCGCATAAATCTGCGGATCGGTGGTCTGTAACTGCGCATTAGTCTGAATGCCTTTCTGCACCGTTAACCCCGCCGCTTTCGCCAGCAATGTGTTGGCCTGCAAACCGATAGCGGAGATGATTTCGTCCACCTCGACAGTTCGGCCATCGGTAAATGTGGCCAGCACGCCGGTTTCGGTTTTCTCCAACTGTTGCAGGGTCGTGTTCAGCAGCAGTGAAATCCCTTGTTGCGTAAGTGTAAAGTGCAGGCGCGCGCTGACTTCAGGCGGTATCAATGCCGGCAGAATGTGGCTGGCGCGGTCAACCAGTGTGACTTGTTTTCCCGCGCGACCCAAATCCATCGCCAATTCGGTGCCGATGAGTCCGGCTCCGAGCACCAGTACGTGCTTGGCTTGCCAGAGGCGACGTTCATGGGCGCGGTATTCTTGCTGGCTATTGAGCGTCAGCATATGTTCACGTCCCGGAATTGGCGGCATGATGGCGCTCGCTCCCGTTGCGAACACCAGCTTATGGTAATCGTAACGCTCCGTACCACAGACGACCTGTTGCGTATGGCGATCAATGGCGGTGACACGCGTATTGGCCAGCAGCGTAATGCGGTTTTCTTCGGCAAACGCGGTGGCCTGCATCTTGGTCAGATCGTCGGCGTGCTGTTGCAGGCTCATCACATGGTTTAAATCCGGTTTGTTGTACTCATCGCCGCTGTCGGCGGTGATCAGGCGGATGGGGCAGTGCGCATCCAGCTTGCGTAGCTGCCGGATGAGCTGGCGGGCGGCGAAGCCCGCGCCAATAATCACGATATCTTTCATCGTCCTCTCCTTAGCGAATCGGATTGAAAACGTCTTTACCCAGCCCGCATTCTGGGCACAGGAAGCTGTCTGGTACGTCCGACCATTGGGTGCCAGGTGTAACATCCTGCATCGGCTCGCCCAGTGTCGGATCGTAAATCCACTGGCAGACGCTGCACTGCATACAGCCGCTTTCTGACTGCACCGCTGCGACTTCACTGCAACCACAGGCGCTCTCCGTTGGCGTGTTCACCGGTTGTGGCGCGGCGACCTGTTTTACGGGGGAAATGACGCGACGGGCAGGCGTATCATCCAACGGATGCAGCGCCCACTGACGAGCGATTTCGCGGCCGTGTTCGCGGCAAATTTCCAGTGCGGAACCGTCAGGACGCCACTTGGTTTTCAGCGCCAGCGTGGTTTCAAAACCGGCATCCATCAGACGGGTTTGAATGCGATCTACCGCACCGCCGTTCCAGCCGTAGCTGCCGAACGCCGAGGCTTTCTTGTTTTGGAAACGCAGGCCGGTGATCTCTTCCAGCATGGCGGCAACCTTCGGCATCATCACGTTATTCATGGTGGACGAACCGACTAATACACCTTTCGAGCGGAAGACCTGCGTCAGGATTTCGTTCTTATCGTGGCGGGCGACGTTATAGATTTTCACCGCGACGCCGGGGTCAACATCGTTGATGCCTTGTGCAATGGCGTCGGCCATCATGCGGGTGTTATTGGACATGGTGTCGTAAAACAGCGTGATGCGATCTTCCTGATAGCTGTCCGCCCATTTCAGATACAGGTGGATGATCTGGGCAGGATCGTCACGCCAGACCACGCCGTGTGAGGTCGCCACCATCGACAGCGGGAGGTTGAAACCCAGCACTTCGTGGATCTTGGCGGTGACTAAGCGGCTGAACGGCGTCAGAATGTTGGCGAAATAGCGCTGGCATTGTTCGAACAGTTCTGTCTGATCCACTTCGTCATTGAACAGGTGTTCATCGCAGTAGTGCTGGCCGAACGCATCGTTACTGAACAGCACGGCATCCTCGGTCATGTAGGTCATCATACTGTCCGGCCAGTGCAGCATTGGCGTCTCGATAAAGATCAACTGCTTGCCGTTACCGATATCCAGCGTGTCGCCAGTTTTGACCGTATGGAAATGCCACTCAGGGTGATGATGGTGGCCAGTGATGGAATCGATCGCGTTGTGAGTACAGTAAATCGGTGTGTTGGGAATACGAGCCATCAGCTCGCTCAGCGCGCCGGCGTGATCTTCTTCGGCGTGGTTGATCACAATGTAGTCAATCGTGTTCAGATCCACTTCCGCCATCAGGTTCTGCACAAAATCGCGGCTGAATTTGTGATCGACGGTATCGATCAGCACGGTTTTTTCTTCGCGGATTAGGTAACTGTTGTAGCTGCTGCCTTGCAGCGTTTTGTACTCTGTGCCGTGAAAATCGCGCACTTCCCAGTCGCGTTGTCCAACCCAGTGGATATTGTTCTTAACGTGAATTGCCATGTTCTGAAACCTCAATAGTCGTATACGGGAATATGCTGTAGAGAATGCAGAAAATGTGCCAATTTTTAAACTATTGATTTATAAAGATTTAATAAATAGTTGTTGTCAAAATGACATGTTTTATCTATTGTCTTAATGACACAGATTCTGTCATTAGGACACACCATGACACTCTCCATTAATGCCCTTGCCCGTATCGCTATCGAGTTGCAAATGGGGCTATCGAATCAGGATCGTTTTCAGCGCTTGATTAACAGCCTGCGCCAGCTGTTGCGCTGTGATGCCTCGGCGCTGCTGCGTTATGAAAATCAGCTGTTTCGCCCGTTGGCGATCGACGGTCTGGCGCCGGACGTGCTGGGGCGACGCTTTCGCCTGTCCGATCATCCCCGTCTGGAGGCCATTGCCCGTGCGGGCGATGTGGTGCGCTTTCCGGCAGATAGCCAGCTTCCCGATCCCTATGACGGCCTGATCCCCAGTCAGGAAGATCTTAAGGTGCATGCTTGCGTCGGCTTGCCGCTGTTTGCTAATCAGAATCTGATCGGTGCGCTGACTGTGGACGGCATGGATCCCTGTCAGTTCGACCATTTTAGCGATGAAGAACTGCGGCTGGTGGGGGCGATGGCGGCGGCGGCGCTGAGCAATGCGCTGTTGATGGAACGTCTTGAGCGACAGTTGCCCGCCCCGGTGCGTGCCGAAAGTCCGGCAGCGGAAAGCGTGGAGGAAATGGTAGGGCTGTCGGAACCGATGCAGCGGCTTAAGAAGGAAGTCGATATTGTCGCGGGTTCCGATCTGAACGTGCTGATTATGGGAGAAACCGGCGTCGGTAAAGAGCTGGTGGCGCGGGCGATTCATCGCGGTTCCTGCCGGGCAGCGCATCCTCTGGTCTATCTGAACTGCGCCGCGCTACCGGAATCGGTGGCGGAGAGTGAGCTGTTTGGTCATGTGAAGGGCGCGTTTACCGGAGCGATCCATCATCGCACCGGCAAGTTTGAAATGGCGGATAACGGCACGCTGTTTCTGGATGAGATTGGCGAACTGTCGCTGACGCTACAGGCGAAGCTGCTGCGCGTATTGCAGTACGGCGATCTCCAGCGCGTGGGTGATGACAATAGCCTGAAAGTGAACGTGCGCGTGCTGGCGGCGACCAACCGTGACTTGCGGCAGGCGGTGCTGGATGGCGCTTTTCGTGCTGACTTGTTCCACCGTCTGAGCGTGTTCCCGCTATCCGTACCGCCGCTGCGCGAGCGTCGTCAGGATGTGGCGCTGTTGGCGGGGTTCTTCTGTGAGCGCAGCCGCGTGCAACTGGGGCTGGCGCGTCTGGCGTTAACGGCCGACGCGGGCGCGCTATTGGAACAGTACGACTGGCCGGGGAATGTGCGCGAGCTGGAACACGCCATTTACCGTGCCACCGTGCTGGCGAGAGCAGGACAGGAATCGGGCGAGGTGCTGTTGGGGCGTGAGCATTTCAATCTTGAGCTTCCCTCCCTGCCTGTTCATGCCGCCGCAGGGGCGTCGAGCGCTATCGACACGGCACCAGCGTCTTTCATCAAAGGGGGGCTGCGAGAAGCAACGGACGACTATCAGCGTCGAGTCATCCAACAAACGCTGGCACGCCATGAGGGCAACTGGTCATCCTGCGCAAGGGAACTTGAACTAGACAGCGGCAACCTGCATCGGCTGGCGAAGCGGTTGGGCATCAAATAAAAAACGCCCCGAAAATCGGGGCGCTGTAGACCGCAGACAAACCTATTTACCGAACGAAAACGGGAGTAACGGAATAGAAGAGTAAAGCGTTTGCGCCATGGATGGCGCAAGCCGAGCGCACATGGACGTGTTTACAGCGACTTTACGATCTATCCGTTACTCCCGCTCGGCTGGCGTTAGCTACTAACCTCTAATCACAGTAAGAGTGAGTTAACCGCATTTCACGCACTTGGCGCTCTGGATCACCTGGAAGAAATCGTTGCCTTTATCATCGACCAGAATAAAGGCTGGGAAATCTTCAACTTCGATTTTCCAGATAGCTTCCATACCCAGCTCCGGGTATTCCACGCAGGTCAGGCTCTTGATACTGTTTTGCGCCAAAATCGCTGCCGGGCCGCCGATGCTGCCGAGGTAGAAGCCGCCATGTTTATGGCACGCGTCGGTTACTTGCTGGCTGCGGTTGCCTTTCGCCAGCATGATCATGCTGCCGCCGTTGGCTTGCAGTAAATCGACGTAGGAATCCATGCGGCCAGCGGTGGTTGGGCCTAATGAACCGGATGGATAACCTTCTGGCGTTTTCGCCGGCCCCGCGTAGTAAATCGGGTGATCTTTGATGTACTGCGGCAGGCCTTCGCCGTTATCCAGACGTTCTTTCAACTTGGCGTGAGCAATATCACGACCAACGATGATGGTGCCAGTCAGGGAAAGACGGGTGGATACGGGGTACTGCGACAGCGTCTTCAGGATCTCGGCCATCGGGCGATTCAGGTCGATTTTAACCGCATCGCCTTCGCCCGTTTCACGCAGGTGCTCAGGGATATATTTACCTGGATTCTGCTCTAACTGCTCCAGCCAGACGCCCTTGCGGTTGATCTTGCCTTTGATGTTACGGTCAGCCGAGCAGGACACGCCCATACCAACAGGGCAAGAGGCGCCGTGGCGTGGCAGGCGGATAATCCGCACGTCGTGCGCAAAATATTTACCGCCGAACTGCGCGCCCAGACCCAGATCGCGTGCGGCTTCCAGAATTTCCTGTTCCAGCGCGACATCACGAAACGCCTGACCATGTTCATTGCCTTCTGTCGGCAGTTCGTCGTAGTACTTGGTTGACGCCAGCTTAACGGTTTTCAGCGTAGTTTCTGCCGAGGTGCCGCCAATGACAAACGCGATGTGGTACGGCGGACAGGCCGCAGTGCCCAGCGAGCGCATTTTCTCGATCAGGAAACTTTTCAGTTTACCCGGCGTCAGCAGCGCTTTGGTTTCCTGATACAGATAGGTTTTGTTAGCGGAACCGCCGCCTTTGGTGACGAACAGGAATTTATAGTCCTCGCCCTCGGTGCTGTAGAGGTCAATCTGCGCAGGCAGGTTAGTGCCGGTGTTGACCTCTTTGTACATGTCCAGCGCGGCGTTCTGCGAGTAACGCAGGTTGTCTTCAATGAACGTATTGTAAACGCCCTTGGACAGCGCCTCGGCGTCGTTACCGCCGGTCCAGACGTTCTGGCCTTTTTTGCCGACGATGATCGCCGTACCGGTATCCTGACAGGTCGGCAGGATGCCCTTGGCGGAAATTTCTGAGTTGCGCAGGAATTGCAGGGCAACGTATTTATCGTTTTCGCTGGCTTCCGGATCGCTAAGAATATCGGCAACTTGCTGCTGGTGAGCGGGGCGGAGCATGAAAGAGGCATCGTGGAAGGCTTGCTGAGCCAGAAGCGTCAGTGCCGCTGGATCGATCTTCAGGATGTCCTGACCTTCAAACTGGGCGACAGAGACAAAATCGCTGCTCAGCAGGCGATATTCGGTGTCATCTTTACTGAGTGGAAAAGGATCTTGGTAATAGAAGGGTTTATTCGACATTTTTTTCTCACTTGCAATTGCATTAATTAGTAAATTTTTCACCTTATAGGATTCAGCATCTTATTATTAAGGCGTATTACCGCAGCACTACAGGGATGTCTCGAATACAAAAGTAGTAATCGCCATAATAGTATGGTTTTTTGTCGGGAAGTACCACTTTGGTACATCACAATAATAATGATGTCGTGCATTATTTTTTCTGTGACAGACGTGCGAAACCGCCACGCGGCTCGGGTTTCCGTGTGCAGAAAACACAGGAAAATGCGCATGGTTTAGCGTGAAAATATTTCTCTTTTAATTGGCTTCATTAAGTAAAGTAAATGGTGAAATTAAAAACAATAACCATTTAATCTTTAATGTTATTCATTGGCGATATAAAGAAACCGTTATTGGTTTTTTTATCGCTTCATGAAAAAACATGCCGATCACAAAAGCCACGGAGCGGTGGCCTATGTGATGACGGATGTGGTTTTTCCAATGCAGTGACGGAGTTATGGCGGCGTACTCTCTTGTTGGGCAAGGAGATTGTCGATCATCCACAGCCCTGCCGGACCGGGGGGATGGGGTTTGGACCAGACAACGTCCACGTCAATCCACTGCGGCCAGCCCGCGACAGGTAACTCCACCAGCTTTTTCCTATCGTACTGCGCCACCAGCCAGCGTGGCAGGATGCTCCAGCCGTGCCCCTGTTGCGCCATTTCTAACAGCATAAGGTAGGACGGCGCAGACCAGACGATCCCTTCCGGTTGCAGCCGATCGCTGCGTTTATAGGTATTGAGATAGAGCTGGCGGACGGTCGCCAACTGGCTGCGTGTTACGCTTTTTTCCGTTGCTAGCGGGTGGGCTGCCGACACAAAAATGGCCATTTCGGTCTTTACCTGTAAACGCGCGGCCGCCACATCGGGCGGGTAGTCCGTTTGAGCACGCAGTAGCCCGACATGCGCCCGATTCATTTGCAGCAGATCAATCACGTCATCACCTTCCGCAATCAGGCATTCAAATTCAATATCGGGAAAATGATGAGCGAAACGCTGGAGGACAGGCTCGTAGTGGGTAGCTTGCCAGATGTCCGACAGCACAAATGTCAGACGAGGTTCGATATGATCGGCCAAACGGATCGCCAGTTCATCCAGTTCCTCACTGGCGGATAAGATTGCCTGTACGTGAGAAAGGACTTTTCTGCCCGCCAGCGTGAGCACAGGTTGGTGGCCGGATCGATCAAACAGCGTCAGCCCCAGATCGGCTTCCAGATTGGCGATGGCCGCGCTGATAGTGGACTGACTTTTATGCAATCGCCGGGCGGCGGCGGAAAACGAACCCGCATCAACGGTGGTTACAAAAGCCAGCAGGGATTCCGGTGAATATCGCATTGTTATCTATACCCTAACTAATTCGAGCTTCAGGACAATATAATTATATCGATTTTATCGATGGAATCTAACTTTACTCTACCACCTTATACGATGAAAATAAGGCCGTAATACGATGCCATCCATAGTCATGGCGAAAATTGACCCGTTACTCGCAATAAATAAAAGTGAATGTGCTATGCAGAACAAAACCAGTAAAACCTTACGTGAGCGTGTGTACCATGCCGTGGGCTTTGAGCTGATCGCGTTGACGATCTGTGCGCCAGCGGGTGCCTGGCTGCTGAATAAGCCGCTCTTCGATATGGGCGCGCTGGCCATCATGCTGTCCAGCGTCGCGATGATCTGGAATATGATCTACAACACGATATTCGATCGCCTATGGCCAGTGGATCGCGTTAAGCGTCGGTTGCCGATCCGTATCGCTCACGCGCTGGGGTTTGAAGGCGGTTTTATCCTGATTGGTTTGCCTCTGGCGGCGTGGATGCTGAACGTCACGCTATGGCAGGCGCTGATGGTGGAGATCGGCTTCTTCCTGTTCTTCCTGCCGTACACCGTGGTGTATAACTGGTCCTACGATACGTTGCGGGAACGCATTGTGAGCCGCCGTCGCCATGTTCGTCCGGTGTCGGCCAACTCCCGTCTGCGCTAATTCGTTTGTGTTAATTCGTGTGTTACCGGTGTGTCAGTTTAAAGCTCTGATACGCCGGTAATTCAAGCGATCGCCATAAATACCACGACGCCACCGTGCGATAAGGCCGACATGGCAGGCTGAGTGCCTGCAACTCGCGCGGTTTCGGCATCTCCGGCAAATCGTAAGCGTAGCGTAACCCCTGACGAATACCGAGATCGTCGAGCGGCATGATGTCGGTGCGTTCAAGCGAATAAATCAAAAACATTTCTACCGTCCAGCGCCCGATACCCTTGAGCGACGTCAACTGCTGAATGAGCGTGTCATCATCCATTTCTGTGGCCTGTTCGAGACTAGGCACCAGACCGCTTAGCGCACCCTGGGCAATGCCGTGCAGCGTCTCTGCTTTGCGGGCGGAAAAGCCACATTGCCGCAGCGTGTCGGTGGAGCAGGCCAGCATCTGTTCCGGGCTGGGGAAGACATCACCATGTACCCGCAGGAGTTTCGCGACCATCGCGTCTCCGGCACGTGTCGTCAACTGCTGGTAGGCAACGGCACGCATCAGCGCCTCATAAGGTTCCCGGTGTGGCGCGGTCTGATGGCGACAGTCGCCAATCTGTTCGATCAGGCTGGCCCAGCGTGTATTGATGGCGCTGAGATGGGTTTTGGCCTGCTGTGTGAAATCCGACGGCGGATGGGATGGCATAAACGGTTTCCGTGATGAGAATGCAAAAGGCGGAAGACGAGCATAGGAGATTGCCGCATGGCGCGCCATGTGGAAAGGATTATTCGTATGAAACAGAACATCCGAATGAAAAAGCAAGCGTTGCACGTGTGCGTAAAGTGGCTTCGGTTTAGCGTTAGCGCATGAGCTGCCTTTCAGTAATAGTAAGAGGGGGGAGCGCACTACGAGTGGGTGGAATGAGGTGCATATGATGCAAAACGACACGATGCTTAACGATACACCGTTTCAGGATGCTGACTCGCGCTGGCAGTCGGTGGTGACACGCAATCACGCGGCTGACGGCTGCTTTATCTATGCGGTGAAGACGACGGGGATTTACTGTACGCCTTCCTGTGCATCACGCCAGCCTCGGCGTGAAAATGTGGTGTTTTTCGCGACGGCCGATGAGGCGCAGGCGGCGGGGTTTCGCCCGTGTAAACGGTGCCGTCAGGGGACGCTTTCGCGGCAGGAACAGCAGGCGCAGCAGATTGCCCACGCGTGCCGGATAATTGAGCAGTCAGCGCATCAGCCGACGCTGGCGGTGCTGGCTCAAGCCGTGGGGATCAGCGTGTTCCATTTTCATCGCGTGTTCAAAACCATCACCGGCCTGACGCCAAAACAGTATGCCTGCGCCCATCGTCATCGGCAGCTACGTGAACAACTGGCAGAAAAGGGAGCGGTCACCGCAGCGATTACCGCGGCGGGCTATGACGCCAGCGGGCGCTTTTATGCCGCAGCGGGGGCGCATTTAGGAATGACGCCGACGGCGTTTCAGAATAAAGGAAAAGGGATGACGATCCACTTTGCCGTTGGTTGCTGCTCACTCGGCGAGGTGCTGGTGGCGGAAAGCGAGAAAGGCATCTGCGCGATCCTGCTGGGAGACGATCCTGAATTGCTGCTCAACGCGCTTCAGGAGATGTTTGCTAACGCACAGCTGATTGGCGGCGATGCGGCGTTTGAGCAACGGATGGCGCAGGTTGTCGGATTTGTCGACGATCCGGCTATCGGGCTGACGCTGCCGCTGGATATTCGCGGTACGGCATTCCAACAGCGCGTCTGGCAGGCGCTGCGGGCGATCCCCGCAGGAGAAACGCTGAGCTATCGTGAGGTTGCTGAACGTATTGGCGCCCCTGCCGCCGTGCGTGCGGTCGCGGGTGCCTGTGCGGCAAATCGGCTGGCGGTTGCCATTCCCTGTCATCGCGTGGTCCGACACGACGGCGCGCTGTCAGGCTATCGCTGGGGCGTTGTGCGTAAACGTGCGTTGTTGAAGAAAGAGCAGTTGAAGAAAGAACAGTGCACGCATCCGCAAGGGGATTCATTATCGTGAATTTTGATTTATTTGCCGATGAAGCGCCGCGTCGCTGGACGGAAACGCTGGCACCGGGTGCCGTCATCCTGCGTGGTCGCGCCTGTGACGACGCCCCGGCGTTGCTTGCGGGGCTGAAAGCCGTCACCGCGCGTGCGCCGCTGCGGAAGATGGTGACGCCGGGCGGTTTTGTGATGTCGGTGGCGATGAGCAACTGCGGGCCGCTCGGTTGGGTGACGGATGAACGTGGCTATCGCTACACCTCACACGATCCGCTGAGCGGAGAAGCGTGGCCTGCTATGCCGGAGGTTTTTTCCCGACTGGCGCAGCAGGCAGCGAGCGAAGCCGGTTTTGCTGATTTTGAACCGGATGCCTGCCTTATCAACCGCTATGACGTCGGCACACGTATGTCTCTGCATCAGGATAAAAACGAACGGGATTTCCACCAACCGATTGTATCCGTCTCGCTGGGGCTCAGCGCGACGTTCCTGTTTGGCGGCAGGGCGCGGAGTGATAAAGCGCAGCGTGTGGCGCTGACGCACGGCGATGTGGTGGTCTGGGGTGGCGAATCGCGGCTCTATTTCCACGGCATCCTGCCGTTGAAAAGCGGTAACGTGCCGGAAGGGATGTCCGACGAATGCCGTTTTAACCTGACGTTTCGCAAAGCTGGATGAGTGGAAAAAGGATTTATCTCCCCTCTACGTACTCCAGTTCCTCTCCTCTCTAGTCAGTGATTTTAGATAAATGTTGCAGATGTGAATAAATGTGAGGCGATTCAAATTATCGCTATTAGTATACTTGTATGGTAGTTAGCATAAACGAATGGCTACATGCACAGAAGGATAAGTAACGTGAAGATTGTCAGCGCTGAAGTATTTGTCACCTGTCCGGGACGGAACTTTGTCACCCTGAAAATTACGACAGATAGCGGATTAACTGGCCTCGGCGATGCGACGCTCAACGGGCGTGAACTGCCGGTCGCCTCTTACCTCAAAGATCATGTGTGTCCGCAGCTTATCGGCCGCGATGCGCACCAGATCGAAGACATTTGGCAATATTTCTACAAAGGTGCGTACTGGCGTCGTGGCCCGGTAACGATGTCCGCCATTTCCGCGGTCGATATGGCGCTGTGGGACATCAAAGCGAAAGCTGCCAACATGCCGCTCTATCAACTGCTGGGTGGCGCATCGCGCACGGGCGTGATGGTGTATTGCCACACCACGGGCCACTCGATTGATGAAGTGCTGGATGATTACGCCAAGCATCGCGATCAGGGCTTCAAGGCGATTCGCGTGCAGTGCGGCGTGCCGGGTATGAAAACCACCTACGGCATGGCGAAGGGCAAAGGGCTGGCGTATGAGCCGGCGACGAAAGGCAACTGGCCGGAAGAGCAGCTGTGGTCGACGGAGAAATATCTCGATTTCACGCCGAAACTGTTTGAAGCGGTGCGCGACAAGTTTGGTTTTGATGAACATCTGCTGCACGACATGCACCACCGCCTGACGCCGATTGAAGCGGCGCGCTTTGGCAAAAGCATTGAAGACTATCGCCTCTTCTGGATGGAAGACCCGACGCCTGCGGAAAACCAGGAGTGCTTCCGTTTAATCCGCCAGCACACCGTCACGCCGATTGCGGTGGGGGAAGTCTTTAACAGCATCTGGGACTGCAAGCAGCTGATCGAAGAACAGCTCATCGATTACATTCGCACGACCATTACCCACGCGGGCGGGATTACCGGTATGCGTCGCATCGCCGATTTTGCCTCGCTCTATCAGGTACGCACCGGTTCGCATGGGCCATCGGATCTGTCGCCTATCTGCATGGCGGCGGCGCTGCACTTCGATCTCTGGGTGCCAAATTTCGGCGTACAGGAATACATGGGGTATTCGGAGCAAATGCTGGAAGTGTTCCCACATAGCTGGACGTTCGATAACGGCTACATGCACCCAGGCGAAAAACCGGGGTTAGGCATCGAGTTCGATGAAAAGCTGGCGGCCAAATATCCCTATGACCCCGCTTATTTGCCGGTTGCCCGTCTGGAAGACGGCACGCTGTGGAATTGGTAAGAGTGGAATTGGTAAGGGTGGAATGGGGAATAAGAGGCTAAAACATGAAAAGCATTGTGATACAGCAGCCAAATGCGTTGGTGATTGAAGAACGCGGTATTCCGCAACCCGCGGCAGGCGAAGTTCGGGTGAAGGTGAAGCTGGCGGGTATTTGTGGTTCGGACAGCCACATCTATCGCGGGCATAACCCTTTTGCCAAATACCCGCGCGTGATCGGGCATGAATTCTTCGGCGTGATTGAGGCGGTGGGTGAGGGCGTGGAGGCTTCCCGTCTGGGCGAACGCGTCTCGGTCGACCCGGTCGTGAGCTGCGGCCACTGCTACCCGTGTTCCATCGGCAAGCCGAACGTCTGTACCTCGCTGGTGGTGCTGGGTGTGCACCGTGACGGCGGGTTCAGCGAATATGCTGCCGTACCGGCGAAGAATGCACACGTCATTCCCGATGAAATTCCTGACGAGTTCGCCGTCATGGTGGAGCCCTTCACGATTTCCGCCAATGTGACCGCGCAGGTGAAACCGACGGAGCAGGATGTCGCTCTGATTTATGGCGCGGGGCCGATGGGGCTGACCTCGGTTCAGGTACTGAAAGGTGTGTTCAACGTGAAGGAAGTCATCGTCGTCGATCGCATTCCTGAACGTCTGGATATGGCATTGCGTAGCGGGGCAGACAGAGTCATTAACAACGCGTCGCTGTCATTAAAAGACGAGCTGGAAGCTTTGAATATCAAGCCTACGCTGATTGTTGACGCCGCCTGCCATCCGTCTATTTTGCAGGAAGCGATTACGATTGCCTCTCCGGCGGCGCGTATCGCCATCATGGGCTTTTCCAGCGAGCCTTGTCAGGTTAGCCAGCAGGGAATCACCAGCAAAGAGCTTTCCATCTTCTCATCACGGTTGAATGCCAACAAATTCCCTATTGTGATTGCGTGGCTGAAAGAGAAACGTATCGATCCGGCCAAACTGATTACCCATCGGTTTGATTATCAGCAGGTGGTACAGGCGATTGAGGTCTTTGAAAAAGATCAAAAGCGCTGCTGTAAAGTCCTGCTGACGTTTAATGAAGCATGACAGATATAAATAATGGTACCGAATGATATAAAAGGAAAAACGTTATCGACTACAAAATAATATCATGATTCCTTTGAAGTAATTATTTCTCTCTTAATCACTCCAGACCGCTAATAACGGACTGGAGTGGATTGCGACACCATGATGAACGGTAATTTTATTTACTGTGCTCTACCATAATTACAAATCGTCGAGAGTATATATATGAATACGCATAAAATAGCATCTGGACAAAATAAGCCTGCAAGAAGTACCTCTGACTTAGTCAAAGCGGCGGTGTCCGGCTGGCTGGGCACCGCACTGGAATTTATGGATTTCCAGCTGTATTCGCTCGGGGCTGCGCTGGTTTTCCATGAAATCTTCTTCCCTGAACAATCGGCGGCGATGGCGCTGATTCTGGCAATGGGGACTTATGGCGCTGGCTACGTGGCACGTATCGTCGGCGCCTTTATTTTCGGCCGTATGGGGGACTCTATCGGTAGAAAGAAAGTGCTCTTTATTACCATTACCATGATGGGTATCTGTACCACGTTAATCGGCGTGCTGCCGACCTACGCGCAGATCGGTATTTTCGCGCCGATCTTGCTGGTGACCTTGCGCATCGTGCAGGGGTTAGGCGCGGGCGCGGAGATCTCCGGTGCGGGAACGATGCTGGCGGAATATGCGCCGAAGGGGAAACGCGGGATTATTTCCTCACTGGTGGCGATGGGCACCAACTGCGGTACGCTTAGCGCCACCGTTATCTGGGCCTTCATGTTCTTTGCCCTCTCCAGAGAAGAATTACTGGCGTGGGGCTGGCGTGTACCGTTCCTGGCCAGCGTCGTCGTGATGATATTCGCGATCTGGCTGCGTATGAACCTGAAAGAAAGCCCGGTCTTTGAGAAAGTCAGCAATGATGTATCCGGTACTGAAGAGCCATCCCCCGCGCTGGTGGTTGAGCAAAGCGAGCAGAAATCGATCCTGTCGATGTTCAAAAGCAAAGCGTTTTGGCTGGCTACCGGGCTGCGTTTCGGTCAGGCGGGAAACTCAGGGTTAATTCAGACCTTCCTGGCCGGATATTTGGTTCAAACGCTGCTGTTTGAGAAATATATTCCTACTGACGCGTTAATGATTAGTTCTATTATCGGATTTATTACGATTCCATTATTAGGATGGCTGTCAGATAAAGTCGGTCGCCGCGTACCTTATATTATCCTGAATATTTCGGCGATATTGTTAGCCTACCCGATGCTCTCTCTTATTGTTGATAAAGAGAATAGCGTCAATGTGATTATCGTCAGCATCATCATTATTCATAACTTCGCGGTACTGGGATTATTTGCGCTGGAAAATATCACCATGGCGGAAATGTTCGGTGGACGCAGTCGCTTTACGCAAATGGCGATTGCCAAAGAAACGGGTGGTTTGGTTGCCGTTGGTTTCGGCCCCGTCTTAGCCGGTATTTTCTGCAACATGACCGGTTCCTGGTGGCCGATTGCCGTGATGCTGATTGCTTATTCGGTGATTGGTTTATTCGCGGCTATCTGTATGCCTGAAGTGAAAGATCGCGATTTAGATGCATTAGACGACGCAGCATAACGTTCAGATTGTCATTGTTCGAGTTGCAGATGAGGTGACCTTGCTGCAACTCGAATCATTTAGGGCGTAGACGTATTTTTTGAATCACCTATCAGGGATAACGATGAGTATCAGCGAATTTTCTACTCTTAAACCGCAGGCTGTGGTGCCGCGTTACGACCGACGCCTGCTAAAAACACGTATTGCGCATATTGGCTTTGGCGCATTCCACCGGGCGCATCAGGCGGTCTGTGCCGATAAGCTGGCGGCGGAACACGGCAGCGACTGGGGTTATTGTGAAATCGACCTGATTGGCGGCGAGCAGCAGATTGAGGCTATTCGCCAGCAGGATTTGCTGTGGTCGGTATCCGAAATGGCAGACAGCGGCTGGAATAGCCGGATCATTGGCGTAGCAACCCGCGCGCTGCATGCGGAAGTCGAAGGTATCGACGCGGTGCTGGAAGCGCTGAGCGCACCGGATATCGCCATCGTGTCGATTATCGTCACGGAGAAAGGCTATTGCCACCATCCGGCGACGGGGCAGTTGAATACTGAACATCCGCTGATTTGCCACGATCTGGGGTTACCCGCAGAGCCACGCTCCCTGCCCGGTGTGATTCTGGCTGCCATCAAACGCAGACGGGAACGCCAGCTACCGGCATTCAGCGTGATGTCCTGCGACAATATGCCGGAAAATGGGCACGTCACGCGCAATGTGATCGTGCAACTGGCCGAGTTGCAGGATGTCGAACTGGTGCGCTGGATTGAACAGCACGTCACCTTTCCGTCCACGATGGTGGATCGAATTGTTCCGGCTATTACCGAGGAAACGCTGGAGACCATTCAGGGGCAACTGGGCATTGCCGATCCGGCGGGCATCGCCTGTGAACCGTTCTTCCAGTGGGTGATTGAAGATAACTTCATTAACGGCCGTCCTGCGTGGGAAAAAGCGGGCGCGGAGCTGGTACAGGATGTCCTGCCGTTTGAGGAAATGAAGCTGCGTATGCTGAACGGTAGCCACTCGTTTTTGGCGTATCTGGGCTACCTTGCGGGCTATCAGCATATCAGCGAGTGCATGCAGGACGGCGACCTGGTCGCGGCGGCGCACCATCTGATGCTGAATGAACAAGCGCCAACGCTGCGGACACAGGGTGTCGATCTCGCGGCCTATGCGGAGGCGCTGTTGGATCGCTATCGCAATCGGGCGTTAAAGCACCGTACCTGGCAGATTGCGATGGACGGTTCGCAGAAATTGCCACAGCGGATGTTGGATTCGATCCGCTGGCATCTGGTTCGCGGCAGCCGTTTTGATGCGTTGGCGCTCGGCGTTGCAGGGTGGATGCGCTATGTCGGCGGCGTGGATGAGCAAGGACAACCGATTGAGATCAGCGATCCGTTGAAAGACTTGATCGCTGAAACGGTGCAACGTAGCCTGGAAGGGGAAAGTCGGGTTGCGGCATTGCTGGCGCTGACGGCGATTTTCGGTGAGGATTTACCGAAGAATCCTGTCTTTGTCGATGCGGTGACGCAGCACTACCTGTCGCTGTTAGCGAAGGGCGTGAAGGGAACATTGCAGGATACCGACTGGTAGGATGAAAGCGTGACGGCGACGGCCGTCGCGTGACCGCATTAGATAGCCGTAATCATAAAGCAACACAGGATGAGGCGAGTGCCGACAATGCCTTATCCTGTGTCTCCCGATCTCACCACCCACGACAGACGTTGTAACACTGACACTCGCTGCGCTAAGCGTGTATCATAAGCGGTAAATTTCTCGGGTAAGTACAGCGGCATGGACACCTCTTTTCAGATCAACAACAACGAACCAGTCAATCAGCAAATTTATCGCGTACTGCGCAAAGACATTGTGGAATGCAATATTCCGCCGGGTAAACTGCTGTCTGAAAAAGAAATTTCCGTGCGTTTTGATGTGTCCCGCCAGCCGGTCAGAGAGGCTTTTATCAAGCTGGCAGAGGCCGGATTGGTGCAAATTATGCCGCAGCGCGGCACGTTTGTGATGAAGATCTCCGAGCAGCGCGTGGCGGATGCCCGCTTTATCCGTCAGGCGCTGGAGTGCGCGATTGTGCGCCGGGCGGCAGAAATGGTGACGGAAGAACAGCTGTTGACGCTGGAGCACAACTTACGCCGTCAGGAACTGGCCGCGCAGAATGAGCAGGTGCGTGAGTTTCTAAGTCTTGACGACAGTTTCCATCAGCTTCTGACGCAGATTGCCAACTGTCCGCTGGCGTGGGAAACCATCGAGTCGATTAAAGCGACGATGGACCGCGTGCGTTTTCTCAGCCTGAGCCAGGTTTCACCGCCGCTCAGCCTGATCCAACAGCACTACCTGATCTTTAGCGCCCTGAAAGCACGCGATCCTGATGCCGCAGAAAAAGCGATTCGTGAGCATTTGCAGGAAATGATCTATTCGATCACGCCGATTGCGCAACAGAATAGCGACTGGTTCGAGCACGCCTGAGCCTTGTTTACTGGCTGCTATCACCGCATGAATTTGATGTATTCATGCGGTGAGGGTCTACCTGCTTTAACGGGATAATGCCGCAATCTCAGTGCTGCTCAAGGCACCTGCGTAAATTTTGAAATAATCATAGCGCCCCTTCATGTAGGGATCGGTCGGATACTGTGAACGGCCAAGGTAGGCGGCACTCAATTCACCAAGCTGGTAAGGTGCCAGTGTTAGGGTTTCACTCCGCACGACTTCTTTCCCGTCAATATACATAATCCCGATATTGCCAGACTGAGTCAGTGCGACGGTGACCCAACGACCAACGGGGAATGTCTCGGTGGTAGGTTCAAACGCTTCCATCATGTAGCCATGTAAACTGGATATTCTGAACGAAGGTTTACCCAGATTGCTGTAAGGCAATAGGGCGATCCAGCGTCGGGTGCCAGAACCCATATCGAAAATACGCGCCCAGGTGCGCTTGTCGTCAGCACAGAAGCGGGTAATGACGGTGAAATCACCTAAATTTTCCATCACTTTTCCGGGCAAGCTGACATAGCCATCGATCCCATCTAACACCAGCGCAACGCCAGCACCATCAGGCCCGGTTCCCCAACTGGCTCCGCCATGTAAGGTGCTGGCTTCCCATTTTCCTGTGCCGTCAGCCAGCGTCGTGCCTGAACCTTCATTAAACGCCAGATGAAAAATTTCTTCTGTTTTTATCGCAACGCTCACGGCATCAGAAGCCTGTGTTTCTCCACCATTCACCAACGCTTTAACACGATAGGCGTAGCGGGATGCACTGGAGATAATATCCTGATCGGTATAGGTTAATAAGTCGGTAATGTCGTAAGCGATTGGGCTGAATGCCCCATTCGCCGAGGTTGAACGCTCAAGCGTATAGCTGGTGGCTCCGACGACGCCCCACCATGAAAGTTCGATACTGTCGCCGCGACGATAAGCGGTTAAGCCTGTTGGCTTCAGCTCTGCATTCGCGACGGCTAACTCGCGAGTGTATAGCAGTGTGCCGTAGCCTGTACCATCTCCTCCGCCACCATTCTCCGGTGTGATCTTCTGGACATATTTATAAACGTAGGGCGTCGCAATTCCTTTGCGTTTAGCGTAGTGGTTATAGATGGTTTCCCAGCACGGGCGGTTATTTCCCTGGCTGACGGTGCCAAGCCCTTCCATCAGGCCGTGGCGATTACGGTAATTTTTCCACGGCACGGAAAGGAAGCCGCCATTGCTATCAGACAAATTGGATTTCGCGACATACTCGGCACCAGCGAGGAAGCGGTTATTGGCATAACCGTAGATATCATCCCCCTGATTCCACGCCATTTCGCAGAATGCGACACCCAGACTCATACCTAACGTGGTGTGCCCCTGATCGCGGCCACTTTCTTGCCATTGCCCCAGATAGCCGGGGTGTAAATGCACCACTGCCTGCATTCCCGCCCCATTTCCCTGGCCATACTTGTAGTAATCAATCGCTTCCTGATAGATATCAGGTCGGTCACATAGCACGCCGATCGCCAAAATATTGGCAATCGCACACTGATCCCAGTTCGCCCAATAGTTCGTGATGTCTGCGCCATTATGAACGTCCAAAAAATTACGCGACATCGGGTAGAAGATCGTCAGCATCATGTTTTGGAAACGCTCAAAATCGGTGCGCGCCCAGCCGGAGTAGGTACGCATAATCTCTGCGACGTTAGCGAATTGGTAGCCATAGATACCGGCTGCTAACCAGCGGTCTGCGTTACCCGTGATTCTTTGTAGGGTGGAAGACCACGCGTTGAGATACCGTAACGCTTCATCGGCATAGACCTTATCTTGGGTAATTTTCCAGCGTACCGCCAGACGGTAGGAACGTTGCACATCGATATATAAAATCGCGAAGTTTTGCCCCTCGCCGCCGCGTACGAGGTTATCTGTTGCGCGCGGATTCGCTCCCAGCTGTGAATACCCATCCTGTATGAAAGGCGTCCAGGCATTTGTCCAGGGTTGTTCTTTTCTGGCAATTTTATCTCGAATACGAGAAAAATCCTCTTCGGTATGTAATAGGCCGGGGTGTGTGAAGGTACGATCTTCGGCATAAATGGAGGGAGCCATCGCGCCTGTTGCGACTGCGGCGATGGCTCGGGTGAGGAAACTTCCTTTGAATTGGCCTAGCAATCCGCTGAAAGCCGCACCCGCTCCAGCCTGTAAAAAGCGGCGGCGAGGCAACGACACCTGCCTTGTCGCTTCTGTGTGCGAACCCGTGGATGTGTTTGCGTGATCGTTGTCCGTCTGCTGTGCTACTTTTTTCATGGTGATTTAACTTCCCTGTCTGTGTGTATTCATCATTTCACCGATGATCAACACTGCACCGGTTTTTCCATAACCTGTCGATGATCAGGCCACGAGAAAAAGGGCTGTGAGATGCCATCGTTGCACTGTGATTGTGTTTTTTGGCGGTATTGCCATGCCGAATGTTGAAAATAAGGCTTTCTTTATGGACGTGTCGAGGGAAATTGTGCTGGATAAGTTTTGCACTGTTTGGTGAGTGGGTCTGGGAGTAGCTCATTGATTTTTCTTATTAAAAATCAATGAGCATAAAACGTTATTCCTGCCATTTTTTTGGGATTGACTAGTCTTTTGCACTGCTTTTGGGGGCAGGCGCTAAACACTGTCTTGGTAAAAGTAAGATCTTATTGAAAAGGTGACTCCAGCGGTTGTGCCAGATGAATCACCCAGAGCTCATTGTCGGCCTCTGGCTTCTGTAGCGGTTTGATTGCCAATGTCGTATCAACCGCCTTGCCATTCCGCGTCAGTTTGCCATCGGCAGTCACCTGATAATCGTCCGCGTTGTCTTTCGCTTTTATCGGGGATTGCAACACGGATTGCAGGCCAAAGTCGTTGTCGTTGATAATGGCCAGCGTTTGTTTATCGACCAGCGCCAGACCTTCCACTTTCTCCTGCTGCCAGCCGAGCTGACGCAGATCCACCAACTCCTGTTTGTGCGCCAGCGTAATGCCGCGCTTTTCCAACTGGGCGAGATCGTCAAATTCCGGCGATTTGCCGTTGGCATCGAACGGCGTCAGGTCGCTCGCTTTGCTGAGATCGACCAGATAGATGCGGTTCTGCATCTGTTTGTCTTTATCCACACCTTGCTCGACCAGCAGAATACGCTGATTATCCAGCGCTACGATGTCGCCGATCTTGGCATCTTTCGCTTTCTTGTAGCGGTCGATATTGATGGGGTAGCCCAGCATGCGGCTGGTTTGGGTTTCCGGGTTAAACATCACCAGGCGCGTAAACTGCGCTTTGTTTTTGGTTTTGCCGTCGATATCCAGCGTGCTTTGCACTGCCATGACGATCGTGCCATCCGGCAGGCGGGTCAGACCTTCAAAACCGCGATTCGGCTGACGCCACTTGATGACATTGGGTAAGCCGCTGGCAACCGAGTGTTCGTTATCCGCCGGCGTTGGCCCGAATTTTTGCAGAATCTTCCCGCTGGCATCAACGTGGATCAGAAACGGGCCGTATTCGTCACACAGCCAGAAACCGCCGTTGCCGTCCGGCGTAATTCCTTCGGTGTCCAGCCCGCGCTGGCTGGTGCTGAGCGGTTGCAGTGCGTCATTCAATGCCATTTCGTTAGTGGTGCCGATAAAGTCTGCTGGCAGCGGCAGGCCAGTGATATTGCCCTCGGTATCGTGCAGCGGGCGAGGATTGCCCGCCTCGGCGGCTTTCGCGCTGACGCGAATATCCATCATCAACGGCGCGTAATCAGGGCTGGCGAAGATCTTGGCCTCTTTCTCGCCGACCAGCGGCGCATCGGCATTCGGGCCGCGATCGGTGACGGTGACGAACATCAAGTCATCACCCTGTTTACCCGTGAAATAGAGACCGGAACCAATGCCAACAGGCAGACCGTTGGGGAAATTCTGAGCGAATTTGCCCTGATACGCCACACGTTCGCTGGCTGGGAAGGTGACGATATAGCGCGTCACTTTTTCTCCCGCGGCCTGAACGCTGAACGGCAAAAATCCGGCAACCAGCAGTGCTAACAACGTGTGTTTCATGGTGTTTGCTCTATAAGATGAATCGATCTGATTGAGGTATTGTCGGAGCATAGATAACCGATATGTCAGTTCTGTGATCGCATGGCTGATTTGGTAATCAAATGCGGTTTTCATCCTCTCTCACGGTTAAAAAGTTATCTCTGGATTTTTTTGTGTGGATTCCTGAAAGCGAAAAAGAGCTGGAGCGTGTTGCACAGCACCAGGAAGGCGGTGATGACGAACACCCAGCGGAATCCCATCATGGCGGATACACCGGAACCGACCAGCGGCCCCAGTACGTTGCCCAGATACATGAATGACTGGTTATAGCCGAAGATACGGCCCGTCACCTGCTGGCTGCTGTATTTGACTAACAGCGCCTGCACGGTCGGCATCAGTGCGCCATCGGCAAAGCCTAGCATAAAGCGCAGGATACCAAGCTGTGTGGGGCTTTTTACCGCCGCCATGATCAGGAACAGTAGTACGCTGATGGCCAGTGCGGCGATCAGAACGCGGTGTGCGCCGATTCGATCGCCTAAACGACCCAGGCGGGGGGCGGATAGCAGGGCGGATACGCCGGGAATGGCCGCAATCACGCCGCTGATAAAGGCGATGTTGTCCGTGCCGGGCGTTAGATCGCGGATGAACAGGGTGAGAATGGGGCTAATGGAGCCGTTCGCCATCTGGATCATCATCGTCGTAATGAACAGGCAGATAATGAGTGCTGGATATGGTAGGGAAGCAAAGACGGCTTTCCCGCTGAGCCGATTCTCTTTGGTGACTTTAACCACGCTCTCTTTTATCGCGAAAAGCGTAATCAGGAAACTGGTAAACAACATGCCGCCAGTGATGAAAAAGACGATGCGTAGCCCGATATAATCGGCCATAAAGCCGCCAAATAAGGGGCCGAGAATGACACCGGCGATCTGCCCGGTCGATAGCATACCCAGCGCCCAGCCGCTTTTTTCACGTGGAACCTGCGAGGCGATCAGCGCCATCGCGTTGGGTATGTACCCGGAAGTCAGCCCCATCAGCGTGCGCAGGATGAACAGGTGCCACACGTTGGTCGCCAGCCCTTGCAACGACATCACGACGGCCATGCCAAGCGCGGCGCGCAGTAGCATAAGCTTGCGGCCTTTACGGTCGGCGAGGCTTCCCCACAGTGGCGCGACGGCGGCGGAGACGAGAAAAGACGAACTAAAAATCAAGCCGGACCACAGGCTCAGCGATTCGTGCGAGTGAACGCCAAGCTGCTCAATGTACAGCGGCAGGAAGGGTAATATCTGGCTCATGGCCAGCCCGGTGAAAAAGCATCCCAGCCAGGCAGAGAAGAGGTTAAGTTTCCAGGTTTCCATGGGGGTCGGAATAGGCCTTCATCAGCGAATAACCAATGGCGAAACCGTGGTGACTGCGCGCAAAAAAGTGTGCTAACCGACAGTGAATGGCGCTCAATTAATAACGGACAGTGACTAAAATTTCGTCTTTCATCATGAGCATAGCATAGCCAGCGGCGTAGTGGTCACTGAGGGTAATGATTCGCAACAAAAGAAAATCAGCGTGGGAAGCAGGCGGGAATAGGGGAAAGTGTCGGTGAATTTTATTATGTGATGTATATCACAAAAAATTGGCTTTTGAACCATAGGGGTTGTACAATTCACCACCATAAGGCAGCCCACTGCCACGTAAGGCAAGAGTAATTCCATCGCGTAATCAGAATAACGAGCTAAGTCAATAAGGTGAAAAAAGTGCGTAACTTCTTTAAAAAAATGCTGGCGGCTTACCTGAATACTTATAAAGACGTACCGCCCGGCGCACTATTCTAAGAATCTGTGCTATGCAAGCAGGCCGCCATCATGGCGGCCTGTGTATTTATGGGGAGCCGAGAACCAACACAACGTGGTTCTGAGTCGGTTCCCCTTTTTGTGGTGATCTTACTTCGTGCTGTAGACCGGAACGGCCGTCACTTCTGGCACGGCTTCGGTCAGGTAAGCACCGGCTGCGCTGCTTTTGACTTCATTTTCATCAATAAAGCCATAGAACACGCCTTGCGACGCAGAAGTACCGCGAATTTCCGCATCTCCACGCATCTGCGCATTGCCTGACAGTACAATGCCGCGTTCAAACGCACCCGGCCCCATGAAGACCGTATGCAGCCGCGCGTTATCGCGTACGACGGTATTGCCTTGCAGCACCGTCAGGCCGCTAACGACAGCACGCCCTTCTACTGTTCCGTTCAGAATCGTTGCACGATCTTCAATTCTGGCGTTATCCCTTACCGTACCGCCGATGACGCGAGCATAAGGCCCGACGTATGCGGTAGGGGCAACATTGGCTGCGTTGGAGACCCAGCCGCCGCCGTTTGGATGGCGAGAGCCGTTAGCGGTTGGATTTGGCGCACCAGGCTGGCTGCCTTCCGGCCAGACACCAGTGAAATCAGCCATCCACGGGTAGCGGTAAAGGGAGTAGTAAGCCTGATCCCATTTGATCTTCTGCATTTGCGATGGTGTGCCCATGACCACCATGTAAATGCCGCGATCGTCCTGACGGATCGTGAAGTTTTTCACCGTGGCAGAGGCGCCGCGTTGTAGCTCGCTGTAGCGAGAAACGCCATCCGCTCCGATAGCGACAATCCCCCAGCGCCAGTCGGAATTAGGCTGTGGCATCGTTGCCGGATCGTTCTTCAACCCAGGGAAGCGGGTAATGGCAGATTTGCTCTGCACCATGCCACGGAATTTGACGGTGATTTGCGTCGCGCCACTTTCTGGGATCAGCCGGACGATGTTGTAGCCCAACTGCTGTGGAGCTTGATCGAACGGGACAGAGAAACGGCGGAGGTTGGCGCTGGCACCGACAACCGGCTCAAGCGTCGTGGTTCTCAGCAGACGGTCAGCGTTATCCTGACTGGGTTGTAGCGCACCATAGCCACCGTAGGTTGTGCGATAAAAACGACCACGGTCAAAACCGTCTGGATCGATGTAATCCCAGTTGACGTTGTGCATCGCCCAGTCGCCGAAGACATCGTTGAATTCAGACTGGCTCCAGCCCATGTTGGTACGCAGAACGGACAGCGGATCGGCGGTAGACTGGCCGCTTTCGCCTCCTTTCGGTGCTTTTGACCACATATCGTTGATAGCGCTATAGCCAAAGCGATTCTTCAGGTACTCCATAAACGACCAGTTGCAGTAACGGTTACGCGTCGAACCCAGATAAATATGCGGGTAGTTGACCTGCATTTCCGAACAGTGTGCTGACGTACCGCGGAATTCATCCATCTGGTGCGTCATCCAGTTCGCGTGGGATTCCCAAATCCAGCCAACGTAGTCTTCTCCTCCTGCGGTTCGGAAGCTGCCGATTTGCGCCTGTAGTGCATGAGTAAATTCATGCGCCAGCCCCCAGTTATCCTTGAGTGACGCTGGACCGATCCATACCCCCATGCTGCCACCGCCCGCAACTCCCCCGCTGAGCCCAAAGGTGGGATCGATGTGAATATTGGCTTTATATTTCACGGTCTGCTTGCAATAAGGCTCGGGGAACTGAATTTGTTTAATAAACTTATCCCAAATTTGTTCCAGTTTCTGCCCTGCGGCAACCGCATCATTACGGTTAACGTCGTTATTATTCCAGCGGAAGGCAAAATGCTCGGTCTGGTATTTCACGGAAGGCATATCGGTGATGGAATTATCCACCTGCCAGTTACCTGTGACACAAGCCTCAGCAGCGTTTGCCGTATTGACCATTAAGGCACCGCTTAAAACGAGTAGGCAGTTTAACGGCGTGAGAAGTGTTTTTATTTTTGACATAAATCCTTTTCCTAGCAGGAATATTGCTAATCAGCCTTATTATTTCAAGTGGAAATTCTCTGTTGATAAATAAGACCCATCCCAAGGCCATCATGGCCTGTTTCTCTTAAGTAAAAATATATCAACCTCTGTAGGAAGAGGTCGGTTGGATTATAGATTAATTTTTTCCTGTTACCTATTTCATTTTAAATTTTGGTTATGTTTGAGTTTCCTAAAATACACATAATTGTTGGTGTAATGCTTTATTATCCAATAAAGGATACTGGCTGCCAGTAACGAATTAAACGCCGGCACGCCCCATTCAAAGGCTAATCCAACGATGGCGCCGACAATGCTGGCAATAATAGCGGCCCAGCCAATTAGCGGTGTTTGTGCGCTATCCGGTAATTGGCCTTCGGCACGGCTGGCGTCGAGCAGCGCTCTGTGAGTGCGTAAAATATAATAATCAATCAGCATCACACCGATAATTGGGGGGAATAGCACGCCTAATAGCGTCAGGAAATCAATGAAACGATCCAGAATACCGGCGACGGAAAGCGCTGTGCCGATGACACCAATCACCAGGGTGATCGAGACATAGCGTAATTTTCTCCCCGTAACGCCCTCTATGGCATTGGCGATTCCCAAAGAGGAGGAATAAAGGTTGATATCGTTTACTCTCAGTGTCGAAAATATAACGGCAACCAGCCCGATGCCGCCAGCTGCCTGAGACATGATCGTCACAACATCTGCGGTATTGAGTGCGCGGGCAATAATGATGGCGAGGCCATTTACAATAAATTCCCCGACGATAATCGACAGCATCGTCATCCAGAAAACATGTTTTCCTGTTTGAGAATAGCGCGTCATATCTGGAGTAATTAAGCTGGCGACGATGCAACCGCCGACAACCATTGTTGCGCCGGCGCTAATAGAAATTGCCGCGCCATTAGGGGCGGACGCGATCAGTTCGGCAATATTGTGGCCGGAGAGCGTCATGATCGAGATATAGCCGACGACGATGACAAACATTGGTACGGCAATTTTGGCGGTGAAGCGTAATGCTCTAAAACCGAAGGCAACGAGTAGCGTCAGTGCAATACCGGACAGGGCGGCAGACCAGCCAAAACCGAGCTTATCCGCCATCGCGAAGTTGAGCGCTTTGGCGAATACGGCATTCTGAACGCCGAACCAGCCGATGAGACTCACGGCGATGACCAGCCCAATCAGGACGGAACCAATACGGCCAAAGCCGCACCAGCGTGCGAGCAGGCTGCCCGACATCCCTTCTTTCATCCCGGCGTAGCCCAGCCCCACGGTTACTACGCCAAAAATGACGCTGCCAATAAAGATGGCGAGAAATGCCTGACTCAGCGTCATGGAATGGCCAAGCACCGCACCTAACATAAACTGATCTAATGCGGTTAACATGCCGATATGGACTAATGCCACATTTAAAAAAGGCAGCCGGACACTCAGCGGAACGCGACTGACGGGGTAATCATCTATTTTTTCCATAGGGATATGTTCTCTTATATAAATTGAATGCCTTTCTCGATGAGCGAATGCGGAATATAACCATCGATGCCAAGATGGCGACAAAATTCCTCAAATTGAGGTAAGGAATGTGTTTCTGCCTTTTGATACATATTATATATTCTGTTCTCTATTGTTTTCGGTGAAACGTTCATCTTTCTGGCAATTTCTTTATTCGATAAACGCTGTAATAGCAGAAAAATAATATCAAGTTCTGATTGAGTGAAAATGCTGGTTGTTAATTCGGTTTGTAACGTAGTTGGCTTCTTTTGGTCTATATAGATGAGTGGCGACCGCGTATCCAGCGGTCTGGCATTCCACATCGTACCAATACAACGCTTGTTTTCATCAAAGATGGGGATCTTTTCGCTGACGAAAGGCGTCAGCGCTTTCTTTCCATACCAATAATGTGTTTCGATGACAGTGACTCTTTGCTCACTGTTTTCTGTGAGCCTGTCATGTTCTTTTAAATCGTCAGAAAGTTCTGCCCAACTGGCAGGAAATTCATCATCTAGTCGCCCTTCAATATCAAAACGCATTGGCGTATTGGTATAGAGATAAGCGGCTTTATTCATATAAACATGGCGCGATGATAAGTCTTTAATACCCCATGGTTCATTTAAACACTCCATCATAATAATCAGATTGCGAATATAATCAGTCATGTTTGTTTGTGATGATGGCATCCTGCCCTCCTTAATAGGCCGGAATTAATTCAACGGATCAATTTAGCTAAATAATGTCGAGTATGTCTGTGCGCATATCCCGGTAGGTTTCCATATTCTTTGTATCCCAATTTTTCATAGAACCCTTTGGCCTGGAATTCGAACGTATCTACGTAAGCTAGATGGCAACCACGCTTTAACGCTTCTTTTTCAGCAAACTGCATGAGTTGACGACCCAGTCCGCTTTTACGATATTTCTCACTTACCCAAAGATATTGAACTTCTAATGCCCCCCACCAGGTTCTGGAGATTAACCCAGCGATAATATTATTTTCATCGTCTTTGAAATTTAAAAAGAGAGGGAAAATATCAACAGTGTCATACTGTTCGTTGTGTTTCCAAAGGCTTGCTATTACAAATTCTTCTTCATCTGAATCTGGTGTGTGAGTAATATGTAGATTCATTACAATAAGACCTCATTATTAGCACGCTAAATTATACTTCTAATGTGAATGTTTCTTTATCATATCAAAAATATTTATGCAAGAGTGGATTTCCCTCGTTCTTAGGTTGCTGTATCGCTCTATGATAAGAAACACAATCTGCTATTTGTTGATTGTATTCAGGTAAAAATCAGAAAGTCAGTACGGATTTGCCTCACCAGGGAAAATATCCGATAATTTATAATGAAACCCATGTGTTGTCGAAAAATATGTTTTTTTATGAGTAGGTTACTTCTCTATTTTTCTCCTTGAGCAACTTATCATTCAGCCCGGTTTATGTCAGCGAAATGCCATCGTGGTTTCGCTGGCATTCCTCTCTTGTTTATCTCCTCTGCCAACGTATGTTGCAAAAGCCCCTCTTGCTGGCCTAATGCTGTTCACTTAAGCATGGATTTAGGGGGAAACACGGTGATGAGGTTCCCGTAGGGATACCTCGCACCGTGGTAGCCCCCGGTATCTCGATTCTTAAACGATCGGCATTACTCTTGCTGGCCAGTCGTCATGCGGAATGGATCGATATTTACCATTCATAGCATGGAGTCAACACTGTTTGTTTCATGAATACATAAAATGATGTATATTTTGATGTATATAATAATGGTGGCTAGAACATGTGACAGGTGATTTATGGAGCGTATTCTTGCTGAAAAATCTATTAACATCACTGAGTTAAGAAAAAAACCAGCCAAGTATTTTATTGATGAACCCGTTGCTGTGCTTTCTAACAATCGGCCTGCCGGTTATATGGTCAGTGCCAAGGTCTTTGAAGCTCTGATTGACCTATTGGAAGATAAGCAGGGCAGAGTGCATACCGCAACGCGTTTCAGGCCAACCGCTGAACGTTTAAGTGATATTGCGGATAGTGGGGCGGCGCTCCTGAAAAACGCTTCTGATAAGGATCTGAACGAGTTCACGGAATGAGCATCAGGATTTTCAAGTCTATGTTGCTTTGTCAACAATTGAGCCAGCAAGAGCTGGACGATTTAGTCGCGGACTTCCTGTCTTATAAACAGGATGGCATGTTGCCTGATACTTTTGGCCGTGATGCGCATCTATGATGATGACCGCACCTATCTATTGGTAAGAAAAGAGCAAGTAGCCCACATCCATCTTGCTGATGCGCATACGCCTTTCCCCAAGTTCTTACGTCAGTTCAAAAGAACCAGCGATAAAGCCCATTTAGTCTACTGCCAAAGTGCGATGGAGCCTGATATCTATCTGCTGATAATCATTTTAAAGCCTGAAGCGCATAAGATGGCACGAAACAATAACAATATGCACAAGGTTGGGGTGATGGCAGAAGCGTTCAGAATGAAATATTGAATGGCCTCTTAAAATACGTAGGTGCCTTCAACATATCGAGTGTTCCATGCGTCCTCCTTTGTCATTTTTCACAAATAGTCGCGCTGCCGCTGGCCGTGCTTGGGCTGAGCGGACTGTTGTAAATGTCTCGAATGTTCTTTTTGTAACATACCTTGTTAACGGTATGGTGATTTGCTCTTTTCTATCTAATTGTATTTTAAGTGAATTAATCCTTTCTTTGAAATAACAATAATAATGCGTATAGTTATCATTTTCTTTTCTGTGCAAATGTTGACAAAAAACGCCTCAGCATCTCGCCAATACCACCATCAGTTAACCGAGGATATGCCATGTCTTTTGGAGTTACTCGCGCCGAAAAAACGCGCGTTTGTGATTCTTCGCTGGTCGGAGCAAAACCATTCGGAGTCTCTCTTCTCGCCCTGTTGATTTCAGCTTCTTTCCTGCCTGCTCAGGCTATTGCCGAAGAAACCCCAGCCTCAGGTGATACGCTTGTCGTCAGCGCTAACGCCAATGCTAACGCAGAGGCCAGCGACCCGCAGGATTACAGCGTGAAAGTGACTAATGCCGGAACGAAGATGACGCTGACGCCGCGTGATATCCCGCAGTCGGTGAGCGTTATCAGCCAGCAGCGTATCGAGGATCAAGGGTTGCAGACGATTGGCGAGGTCATGGCAAACACGACCGGTGTGTCCTCTAAAATTATCGACTCCGAACGTGCGACGTATTTCGCTCGCGGTTTCCGTATCAATAACTACCTGTTTGATGGTATTCCAACGGTGGTTGACGATATCTGGAACTTTGGTGATTCAGCTTCGGACACGGCGATCTACGATCGTATCGAAGTGGTGCGTGGGGCGACCGGGTTAATGACCGGAACGGGTAACCCTTCTGCTGCGGTAAACATGGTGCGCAAGCATGCGAACAGCCGTGAATTCAAAGGCTCGGTATCCGGCAGCTACGGCTCGTGGGATAAACAGCGGATGGTGGCCGATTTGTCTGCGCCGCTGACAGAATCCGGCAACGTGCGTGGCCGTGTAATTACGGGCTATCAGGATAATGATACCTGGCTCGATCGTTACCATAGCCGCAAGAAATTCGTCTACGGCGTGATTGATGCCGATGTGACAGATTCCACCACGTTATCCTTTGGTTATGATTATCAGGACAATCACAATACTAGCTCAACGTGGGGAGGCTTGCCGACGTGGTACAGTGATGGCAGCCGTGTTCGTTTTGATCGCAGCCTTAACTCCGCGCCAAACTGGAGTTATACCGACTCAACGTCGAAAAAAGTGTTTGCCGGTTTGACCCAGCGTTTTGATAACGGCTGGCAGGTGCGTATGAACGGTACGCATGACGAGACGAACTTTGATTCGAAACAGATGTATGCCAACGGTTTCCCAGACAAAAACACAGGGCTGCTTGTTGACCCTTACTATCCTGCTTATAACGCTGGTGCTTATGGTGGATGGAATAGAGGGAAGCGTAAAATCGATTCTGTCGATACCTACGTGACTGGTCCCTTTGAGCTGCTCGGTCGTCAGCATGAGCTGGTTTTGGGGGCGAGTTATAGTAAACAGAGCAATAGCTATGATAACTCTTATCCTACAAGCGCAATCACTCCAGAGGATATCGGTAATTATTTCAACTGGAATGGCAATCTTGCCGATCCTACATGGAGTTCCTGGCAGCCTTACGAAAATGCTACGACACGCCAGAAATCAGCTTATACTTCGGCACGCTTCTCGCTGGCTGATCCATTGCATTTGATCGTCGGTGCACGTTACACCGACTGGAGTGTGGCAGGATCCTCGGATAGCGATAGCAGAAACCGCATTACGCCGTATGCGGGGCTGGTGTATGACATCAACGATACCTGGTCGACGTATGCCAGCTATACCGATATCTTTCAGCCGAATAACAAACGCGACATCAACAAAACCTATCTACAGCCGACGACAGGCAGAAACTACGAAACGGGTCTGAAAGGGGATTGGTATAACAGTCGTCTGACCGCATCAGTTTCGGTTTTCCGTATCGAACAGGATCACGTAGCGCAGACGAATAGTGCTCGCTTTGCTGGGTCGAACGAGACAATTTATTACGCTGTTGACGGTGTCGTTAGTAAAGGTATCGAGTTTGAAGTGAACGGTGCGGTAACAGACAACCTGCAAATGACGTTTGGCGGTTCGCGCTATGTTGTTGACGATCAGGACGGTAAGTCGGTCAATCCAGAACAGCCGCGCACATCGTTCAAACTGTTTACCCGCTACCAATTGCCAACGCTGCCGGAGTTAACCGTGGGCGGCGGTGTGAACTGGCAAAATGGCATCTGGCAGGAAGGTTCTGGCCCGCAAAACACCACGCTGCGTGCCGAGCAGGGCAGCTACGCGCTGGTTAATCTGTTTGGTCGCTATCAGGTGACCAAGCAACTGGCGGTGCAGGCGAATATCAACAACCTGTTTGATAAAGAGTACTACGACTACCTTGCACCTTATGCCGTGTATGGTACGCCGCGTAGCGTCTCGATGACCGTTAACTATGCGTTCTAGCTTGCGTTGATGCGAGTGACTTTCCCTGCGATGCGATGAGCTGTCGTTGGGAACCTGCATGGCGCCCGTATCTCAGCGATATGGGCGCTTTTTCTTTTACCGCTATGCTAGGATATTTTCACTCATTACCCGTCAGGAAGACTGAGAATGATCTCAACGCAATACATCAGCCGAATCGCGCTGGCACATGAAAAGGTGGACTCATTCGAGGTTTATCCGTTTTCTATTCCGTCGATTCGCTCGCTGGGTAAGCTGGAGTTACACCCGAAAGCCACCTTTTTTATCGGCGAGAATGGCTCAGGAAAATCCACGCTGTTAGAAGCCATTGCCGTTTCGATGGGCAGTGAGTGAATAATGCGTGTGCCGCCAGTGTTGGGTAAATAACATGACGGCGTTGGCTTTACCCTCAATTCACTATAAATAGCTTAAGGTGAAGTTCGCCGTTGCCATGAAATCACCGGACTGAATCAGATCGTCGCGTATTTTTTCGATGCGGGCCGAAAAGGGAATGGTGTTGTCCCCGCTTTGCAGCACAATGTTGTCCGTACTGCTGTTGATGCCGACCAGTTTGTCCGCATGATAAATACCAACCGCGATGCCTTTGGCACCGGATGAGGAATCCAGCGCCAGTCGATTAGGCAAGAGTGGCTCCTCTTTTCCTGAAAAGCGGATGGTGACGTTTTGGTAGGTATCCAGATTGCAGTCTGTGAGGTTAATCGCGAAGTCGTGCCATTCGCCGTAGCGATTAGCCTTTAAATAGCGCGAAGAGACTTCGCTCATATCCACCACAATCGCTTTGCTATCCGCACTGACATTACAGGCGGCGTTGACGACGAGAACGTGAAACGTTACTTCATGGTCGTCCATTGATGATACCTGCTGAGCGATGGACTCTCCCGAAGGAAGCGTCAGGATGCCGAGTGTAAACGCGAGCAGCGCGCGGTATGGCCGGGTTTTTATTGCTGTATTGTTATTGTTTATCATCGTTGCGATCCCATGGGTTAATGATAATTAAACCGCAGAATAATGTTTTTCTCGGTATCGCCTACCACCGCGGGGCCGGAGGCGTAGAGCCGGGCCGTATAGCGCCGTTCGATCACGCCGCTCGATGCTGTCAGGCCGTCAACCAGACCGATGAACTGGTTAAACACTATGTTATTGCCACTGCGCGTATCTTCGATTTTCAGCGTGGCGCCATTTCCCATATTCATGCCGTCTATCCCGACGAGTGAATTTCCCCGCGACGAGGCATCAAAGTTGATGTCCAGATCGAACCCCTTGCCGCAGTCTTCTCCGCCGTCGGTTGATACGTTGATGTGGAAGTCTGTTTGCGCCAGTGCATTCGCTTCTGTACCAGCCCATGCTCTGACCGTACCAAAATCAACATAGCTGTCGGGCGAAACGTTAATCTTTGCGGCGCACTGCATAATGTCGATGCCGTGTAGTCCTGACAAGCTTAAGCCATAGTTGCTGTCGGGCTTGTTATTGATGCCCCCTTCGCCGTCGATCTGGAAGACGCGCAGCGCATCCACGCCTGCGGTGGTATCGGTGATATTCCCCGTTTTTTCGAGATAAAGCTGCACTGTGACATTCAGCATGGTTGGGTTGGCTGGCGGTGTTGAACCGCTGGGGCCCGGTGCGATCCACTGTCCGGTGGATACACGGGAGGCGGTGGTGCCGCCATTGGTAATGACACCGAGATCCTGACCGTTATAGATGATGCCAATGCCAACCCCCTGACTGATGACCTTACCTTCGGGATTGGGATAGAAGTAGGACATCTCACCCTGTGGGCGTACGGATTTATATGCCCAGCAGGCCAGACTGCGGGTATAGGGTTTTGACGTCCAGAGGCGGCTGCCAATAGGCAATGTCGCTGGGATTTTGAGCGTACCGATATCCTCATAATCGTTTACCGGGCCAGTCACGGTGCCCAGCCGACATTCCAGTGCGCTGGCGTTAAACGTCGTTAAGCTGAAAAAGAGCGACGCGCAGAGAGCGACATGGCGATGTTGATGAATAGCTAACCAAGACATGGCGGTTCCCTATTGTTTATTGATGGGGCGTGGGCTGGCACTGGTTTTGTACGCAGGTGAAAGGCAGTTCCAGGTGGCCGCCGTAGTCGTTGACGTAGTACAGATAGAAGCGATCGATTGCCCCGTCATTCATCTCAACCGGCAGAGTGGTGCGCGGCGCGATCATAAAGGCGTTCCCTTTCAGTAGGCTGGCAGGATTGGTGCGCGCCGCTTTAGGCTGTTTTAGGATGGCGCTTACCGTGATGTAGTACGGCGTTGGGTTTTCTACCTGAAAGGTGTTTCCCGTTTTTCGGATCGTCAGTTTTTCCTGCCAGATTTCATCCTTAGCGGGTTTTACGCCGCGGGGACGGAAGAACACCTTAATTTCAGACTGAATGGCGATCTGTAATACGTTGGGTTTTTCCGCTTTGGGGGGAATTTCCCGGACGTTGAGGTAAAACAGCGATTCGCGGTCGGCTGGCAATTGGCTGATTTGCTCGGTCTTGACCAGACGGATCAGGCTATATCCTTTCGCTTCGATGCGCTGTAACGGTGGCAGCACCATCAGCGGCGTATTCACTTTATTGTGCTTATCGTCTGTCAGCCAGGACTGTGCCAGAAACGGATTCTCCGCGTTTTGGTTCATCAACATGACCGTCGCGGATTGTTCCTCGTCGTTAAAAATAACGCGGGTGCGATCGAGACTCAGGGCGCTATACGCCGAAGGCAGCAAAAACAGGCCGCCGATGAGGAATCCTGCAACTCGCTGATAAAATGGGTGTTTCATAACGTACTCTCCAGACTTGTCTATTTCTTCGCGCCGCTTATTTACAGGGAAGCAGCAGCGCATCAAGGTGATGTAAGGTCGCGGGCAGGGTGATGGAACACTGCGTTCTTCCCTCCCAGATGACGGACAGCGTTTCACCAGGCGAGACGCCCGTGATATAGGCTTGTCCGCCGTTAGTGACCATGGCGATATCACGGCCTTTCTTGTTTTTGATCTGCGCGGCAAACGGGGGATATGCGCCGTTGACCAGCGCAATGTGCGCCATGATTTTTTCCCCGCTAACGACGTCGAATTTGCGGTAACCAATTGCCCCTTCGGTCAGCGTGCCTTGCACCACCGTCGTCATGGCCTCGATGTTCTGCGGTAATTTCTGTACATCAATCCGGGTTGATACGTCGTAGTAGCTACTGGTGCCCGCAATCACGGCCAGACCGTAGCGGTTAGTTTCAACCTGGCTGCCAGTGAACGGCACGCCCGGCTGCTCGGTATCGACCATGATGCGGGTGCCACCCTGATTGCCTTTCGGGTGTGCCGCCACGCCGTGGCGAGTTGCGGTAATGCCGCCACGCAGCGAACCGTTCAGGTAGGTATAACGATCCTGCTGCCAGGAGACGCCTACGGTGGCATCTGTCATCGGCGCCAGATGGGTATAGTTACCGCTCAGGTAGGTGTGCTCTTTGCTGTCGTACCGCGTGCTCAGGTTCCAGGTTCGGCGCGGGTCGGTGTTATTGGAATAGGTGAGTGCCTGATTGCTGCTGTTGTTATAGCGTCCCATGCTGTAGCTCAGGCGCTCCTTATCCCCGAGTGGAATGGAAAAGCTCAGGTACAGGCTGTCATCGGTACGGCGGTTGAATTCGGTGCGATAGGCCGAGACATTGGCGGCAATCCCTTTAAATGCGCCGATATCAAAGTACTTGTTCAGCGAAATCCCGTAGCGATCCTGCTCGGCTTCATTCCAGTAGGTCTGGCGTGTATAGGTGATGTAGGTTGAGAGTCCACTCAGTAGTGAAGATGATTCCTGCGTCGCGAAGTTTTTTGAGAGCGTAATGGTGTAGCGCTCTTTTTCATTGCGATAGCGGTTATCCAAATTCAGCGCATAAAGATACTGCGCCATGCTCATGTAGGTCTTTTCTGAAAAGCGGTAGCCCGCGAAGCTGATCTGGCTATCGATCGAATTGAAATACTTAGACCAGTTGAGTGAGAAAGCATGCCCGACTTGCGACGAGGATGTGTCTGGAAGCGTCGCGCGTGACTGCGTGACGTCAGCGGACAGCGCGCCCAGCAGGTAGAGGTTTTTCCCGATGCCTGCTGACCAGGACTGGTAGCCATCAGACAAAATACTGCCGCCGTACACCGACCAGGCGTTAGATAGCCCCCATGAGGCTTCGGCGGCAGAAAATGCAGGGCCTTGCAGGCGATGGTTGGTTGTCGAGGGTTTACCAGCGGCGAGTTTGTACTGAACATGTCCTGGCCGCGTCAGGTAAGGCAGATTAGCCGACTCGGTCTGGAATGTTGTCACCGTGCCGTCTTCCTCCGTCACGCGAACATCCAGCGTGCCGCTGACGCCGTTCTTCATATCCTGAATCGCAAAGGGGCCGGCAGGCACGGTGGTTTCATAGATCAGCCTGCCATTTTGCGTGACGGTCACCGTCGCGTTCGATTTGGCGACGCCGCGAATTTCTGGCGCATAACCGCGTAGTGAAGGAGGCAGCATGTTCTCGTTGTTGGCTAATGACGCGCCGGTAAAACGGTAGCTATCGAACAGATTGCTGCTGAAATACATTTCACCCAGCTTGAGATCGGCCGAAAGCGTTGGCAGCGGACGATAGGCGTAAAACTGATCCCACGAAAAGCTATCGCGGTTCGCGTTGCGCGACTTTTGCAGAAAATAACGATAATCGGCACGGTAACGCCAGGCTCCCAGATTGAACCCCGTGGTGCCATAGCTGCTGAGATAGTGTGTTGTGCCTCTTCCATGGGTATCTCGACGGACGTTTCCGACCAGATTGTAATCCAATAGCGCGCCGCCGATGCCGTGATCCCATTGCTCGGGCGGAATCCAGTTTTGATCGCTATAGGCTAACCACGCCTGTGGGATCGTAATATTCAGCGTTCCCATACCGATCTGGTTAGAGACCTTCACACCGGCAATCGGGGTCAGATCGACACAGCTTTCGTTATGCCAGAATTCGATTTTGTCGCGGGCTTCTTTCTTCAACGCCAGCTTATCGACGAGTTCGGGGGGGAGGCAGGCCGTTGGGCGGGATTGAGTATTGCCTTCCGGCAGATAGTGAATGATCTGCTGTTGTATTTCACGCGAGTTCACTTTGATTGATAAAAGATAAGCTCCGGGGGTGACGTATTCGGGATCGGAAAAATGGCTAAGATCAATGTCACTACGCTCATCGACATCCAGTACATCAACGTTAAATTCCGTTGCACTGATCGATGTTGTACTCAAAGAAAAAATAAAAACGCTATAGCGAAATAGCGCCGATTTTACGTTTTCTTTGAGCGTTATATTCTTCATTGCCATAGGAATATGTGCTTGAGTAGATGCCGCGTTGTGGTTATTCATTCATGTCAGCCGACATGAATGAATAAGGTGCAAGGGGAGGATGTCTCCCCATTTTTTTCCCATACAGTGTGGCTAGCCGATCAATATTTATTGATAGGACACGACAAAGTTAGCGGTGCTGGCGAAAGAACCTGTAGTCACGGCAGGTGCCTCTCCTTCCTGTGGAGTAGGAAGCTTGGTTACATAAGACGTGAAGGAGAAAATGTTGTCTCCATTTGCCAGTGGTGTGGCGGGAACGGCTGGCGTGGTTCCATCAAACTTAATTTTTTCACCGATGCGTTCGACTGCAATACCTGCACCCCCAGCACTGCCGTTTAATGCCAGCAGTTCATTATTGGTGCCGGATGCCACGCCGCCGGAGAAAACAATTTTGGCGCTGGTCGCGGTATCCAGACTGCAATCTCTTAATGTGATATCGAACGGCTTAATTTCTGACGTGCCGCCGTTTTCCAGCACGGTTTTGCTGATTTCACCAAACTCGATCGTTTGGTGCAGATCTTCCTGAGAGACGGAGCAGGGGGTATCAATAATTTTTCCTTTGAACGTCACAGAACCATTATGTGAATCTGCGGCATAGGCACTGAAAGAAAATACCACGGGGATGAGGGACGTCAGGGCGATCTTTGATAATTTCATATTGTGCTCTCTCTGTTGGTTACTCTATTTAAAAGATGAACGCTATGCACGAGTGCTTTTCCGTATTCATGCATAACGGATCGTTGCTGCTCTTTTTGAATGACTCTATTGGTTGGCTGATGGTTGATTACCTTTCGTATGGCAATATATTCATCAGCCGCCAACCCAGATTGCTCTGGAACGAGGTGAATAGTAGGGTTATGGGATATTGCAGTCAAATATATTGATTTAAATACTTTTATTTAGTTTAAATGTTTTAAATTTACGTTTATTTAGATTTTTGTTCTATTTAGTGTTTTTCTGCTTTCGGGAGGTATTAAGGGGTAAAAATATAAATTCAGACATAAATCATGTTAATTCAACGCGTTATTTAGTATTCCCTTGCTTTGTATGGCTATGGTGTAAGGTCTCTGTCTTTTTATAAAAATAATGAAATGTCTTTTTATTTATATTGTTCTTAAACGAATGTTAAATAACCTTTGACAATAAATTGGTAAGTTTTATATCCTTGACTGATATAGCGACTTTGCGCGCTATATAATTGATTTTACTTTTATAGATAACGTATCGGTTGTTTTGGTGGAGTGCTATTTTCAGACTATTCTGTAGGTATTTTCATTAAAAAATAACGTATCTATCAAGCTACTTATAAAAAACGATAACGTCTCTTAATCGTGATGGAAAAAGGTCGTATGGTTTATTTGATTAATGATTTAATCATTTTTAATGAAGGAGAGGGGACACTTGCATGGATAGAACGTGAAAACGAAGCAACTTCTTTGAGTTTCCCTGTTTCTCGCTTGTTCTGCTTGCTCATTGAGAATCAGGGAGTTACGTTAAGCCGCGATTTTTTATTAAAGGAAGCATTAGAAAAACACGCACTTTGTCCTTCTCTTAATAATCTCAACAACTATCTTTCTCTCCTAAGGAAAGTATTGCGCGAATTTGACCTTTCAGATGCGATTGTGACTATTCCTAAATTGGGTATTATTTTTAACGTTAAAAGCGTCACTAACTATCCAGCAGTGGGTGAGGAGGAAAAAGAGAAAGAAAGGTTAAATCAGGAGGTTGAAGATAAAATTGAAGAAGATATCGATGACGGGGAAAAGTCATTTTCTATAGAGCATCACGCCATTCCTGAACCCGTAAAAAAGCAGAAATACATCATGTTCCTTCTCATATGGGCTGCGATAGTTGGGGTTTTTCTACTCGCGTTGGAGAACATCAATCGTTTTCCCTATCGGCCTCTTGTCGACGTGAAGATGAGCGGGAAATGCGATTTGTTTTATTTATATGACAGCGTTGGTTATCCTCTCCCCATCGACTATGAGAATCTCTGTTCAGATAACACATTGTTCTTCCTGTCTAAAAAAATCGTTATATCTGAAATGCTGGATAAGAAAAGTGAAATCGTTATTTCCTGCAGGAAAGATGGGAAGGGATGTGTAACTTATGTTAATAATTAAAGTCAGAAAGAAAATTTTTTGCACCACGGTGGTGCTTTTTATTTCATTTTCCCTGGGGATTATTTTTTATTTAAAAAGCAACTTATACAGAAAGCCGCTGATATGTCAGGGTGAGGTCACTTTTTATTCAGAAGAGCAACGTATCAGAACGGAATATGACGTCTATTTTTATCTAAATAATAAAAATAGAGCGCTGGTTTTAGTCAACGGCTTTTACCTCGGAAAGGATGGCGTGCCGCTGACGATTCGGCGTACATTCAGTTTTGACTCCGTTTGGGAAGGGAACCGATTAATGGTGCACAATATCCTGATAAACAAGAACATCAATGACAAAGCCCCCAATGATGCGATTCCCATATTGGCGGAAAATGATGTTATCCAGTTTGAAATGCTGACGAAGCATGCCTATCTGATTAGCACCGTACAATCGAAGATGGCGTGTAATATCCGCGATTAATGCCTGTAGAAATGGCTTGAGCCGCACAGTAAAAGGCTATCGAAAACCAAGCCAGATAGGGTTCTCGACAGTTTTCATTCTGCATGGCTCGGCTTCATCAGCATCGGGTGGCATTGTTGCCTTCGACTGCTTTCTGCTATGCCTCTTTCAATGGCAGTGTCGTCATGCAGGTCTGGCTGTCGTCATAGGTCGCAAACGGTGAACTGGCTACGCGCCCCTGATAGGTGACATTGATGGTTCCTTCAATATTGCGTGGTAACCATACGCCGACAAAACCATTCTGATGGCTGCTCAGGGTTTTCTGCACGATAACGTTACCTGCTTTATCCGTGATTTTTACCTCAAACGCCGTATTGGCGAGCTCACCCTTACACTCGGATAAACTGTGGTTAAAGCAGGGATGGGTTTGCTGAATATAAGGGGCGAATGAGAGATAAAATTTATCCCCTAACGGATAGCTGTACTGCTGTTGCCCATCGGATAGCTTCAGTTCCTTGCTGGTAACCGATGCGCTGTAGGGCAACGGTCTTGCCTGCGGCGATTGATCGATCGTATCGACAATCTGCTCGACAGTTTTCCCCGCCAGCCCCTGTTTGGCCAGGAACGCGTTGGCGTCAGTTGCCGCAGCGACACCCGGACCGCTCAATGTCAGAGCGAGTAGCGCTGCCATCATCTTTATCTTCATCATCATCTCCTCTCAATAGCGTCATCATCTGGAATCACAGGTTATGACGCTACACCTTCCCCCTACGGGAAGGTCAAAGGGTGGGATGTATAGAAAGGTAAAGTAATGTATTTACTGGTTTTTTATTGATTCTGGTCAATTTTATATCATGTTAAATGGCAGGTATATCCTGCCTTTATTGATGCGGGTCATGAGTCAAATTTTCTTAAGCCTTACTTACTGACCCGACCAGTAAAACTCGATGCGGATCCCGCTTGGCTCATAGCACATCATATGCATTGCCGGGCCACCGCTCACTAAAGCGGGCGCAAATTCAATGTTGATGTTATGCGCTGATAATTTCTCAGCGATCTCAAGCAGCGCCGCTTTGCTATCAACCTTAATGGCAAGATGATGCAAGCCGACATGACGTTTTCGATCGAACTGAACCGGCTCGGTGGTTTGCGTCTGCCAAAGTGTGAGCATTACCGTACCATCGCTGACGAAAATAGCGGGATAATCCTCTTTTCGTTTTACCTCTTTCCATCCCAGAAGCGTGGTAAAAAAGCGCGCGCTTTCTTCCAATGCTGATACCGTCAGACCTATATGGTGAACGCCGTGTGTGAGTGGTGAGTTCATGGTGACTTCCTCAATGAGGGATAAAGTTAATGACGACTACTTTGTTCGTCGGTTTGCTTCATCGGTGTGTAACAGCACCGGGTTATGGCTAAGAAGGACGAGGGAAGGCTAACCGTCTGGCGTGCTGGCGATAAACATCCTCGCCGCTGGTCAGGCCAACAAATTCGGCTCTCACGATCATCCCTTCAATAAAAGTCATGATCGCTTCGATTTTGTCTTCTTTTTCTGGCTCTTCGGCAGTGAATAGCGATAGTAAGAATGACTTGATCCAGGTTTTATGGCGGAGAGCCAGATCCGCAATCGCGTCGTCTTGCCCTTTAAACTCAGCCAGCGCATGCATGAACATACATCCCTTAAAGTTCATGGTTCGGAACCAGGAGAAATGCCAGTCCATCACGGCATCCAGACGACTTTCTGCGTTGTTAACGCCCGATACCACGCTGGTTAACCCTTCCTCAAAACGTGTATGTCGGCGAGCCAGCACGGCTTCAATCAACTTATTCTTTGAGCCGAAATGGCGATACATGGATGTTTTGGAGACCCCCGCCTTATCTCTAATTAAATCAACACCAACGGCGGTATAGCCAAATTCATTAAACAGCGCTTCGGCGATATCTAAAATGTGCTCTCTTTTGCCCATGCTCTCTTTCATCGTTTTTCTTCACCAATGATAGGTTGTTTTTGTATGTACAGATCTGTACTCTTTGTTGTGTGTGTACAGATCTGTACACTTAATGTAGCACAGCAATTTCATAACACGCATGTTTTTTATCGGAGATGGGCGATGAAGAGACTCAGAGGAGGTGGCGCGTTGCCACCAAAGCCAACATTTATCCAGTTAATGAAAGGGTTAGTTGGTGGGAGCATCGGGATTCTAATCCTAAGTTATTTGGGGCAGTCCAGCGGTGTACCTTGGTTGATGGCGCCTTTCGGGGCAACTTGCGTCATTTTATTTGCTGCGTCAGCGTCTCCATTCGCACAGCCGAGGAACGTTATTGGGGGGCATTTCATTACGTCAGCCGTAGGACTGATTGCTTTATATGGATTCGGCGACACAATCGTTGTGTTGTCGCTGGCTGTGGGTGTAGCGACAATGCTGATGCAATATTTTCGTGCGGTTCACCCACCGGCAGGTGCCAACCCGCTGGTGATTATTCTGGCTGGGAAAAGTGCCGTGGGGGTTGAGTTCTTAGTCACACCCGTTCTATTGGGGAGCATTGTGCTGGTGGCGATCGCCGCCGTGATCAATAACTATGCTGAGGAAAGCCACTGGCCTGCGTATTGGCACGGTATTGGACAGCGCAAACGCCAGCCCTGAGACAGTCTGACTCAAGGATGAGTCGGCGTTTTGATGTAGGGCTCACTCACCAGAATGAGAAGGTTGCAGCTATTTTTCATGTGACTGTTTTACATGGAAATAGTATGAGTTTTGCTCGCACTACACCTTTGCACCATCGTGACAATCACCTGAAACAGTTCATCTTTAGCCTGCTGTTCCGTAATAATCCCTTTCACCGTGGCATAGGATAATCCTTCGGCGGAGCCGAGCATCGCGCGTAATGCCGGGTCACGAAGTGGCTTACCCGCACAGAATGGCGCAAAGAGATCGCGGCATTTTTGCGTGAAAGTGGCATCGTACTCCTGCCTGATTTGCTCAAGCGCGGGGGGCCGATTTACTGGTGGTCCATACCGGGATTATTGAAAGGGTGGATCGACCGCGTTTTTTCAAACGGTTGGGCTTATGAAGAAACGGCCGATGGGCAGGTGGTAAAGAAATTGGGGCATTTGCCGGTGCATCTTGTGGCGCTGGGGGCGGTCAACCAGAGGACGTTTGAAAAACGTGGCTACGCCGATGCCTTTCATGCACAGATCGCAGACGGGATTTTTGACTACTGCGGTGCTTCAGTTCTGACGTCTGAAATGCTGTTGATGCCAGAACGGGTAACGCCCGAGGCGTGTATCGATGCTGCACACCATATTGGCAGGCGCATTTTCCGGTAATTTCGGAGATTGATCTACCGTTAACACCTCATACGATTAAAACAAAGGCGTATTTAAATAATGCGGCTTTACTCCCTTATTTATTCTGGCCGGACGGTAAATGGCGGATTACCGCTCGGCCAAACGGATGATATGTTTTTAGCCTCATTTCAGCATACTTTGCGTATCAGTATAAATGCCGTACTAGATCATAAACTCATCCTCGTAATGAAATTAGATAATAAAGGGAAAGCTATGAATTCCGCTGAGCATATTAAAAATATTTCAGAAATCATGATGATGCCTCTGGCAGCAAAAGCACTATGCGTAGCAGCAGAAATAGGGATCGCAGATAAAATAGGGGATGGAGGTTCACGTATTGCTGAATTAGCCAAAGCGTGTCATGTCGGTGAAAAAAGCGTACTGGATATTATAAAAGTGCTTGAGGTCTTTGGTTTCTTTGAGGTGAAAGATGAAAGTATTATTAAAAATAACGCCCGCTCTGCGCTACTGATGTCGGATCACGTAAACTCAATGAAAAATTTCTGTATGCTGTTTGGCAATGAATATTATCAGGGGTTTGATGGCTTACTGCATACGTGTCGTACGGGCGCATCAGGGTTTAAGCAAGTATTTGGCCTGACATTATATGAGCACCTGGCGAACTCCGCATCGCGCGCAGAAATTTACGATCTCGCTATGCGGGATTTATCACGCCCCGTTGGTTATGTATTGGCGAAAGAATATGCCTCTCTTTTTAATAAGACGCGCAGTGTAGTCGACATTGGCGGCGGTAGCGGCGTTATTCTGATTGAGATTATAAAACAGTATCATAACCTGACCGGTTGTCTTTTCGATATGACGGGGGTTTGTAGCCGAAGTGAAAAGAGTGTCGCACAGCACTATCCTGAATTGAAAGAAAGAATGGTTTTCACTCCCGGCAGTTTCTTTGAGGCGATTCCCTCTGGTTATGATGTTTATCTGCTTAAAAATATATTGCACAACTGGAACGATGAATTTTGCCTGAAGATATTAAAAGCCATCGCGCAATCCATTGGGCATTCGACGCTATTAATTATTGAACCTCTGCTGGAACATGAAGAAACCTCCCCAAGATTATTGATGAATGCGCTTTTTCAATCAGTGATTTGTCAGGATGGTACGCGATACAGAACCTTGAAAGATATGGAAGATATTCTGACGTTAAGTGGGTTAACCATTGTTGATACAAAGAAAATAACCACGGGTCATACGGTCATTGAAATTCAATTGAATACTAAATAGCGCGAGTGAAATGCTTCATTTCTCATGTCGCCATTTATATAACGTAATAGCATTGTTTTTTTATTTAAATAAAGATGTCTATTTCTACGCATTGCGAGCAAGGCATGTTTTCCTTTCTCGCTTTATCAGAGGGCGGGGGCAACTTCGAAACAACGGAGAACCGTCATGTTAACGTTGTCATTTTCACTGAACATTATCTAAGAGAGGCTCCAATGAAAATATTCCAATCCTACTGGCTACCTTTGGTATCAGCATTGGGATTAAGCATGCTTTCCAATTATTCGCACGCGGCAGTATTTGTTTGCAGCAACGACGCTTGCAGCAATTGGACTGCCATCACCCAGGCGCAGCTTAATACTAAGTCTACCGATGGAGAAGGGACTACCATTCTCCAGACCCTCAGCGAGTCATCTGAAGCCAGTGTCGTCAATGGCTACAACAGCACAGGCAACACGAATCTCTATCTGAAAAACAGTTTATGGCACATTGGGGGTGTCGAGCCTATAAAGGGCAAACAGCATGTGACGGCGTATGTCTATAAATCCACTGATCTCAATACTCGTCTCAAAACCTGCCACGCTTTCTCGTACAAGAAAGATCTCAAAGGGCCTTACTTCGCGACCTGCCAGTAAGCAGATATCTAAACCCGTCAAAAAGCACGACCCAGACGTCGTGCTTTTCTGATGTTTCTGAATCAAGACGTTATTTAAGGAAGGCTAGCCGGAAGATAGAGGTCAACATACCGCTTTATTGTGCGCGAACCCGCACGCCTGCAAAAACAATCACCATTGCCGATACCAGCAATAATCCGCTACCCGCAAAGACACCGCTGGCTCCGTTGAGGTCAAATATCACCCCGCCACCCGCGGCACCTGCCCCGATGGCAAACTGGATCGATGCCACCAGTAAACCCCCTGCGCTTTCGGCTTCGTCCGGTACGGTGGCCGCAAGCCAGGTTGACCACCCGACAGGCACCAGACCAAACGCAAATCCCCACATCGCGACCAACAGGCCGTCCAGCATTGCCAGATGCCCAAAGGCCACCATCGTCAACGCCAGAACGCCCATAACAAAGGGGACCAGCGCCAGCGTCAGGCGTAAGTTCCGGGCCAGTAAATAACCGGCAATCGAAGTACCAACAAAATTCGCGAGGCCAAAGCCGAGTAAAATCAGAGAAATGCTTTCGACGCTTGCCTGCCCGACGGTTTCCAGAAACGGTCGCAGGTAGGTGAAAAAGGCGAAATGTCCGCTGAAGATCAGCACCGTTGCCAGCAACCCGCCGATCATGCCCGGACGGCGCAGCACACGAAGTAGTGTTCCCAGACTACCGCTGCTTTCCGGCTTCATTGATGGCAACACCGAGAGCTGCCACAACAGCGCCAGAGCGCTCGGCAAAATGCAGAGAATAAAGACGTTGCGCCAGCCAATCAAACTCCCCAGATAGCTGCCAAGCGGTGCCGCAACGACGGTGGCAATCGACACGCTGGAGAAGATCACCGCCAGCGCTTTCGGCACTTTATCCTCAGGCACAAGACGCATCGCCGTGGCGGTGGACATGGCCCAGAATCCCCCAATCGCAACGCCTAGCAATAAACGCCCGAATAGCAACACATGCAGATTGGGAGCAAACGCGACCAACAGGCTGGAGATGATTTGAAGCACCGAGAAAAACATTAGTACCCAACGGCGGTCGATACTTTTGGTCGCCGGTGTGATGAGCAAACCGGTTACCAGCGCGACCAGCGCCGTTGCGGTTACCGCCTGACCCGCCATTCCTTCTGTAACGCCTAAACTTGCTGCCATCGGCGTTAATAAACTGGCTGGTAGAAACTCAGCCGTAATCAGGCCAAATACCCCCAGTCCCAGTGAATAAACGGCTCGCCAGGCGGGTTTTGCTGGCGCGATGGCCTCACTTGCCGCTATACATGAATTCATCTGTTACTCTCTCGTTAGAAAAATGTGACAACCGTCACGAAGCATAGAGTGTTCCTCGTGGACGATCTATGACATATACTCTTCACTTATTGATTATTCGTCCGGAGTTGCTGCCATGACCGTTCAGTCACCCGATTTGATCAGCGAGCTTCTGCGTGGGATGCGTCTTTCCGGGGTGACATATCGCCGAATTGAAACCCATGCTCCCTTTGGCCTGGCGTTCCGCTACGAACCTGGTAAAGCGCAGTTTCATTTTGTCAGCCAGGGAACAGCACTGCTGCGCATGGAGAGCGGCGCGACATTTGTGCTAAAAAGCGGGGATGCGCTGTTTATTCCTAACGGGAATTCGCATGCGCTGCTCTCTGACGAAAAGGCTGACGTCACGCCAGTCTCTGCATTTCCCAGTGAAGCGATTTGTAATTCTGTCTGTGCGATCGACTGCAAGCCCTGCACAGACACCGAGAACACGGTGATCTTCAGCGGATGCATGGATTTTGAGCTGGGTGGAATGCAGCCGCTGATCAAAGCGATGCCGGAAGTCATGATGGTGAGCCGCCTGATGTCGACCTGGCCGGAAATCCATCCGATTCTTGCGGCGATGGAACGTGAATCGATGATGCGTCAGGTGGGCTTCGCCGGCATTCTGGCAAGGCTGGCCGATGTGGTCGCGGCGCTCATCGTGCGCGGATGGGTTGAAGCTGGCTGCGGTAAAGCGACGGGCTGGGTACAGGTACTGCGCGATCCGCGACTGAGCAGGGCGATTTACGCGATGCATCAGAATCCGGGCATCAACTGGAACGTCGCGGAACTGGCAAAAGAGGCGGGCACCTCCCTCTCTGTTTTTGCCGAGCGGTTTCTCTCTGCAACCGGGACTACGCCCGTAAAATATCTCAGCGAGCTGCGCATGCGCTTAGCTGTTCAGTACATCCGTCATGAGCATCAGCCGATTGAAACGGTGGCGCTACGTCTGGGTTACGGATCGCTGGCGGCGTTCAGCCGGGCATTTAAACGCATCGTAGGTCATGCACCGGGAACGCTGCGGGAAACCCGTCAGGTTTCTGAGGAGGTGTGATGGGGAGTGATATTTGCAGCTAACGTGGCCATCGCATCGATTGTTGTTGGCGGTGGTATGTAAGCATCCCGGTAAAGCGGCCTATTCATTTTTAGCGCTCTGCCGACATAATACAGAATGAAGAGCATAACGGCTGATGGCGTCGTTATGTTTTTGCTGTTTAAATCATCACGGATAATCCAGATACTTCACCTGCCAACAATAACCCATCACGATAAATAACCTACGCCAAAAGACGAATTTCTTTTTTTATCTCTGCTGTTATTTTTAAAAATGTTTATAGCAACACTGTATGTCTGATGAATATCATTTTAATGAGGAGATAAAGATATGCCATCTATTTATTATCGTGGGGATAATCGGGCCATTGGGGACATTCAGAAAACCGGGTTCCAGCCACAAATAGAGTCGTGCCGAGGGAGGACACCAGTTCAGGCAATCGCGTATATTCAGAAAATTATTAAAGATAACAATTTCAAAAGCCTTGCGGATATTGGTGCCTATATTATCAGTAGCTCAAAAGGTGACTCTGTTTCCACCTCTTGTGTCCTGGATGGCGCATCCTACGGGAAGTATAAGTATCAAATCACTGCACCGCAGAATGCCCTGTATTTTGAATTCAATCTCGATGGTAGCGTGGGTGCACAGCAGCCAAATCAAGGGAATATGTTCGGGCGCAAGCCGTACTACATTTTAACCAACGTTAACCCAGCGCTTAGTCAGTACGTTATTGTTGGCACACGGACTGCCACACAGGAAGCCACGTTTTTTACTGATATCCCCAGTGGCTGGATAACGTTACTGAGTTAATTGCATTTCATCATTGCCATTATCGTAACGTAACGATGCGTCATTTTTTATCGGGTTTCACAACCTGAATATTTTGTGGTGTCAGTAATCTTATAGCTATATAGCTGCAATGCCGTTGGTTTAATCAACAACAGCATATTTTTTCCACATAACCAAACTTCAAAAGCGAACCGTCCAGACTATTGTTGCAATATATTCAGGCTTTCTTGCAGCGAGAGAATATCGTCCGGCGATCCTTTACCTTCTACGGTATTGGTAAAGTAGTTGTAATCGAGATCAATCCATTTCTGCAATTTCGCTTCATCGTTCTCTGAATTAGTGGTGCACGGACTCGGGATCATTCAGCTTTCTATTAAATTGAATATTAGATTCAATTTTGACCGTGGTATCGTCAAGAACCGTGGTTTGATCCGTATTTTTCTATATTCATTATCGTAATATAAATTAAATTAGGAAGTCCTGTAATTTGGATTCCATGGGGAATAGAGTATTATAAATAGCAGTTCAAAGGCGTTTGTCTAAAATTTATTCTCTATGACAGTCTGGCTATTATAAGCGAAGTTTTTAGATGATTTTTCGTGATGTATATGCTCGAGATCAATAGTGGTAACATTAGGTTTTCTATGGATGATTATGTTAGCTAACATATTGAATAACAGTCTTTAAGTATTAAAGACTGTTATTTTGATGAGTAGGCTTTAATTTCTATCTGCGAACGATATTCATCTTTTCTTCGAATAGTTCTAGTAGTGGATTAAATTCTTCTAAATGATTCTTCTCTATTAAATGTTTTAATATCTTGGGAAGGGTTGATTCAATTCCCGATTTTATCATTTCTAAATTTGATAAATTTTCAGGAATATTTTCATCAATGAATTTATTCAGCTTGGTTATAAAGTCATCAGGAATAGGATATCCATTGGAAATTAATATTAATCTTTCAATATAGTCACTTGGTGTTATACATGGGGAGATTAAAATGTTATTCCTTACAAAGGAATTGACAAGATCTTGTACCTCATCAGAACCAATGTTTTTCAAATTTATTAATAGATTGGTTGTTATAAATTTTTTCCATTCTATACTTTTTCCCTCTATTACAACTAGTGCTGCTTTTAATAAATTAGAATTTTGGTAACGTGCAGTTCGACAATTTTTTACATATGTGATCTGGGGATACAATTTTGTATTGAGATAAAATGCTAATTTTATTATCTAAGCTCCTGTTTATTCTATTAGTTAGCACTTCATTTAACTTTTCTTTTTTGTTTTTTTTCTCAACAAGAGAGAGAGTTAAATCATTATCTATTTTTTTTAGGTTTTCATTAATAGATAATAAATCTTTTTTTATTAGTTCATCTGGTTTGTGAATTGTTTCTAGATTTTGAAAGAAATTAAGATATAAATCTTTATAAGAAAGTTTTTTTTCTAATGGTGCAAGTAATGATATTCCATGGTTTTTTAAGTATTGTGCTTGTGCTTGTGCTTCATCGAAGTTATTTTGAAGTAGATATTTTGGGGGGGTTGCTTTGGATATGCTAGTTATCCATGACACAATTTGTTTTAAATTATAATCGTTGTATGAATAACCTAAGAAAACAATTGTATTTGTTGAAAATATCCCTTTGATATAGTTTTCAATTAAAGGGAAGTTCTGGCTATATTTTAAATAATCATCTTCTTTGAATATAAAATTATGTTGTCTAAAATCTCCATGCATTTTAATTATTTTTTTATCTAAATTACTTTGTGCTAAGTCAGTGTCTGAACTAACTAGCTCATAAGCAAGGCTCATTTCTTTAACTGTTTTTTCAATTAGGTTGTCCCAGTTTGTTGTAATTACATGATGAGGGTTTAAGTAAAATAGTTTCTTATGGAATGAGCTTGGTTCTAAATCTTTAATCGATGACTTGACCTTATTTTCATAAGTGTGTTGTCCATATTTTAGAAAGTAAAGTTGGGCTATTTTCAAATGGTCATTTTCATTGTATATGTTTAAATCTTCTTTTAATTCATCGATTAATTCATTCCAGCTCGGTGTTTTTATTAAGTCTGTTTCGCTAAATTTTGAAAATCCGGCACCTATAAAAAAAACTAGTTTGTTATCCAAGCTTGATTGCAATATATCTTTTAGATGCTTTTCTGGGAAAGATAGGTGATTTTTTTCATTATCAGGAAATCCTTTTGTGTGTACTTATGATTTGTTGGTGTTCATTAGTAGTGATAAAATATTATACAATGACTTTGATCGATTTTATAATATTTTACCACATTTTTTATAATTTATACAAATGGTAGTGCAGGTGATGGATTATAAAAGAATTATTTCAAGTATAATGCTCTAGTATCAAATAGATGGTTGTTTGTGTTTTTATAGACAGGGGTGATGACTATATTTTTTTATAAGTATTCTAGAAAATAGACCTATCTCTTAGATAGTTTTTCGGAATATTTTCATTAAGGAACAATTAATATGCGAAATTCTCCTCAAACACTCTGACACCTCTAAAATCCCCCAAAAATAAGATTAATAGCATCCTTTATCTCATCGGCATACTCGCCAAGATCCGCGATAGCTTCACCAATAACCTCAACGGGAACGCTCGATAGCTCAGTGGCAATCAATCGATAATCTTCGCCGTTGATGCGGATCTGAGGGAACAGCGTCTTATTCACTTTATCAGACAGATCATGCGCTTCTATAGTGGTATGACTATACACTGCTTTAGTGTCTTGACAATATCACTCTGCTTTTTACTTACTGGCTCGTTTGTATTCATAAACAACGAATTACACGATCACCAGTTCCTATTTTCATCCGCAAAGGAACTATACTGCGCGATAAATCGGGCGACTTCTTCCATCCCTTCGCGGTTTTCCTTCTTCCACACCTCAGTTTTGATGCGGTGGGCTTCCTTGCCCATGACGTCATTCGCCAGACCGGAAATATTGATTCCGGCAGCATTGGGAATCTGATTATCGTCTTTGTCCACGGCAATACTAATCCGACGCTTCATTGCCATGATCCTCTTTAACCAAGCGCTTTATATTTTGCAGGGATCTTAGCAATAATGCTGGCGGGGTCTAGAGAAAGTAAACGGGCGATATGGATAAATTCTACGATGTCTAACCTTCTTTCTCCGTTCTCAACTTTGGCGATAAACGATTGAGGACGATCCAGCGCTAGTGCCAGGTTTCCCTGCGTGATCCCTTTGGCAATGCGTGCTTCACGTAATGCCTTGATAACGATTTGATATTCATCAGAGTAAACAGAAGCCATCGATTCAACCCCATAAAATTTGGGATCAAATATCAGTCGTTCACTACTTTATCCCAAAGTGGGATAATTAGTTTTTTGTGTTGATTATTTAATGCTATCTTTCTGTATTTTATGCGCTATTTTTTCTAAAACAGTGGAAGCGTCTACAGATAGCAGGTGGGCGATGTGGATAAATTCAACAACATCCAGCCTACGTTCCCCATTCTCGATTTTGGCTACAAAAGACTGAGGTCGACCTAAAGCGTTCGCCAAATTTTCTTGGGTCATGCCTTTTTCGATTCTGGCCTCTCGCAGTATTTTTATAACTGATTGATATTCATTTGAATAAATCGATGCCATTTTGGTGACCTTGAGTAATATCCCAAAATCGAATATCAATCATTTCTCTTTTTATCCCAAAATGGGATAATTGAGGCAATTCATCATAGGGAGAGGTAAGAGAAATGGATAAGCACGATTGGCATCCGGCAGACATTATTGCTGGCTTAAGGAAGAAAGGAACAACGCTTGCGGCGGTATCAAGAGCATCAGGATTAGCGTCTTCAACACTCGCTAACGCACTAACAAGACATTGGCCCAAAGGCGAAAGGCTAATTGCCTGTGCATTGGGAAAGCAGCCGGAGGAGATTTGGCCGTCACGGTATCAAGACACGAGCATGAATCATGGGGAAGGGGAGGCGAGATAACACTCTTGTAGAGAATCGAACCCTATTCAGGACCCATTCCCCAAAAGCAAAAACCCGCCTTTTGGGCGGGTTCTCTGAATAGTGGTGCCCGGACTCGGAATCGAACCAAGGACACGAGGATTTTCAATCCTCTGCTCTACCGACTGAGCTATCCGGGCAACGGGGCGAATTAAACCGTATTGGCCGCGTGGCGTCAACGGGTTTCTGTCACAAAGCGGAGCGCCTGCGTTATTTTCAGGCAATTGTATTATTTGCTAGCCAGTTTCTGGCGATCCTTTCAGCATGCTTAGCGTGATAATGTTTCTTCCTGATGCGCGCGGCATGTTTCGTTGCACTTTTTACCGTATTGAGTACAGGCTGGATTGTTGAATTTGATGAAGAATAATGCCACTATTGCGCGGTTTTTTAACGTCTCGTTCACCTGAACGCCCCTTTAAGCGTAGTTAGCGTTAGCTAAAGAGGATTGCCGATATGTCAGATTCATTGCTCATGGTGCAAAACGCTCGCGCCAGTTCGTTGATGACGTCACTGCGCGTTTCTTCTTTCCACCGCTGCGCGATTGACTTTTCTTCCTGTCGATTATCCTCCTTCACCATGCGGTGAGGCGTTCGTTCGCTCACTGTTAGGCATGAGTAAAAATAGAGTACGCCTCTGCTTTTACTGATGTCTATCGGATGGTGCTGGCTCCAGTTTTTCCATTCTTGGCCTACAGTTTAGCTGTAGGGGTCATACGCTTGTCGTTATTGATTGGCATTGTGATTGGTCGGGATTGTTATCCCTGAACGGTGTCTTCCAGGCACGTACACTTACCCTTAACCGTTTGGGTTTGGTTACATGAAACAGTTAAAAATTGCGGCGAATGCAGCGGTTGCCACCCGTTTAATCACAACGCGCGAGATTGTCGCGTTGAGTCAGACCGACTTCACCGATGTGGCGGCGGTCGTGGTTTCGATTGAAGAAGCCCGCAGCGGCATTCTGTCGATATTGCAGCACACGGGCTTTAGTATCCCGGCGTTTGTCGAAGAGCCTGATGAGGATAAAGAGTTAGATGTTCTGCCTGCGGGCAGCGAATGGCTGATTCTTGATGACGACGGTGAGCACGCCAACGTGTTGGAACGTGCGGCGAAAGCCTATCAGGATGCGCTATTGCCGCCGTTTTTCGATACGCTGACCAAATACGTCAATATGAAAAACACGACGTTTGCCTGTCCAGGGCATCAGGGCGGCCAGTTCTTCCGCAAGCATCCGGCGGGGCGTCAGTTTTTTGAGTTTTACGGCGAGAACGTGTTCCGTTCGGACATCTGTAACGCAGACGTCAAACTGGGCGACTTGCTGATCCATGAAGGTGCGGCGAAGAAGGCGCAGAAGCACGCCGCGCGCGTGTTTAACGCGGATAAAACCTATTTCGTGTTGAACGGCACGTCCTCCGCGAACAAAGTGGTGACGAACGCGCTGCTGGCGCGTGGCGATCTGGTGCTGTTTGACCGTAACAACCATAAATCCAACCACCACGGTGCACTGATTCAGGCAGGCGCGACGCCAGTTTATCTGGAAACCGTGCGTAATCCGTTCGGTTTTATCGGCGGCGTGGATGCGCACTGTTTTGATGAAGCCTATTTGCGCAAGCTGATCGCGGAAGTCGCGCCGGAGCGTGCCAATGAGCCGCGCCCGTTCCGTCTGGCCGTCATCCAGCTCGGCACCTATGACGGCACGATTTATAACGCGCGTCAGGTGGTCGATAGCATCGGGCATCTGTGTGACTACATTCTGTTTGACTCTGCGTGGGTGGGCTACGAGCAGTTTATCCCGATGATGGAGCAGTGCTCGCCGCTGCTACTGGATCTGAATGAGAACGATCCGGGGATTTTCGTGACCCAGTCGGTACATAAGCAGCAGGCCGGCTTCTCCCAGACTTCTCAGATCCACAAAAAAGATACCCATATCAAAGGCCAGCGCCGTTTCTGCAATCATAAGCAACTGAATAACGCCTTTATGCTGCATGCTTCGACCAGCCCGTTTTATCCGCTGTTCGCTGCGCTAGACGTCAATGCCAAAATGCACGAAGGGGCAAGCGGGCGTCGGATGTGGATGGACTGCGTGAAGCTGGGCATTGAGGCGCGTAAGCAGCTGCTGACGCGTTGTTCGCTTATCAAACCGTTCGTACCCGTGACGGTGGGGGGCGCGCTTTGGCAGGATCATGACACGGAAACCATCGCGCAGGACGTACGCTTCTTCAACTTTGAGCCGGGTGAGAAATGGCACGCGTTTGAAGGTTATGCGGAGGATCAGTATTTTATCGATCCTTGCAAATTACTGCTGACTACGCCAGGTATTGATGCGATCAGCGGTGATTATACCGAATTTGGTATTCCGGCGACGATCCTGGCCAACTACCTGCGCGAGCACGGCATCATCCCGGAAAAATGTGATATGAACTCGATCCTGTTCCTGCTAACGCCAGCGGAAGATGCTGCCAAAATGCAGGAACTGGTGAATGCGCTGGTGCATTTCGAGACGCTCATCGCCCGCGATGCACCGCTGAGTGAAGTGCTGCCCAGCCTGTATCAGAAATACAAAGAGCGTTACCGTGGTTACCGACTGCGTCGGCTGTGTCAGGAAATGCATGACTTTTACGCTCAGCACAACGTGAAAGATCTGCAAAAAGCCATGTTCCGCAAAACCGAGTTTCCGTCCGTGGTGATGTTGCCGCAGGATGCCAACAGAGAGTTTGTGCGCGGCAATATCGAACTGGTTCCTATCGCCGAAGCAGAAGGGCGTATCGCGGCAGAAGGCGCATTGCCGTATCCGCCGGGCGTGCTGTGTGTCGTGCCGGGAGAAACCTGGGGCGGGGCGGTACAGCGCTATTTTCTGGCGCTGGAAGCGGGTATTAACCTGCTGCCGGGCTTCTCACCGGAATTGCAGGGCGTTTACAGCGTCGCGGAAGAAGATGGCAGCAAGCGCTTGTACGGTTACGTAGTAGAAGAGTAATTACGGATAGCGGTAAGCTAAGACACTCAGGCTCGGAAACGAGCCTGAGTTTTTTCTGTCTTAACGCAGGCTGGAGTCCTGTTGGTTGGCGAGTTTCACCGCTTCGCGCTGTTTTTTCAGCCCGCGCCAGCCGATGATCAGCATGATCGTCAGTACCGGAATCGTCGCAATCGTCCAGGTGCCGTTCGGGTAATCAAACGCCATCAGCCCCAACACACTCACCAGAAAAGCCAGCGTCAGCCACGATGTCACGGGCGCTCCGGGCATTCTGAATGCAACCGGCTTGGCTTTCCCCTGACGAATCGCTTTACGCAACTGCATCTGGCACAGAATGATAAACGCCCAGGAACAGATAATGCCGAGCGAGGCGATATTCAAAACGATCTCAAATACCTGCGACGGTACCACGTAGTTCAGCACTACGCCGATGATGTGAATGCCGACCGTCACCAAAATACCGGTATAGGGCACGGACTGCGTACTCATTTTTGACAGGAAAGCGGGAGCCGAACCGCCCAGCGACAGCGAGCGCAGAATGCGCCCCGTCGAGTACAGACCGGAGTTCAGGCTGGACAGCGCAGCGGACAGCACCACAATATTCATGATCGTGCCGATATAGGGAACGCCGAGCTTGCTGAAGAAGGTCACGAACGGGCTTTGCCCCGCCTGATAAGCGTTCCACGGCAGCAGGCAGACCAATAGCGCGACAGAGCCGACGTAGAACAGGCCGATACGCCAGATAACGCTGTTGACCGCTTTCGGCAGCACTTTCTCCGGGTCTTTACATTCGCCTGCGGTTGTTCCGATGATCTCGATACCGGCAAAGGCAAATATCACCCCCTGAACCAGCACCAGCGCGGGCAGAATCCCGTGCGGGAACAGGCCACCGTTGTCGGTAATCAGGTGCAGACCGGGCGTGTTGCCGTCCAGCGGGCTGCCTGTGCCGAGATAGACCGTACCGACCACCAGAAAAATGGCGATGGCTGCGACCTTAATCAGCGCGAACCAAAACTCCATTTCGGCAAACCATTTCACGCCAATCAGGTTCATCAGCGTGACGATGGACAGCGCACCCAGCGCGAACAGCCACTGCGGAACATCGGCAAAGGTGCCCCAGTAGTGCATGTAGAGCGCGACGGCGGTGATGTCGACAATGCCGGTCATCGCCCAGTTGAGGAAGTACATCCAGCCAGCCACATAGGAGGCCTTTTCACCCAGAAACTCGCGCGAGTACGACACGAAGCTGCCGCTGGTGGGGCGATGCACGATCAGCTCGCCTAATGCACGCAGAATGAAAAAAGAGAAGATGCCGCAAACCAGATAGACCAGCGCCAGTGCTGGCCCTGCCATTTGCAGACGTGCACCTGCACCAAGAAACAAACCGGTGCCGATGGAGCCGCCAATCGCGATCATCTGTACGTGGCGGTTGCCGATACTTTGGTGATAACCCTTTTCGTGGAGACGTTGCTCGGCGGCATGACGCTCGCTATTGGTTGAGGAATGTTGTGTCATTTACTCGGTGTTTTCCTGTCTGTCACGCATCTCTTGGCGACGCGCTCGCTATTATTTATAATTCAAATGGTTATGTTTTCTCCTGTGACATTTTTTTATGCCGGACATCCCTGTCCGGCACCCTTCGGGCCGCTGCTACGCAACGTTGAAAAACGCTCCCGGCGTTTTTTTACAGTGCGCTGAGCGCGGTCAGCCGCATGGCAGAAAACAACGGCAGCGATGCTACCTTTTCCTGTGTGCTGTGGCAAAAAATGGATAGCGGGAAAGTGTGTCAGAGCGTGTGGTGTCGGGGGCGGGGCATCAGACGGGAAATCCCCCCAGTTAGGCGAGCTAGAACTGGGGCGGGACGCAGCATGAATGTGTTCATCAGGTTTTCGGTGAATCGGCCTGCGCGGCATCCTCTTCCGCCTGCCGTAAAATGGCTTTGGCAACCCACTGCGTAACATCCTGAATGCTGTCTTCTTCCAGATGCCAGATATCTTTCAGCACCAGAAAAACCTCGGAACCGTAAATGAGCGATAAGGCATAAATCACCCGCTGTTGTGCTTCCGGCGTGATTTTCCCTTCCAGCGGTTCGGTGGCAATTTTGAGCAGACGTTTACGATTGCCGCGCGTTAAGGGATCCGTATGGAGGCGATTAGAACGGCGGTCTGCCCATTGTTGCAGTGACAGATGCAGAGCGGCACGCAACGCACCTTCATGTTCCAGCATTCTGGGGTAAGCAAAGCGCAGCAGTTCAGCCACACGCTCTCTGGCGTCCGGCTGTGTCGGGTGCCATGCCAGAATCGGGCCAAGACTTTCGCCGACCACGGCAGAGACTAACGCACTTTGCGTCGGAAAATAACGATAGGCCGTTGCGCGTGAAAGCTGAGCCGCGGCGGCAACATCGGTAATGGAAGGGAATATGCCCTGGTCGAACATATTCATGGCGGTATCAATTAATAAACGACGGGTTTTCGCCCGTGTTGATGTCAGTTTTTCATCCCGTTCAATCACATAGACCTCATTGAATTTTCGGGCCGGAAGCTATCGGGCAGCACGGCGTTATCGCCAGAACTATAGCAAATTGAGTGATTCTTGTGCCACGTCAAGCTTTCTTACTGTTAATGTAATGTCGTACATAACATTTTGAGACTTTTGTCTCATTTGGGTGTTTAATGATTTGTCTTTCTGATACTCAAGTCTCAATATGGCGGAAAATTAATCTTATCTGTTTTTGGTTTCTTGTAATTGTTATTTATATCAATCTGTTAATTGTTTCACTAATGGTGGGAGGGAGACCAAGTGGGAAGTAAAGTTGGCAGCGTTTATATTGCAAGTACAGCGGATACTAAAGGGAAAGAACAGATTTACGTCCGCGATCTGATTGCCGCTACAGGCTTGAAAACCGTCACGGTCGATCTGTCAACGACATCGCCGTCAACGGACGCACGGGTATCAGAGGTGACAGATATCAGAGCAGAAACGGTGGCATCGTACCACCCGCAGGGGGCGTCAGCGGTATTTTGCCATGACAGAGGGCAGGCGATTGGTGCCATGGCTATCGCGTTTGAGCACTTCATGCTGTCGCGCGATGACATTGCCGGGGTGCTTGGGCTTGGCGGTTCCGGCGGTACGGCGTTGATCACGCCTGCGATGCAGGCGTTACCGATCGGGATGCCGAAGCTGATGGTGTCGACGATGGCCTCCGGCGATATCTCCGGTTACATCGGTGCCAGCGATATCAGCATGATGTATTCCGTTACTGATGTGGCGGGTCTGAACCGTATTTCTCGTCAGGTTCTTGGTAATGCCGCGCACCAGATCGCGGGGGCTGTGAAGTTTAAGATTCAGGAACATCATGATGATAAGCCCGCGATTGGCCTGACCATGTTTGGCGTAACGACGCCGTGCATTCAGGAAGCCAGTAAATTGCTGGAAGCGGAATTTGACTGTCTGGTCTTTCACGCGACGGGTAGCGGCGGGAAAGCGATGGAAAAGCTGGTGGACAGCCATTTGCTCACTGGCGTGCTCGATCTCACGACGACTGAGGTGTGCGATTTACTGTTTGATGGCGTGCTGGCCTGTGGGCCGGAACGGTTTGACGCAATAGCCAAGACGCAGGTGCCTTACGTGGCCTCCTGCGGGGCGCTGGACATGGTGAATTTTGGCGCGCCCGCCAGCATACCGGAGAAATACGCGCATCGTCTGTTCTACAACCACAACGCACAGGTCACTCTGATGCGTACGACGATAGACGAAAATATCGCGATGGCGCGCTGGATTGGGGAGAAGCTGAACCGCTGTGAAGGTGAGGTGCGCTTCCTGATCCCAGAAGGCGGCTTCTCCGCGCTGGATGCGCCGGATCAGGCATTCTGGCACCCGGAAGCGCGTGACGCGTTTATCAGCACGCTGGAGAGCGTAGTGCAGCAAACGGCAAGACGACAGATTATTCGTCTGCCTTTCCATATTAACGATCCTTTATTTGCCCACGCGGCTGTCGATGCGTTTCGGGCTTTAGTGAAATAAGAAGGGAAAAAGTATGAAGTCAGGCATGAATCGTCAGGCATTGCTGGCAAAATTCCGCGAAATGATCGCCCGCCGTGAGCCGATTATCGGTGGTGGCGCAGGAACGGGGCTTTCCGCGAAATGTGAAGAAGCGGGCGGCATCGATCTGATTGTGATCTACAACTCCGGTCGCTATCGCATGGCGGGGAGAGGTTCTCTGGCTGGCCTGCTGGCTTACGGCAACGCGAATGAGATCGTCGTGGATATGGCGAAAGAAGTTCTACCGGTTGTGAAACATACGCCGGTGCTGGCGGGCGTGAACGGAACCGATCCTTTCTGTCAGTTTGACAAGTTCCTGGATGACCTGAAAGCGCTGGGTTTTTCTGGCGTACAGAACTTCCCAACCGTGGGTCTGATCGACGGTAATTTCCGCGCTAATCTGGAAGAAACCGGCATGGGGTATGCGCTGGAAGTGGATATGATCCGTCTGGCGCATGAAAAAGACATGCTGACCACACCTTATGTGTTCAGTGCGGCTGATGCTGTTGCGATGACGAAAGCGGGCGCGGACATTATTGTCCCGCACATGGGGTTAACCACCGGCGGCAATATTGGGGCGGAAACGGCGCTGAATCTCGCAGACTGTGTGCCGTTGATTAATCACTGGGCAGATGAGGCGAAGGCGATACGTAAGGATGTGATTGTTCTGTGCCACGGCGGGCCGATTTCAACACCGCAGGATGCGCAGTTCATTATGGATCATTGTCCGCAGTGCGATGGTTTTTACGGCGCCAGCTCGATGGAGCGACTGCCGACAGAAACCGCGCTAACGGCTACAACACAGCAATTCAAAAAAATTAAGCGTTAACACACTTTTTTGGCTCTCTACCTGCTGATGTCCCAATGCTGGAACAAAGGCGGGTAAATTTTGCGTCAATATCAGGGAATACGGCCAGCACACGCTGGCCGCAGTTTTTTTGTGTCCTACCGATTTATGTCCCACCAATTTGTGTACCACAGAGAGGTACTCAATAGCGTTTTAGGTCGCGCAGGGATGAAAGTCATTGTTATAAATGCTATTTTTCATGGTGCAGAAACTTCGGAGAAATAGGTATGACATGGCGTATCACGATAGGATTAGTCACGAACTTACTCCTCAGCTTTGCCGTTATGGCGGATGCTGGCATTGGATTTCAACAGATAGCATTAGCGGATGAGGCCAATAATAGGCCATTAGACGTTGCCGTATTTTATCCGGTTTCGTCATCCTCACAGACCACGATCATGGGTGACAATCCCGTCTTTCCTGGCATAGCGGTGAGTAAAAACGCCGTGCCTAAATCTGGTGAACATCCCTTGATCGTGGTTTCACACGGTTACGGCGGGAGTTGGTTTAATCAACTCTGGCTGGCACAGATGTTGGTCAAACAAGGCTATATTGTTGCCGCGCCCAACCACCCCGGAACCACCTTTAAAGATATGCGTGTTGAGAACGCTCAGGCGCTTTGGCAGCGGCCTCGTGACCTCAGTCGCGTGATTACGGCATTGCTCGCCACGCCAGAAAAAACGGGACAGGTTGATGCGAAGCGGATTGCCGCAGTGGGACACTCGCTGGGGGGCTGGACGGTATTGGCGTTAGCGGGTGGGCGTTTTAGCACGGATCAATTTGAGAAGGATTGCCTGACGCACGCGGGGCTGGCGTCCTGCAAAGTATATGAAAAGATGCAGGTTGCAAAAAATGCCGCATCACGCGCACAGCTTGATCAGCCACTCGCGGATCCACGTATCAGCGCGGTGATTTCGCTGGATATGGGGATGGCGAGAGGGTTTACCGCAGAGAGTCTGGCGACTATAAAGGTTCCCGTTTTGATCATGGCGGCGGGGTATCCCAATGAGGAACTGCCTGCGGCGCTGGAATCTCACGATCTGGCGCAGAAACTGTCGCCAGCGCATTCAGCGTATAAGGAAATGGCTGACGCGACGCATTTTAGTTTCATGCAAATTTGTAAACCGGGTGCTGCTGAGATCATCAACGCTGAGAACCCAGGGGACGGCATGATTTGTCTCGATGGGGGAGATCGTTCGCGTGAGCAGATCCATCAGGAAGTGGTGAAGGACGTCAGCGAGTTTCTTCAGGCGGCGTGGCGGAAACCGTAGCCTGTTCCCGAAGTGGGTACTGACTACGCCAGACGCTGGGGCTCATCCCCGTGAGTCGCAAAAACTCGCGGTTGAAGTTGGATTTAGTCTGAAACCCGCTTTCCAACATGATATCCGTGATTCGGGCATCGGTTTGGCTGAGGAGGCGTTTCGCCTCCTCTATACGGTATTCGTTCATCACCTGCGAAAAATTACGGCCGTGAACGCGATTGATGGTCTCGGACAAGCGCCGGAGCGGTATGCCCATGCGTCTACTCAGGCGTTGAAGCGTCATATTCGGGTCGGTATACAGCGCGTGCGTGCGGATGACATCGTCTACCGTTTTTGCGAGCTGGTGCTCGTCTTCGGTGGCGGGTGGGGCTTCGGGGTTCTGGTCAACAGAAGGTACAAGCCCTGCTTGCGGGCTTGTACGGTGTGTGACGATCAGCAGAGTCAATATCGCCAGCATGACAAAGTGGAATGCGGTGATGATGGTCGTCGCGCGACTGCCGCTGTAGAGAGCAATATCCAGAGCAATCATCATATCGATAGCGCCGGAGATAATCACATACAGCCCGGCGTTAAACGGTGCGCTTTTCCACCACACAAGCGGGGAATGCAGACGGCGAACGGTGTAAATCAGCGCTGCCCCATAACCGAAGTAAATACTCACCAGCATCAGATCGATGAGCGGAACGGCCGTTCTGCTTTGGATGACACTTGCGCCAAAAACAAGCAAGGGCGCTAACAGGTGTCGGAGAGCGCTGTGACGTTTGTGAACGTTGTCGTGGGGAAAAAGGCAAAGCCATAGCAGTGGAGGAATCGATGCGGCGATAGCGGGTTGGATCAACGTGGGTAAGGCAACATGCCCGTTCCAGCGTAACGCGACCAACGTCAGGGCAAGACAGCTCACGCCGATGAATATCGCTTCAGTCTTGGCATTGCGTTTTTTGGCGTTCTTGTTAGGAACGTTCTTGTTAGAAAGAGGGTGCTGAGTATCCAGAAATCGGACGCGAAAAAACAAAATAACCAGAAGAAGTGCGGTAATCAACGGTAAAGGAATTGCGGTCATCGTGTTCTTCAGAAACGTTATTGTCGATATCTGGTGTGATGAAACCGCGCTACCGGGTTTATTCCGGTAGCGCGGCGTTCTGTGGCTCGCGGTGAATTAACGGCGGTAATTTTTCTGCGCCGTGTTCACTTTGTACAGGTAGCGGCGAGATTCGCCAGACGGGTGCTTTGTCGTCAGCGTTTGGTAGACATCGCTCGGTGACATACTGTTGATAATGCCTACGGCGCGATCTCGATCGCTGGAGAAGACGCGCAACACACTGCCTGCGCCACCGTTATACGCGGTGATGACGGCGTAGCGTTTCGACGTTGGGTTTTCAATTCCGGCCAGATAGCTGTTCTTCAGAATCGACAGATAGGCCGTGCCCGCGTCGATGTTTTGTTCTGGATCGAACAGGTAACTGCGGCTCGGCTGTCCCCATTTCCCTTTCATCTTGAAGACATCGCGCCCCGCGCTGTGCTGTACCACCTGCATCAGACCCAACGCATCGGAACGGCTGACGGCGTAAGGGTTGAAGCTGGATTCTGTCTGCATAATCGCCAGAATCAGCGACTCTTCAATGCCGTAACGCTCGGAGGCTTTACGCACCAGCGGCAAGTATTTGTGTGCACGCTTATCCAGGTGGTTCGGCACAAGCTGGATCGTGACCGACCAGATAACATGTAGGCCGGAAGTGCGTTTTTGCAGACGGTTCTGGAGCAGATAATCCGCGAAGCTGGCGGCACGCCCTTCCCAGCGGATCGGTTGTCCGGTGTTATCCAGCACCTGACCATACAGCAGCGGCTCGCGGCTAATCTGAATATCGTTAGCGTCGGAATACAGATCGGTGTTACTGGCGTCGTCGCCCATCAGCAGGGTGGTGATAATCGCCTGGCGTAGGCTGGCAACGGAATTGGTCGCCGAAATGGTTTCAATCGTGATGGAACCGGCATCAAAGTTGATGTGGCTACGCGTCTGATATTGATCGGTATATTTGACGTAGTCTTTCGGACCGGCGATCAGAACTTCATTCATCCCCCAGATATTTTCGATGTTGTGGGCAAACTGGCCCATCAAAATATCGAAGGCGTTGGTATCCTTGATAAACTCTTCGTTGTCGGCATTCCCTTTGTTTCCCGAACAGGAAACCAGCAGTGGTGCAATCACCAGCAAAGCTAACATTTTCTTCATATAACAAGCCGTGTCGGAATAGGGACGTTAACGGGCCCGAAAGCCCGCCATTTTTAGTGACTCGGAGGCGTATAGCCTTCGATGTGTACGTCCTTCCCTTCAAACAGGAATTTGATCATTTCCTGTTCCAGCAGCTTACGGTCGTCAACGTTCATCATGCTGAGTTTTTTCTCGTTGATCAGCATGGTTTGCTTGGTTTGCCACTGCGCCCAGGCGTCTTTAGATATTTCGTTATAGATGCGCTTGCCCAGATCGCCGGGATAGAGCTGGAAATCCTGCCCTTCGGCGTCGCGTTGTAAAAAAGTACAAAAAATCGTTCTGCTCATGCTTCTTCCTCATCAATTGCGCAGGCATTCAAACGTGTAGACTGCGGGTGAGCCAGCTCCCTCAGCAGGCGTTCTACCGGGGCTGCCAGTCCGACAGACGGCGGCTGCGCTAAGTTATACCAGAGACCCGCATCGTCATCCATGCAGGACCTGTTTTGTGAGCGATCGGTCTGCGATACGTCCAGCCAGAGCGGTACGATATCCAGATGAAAATGGCTAAATGTATGGCGGAACGCGACAAGCTGTTGCAATCCATCAGGATTCAGACCGCGTTGTTGCAGCCAGAGTTCCAATTCCCGACGTTCGCTGAACTGCGGAAAGCAAAATAGCCCTCCCCACAGACCCACGGCGGGGCGCTGTTGCAGCCAGACCTGAGATCCCTGCTGCATCAATAGGAACCAGCCAGTTTTCTCCGGCAGCGTCTGTTTTGGTTTCTTGCCGGGGTATTGCGCCCAACTGTGGTTGGCGTACGCCATGCAACCGGTGCTCAGCGGGCACAGCTCGCACTTTGGACGGCTGCGGGTGCACACCATCGCGCCGAGATCCATCATTGCCTGATTAAACTGGCTGACGCCCTCGGCTGGCGTCACGTCCTCACTCCGTGCCCACAGTTTCTTCTCGACCTCTTTCTTGCCCGGCCAGCCCTCAACGGCGTAGCAGCGTGCCAGCACGCGCTTCACGTTGCCGTCGAGAATCGGGTAATGCTGGCCGAGAGAGAGCGACAGCACGGCACCGGCGGTAGAACGCCCGACGCCCGGCAGCGCCGCGACTTCGTCAAAGGTCGTGGGGAAGTCGCCGCTGTGGCGTGACACGATGGTCTGTGCTGCTTTGTGCAGGTTGCGCGCACGGGCGTAGTAGCCCAGCCCGGTCCATAAGTGGAGCACTTCGTCCAGCGGCGCTGCCGCCAGCGCGCTCACATTGGGAAAACGTTCCATAAAGCGTTGGAAATAGGGAATAACCGTGGTGACCTGCGTTTGTTGCAACATCACTTCGGATAGCCATACTTTATAGGGAGTTTTCTCAAGCTGCCACGGCAGGGTTTTGCGGCCATAGCGTTGATACCAGTCCAGCACCTGATGGGCGAACTGTTGCGCTTGCATCATAAAATGGGGTCACTATCCGACAGGTAAAAAGTTTGACAGCGATTCCAGCACAGAGTGAATGTGCTGTAAACCGGAACTTTCCGAGGCGGTGGGCTTGCTAAACCACGGTATCCTTGCATAATGCGCGTTTCCTTAACGAAATCGGACAGCAAGTAAGCACTCTTTATGATTAACAACGTCATTTCACCGGAATTTGATGAAAATGGGCGCCCGATGCGTCGTATCCGCAGTTTTGTCCGCCGTCAGGGGCGTTTGACCAACGGGCAACAGCTGGCGCTGGATAACTACTGGCCGGTGATGGGCGTGGAATATCAAACCGAACAGGTAGATTTTAACGCGCTATTTGGTCGTGACGCGCCAGTGGTGCTGGAAATTGGTTTTGGGATGGGCGCCTCGCTGGTAACGATGGCGGCACAGCATCCTGAACAGAATTTCCTCGGTATTGAAGTTCACCTTCCGGGCGTGGGGGCGTGTCTCGCTTCCGCACAGGAGGCGGGCATCAGCAATCTGCGCGTGATGTGCCACGATGCGATCGAAGTGCTGACGAAGATGATCCCCGATGGATCGCTGTCGATGGTTCAACTCTTCTTCCCTGACCCGTGGCATAAAGCCCGTCATAATAAACGCCGCATCGTCCAGGTGCCTTTCGTTGAACTGGTGCAAAGCAAGTTGAAGGTTGGCGGCGTGTTCCATATGGCAACAGATTGGGAACCTTATGCGCAACATATGCTCGAAGTGATGACGTCTGTCGCCGGGTACCGCAACCTTTCCGATAAGAATGACTACGTTGAGCGGCCGGATTCCCGTCCGCTGACGAAATTTGAAGCGCGCGGCCAGCGTTTGGGGCATGGCGTATGGGATCTGATGTTTGAGAGGATAAAATAAAATGGCACAAGCTCGTAGCCGTCGTTTACGTAAAAAACTGCACATTGATGAGTTTCAGGAATTAGGCTTTTCGGTCAGCTTCCGCTTTCCTGAAGGCACTAACGTGGAAGACATCGATCAACTGATGGATAAGTTCGTTGATGAGGTGATTGAACCACAGGGTCTGGCATTTGAAGGCAGCGGTTATCTGTACTGGGAAGGTCTCATCTGCTTGCAAAAACTGGGTCACTGTACCGAAGAACACCGCCAACTGGTTAGTCGCTGGTTGGAAGAACAGAAACTGACGGATGTGAAAGTCAGCGATCTGTTCGATATCTGGTGGGATCTGCCAGAAAACCTGCTGTAATTTTTGCTTCAGTAAAAGCAGAAGAGCTTTGGTTTACACCAACGCGTTAAGCTAAGTAAAAAAGCGCCTGAGCGGATGATGGCTCAGGCGTTATCCGCCTCATCAAAGGGCACATTGCTGCTTTCTCGCTACTGCCGTTGTTTTCTTCAGGAGAAAATATGTCGCGTAAAATGACCTTGGGTTTATTGATGTTGCTGTCCTGGCAAGCGCAGGCAGCTTACCAGTGCAACGTGAACCCGCAGGACGACATTATTATTAGTCCGCAGCACGTGCAGGTCGTGGGTGCCAGCGGCAATTTACAGCTTTCCCCGCAGGGCGACATCGTCCGTAACGGTACGCCGCTTACCCTGAATGCCGAACAGCGCCAGAAGGCTAAAGCCTATCAGGCGGATTTGCGCCAGCAACTGCCGTGGATCGATCAGGGCGCGCAACAGCATCTTGAAAAAGCGCGAGTCGCGCTGGATAAAGTGATCGTGCAGGAGCTCGGCAGCGACAGCAATGTGCGTAACCGTCTGACTACGCTGGATAAACAGCTCAAACAGCAGATGAACCGTATTATCGAACACCGCAGTGATGGTCTGACGTTCCACCATCAGGCGATTAAACAGGTTGAGCAAGATGGCAAGCAGATCGTGCAGCAAAGCATGGGCGGCGTCTTGCAGGATAGCCTGAACGAGATGGGCGTAAAACAGATGTCAAGCGGCGGTAACCCGCTACAGGCAATGATGGGCAACCTAGGCGGTTTGCAGAAAGCGATTCAGGCCGAGTGGAATAATCAGGAACTGGAGTTCCAGCGTTTTGGTAATGACGTATGCAGTCGCGTGACGTCGTTAGAAAACCAGCGCAAGAGCCTGCTGCAAACGCTGAAGTAATCGTTCAGCGTTTTTGTTCACGCCTTGTTTTGTGGATGCATTGTTTTTGTGAATGCATTGTTTTTGTGAACCCATTGTTTTTGTGAACCCATTGTTTTTGTGAACCCATTGTTTTTGTGAACCCATTAAAGAAAACCGGGCAGTGCCCGGTTTTGTCGTTTACGGTGCTGGGAACGTGAATCGACGGTGGATCGCTTCCAGTTCATCAAGGATCTCGCCGTCCAGCGTCAGGTTTTGGCTGTCGAGGTTGATTTGTAACTGCTCCAGCGTGGTCGCACCTAACAACGTGCTGGCGACGAACGGCTGCTGACGCACAAATGCCAATGCCATTTGCGCCGGATTCAAACCGTGCTTTTGCGCCAGCGCCACGTACTCGGCAACGGCCGCCTGAGCCTGCGGGCCGGTATAGCGGGTGAAGCGGCTAAATAGCGTGTTGCGCGCGTTAGCGGGTTTTGCGCCATTCAGGTATTTACCCGTCAGCGTACCGAATGCCAGTGACGAATAGGCGAGAAGTTCTACGCCTTCATGCTGGCTGATTTCCGCTAAGCCGACTTCAAAACTGCGGTTCAGCAGGCTGTAGGGGTTCTGGATAGACACAATGCGCGGCAGATCGTGTTTTTCCGCCAAATGCAGATAGCGCATCACGCCCCACGGGGTTTCGTTAGAGACGCCGACGTAGCGAATCTTACCGGCACGAACCTGTTCACTCAGCGCTTCCAGCGTTTCCAGCAGCGTAACGACCGGTTTGTCGTCAGTATATTGATAGGCCAGCTTGCCAAAACAATTGGTCTGGCGCTGTGGCCAATGCAACTGATAAAGGTCGATATAGTCAGTGTTCAAGCGTTGCAGACTGGCGTCCAGCGCAGCACGGATATTTTTTCTGTCCAGCGCCTGCTGCGGGCGGATGCTGTGATCGTTTCCGCGCACAGGACCGGAGACTTTGCTCGCCACAATCAGTTTTTCACGGCCGCCACGGGATTTCAGCCAGGAACCGATATAGCTCTCGGTTAACCCCTGTGTTTCCGGGCGTGGAGGAACGGCGTACATTTCTGCTGTGTCAATCAGGTTAACACCTGCGGCAATGGCGTGATCTAACTGGGCATGAGCGTCTGCTTCGCTGTTCTGTTCGCCAAAGGTCATCGTACCAAGACCCAGCACGCTCACTTCTAAAGAACTATGGGGAATACGGTGATATTGCATTGCCAGCTTCCTTATGTCTGAAAATAGCAGGTGTCTTTCTCCTCATTTCCGCATGATTTTTTGCGATTCCAATGAGTTTGGGAGAACACACCTGAATTTGACTATAACGAAGCCGTGGCGAGTGGGGAAGTCTCTTCTGCTGCCCTTTAGCAGGATTCTGCCAGAGTGCGTCGCCCGATGGGGGGAATATCGGGCTAACGCTGCCGTTAGCGCTGCACGATCTGGGAAACTTGGTCGCTGTTGATCTGTTTCTGATTACCTTGCTCATCGATATAGCTGAGCAGCCCGGTATCTTTATCCAGCACGGGTTTTCCCTGCGTCAGAAGCATTTGCCCCTCTTTTGTCGCCATCACGTAGTCACTGGAACAGCCCGCAAGGGTAAATAATAACGCCAGTGTGACTGCCATTTTCATCCGTACTTTCATTGTATTAACCCGTTAATAAATGCAAAAACTTAAGTGAGTCTAGCAAAGGGTTGAGAGGGATAACGTAGGAATAATGGAAAAAATGCGTGTTGGGGGCGTTAATTTTGTGTAATCAGGCGGCTGGTGGCCGCCTGATTAGGTCGTTTGGCGTTTTGAGCGCTCACTCTGCGGCGATCAGTGTGCCGTTTTCTCTTTTTTACTGCGCAGCAGGTTCAGCGCCTCGACGGACATTGAGAAGAACATGGCGAAGTAGATATAGCCTTTCGGTACGTGAACGTCGAAGCTTTCCAGAATCAGGGTGAACCCGACCAGAATCAGGAACGACAAGGCCAGCATTTTGACGGACGGGTGGCGTTCGACAAACTCGCCGATAGGACGCGCGGAGAACATCATGACCCCAACGGCGATAACGACGGCTGCCATCATAATGAACAGATGGTCAGACAGGCCAACGGCGGTTATCACCGAGTCCAGACTGAAGATAATATCCAGCAGCATGATTTGCACAATCGCGCCAAAGAAAGAGTACACCTTGGAAGTATGGTCTTCTGAACCGCCTTCGACGGTTTCGTGAATTTCCTTGCTCGACTTCCAGATCAGGAAGAGCCCCCCGAAGAACAGAATCAGGTCACGCGTGGAAATTTCGTTGTCGAATGCGGTAAACAGCGGGTCAGTCAGACGCATGACCCAGGCAATGGAAGCGAGCAGCCCCAAACGCATCAACATCGCCCCCATCAGCCCGATGCGGCGTGCTTTGTTTTGTTGGGCTTTAGGCAGTTTGGCGACAACCAGAGACAGGAAAATAATGTTATCGATCCCAAGAACGATTTCCAGAATAGTCAGCGTTCCCAATGCCAACCATGCGTTCGGATCAACAATCCAATCAAACATTATATCAATACACCTTAAACGAAACGTAAACGATATTATACTCTGCCAGCTCGGTGCGTAGGCAAGCGAAAGTGTGATGTCGTAAAGATATACTCGTCATACTTCGCATGTGCTCCATGTGCTGGCGTCCCTTTTACTCTGGGTCGGCGTCAGGCTTTTCCCAGGTCATATTCCCTTGTCGCAATAAAACCAGTGTACGACGAAGTATCGTACTGATGAAGCATAGCCTAATGACGCTCAGTTGCTGAGCTGCATAAAGTGGCGGGCCAGCAGCGGCGCGGTAAAGGTTTTTTTCAGGTAGAACCCGCGCGGCAAGGTCAGAATTGGCTGGCCAAATTCGCCAATGGCTTCCGTTAGTGCTCGGCTATTTGCCGCTTTGGGACGTAATTGCAGGACTTCTCCATGCCGGGCGGTGATGCTTTCTACCTGACCAAGCACGATCAGGTCCATTAACTCTTCCCAATCGCAGCGCAACTGCTCCTCTTCTTCTTCGCTGGGGCTCCAGATCAGCGGCGTGCCAATACGGCGTTCTCCCAATGGAATGTGTCGCGAGCCTTCCACTGGAATCCATAGCACCCGTGCGAGCTTGTGTCGTACGTGGCTGCTTTCCCACGTAACGCCGCTGTTGCCTGTTAACGGCGCAACGCAAACGAAAGTGGTTTCCAGCGGTTTACCTTGTTCATCAATCGGAATGGTTTTTAGCTCAACGCCGATGTCAGGGAAATCCTGCTCGGGCTTGCTGCCTGCGCTGGCTCCCAGAAAACGTTCCAGCAAGACGCCAATCCAGCCTTTATCGCGTTTCAGGTTGGCGGGAAGCGGCAAGCGTGCGATGTCCGCTAATTCCGCGAGATTATAACCCGCGAGGGATTGTGCGCGTTCCAGCAAAGCGTGCTCATGTGGCGGCGCAGTCGTGTGAACCGTGGGTGAATTCATAGCGTATAGCCCGATATTTTTCCGCTCAAAAAAAATACAACAGATGGGGAGTACCCATGCACAGCCTGCAAGACGGTGGAGAAAAACAATAATAGCATGATTCGTAGCGCTTTTTTTCAGTGTGATGGCGATCACTTTGCTGGGTTTTGCAAACTGTTCACGTATAGCCACCGACAATAAACAGGATCTTACACTAGGTTATCCACAGATTTCTTGGATAACCCACATAAACATGAATTACTGGTTCGATTTACAGCCTTGACTCGCGGCATTTTTGCTGTTTTTGCCTATTTATTGCCTGAGTTTGAGGCATTACCTGTGGATAAAATCGACGTAGCGCGATCTTTCGCCAATCTTGCATTGTATGCCATTTGAACAAGCATCAAGGGTTCACCATTGCCAGTAAAACGGTTTGTAATTTTATGAATAGAAAGCACTATTTTTTAATTTATGGTGGTTTTTTTTCTTCATCAAAAATGAGTTTTACTCACTTCTTCATGGGTTCTGCACAAAGATGTCCACAGAAAAAGTGAATAAATTGCGGATTCCAGTCTTCACGTGTTTATAACTTTGATCTTATCTGTGGGTTATCTTAATTTTATTAGTATCACATGCTTTCTAAGCAGTGGTTTACCGCCTGACGGGAGTGTGAAACAATCAGGTCATCTTTGCATTGATGTTTATCGAGGTAGTCCGGTGATCGATGATGATGGCTACCGCCCAAACGTTGGTATTGTAATTTGTAATCGGCAGGGGCAGGTGATGTGGGCCCGGCGCTATGGTCAGCACTCCTGGCAGTTTCCGCAGGGGGGGATTAACCCCGGTGAAAGTGCTGAGCAGGCGATGTACCGCGAACTGTTTGAAGAGGTCGGGTTAAGAAAAAAGGATGTGCGCGTGTTGGCATCTACCCGTAACTGGTTACGCTATAAATTACCAAAGCGTTTGGTGCGTTGGGATACAAAACCGGTCTGTATCGGCCAGAAGCAGAAATGGTTTTTGCTACAGTTGATGTGTAATGAGTCGGATATCAATATGCAGAGCAGCGGCACGCCGGAATTTGATGGTTGGCGCTGGGTGAGTTACTGGTATCCGGTACGTCAGGTCGTCTCTTTTAAGCGAGATGTGTATCGTCGCGTGATGAAGGAATTTATCAACCCGGTGATATTGCTTCAGGAGAGTGCTGCGGCTCGGATGACAACGCCATCCGGTCCTCGGCGAAAAAGAGGGTAATTCAGGCACATTATGCTCACGCGCTTGCGAGAAATTGTCGAAAACGTTGCGGCAACTGCCCGCCTTAGTGATGCGCTGGACATTCTGGTCAATGAGACCTGTCAGGCTATGGACACGGAAGTCTGTTCCATTTATCTGGCCGATCACGATCGTCAATGCTATTACCTGATGGCAACGCGTGGCTTGAAAAAGCCGCGCGGGCGCACGGTTACGCTGGCGTTTGGGCAAGGTATTGTCGGGCTGGTTGGTCAACGCGCTGAGCCTATCAACCTGGCCGATGCCCGTGCTCATCCCAGTTTCAAATATATCCCCGCGGTGAAAGAGCAACATTTTCGCTCTTTTCTTGGCGTTCCCATTATCCACCGTCGCCACCTGCTGGGTGTACTGGTGGTGCAACAGCGTGAACATCGTCAGTTTGATAAAAACGAAGAATCGTTCATGGTGACGCTGGCCACGCAGATGGCCGCTATTCTCTCCCTTTCGCAGATCAAAACGCTCTTCGGTCAATACCGTCAGACGCGCGTGAAAGCGCTGGTTGCCGCTCCCGGTGTGGCGATCGCCCCTGGCTGGCAGGATTGTACTCAGCCTTCTCTGGATCAAGTATTTCCCGCGTCGAGTCTGGACAGCGAGCGTGAGCGCTCCCGTTTAACGCAGGCGTTGGAAGAGGCAACGGCGGAATTCCGTCGTTTCAGCAAGCGGTTTAACGCTAGTGCGCAAAAAGAGAGCGCGGCGATTTTCGATTTGTACTCGCACTTGCTGAATGATGCGCGGCTAAAACGAGAACTTTTTCAGGAAGTAAATGCGGGCAACGCCGCCGAGTGGGCCGTAAAACTGGTGATCGAACGTTTTGCCGCGCAGTTCACCAATTTGCAGGATACGTATTTACGAGAACGGGCGGGCGATCTGCGCGCGTTGGGGCAACGGCTGCTGTTTCATCTCGATGATAACGCGCAAATCATGGGGCAGTGGCCTGAGCGCTTTATCCTCGTAGCGGACGAATTAACGGCGACGCTGCTGGCGGAGCTGCCGCCAGAGCGGCTGGCGGGCGTTGTTGTGTACGATGGTGCGGCTAATTCTCACGCGGCGATTCTTGTGCGTGCGATGGGGATTCCGACGCTGGTGGGGGCGGACATTCAGCCCGATCTGCTGCATCAGCGCTTGCTGATTATCGACGGCTATCGCGGTGAGCTGTTGGTCGATCCTGAACCCGTGCTGGTACAGGAATATCAGCGTCTGCTGACGGAAGAAAACGAGCTGACCCGTCTAGCCGAAGGCGAAATGGAACAGCCTGCCGTGCTGAAAAGCGGTGAACGTATTCAGGTCATGTTGAATGCCGGGTTAAGCGCCGAACACGAAAAGCGTTTCATCAATCAAGTTGATGGCGTGGGTCTGTACCGTACGGAAATCCCTTTTATGCTGCAAAGCGGTTTTCCGTCCGAAGATGAACAGATGGCGCAATACCAAAGCATGTTGCAGCTTTACCCTACGCGCACGGTGATGCTGCGCACGCTGGATATCGGCGCAGATAAGCCGCTGCCTTATTTGCCCATTAGCGAAGAGAACCCGTGTCTTGGCTGGCGCGGTATTCGGATTACGCTCGATCAACCTGAAATCTTTCTGATTCAGGTGCGCGCCATGCTGCGGGCTAACGCGCACAGTGGCAATCTCAGCATTTTGTTGCCGATGATCAGCAGTCTGGATGAAATCAGTGAAGCGCGTCGCCTGATCGATCAGGCGGCGGGCGAAGTCGAAGAATTATTGGGCTTCCCGCAGCCTAAACCGCGGATCGGCATCATGATCGAAGTTCCATCGATGCTGTTCCTGCTTCCTCATTTGGCTTCCCGCATCGATTTTGTTTCGGTTGGCACCAACGATCTGACGCAGTACCTGCTGGCGGTAGATCGTAACAACGCGCATGTGGCATCGCTTTATGACAGTCTGCATCCTTCCATGTTGCAGGCGTTGAACATGATTGCTGTCGAATGCGAGCGACATAACATCCCGCTTTCCGTATGCGGTGAAATGGCGGGAGAAGCGCTTGGCGCACTGTTGCTGACCGGGCTGGGCTATCGCTCGCTCAGTATGAACGGGCGCAGCGTTGCGCGAATTAAATATCTGCTACGCCAGATTACGCTGGCTGAGTCGCAGGCGTTAGTACAACAATTGCTGGGCGCGCAAAGCGCGGCGGAAGTCCGTCAGTGGGCGGCGATTTTCATGGAAGAGCGCGGACTGGGCGGCTTGATTCGCGGCGGGCGCTAAGTTGACGTGAGGCGATATTGACGAATACATCGACAGTTAATTGCGAGTAAATGTTTAATAGCGACTCAATGTTTTACAGAACTTTTCCCCGATGCAAGCAACGAGCGCGGGTGCGTATGCTATGATTCGCCACCGCGGTTCGCAGGAACGGATTCATTCTCCTGCCTTTTGCCTATCAATGACGATCCCGAAAGCAGGGATAACACAATAAAATATGTGGTGAATGATGACGACAAGCTATCTGGCGTTTCCTCAGTTTGACCCAGTGATTTTCTCTATTGGCCCATTGGCGCTGCACTGGTATGGGCTGATGTATCTGGTGGGTTTTGTATTTGCCATGTGGTTAGCGGTGCGTCGGGCGAATAAACCGGGTAGTGGTTGGACCAAAGATGAAGTCGAAAACCTGCTGTATATGGGGTTCCTTGGGGTCTTCGTCGGCGGGCGTTTGGGCTATGTTCTGTTTTATGCCTTCCCGTCATTTCTTGAAAATCCGCTCTATCTTTTCAAAGTCTGGGATGGCGGTATGTCGTTCCACGGTGGCTTAATGGGCGTTATTTGCGTCATGCTGTGGTTCGCGCATCGCACCAAACGCCATTTCTTTCAGGTCGCTGATTTTATTGCTCCCTTGATTCCTTTTGGGCTGGGAGCTGGTCGTTTGGGCAACTTCATCAATGGCGAACTGTGGGGGCGCGTGACGACGGATACCCCGTGGGCCATGCTGTTCCCAGGTTCGCGCAGCGAAGATATGATGCTGGCCGTCAGCAACCCGCAGTGGCAGGCGATTTTCAATCAGTATGGCATGCTGCCGCGTCATCCTTCCCAACTGTATCAAATGATGCTGGAAGGTGTGGCGCTGTTTATCATCCTGAATCTCTTTATTCGTAAATCTCGGCCGATGGGCAGCGTCTCAGGGCTTTTCCTGATCGGTTACGGTACGTTCCGAATTATCACCGAATTCTTCCGCCAGCCAGATGCGCAGTTGGGGCTGTTCGGCGATCTGTTCAGCATGGGGCAAATTCTGTCGCTGCCAATGGTGATCGCGGGTATTTTGATGATGGTCTGGGCCTATCGTCGTCAGCCTGCGCAGCAATAATCCGCCGTCCTTTTTTAATTTTGTGGTGAGGTAGTATGAAACAGTATCTGGATCTGATGAAAAAAGTGCTTGAAGAGGGCACGCCGAAGGCCGACCGTACCGGCACGGGAACGCGTTCTATTTTCGGCCATCAGATGCGTTTCAACTTGCAGGACGGGTTCCCGCTGGTTACCACTAAAAAATGCCACCTGCGTTCAATTATTCATGAACTGCTCTGGTTCCTGAACGGCGATACCAATGTTGCTTATCTGCATGAAAATAAAGTCAGTATTTGGGACGAATGGGCAGATGAAAACGGCGATTTGGGGCCGGTTTATGGTAAGCAGTGGCGCTCATGGGGAGCCGCAGACGGCCGCCAGATCGACCAGTTGAAGAATGTCCTGACCCAGTTGAGACAGGATCCCGATTCCCGCCGCATTATCGTGTCTGCCTGGAACGTGGGCGAGTTGGACAAAATGGCGCTGGCGCCGTGCCACGCGTTTTTCCAGTTCTACGTGGCGGATGGCAAACTCTCTTGCCAGCTTTATCAGCGCTCGTGCGATATCTTCCTTGGCCTGCCGTTCAACATCGCCAGCTATGCGCTGCTGGTGCACATGGTGGCGCAGCAGTGCGATCTGGATGTGGGTGACTTCGTCTGGACTGGCGGTGATACGCATCTGTACAACAACCATCTGGAACAGACGCACTTACAGCTGAGCCGTGAACCGCGTGCGCTGCCTAAACTGGTGATCAAGCGTCGCCCGGATACGCTGTTCGACTATCGCTTCGAGGACTTTGAAATCGAGGGATACGATCCGCATCCCGCCATCAAAGCACCGGTTGCGATCTAAAACTTCCCCACACTTTTCAGGGCCGCGTCATGCGGCCCTTTTTGTTTCCCTCATTTCCCCCGCCTCCCCGCACGCTTTTTCTGTTGTTACATTGTTGCAGTAAAACATTGCGAGCCGCTACGTATAACGCCGTTAACACGCTGTTTTTGCTGATAAGACTCACTATCCTGACGCCATGAAAACAGGGAATCGACAACCGCGAGGGTTTACCTTGCTTGAATTATTAGTGGTGTTGACGATCGTGGTGCTGATGGCTGGCGGCGGCCTGCATGGCTGGATTCAGTATCAGCAGGCCATTCGTCTGGAGCAGAGTGCGCAGCAACTGCTGGATTTTTTGAACCGGGTTCAGGCCAATGCCTATTGGCATAACGAAACCCGGACGGCGAAGCTCATCTCGCAGGGGGAGCGATGGTGCATGGTCGCGAGCCAGAATGAAAAACAGTCTGGAGAGACATGCCGTGAGAACCATTCGGGACAGTTCGTACGTCGTACGCAGGATGTCGTGCTGGCAAAGTCCACCAGTAACGTGTTTACGTTTTTTGGCTTGCGTAATGCGGCACAGGCCGGGCACATCTCGCTGTCGAACGCTGCGGGTCAGTTGCGTCTCATCATCTCTGTGAGGGGGCGTATGCGTCTGTGCAGCGAATCGCAAGTGGTTCTGGCGATTCCCTTATGCTGAAGCAAATTGTGTTGAGGGACACGGCGCTGGGGAGAGTCAATCGATGGCGTAAACAGCGCGGTTTCACCTTGCCGGAAATCCTGTTAGCGCTGAGTTTAGGCAGCCTGATTATGCTGTCGGCGGCGCAGCTATACCCTCTGTTGCGTGGTCAAAGTCAGGACAGTGCACAGTTTTTCCGGCTGGAACAGCTGTTTAGTCAGGTAGCGATGGGGATTGAGAAAGATATCCGTCGGGCCGGTTTTTGTGCGGGAACCTGTCAGGGGAAGGCGATTAGCATCGGGAACTATCCGGGAGAGATGGAAAACAGCTGCCTGAATGTCTCTTACGATCTGAACCGAAATGGTATTTGGGATGGTGGAGAGCAGCAGGATGCCGAGTCTTTTGGCTATCGTCTGCGCGGTCGCTCGTTGGAAATTCAAAGCGGGGCGCACAATTGCCAGGGCGACCGATGGGAGAAACTGTTTGATCCGCAGGAGGTCGTGCTCACCCTATTCCGGTTACAGCGTCTGGCTACACAAAATGATGTGGCGCTGTATGAATTGCAACTGGCGGGATTCTGGGCCAAACGCCCTGCCGTTAAGCAACATATTACCCGCCTGATACTGGGGCGTAACCCATGAAGAAAGGATGGCAAACGGGAAGTGGAACACTGCCTATGGTGCTGCTGATCGCCGTTATTGGCCTGTTGTTGATGTCTGGTTTGCAACGTCAGCTTGATACTGCCATTCAGGTGGGAAACGATGAGCGGCATTATCTGCGCGCCTTCAATCAGGCACTGTCCTCATTGAACTGGGGAAAAGGGCGGCGTTGGAATGCGCTAACGGAAAGCTGGCAGTGTCAGCAACTGTCGGAGGAACAGCTAGTGGTGTGCCTGCGTGCGGCCTCGGATGGGAGGCAGGGGCTACTGCGTGGTGAAGGGACGCTACCCGGTTCGGTGCGACCGTTGACGCTGTACCAGCGCGTGTCATTTTTGGCGCTGTCATCGGGTCAAAATGCTATTCGACCAGTGGGTAACGGCTGGCTGGATTTTTGCCCTGATAAGGATGTGATGCGCTGTGATGCAACGGAATAGCGCAGTGAACAAGGAATGTGTGAATCATCAATCTGGTTTTAGCTTGCCGGAGACGCTGGTGGCGGCGCTGCTGTTTGCCGTGTCGCTGATGGGATTACTGCAATATCACCAGATATTACAGCAATCATTTCAGCATCAGTGGCAGCAGCGTCAGGCCTGGCGGTTTGCGATACAGCAGTTGGAAGCCTATGAAGCAGGCGTACCGTATCATCCGTTTGCTCTTGATAATGCGGCATCCCTGTCGAGTAAACACTGGCAGTTTAGTGTGTCGGAGCAGTTACAGAGTCCAGAATGCCGTCAGGTAACGGCAAGAGTCATGACGCCACGCCGCTATCAGGCTACACTAAACCGTTGGTTTTGTCGGTCATCGCCTGTTCAATAGGCCTGTTTGAGTAAACTGTGAGTTATCAATCGTAAGCAGCGGTAGCAGGAGCCAGAATGTTTAGAATCTATCACTCCAATCAGTTGGATATCCTGAAAAGACTGATGGTTGAGTTGATAAAACGTCAGCCGCTTGCCGATCCCTTCCAGCAGGAAGTGATTTTGGTGCAAAGTCCGGGGATGGCGCAGTGGTTGCAAATTGAACTGGCTGGGCACTTCGGTATTGCCGCGAATATTCAATTCCCGCTGCCCGGTGTTTTCTTGTGGAATATGTGTCGCCACGTGCTGCCGGATATTCCAAAAGAAAGCGCCTTCAGCAAGGACGCAATGACGTGGAAACTCATGCACTTGTTGCCCGATTTATTGGCACAGCCTGATTTTTCGGCACTGAAGCACTATCTACAGGATGATGATAACCAACGAAAGCTGCATCAGCTTGCCGGGCGCGTGGCGGATCTTTTCGATCAATACCTGATTTACCGTCCTGAGTGGATCAAAGCCTGGCAAGAGGGGAAACAGGTTGACGATCTTGGTGGTAACCAGCTGTGGCAGTCGGCGCTGTGGCGCGCGCTGGTGGATTACACGCGTAAACTGGCGCAGCCAGAATGGCATCATGCGATTCTGTATCAACGCTTTATTACTGCGTTAGCGCAGGCAAAAGTGTGCCCGAACGGTCTGCCGCCGCGCGTTTTTATCTGCGGCATTTCGGCGTTACCCCCGATCTATTTACAGGCGTTGAACGCGCTGGCGCGACATATTGACGTGCACCTGCTCTTTACCAACCCTTGTCGCCATTACTGGAGTGACATCCAGGACTATAAGTTTCTGGCGAAGCTAAAAGCCCGCCACCGCCGTTTACATCGTTTTGACGATGAGCAGACTGATGAAACCCGCCCGCTCTTTCGCGATCCTTCACAGGCAGAAACGTTGTTTAACGATGACGGTCAGCAGTCGATTAATAATCCGCTGCTGGCATCGTGGGGAAAACTGGGGCGCGATAACCTTTATCTGCTGGCTGAGCTGGATAACGTGCAGGAGGTCGATGCCTTTGTTGAGTCTGATGGCGAAAATCTGCTGCAAACCTTGCAACGCGATATTCTTGAACTGGAAGACCACGCGGTGGTGGCTGTCAGCCACGAAACGCAGAACACCAGCACGCAAAAACGTTTGCTGGAACTCGACGATCGTTCGGTCGATTTTCACGCCTGTCATAGCCCGCAGCGTGAGGTTGAAGTGCTTCACGATCGATTGCTGGCCATGATGGCAGACGATCCTGAGCTGATGCCGCGTGATGTTATTGTGATGATGGCGGATATCGACAGCTATACGCCATTTATTCAGGCGGTATTTGGCAATGCGCCGGATAATCGCTATCTGCCTTTTGCCATCTCCGATCAGCGTGCGCGGCATGCGCACCCTGCCTTGCAGGCCGTAATCAGCCTGCTGGATTTACCGACAAGCCGTTTTACGGCGGAACAGGTTCTGGCATTGCTTGAAGTCCCCGCGCTGGCTGCCCGTTTCGGTATTCAGGAAGAAGGATTACGGCGTCTGCGCCTGTGGGTGGTGGAGTCCGGCGTGCGCTGGGGATTGGATGACGACAATGTGCGCGATCTCATGCTGCCGCCGACGGGCCAGCATACGTGGCGTTTCGGTCTGACGAGAATGCTGCTGGGCTATGCGATGGACAGTCAGGTCGGCGACTGGCAGGGGGTGCTGCCTTATGATGAATCCAGCGGATTGATTGCGGAATTGGCTGGTCAACTGGCCGAACTGCTGATGCAAATTCACCAATGGCGTCAGCGCCTGTCTCAGCCGCGTGTGCTGGTCGACTGGCTACCGCTGTGTCGAGAGCTGTTCGAAACCTTTTTTGATGCGGATAGCGAAACCGAAGCGGCGCTGGCATTGGTTGAAAAACAGTGGCAGTACGTGATTGGGATGGGCACGGTGGCGCGCTATCCGCAGCAGGTGCCGATTTCCCGGTTACGTGATGAGCTATCGCGGCGCCTCGATCAGGAGCGGCTCAGCCAGCGTTTTCTGGCCGGTGCGATCAATTTTTGCACGTTGATGCCAATGCGTTCTATTCCCTTTAAGGTCGTGTGTTTGCTGGGGATGAACGATGGTGTTTATCCCCGAACGCTGCCGCCGCTCGGGTTCGATCTAATGGGGCGGAAGATCAAGCGCGGCGATCGTAGCCGACGTGACGATGACCGTTATCTGTTTCTGGAGGCGCTTCTGTCGGCGCAGCACAAACTTTATATCAGTCATATCGGGCGCTCGATTCAGGATAATACGCGTCGCTATCCTTCCGTATTGGTGAGCGAACTGACGGAGTATATCGCCCAAAGTTATGTCTTGCCGGGCGATGAGGCGCTGGATATTGATAGCAGTGCTGAGCGGGTGGTGAAGCACCTCTGCCATGAACATAGCCGTATGCCTTTCGATGCGGATAACTTCCTGTCGGCACCGCAGCCATTGAGCTTTGCGGCAGAGTGGCTGGCGGCGGCGAACCGAAAAGGGGAAGCCCAGCCTGATTTCGATCGTGAAGCGCTGTCCGAAAGAACAACGGATAGGGATGTCAGTCTGGACGATCTGAAACGGTTTTATCGTCACCCGGTGCGAGCCTTTTTTCAACTGCGGCTTGGTGTGAGTTTCATGCTGCACAGCGATGAACTGTTGGATGAAGAGCCCTTTGTCGTTGATAACCTTAACCGCTATCAATTGAACAGCGAGTTGCTTAACACGTTGATTAATGACGGTGATACGGAAAAACTGTATCGCCGGGCCCGAGCGGCGGGCGAGCTTCCCTATGGCGCGTTTGGTGAGATTTACTGGCAGGAACAACAGCAGGATATGGCGCAACTGGCAGCGCGTGTGCGTGATGAGTTAACGTCCTCGCTGTCGGTGAGCCGGGAAGTGGATATCCTCCTTAACGGTGTGCGCATCAGCGGCTGGCTGAATCAGGTGCAGCCGGATGGTTTGCTACGCTGGCGTCCCGGCACGCTTTCCATGAAGGATGGCATGACGCTGTGGTTGGAACACTTGGCTTATTGTGCGACGGGGGGGCAGGGCGAAAGCCGATTATATGGGCGGGAGGATACCGCGTGGCGCTTTTCTACCTTGTCGGAAACGCAGGCCAGAGAACATTTGGCTCTCATGCTGGATGGATATCGTCAGGGAATGAGCAAGCCGCTGTTACTGCTCAATAAAGCGGGGAGCGCCTGGCTGGCTGAATGTTATGATCGTGAAAGCGATAGCCTGCGGTCAGATGAAGAGGCGCAGAACAAAGCGCGCGCCCGTTTATTGCAAGCCTGGCAGGGCAATATGGGAATGCGGGGGGAAGGCGAGGATTATTACCTGCAACGTATTATTCGTGAGTTGGATGAAAAACGAATGAATGAGGTGATTGAGGCGGCGAAAATCTGGCTACTGCCACCGTTCCGCTCTAATCTGGCGTGATGAGTTTGTTTTGGGTAATGACAGAGTCGATTTCGAGGTGCGAGAAGAGAACGCACTGCAAGGTGAAAAGTGATGGATATGAGGTTGGAGAATTGCATGCGTAAACAGTGGGTCTGGATTACCGGGTGGTTTCTTTTATTCACATTCTGGCTTCCGGCGAGTTGGGCAGAGACGGGCTGGCAGCCGCTGGCTCAGACCATTCGAAAAAGCGAAAAAGATCCGCGGCAATATCAGGCGATTAAACTGGATAATGGCATGATCGTTCTGCTGGTTTCCGATCCGCAGGCACCCAAATCTTTGGCATCACTGGCGCTGCCTATTGGCTCGCTGGACGATCCCGATAACCAACTGGGGTTAGCGCATTACCTTGAACACATGGTGCTGATGGGATCAAAACGTTACCCAGAGCCGGAAGCGCTGTCCGAGTTTTTGAAAAAGCATGGTGGCAGCCACAACGCCAGCACGGCGTCTTACCGCACGGCGTTTTATCTGGAAGTCGAAAATGATGCGCTGCGGCCCGCTGTAGACCGGATGGCTGACGCGATTGCGGAGCCGCTACTCGATCCGGTGAATGCCGATCGTGAGCGTAACGCGGTCAATGCGGAATTAACGATGGCGCGTTCGCGTGACGGTCATCGCATGGCGCAGGTCGGTGCAGAGACGCTGAACCCTGCGCACCCGAGTGCGCGTTTTTCGGGGGGGAATCTTGAAACCCTGAGCGATAAGCCTGGCAGCAAACTGCATGATGAACTGGTGAAGTTCTACCAGAAATACTACTCGGCCAACCTGATGAAAGGGGTGATTTACAGTAATCAACCTCTCCCTGAACTGGCAAAACTGGCGGCCGATACCTTCGGGCGCATTGCCAATCACAACGCCAGCGTTCCTGCGGTTACCGTCCCTGTCACGACGGAGAAGCAGCGTGGCGTGATGATTCACTATGTCCCTGCGCAACCGAGAAAACAGCTGCGTATTGAATTTCGCGTCAGCGATATTAGCCAGGAATTTCGCAGCAAGACGGATACCTACATTAGCTATCTGATCGGCAACCGCAGCCAGAATACGCTTTCTGATTGGTTGCAAAAGGAAGGACTGGTTGAGTCTATCGGTGCGGGTTCTTCACCGATTATCGACCGTAACGGCGGCATGTTCGCTATTTCAGCCTCGCTGACCGATAAAGGTTTGGCGCAGCGTGACGAGGTGATTGCGGCCATCTTCCGTTACCTGCAAGAAATCCGTACCGAGGGAATTCAACAACGTTATTTTGATGAGATCGCACGCGTTCTGGATCTGGATTTCCGCTATCCGTCCATCAGCCGGGACATGGACTACATCGAGTGGCTGGTGGATACCATGCTGCGCGTGCCAGTCGAACATACGCTGGATGCGCAGTATGTTGCGGATCGCTACGATCCGAAGGCTATCGCTGCACGTTTGGATGAGATGACGCCGCAGAACGCGCGCGTTTGGGTTATCAGTCCGAATGAACCGCATAATAAAGTGGCCTACTTTGTCGATGCGCCGTACGAGATGGATAAAATTCCGTCAGCAACATTCGCAAAATGGAAAACGCTGGGGCAAAAAATGTCGCTGTCGTTGCCAACGATCAACCCTTATATCCCAGATGATTTTTCTCTGATCAAAGCGGATAAATCGATAACCAAGCCGACGCTTCTGCTGAATCAGCCGGGGCTGCGCGTGCTGTATATGCCAAGCCACTATTTCGCCGATGAGCCGAAAGCAGAAATCACCCTGTTCCTGCGTAATCAGGAAGCGCGCAGTACCGCACGGAATCAGGTGTTGTTCGCGTTAAATGACTATCTTGCGGGGCTGGCGTTGGATGAACTCAGCTATCAGGCCTCAGTGGGTGGCATTAGCTTCTCCACTCGCAGTAATGATGGTCTGGTAATTAGCGCCGATGGCTATACCCAGCATTTGCCACGATTGCTACTGACGCTGGCGGACGGCTATGCCTCCTTTACGCCGACGGAAGCGCAATTGGAGCAAGCAAAGTCCTGGTACTTGCAGCAGTTGGATGCGGTCGAGAAATCCAAAGCCTTTGAACAAGCCATACAGCCGATTCAGGCGGTATCGCAACTGCCTTACTTCGAGCGCGGTGAACGACGTAAATTGCTGAAAGATATCCACTTACAGGATGTGATTAATTATCGCAACGATCTGCTGCAAAACGCCACGCCGGAAATGCTGGTTGTCGGTAATCTGACACCGGAGAGCGTGACCGAGTTAGCGACGACGCTGAAAGCGCATCTGAAGGCGAAGGGTGAAAATCTGTCGCGCAGCGATGATGTCAAAGTCAGCAAACCACAGTTCGCTAATCTACAACGCCCAGGCAGCAGCACGGATTCTGCGCTAGCGGCAGTGTATGTGCCAACGGGTTACTCGGAAACGCAAAGCATGGCGTATAGCTCGGTGCTGGGGCAGATCGTTCAGCCTTGGTTCTATAGTCAACTGAGAACGGAAGAGCAGTTGGGCTATGCGGTGTTTGCTTTCCCGATGTCGGTTGGCCGACAGATGGGCATTGGCTTCCTGCTACAAAGCAACAGCAAACAGCCTGCTTATCTGTATCAGCGCTATGAAGATTTTTACCTGAAAGCGCAAAAACGACTGCGTGAAATGAGTGAAGAAGAGTTCGCACAGTATAAACAAGGTGTGATGAATGAACTGAATCAACGTCCGCAGACATTGGGTGAAGAAGCCAGCCGACTGCGTAAGGATGTGGATCGGGAAAATTTTGCTTTTGACTCGCGGGAGAAACTGCTCGAACAAATCAAACCGCTGACGGTGGCGCAACTGGCCGATTTCTTCCAGCAGGCGCTGAAGCCTGAGGGGCTGGCCGTATTGTCGCAGGTTTCCGGCAGCCATCATGGTAAAGCTGACTATGCCGCACCGAAAGGATGGCATACCTACGCAGACGCCTCTTCATTGCAGAAAACGTTACCGCGTGAGAAAGCGCCTGCGATGATCCCTGCGCCAGCCGCACAGCCCGCAGCGGATACTGCGGCATCGGACGCTGTCGGTAAGGTTGCAGCACAATGACAAGTGCCGCGCCGCAATCATTAGACGTGATGACGTTACCGCTCCTGGGGGAGCGGCTGATTGAGGCGTCGGCCGGAACAGGGAAAACCTATACGCTGGCTGCACTGTATCTGCGCCTGTTGCTGGGGCTGGGTAAGCAAGCCGCGTATCCACGTCCGCTGCTGGTCGAGGAAATTCTGGTTGTGACCTTTACGGAGGCTGCGACCGAAGAACTGCGAGAGCGTATTCGTGCCAGAATCCATGCCTTGCGTATCGCCTGCCTGCGTAAAAGCGCGCAGGGGGAGCAGGCGGAGAAACCTAAAGATGCTTCGCTCGCGCAACTGCTGGCGGAGATTTCGGACCATCACGATGCGGCGGATGTCTTGCTGGCGGCCGAACGGCAAATGGACGATGCGGCGATCTACACGATCCACGGTTTCTGCCAGCGTATGCTCAGTACCAATGCGTTTGAATCCGGCGTACTGTTTGAACAAGTGCTGATAGAAGATGAGCAGCCGTTGCGTCGTCAGGCCTGCGCCGATTTTTGGCGCCGTTACTGCTATCCGCTGCCGGTAGAAGTCGCCCGTATTGTCGGTCTGGAATGGAAAGGGCCGGAAAACCTGCTGGCCGATCTGGCTCCTTATCTGCACGGTGAAGCGCCTGCGTTTCGTTTACCGCCAGAAGAAGACGAAACGCTGCTTAGCCGACATGAGAAAATTGTAGCGACGATCGATGCGTACAAGCAGCGTTGGCTAGCGTCAGCAGCGGAGCTGGAAGCGTTGATTAGCGCTTCTGGCGTCGATAAGCGCAGCTACAGCAGCAAGCATCTTCCCAACTGGCTACAGAAAGTCACGCTGTGGGCAGAACAGCAGCCGACGCTGGATTACCAACTGCCGAAGGATCTAGTGCGGTTTTCCCAGCAAGCGCTCATTGAAAAGACGAAGAAAGGGGAACCGCCTGTTCATGCTCTGTTCGAGGAGACTGAACGGCTGCTTGAAACGCCGCTATCGCTGCGTGATTTGGTGATTGTGCGTGCGCTGTCGGCGATCCGGGAGTCGGTGCGTGAGGAGAAACGACAGCGTGCGGAGCTGGGATTTGACGATCTGCTGAGCCGTCTGGATGTTGCGTTGCAGCAGCCGGGGGGAGAGCAGCTTGCCAGCGCCATTCGTGAGCGCTATCCGGTAGCGATGATTGATGAGTTTCAGGATACCGACCCCCAGCAATATCGTATTTTCCAAACGCTGTACGTTGGGCAACCGCAGTGTGGGTTGCTGTTGATCGGTGACCCTAAGCAGGCTATCTATGCGTTTCGCGGCGCGGATATTTTTACCTATATGCACGCGCGCGGAGAAGTGGCTGCGCATTATACGCTGGGCACGAACTGGCGCTCGTCGCATCAGATGGTGCGTGGCGTTAATCGTTTGTTTGAGCGCCTCGCCCATCCTTTTATTTTCCACAATATCCCTTTCCTGCCGGTCAAGCCTGCCGACTCTAAACGCGGCCTGGTGTTTGACATCGCCGGGCAGCCCCAGCCTGCACTGCAATTCTGGCTAACGGGTTCAGAACCGATCGGCATAGGGGATTATCAGCAACAGATGGCGCGCCAGTGTGCGGCGCAGATTCGTGACTGGCTCGTGGCCAGCCAGCGTCATGAAGCCTGGCTGGTTAGCGATGATTCCCGGCGTTTGGTCAAAGCTTCCGATATGAGCGTGCTGGTGCGTAGCCGGCGTGAAGCCTCGCTGATTCGTGATGCGCTGAGCCGTTTGTCGATTCCTTCAGTATATCTGTCCAATCGCGATAGCGTATTCAGCACGCCTGAAGCCAGCGATATGTTGTGGCTGTTGCAGGCGGTACTGGCGCCGGAGCAGGAACGCACGTTACGTAGCGCAATGGCGACGGCGCTGATGGGGTTGGATGCCGAACAGGTTGATGCGTTAGGGCAAAGCGAAGCCGCATGGGATGCGCTGGTGGATGAGTTTGCCGGTTATCGCATGCTGTGGCGCCAGAAAGGTGTACTGCCGATGCTGCGTGCGCTGATGAGCCAACATCAACTGGCAGAGAATCTGCTGGCGAGTGCGGACGGGGAGCGCCGCATTACCGATATTCTGCATATCGGTGAATTATTGCAGGATGCCTCCGCAACGCTTGATAGCGAACATGCGCTGGTGCGCTGGTTATCACAGCAGATTGTCCAACCTAATCCGCAGGCAGAGAATCAGCAGTTACGCCTGGAAAGCGACCGTCATTTGGTGCAGATCGTCACGATCCATAAATCAAAAGGGTTGGAATATCCGCTCGTGTGGCTGCCTTTCATCAGTAATTTCCGCGTGCAGGATCAGGGCATTTATCACGATCGCGAGAGCTATCAGGCCGTGTTGGATCTGCAAAATCATGAGGAAAGTCAGACGTTGGCGGAAGAAGAGCGGCTGGCGGAAGATTTACGTTTGCTGTATGTCGCGCTGACCCGCTCTATTTACCACTGTAGCGTGGGCGTTGCGCCGATTCAGCGGTCGCGTAAGAAAGACGGCAGCAGCGATATGCACCAGAGCGCGCTGGGCTATTTACTCCAGCGCGGTAAAGAAGCTGAGGCCGCCACGTTGGTTAGCGAGCTGGAAGGCATGGTCGGGGACGGCGTCGCATTGACACCGCTACAGGAGACGGAAACGCAGCGCTGGCAGCCGGATAGACCAGAAGTGGCAGAGCTACAGGCTCGCCACATTGAACGCCAACTGCGCGACGGCTGGCGAGTCACCAGCTATTCGGGGCTTCAGCAACATGGTTCTGCAAGCGCACAGGATCTGGTGCCGCGTCTGGATATCGAAGCGATAGGCGAGCGTCAGGAAACGGATGAAGCCCAGCTGACGCCGCATACGTTCCCACGCGGCGCGAGTCCGGGGACGTTTTTGCATAGCCTGTTTGAAACGCTGGATTTCACTCAGCCCGTTGATGATGGCTGGCTGGCCGAGCAGTTGCAGCTACAGGGATTTGAAGCGCACTGGCATCCGGTGTTGAAGGTGTGGATGGATACGCTGTTGCATACGTCGCTTAACGAACAAGGGATTATGCTGTCAGCGCTGGATAACGCAGATAAGCAGGCTGAATTGCAGTTCTATATACCCATTGAGGCCCCGATACAGGCGGCGCAGCTCGATCGGCTGGCAAAGCATCACGATCCGCTATCCGCGCGGTGTCCGGCGCTCTCTTTTCAGCAGGTGAAAGGCATGCTGAAAGGGTTTATCGATCTGGTGTTCCGCTGGGAAGGGCGTTATTACCTACTGGACTATAAGTCCAACTGGCTCGGCCCTGATGCCAGCGCGTACACCCAAACGGCCATGATGCAGTCGATGGCCGAACACCGCTACGACCTGCAATATCAGCTCTACACGCTGGCTTTGCACCGCTATCTACGTCATCGTATTGCGGATTATGACTATGAGCGCCATTTTGGCGGGGTGTTTTATCTGTTTTTACGCGGCGTTGAAGCGTCGCATCCTGGCAATGGCATCTTTGCTTGTCGTCCCTCTGCTGAATTTGTTTTCGGGCTGGATGCACTCTTTAAGGGAAAGACGTCTGACGATGCTGATACAGGAATTCCCTCATGATTGCGTTACTTGAAACGGCGCTGGTGCGGCGGTTGCTGCGCCCGCTGGATGTGCAGTTCGCCAGAATGCTGGCGGATGAGACGCAGCCCGATCTGCTGCTGGCTGCTGCCTGCCTGAGCGCGCACTCAGGGGCGGGGCATGTGTGTTTACCGCTGGAGAATTTGCAGGCACAGACGCTGTTTGACGGTCGCGATCCTGAGCTGGCGCAACAGCTGCTTGCGGAGGCAGGGCTAAACACGGTCGCCGCATGGCAGCAGCATTTGCTGGCATCTGATGCTGTCAGCGACGGCAGTGCGTCGACGCCGCTGGTGTTGCAAGGAGAAAAGCTTTATTTACAGCGCAGCTGGCAGAGTGAGTGCCGCGTGGCGCGGTTTATCGCCAGCGAACGCGATACGCTACCCGTTGATGAACCTGCGATCCGAGCCGTGTTGGATAGGTTATTTCCTGACACGAGTGAAGAGGTTGACTGGCAGAAGGTGGCCGCTGCTGTCGCGTTGACGCGTCGCATTGCGATTATTTCCGGCGGGCCAGGGACAGGGAAAACCACGACGGTGGCCAGACTGCTGGCCGCGCTGATTGAGCTGAATACGGGAGAAGCGTTACGTATTCAATTAGCCGCACCGACTGGGAAAGCAGCAGCGCGGCTCACGGAGTCGCTGGGTCAGGCTCTGCATCGCCTGGCGGTGGAACCTCGGCAGCGTGATGCGTTTCCGCAGGAAGCGACAACGCTGCATCGGCTGTTGGGCGCGGTGACGGATAGCCAACGTCTGCGTCACCATCAGGATAATCCGCTGCATCTGGATGTGCTGATTGTGGATGAGGCGTCAATGGTCGATCTGCCGATGATGGCGAATGTAATTGCCGCGCTTCCACCACACGCGAGAATTATCTTTCTGGGCGATCGCGATCAACTGGCGTCCGTCGAGGCGGGGGCGGTATTGGGCGATATCTGTCGTTTTGCCGAGGCTGGCTATAGCCGCGCGCGGGCGCAGCAATTGCAGCGGCTGACGGGCTGTCATCTGGATGAAAACGGCCCTGAAGGGCAGACGACGGTCAGTGACAGTATCTGTCTGTTACGTCGGAGCTACCGCTTCGATCCGCATTCCGGTATTGGCCAACTGGCGCTGGCGGTGAATGGCGGCGATGATGCTCGCGTGCGTGCGGTGCTGAACGGTGAGTTTACCGATATTACCTGTAGTCCGTTAGCCGAGGCTGAAGAGTATCAGGCGATGCTGGCACAGTGTGTCGAAGGGTATCGTGATTATCTACAGCTTATTACGGCGGGAGCAGCGCCGGATGCCGTATTGCTTGCCTTCCAGCGTTATCGCCAACTGTGCGCGTTGCGTGAAGGGCCATTTGGCGTCTCAGGGCTGAATCAGCGTATTGAGCAGGCTTTGCATCAGGCTGGGTTGATTCAGCGCAGCCGTAATCCGCTTAACCGCTGGTATCCCGGCCGACCGGTCATGATTGAACGGAACGATGCCGCCTTGGGCCTATTCAACGGCGATATTGGTATTGCCATGATAGGGGAGAGCGGCGAGCTGCGCGTGTTTTTCCCCTTGCCGAATGGCGAAACCAAAGACGTGACGCCAAGCCGTCTGCCGCCGCACGACACAGCCTATGCGATGACGGTGCATAAATCGCAGGGATCGGAGTTCGATCATACGGCGCTGGTGCTGCCGAACCACTATTTACCGGTGCTGACGCGGGAGCTGGTGTATACCGCTATCACGCGTGCGCGCCAGCGTTTGTCACTCTATACCGATGTCCGCATTCTCTGCCGGGCGGTGAAAACGCCAACGCAGCGCTATAGTGGCTTGGAAGAGAGAATTAGCGCATTAATGATGCGTCCTTGATGGGGGATAACGTCAGGCGGACTCACGCTCAATCAGTGAAAAACCGATATCCATGATGGGGGAAGGCACGCTTTTCCCCTCAATCTTTTCTGCCAGCATGGCCGCTGCGTCGGTGCCGATCTTCCTGCGATCGATCCTGATCGTCGTAATCGTTGGTGTGCTGTGGGCGGCGAAATCGAGATCGCCAAATCCCATCACGGCCAGTTGCTTCGGCACCGCTAATCCTCTGGCGGCAGCTTCAATCATCACACCTTGCGCCAGCGTATCGGAACTGCAAATGATGGCATCAAAAACGTCGCCATCGGCGAGAAGTTCGATCAGCCCTTGCCGCCCTAACGCCAGCGTCGCAGGCCACGGGGCGAGGGTTTCACGCACGTAATGTCCCGGCTGTTTTTGTATGACGTCGTAAATGCCCTTCTTACGCAGCCCGGCACGCGCGTCTTCGGTCCAGACCAGGCCAAAGCGCAAATGTCCTTTACCCAGCAAATAGTGTCCGATGGCGTTCCCGATGCTTTCATGGGAAAAACCGACCAGCATATCGAGCGGCGTTGGGGTGAGATCCCAGATTTCGACAACGGGGATCGTAGCGTTGAGCAGGAGACGTTTGAGTTCGGGCGTATGGTGAATACCGGTGAGGACGATACCGTCTGGGCGACGAGAAAGCAGGGTGGCGACAATCTCTGCCTCGGATTCATTGGTATAGCCAGAGACGCACAGCAGCATGTGGTAACCGCGTGCGGCTAGCTCATCGCTGATCGCCTGAATGGTATCAACGAACATATTGTTATTGATTTGCGGCACAACGACGGCAATCAGCTTGCTGCGTCGGGAGGCGAGCCCGCCTGCTAACATATTGGGGATATAGCCCGTGGCGCGGACCGCTTCCATCACCTTATTCACAGTTTCCGCACGAACAATCTTCGGGTTGTTCAACGCGCGGCTGACGGTCATGGGCGAAATGCCTGCGGCACGCGCGACATCTTCAAGCGTGGGAGCGCGCGGCGGCATGTTGCTGGCGTTTTTATCGCGTTTCAATCACGGGTTCCCTTCTGAAGCTGCGCGCACATTTACATGTCGCTGGATTATCGTTGATGGCACATCGGTTTACCAGTCGCCTGTATTTCTACAACCTGCCGAATTGTCTCGTTTTTCCGGTTGACCCCAGAGCTGGCTAGGCTGTATTTCCGCTGTATCCTCTTACTTTTTGTGGTGATTGCGCAATCATTAATTCTGTCTCTCGATGAACGATTTTATCGTGGTAATGATTATTGTGTGATCTGCATTGCATGTTTTTTCTTCATTTGTCGCTATCTTCCTTCTGTTTATGAATGTTAGCGCAATCATTTTACGAGGTGAGACATGACTATCAGTGCAAATTCAGCGGCGGTTAGCTATGCAAAAGTCACGAACGTCAGAACGGCTGCCGAGTCGGGCGATCGAATTGAATGGGTAAAACTCTCTCTGGCGTTTTTGCCGCTAGCCACGCCGGTTAGCGATGCGAAAGTGCTGACCGGAAGGCAGAAGCCGCTGACCGAAGTGGCGATTATTTTTGCCGAAATCCGCAGTCGTGATGGGTTTGAAGGAGTGGGATTCAGCTACTCCAAGCGGGCGGGTGGACAGGGCATTTATGCCCATGCAAAAGAGATTGCCGATAACCTGCTGGGCGAAGATCCGAACGATATCGATAAGATCTACACCAAGCTGCTGTGGGCTGGGGCATCGGTTGGCCGCAGTGGAATGGCGGTACAGGCGATTTCTCCGCTCGACATCGCGCTGTGGGATATGAAAGCTAAGCGCGCGGGTCTGCCTCTTTCTAAGCTGTTGGGCTCACATCGTGATTCCGTGCAGTGCTACAACACCTCCGGCGGCTTCCTGCATACGCCATTGGATCAGGTATTAAAAAATGTCGTCATCTCCCGTGAAAGCGGTATCGGCGGGATCAAATTGAAAGTCGGGCAGCCGAATACGGCGGAGGATATCCGTCGCCTTACGGCGGTGCGTGAAGCGCTGGGAGATGACTTCCCGCTGATGGTGGATGCCAATCAGCAGTGGGATCGCGAAACGGCGATTCGGATGGGAAGAAAGATGGAAGCCTTTAACCTGATTTGGATTGAAGAGCCGCTGGATGCCTACGATGTGGAAGGCCATGCGGCGCTGACGGCGGCGCTGGATACACCGATTGCCACTGGCGAGATGCTGACCAGCTTCCGCGAGCATGAACAGCTGATTCTTGGGAACGCCAGTGATTTCGTCCAGCCGGATGCGCCGCGCGTGGGCGGGATTTCGCCTTTCCTGAAAATTATGGACTTGGCCGCGAAGCACGGTCGTAAACTGGCACCGCATTTTGCGATGGAAGTGCATTTGCATCTGGCCGCGGCCTATCCGATTGAGCCCTGGCTGGAACACTTCGAGTGGCTGAATCCGCTGTTCAACGAGCAGCTAGAGCTGCGCGATGGGCGCATGTGGGTATCTGACCGTCTGGGGCTTGGATTTACGCTGAGTGAACAAGCGAGGAAGTGGACAGCATTAACATGCGAGTTCGGTAAGCATCCATAAACAGGCAAATACACATGGCCGATTTTATGGTCGGCCATGCGCAGCGTTATTGAGTGGAATCGCTCAGAGATCCAATACCAGAATCTTCGAGCGACGCTGGTAGTTGTACAGTGCCTGTTTTTTCTTCGGCAGCATTTCCACTTCGGCAGGTAAAAAGCCGCGTTCCTGGAACCAGTGAATGCTGTGCGTCGTCAGCACAAACAGCTTTTGCAGACCCTGCTGACGCGCCTGAGCGGCAATACGTAGCAATAGCATGTCGCCGCGCGATGAACTGCGGTAATCCGGGTGAACCGCGACGCAGGCCATTTCGCCGATGCTTTCTTCCGGGAACGGATAAAGTGCCGCGCAGGCAATGGTCAGGTTATCGCGTACCACGACGGTGAATTTGTCTATCTCCATTTCTAACTGCTCGCGCGAGCGTCTCACCAGAATACCTTGTTCTTCCAGCGGGCGAATCAGTTCCAGAATACCGCCGATATCATTGATGGTCGCACGGCGAACCTGCTCGGCGCTTTCCATCACGATCTGCGTACCGATACCGTCGCGTGAGAAGAGCTCTTGCAACAGCGCTCCGTCGTCCTGATAGCTAATCAGATGGCTGCGGCGTACGCCGCTACGGCAGGCTTTGACTGCGCCACGCAGGAAGCGGACTGTCCCCGAATGGTAATCACCAGCCTGTTCCAGCGCATCAATACGCCGTTGTGCGTCATCCGGGAACAGCTCGGAAATGATGCTGCCTTCTTCATTGGTCACGCCCTGTGACGAGCAGAAGCCGATCATCTTCTCCGCTTTCAGTTTAATCGCGAGCTGGGTTGCCACCTCTTCCGAGGTTAAATTGAAACTTTCACCGGTGACTGACACCGCAACCGGGCCGAGCAGGACAATCGCGCCGCTATTCAATTGGCGGTGAACCGCCTCCTCATCAATGCGGCGAATGCGGCCGCTGTGGCAGTAGTCCACGCCGTCATCCACGCCCAGCGGCTGCGCGATAATAAAATTACCGCTGACGACATTAATGTGGGCGCCTTGCAGCGGCGTGTTGTTCAGGCTCATCGACAGTCGAGCCGTGATATCCAGTTGCAACATCCCCGCTGCCTGCTTAACCAGCTCCAGCGTGGCGCTGTCGGTGATGCGGGTGTTTTTATGGTAGTGAGGCTCGTAGTGATGTGTTGTCAGGTTGGCGTCGATCTGGGGGCGAGCGCCATAAACCACCACCAGCTTGATCCCCAGACTGTGTAACAGCCCGATATCATTTACGATGCTAGAGAAGTTGGCATGTTCAATGGCTTCGCCACCTAACATGATGACAAACGTTTTGCCACGGTGGGCATTGATATAGGGAACTGAATGGCGGAAGCCCTGAACCAGTTCTGTACTACGTTCCTTCACTGCGAGCCCTCTTTGCATTTTTATTCGTAATTTATGTATTTTTATTCTTTATGGTGTAAAAGGCAAGAGGAAGTATTCACCATAAAAGCGAGGTTAATGCTTCAAATTTATGATATCCGCCTGTTATAAGGCCTGCAGATGATTTTTGCATGACAGGGCAGAGCAGATTCGTTAAAGTTTTTGACAATTTTTACCTTTATTCATTTTTTGATCGCTTATCCCATGCAGTAGCAAACAAAAATTCAGGATAACGCACAGCAATCAGATCGGAGCGGCATGTCTCATTCGAATCATCATCTGACTCGACGACGTCTATTACAAAGCGCAGCAGCAACCTGGCTGTTAAGCGTAAGTGGTGTGGGGATAGCGGCGACAACACAGGTCGTTGCCGTGCGTGTCTGGCCGTCTTCCGCCTATACCCGCGTCACGCTGGAATCTAATAACCCGCTGAAATATAAACAGTTTAGTCTCAGTAATCCCGAACGCATCGTGGTGGATATCGAAAATGTTCACCTGAACAGCGTATTGAAGGAAATAGCCAGCCAGTTTCAGCAGGATAACGATCTGCTGATTAAAGAGGCGCGCATCGGTCAATTTGATAAAAGCACGGTGCGTCTGGTGCTGGAGCTTAAACAGCAGGCGACGACTAAAGTTTTTACGCTGGGGCCGGTGGCCGAATTCAAGCACCGACTGGTGCTGGATTTGTATCCTGCGGCAGGGCGCTACGACAACGAAGACGATCCGCTGCTGGCGCTTTTGGAGGATTACAACAAAGGCGATCTGGAGCGCACCCTGCCGGCAGAAGCGCCCAAAGCTGGGAAGGCAGGGCAGGATCGTCCGCTGATTATTATGCTCGACCCTGGTCATGGCGGTGAAGATCCCGGCGCGATTGGCAAGAATAAAACGCGCGAGAAAGACATCGTGCTGCAAATCGCCCGCCGCCTGCGTAAGCTGATCGATAATGAATCCAACATGAAGGCGTATATGACGCGCAATGAAGATGTGTTCATTCCGCTGCGCGTGCGGGTGGCGAAAGCGCGCAAGCAGCGTGCCGATCTGTTCATTTCGATTCATGCGGATGCGTTTACTAATCGATCGGCAAGAGGATCGTCGGTTTTTGCCCTCTCGAAGAAAGGGGCAACCAGTACCGCCGCCAAATTTCTGGCAGAAACTCAGAACGAATCAGATTTGATCGGCGGTGTGAGCATGAGCGGCGATCGCTATCTGGATCACACCATGTTCGATCTGGTGCAAACCGTCACCATCAGCGACAGCCTGAAGTTTGGTCAAGAGATTCTGAGTCGATTGGGCAAAGTGAATCGCCTGCATAAAAACAGCGTCGATCAGGCCGGATTTGCGGTACTGAAAGCGCCGGATATTCCGTCTGTTCTGGTTGAGACGGCATTTATCAGTAATCTGGAAGAAGAACGCAAGCTGCGCACCAGCCATTTCCAGCAGCAAATTGCGGAATCCATTTTTGCAGGAATTAAAGCCTACTTTGCCAGTCAGGCTGAGCGGTAGTTGATGTTGCATGATGACCGCGTCCTGCTGGCGCGGTTCAGAGGAAATCAATAGATCTGGGGCGCGGTGTAGGAATGGTATAGATAATAGGTGACGCAGAAAACAAAAAAGCACCCGTTAAGGTGCTTTGTCGCTTGGTTCTTAATTAGACATAGTCTTAGTTGGTTGCGGGGGCCGGATTTGAACCGACGACCTTCGGGTTATGAGCCCGACGAGCTACCAGGCTGCTCCACCCCGCGTCCGTATGACTTCTTTTACTACTGACTATCTTTTACTGCTTTCACGTTTCTTGATGGACGACTCACATCAATTGGTTGCGGGGGCCGGATTCGAACCGACGACCTTCGGGTTATGAGCCCGACGAGCTACCAGGCTGCTCCACCCCGCGTCCGTACTAACTTCTTTACTACTGACTATCTTTACTGCTTTCACGTTTCTTGATGGACGACTCACATCAATTGGTTGCGGGGGCCGGATTTGAACCGACGACCTTCGGGTTATGAGCCCGACGAGCTACCAGGCTGCTCCACCCCGCGTCCGTGGATGCGCACTATACTCTCCATGAGTATTGATGCAACCTATTTCTCTAAAAAGCGCGGTATTTGGCTGTCAGGTGATTGATTTACCACCTGATAGGTTGTTTTATGACCGCAATGTGGCGATGAAAAGAAACCCCACCTTTTACTGTGCTGCATGCCGAACGACATTCGCTTGATCCGTGGATTTATATGCTGTCCCATTCCTTTCTCGATAGCCGTTTGTTATCGTTCGACGGTAAATTTTTTGATGTAAAAAGCGAGCGCAAAGATGAAGGGACGGTGGGGAAAATACGTGCTGACCGCAGTGGTCATTGCCATTCTGGCGGGGTGCCAATCCCGGCCAACCGATCGCGGGCAGCAATATAAAGATGGTCACCTCAACCAGCCTCTGGAATTGGTGAATGAGCCGAATGCCAAGGGCAAACCCGTCAACGCGCGGGATTTCATGACTCAGGTTTCTGAAATCCGCTCGGCGTCACCGAATCTCTATACGCGCAATAATACGACCTTTCAGGCGATTGAAAACTGGATGATGTCTGGGGCTGACACCCGTGAACTGAGCAAGTTTGGCCTGAACGCCTGGCAGATGGAAGGCGTCGATAACTTTGGCAACGTGCAGTTCACCGGTTACTACACGCCAGTGCTACAGGCGCGCCATACCCGTCAGGGTGAATTCCGCCATCCTTTATATGCCATGCCGTCAAAGGGCAGAAAGAACAGTCGGCTACCGGATCGTGCTGGCATTTATGCTGGTGCACTGGATGACAGGCTGGTTCTCGCCTGGACCAACTCGCTGGTCGATAACTTCATGATGGAAGTGCAGGGCAGCGCCTATATTGATTTTGGCGATGGACGTCCGCTGACGTTCTTCGGCTACGCCGGTAAAAACGGCCATGCCTACCGCAGTATTGGTAAAGTGCTGATCGATCGGGGTGAAGTTCCACGTGAAGAGATGTCTATGCAGGCCATCCGCAAGTGGGCGGAGCAGCACACCGAACATGAAGTACGTGAATTGTTTGAGCAGAATCCCTCTTTTGTGTTCTTTAAACCCATGATGTCCGCGCCTGTGAAAGGGGCAAGTGCCGTGCCGCTGGTGGCGAAAGCTTCTGTGGCATCTGACCGTTCGCTGATTCCGGCTGGTACGGCGCTGTTAATGGAAGTGCCGCTGTTGGATAACGTGGGCAAATTCACCGGCAAATATGAAATGCGCCTGATGATTGCGCTGGATGTCGGTGGGGCGATTAAAGGCCAGCACTTTGATATGTATCAGGGCATTGGGCCAGATGCAGGGCATTCGGCTGGCTTCTATAACCACTATGGACGGGTCTGGGTATTGAAGAGTGCGCAAAGCAGTCCGGCGAACGGTTCAGGATCGCTGTTAGTCAACAATCCACAGTAGTCATCTCTTTCGTTTGAAATCTCAGAAGTGGTGTAAAGATGAGCCACTTCTGAGATGAAACGCTTGCTCTCCACGTACCAGAACAGAATCAGCTGTTAAAGCCGTATTTGCTGCTCAGCCCTAATTCGTTCACGATACGAATACCTGAATCCAACGCTTCGCCCTGCAAACCCCGCAGTGGACGGCGCAGGCTGCCTGCCGGTAAACCTACCGCCTTCATCAATGATTTCACCGCTACCGGGTTGATTGCGGAATAGGTGTAATGCAACAGCGGCAGCAAATGTTGATAGGCCTGACGGAAGCGCTCTGCATCCTCACCATTTTTCCACGGACGAGAAATTTCAGCCAGTTCTGCTGGGGCAATATTGCCGGTCATGTTGGCCGTCCCATGCCCTCCCAACGACATTGTTGGCACCACCAGACCCAGATTGGGCGAGTCGCAGCACATCACCGAAACATCAGGGTTCCCTGCCAGAACCTGTGCGACCTGACCTACGCGGGTGGTGGATTCTTTATGAATAACGTAGTTCGGGTGTTGGAAAATACGCAGCAGCGATGTCCAGTGCAGATCCGTTTTCACGCGTGGCGGATTGTTATAAATCCCTAACGGCAAATCGGTCGCGTCGGCAATTTCCAGAAAATAGCTTTCGATATCGCTCTCGCTGGCACAGATATAGGCGGGGGCGGCGATAATGGCACCGTCTGCGCCGTTGTCATGTGCATAGCGAACATAGTCAATGGTGGTATCGGTATTGTTACCGGTACAGCCGTAGAACAGCTTCATTTTGCTGGTGCTGTATTGCGCGGTTCGGCGGATGATCGCCTTTCTCTCATCTGGGGACAGCATGGACACTTCCCCCGTTGAGCCCATAATCAAAACGGCTGCGGTGCCGTTGTCTTCCTGGAATTTTAATAACGCCTCAAATGCGCCGAAATCCACGCTGCCATCGTCATTAAAAGGCGTAATAAGGGCAACGAATGACCCTTCAATTTTTTCTCTGCTCATGTCTGTTTCCTGTCAATGTAAACGTGTTGCGAATAACTAAAAATCAGGACTGAAGTGATGTCTCAGTCAGTGGCTTGGCGGTAAAACCCGCCTCGACAAAACGTAAGAGATGCGACAGCACGCGGTCGTCATCTCGGTTGTCACACAGCCCTTTGGAAAGCAACGCCAGACGGCCAGAGCGCGGATCGGCGTCGGTTAACACGTGCATGGCGGCACCACGGGCAAATTCATAACGCCAGATCACCTCTGCGCGCGATAACTCCGGCAGCGCACGGGAAAAGGCATCGATAAAACGGTGAGCGACGTGATCGAACTGCGCCGAAAGCAGGGCAGTGACCTCCAGACCCGGCGTCGCGCGCAGGTGCTGTAACAGGCGCACGACAATACGTCCGCCGTCGGGCGTGCGGGCTGTTTTAACCAGCGGGCGCAATAGCGCATCCAGCAGCGCGGCAACGGGCAGTTCATCACCCTGATTGGCCTTTTCCACCTCATCCAGCAGACGCGTTCTTTCGTCATTTAACGGGCCGAGAACGTTGTCCAGTACGGCACGCAGTAATCCTTCTTTCGAGCCAAAGTAATAATTCACCGACGCGACATTCACGTTGGTGGCTTCCGTTATTTCGCGAATCGTCGTTAGCTCACTGCCTTTACAGGCGAAGATCGTGATGGCTTCACGCAGGATGCGCTGTTTAATGTCTGCCTCTTTTTCTTTGCTTTGCTCTTTGGTTTTCAATAACGCCACCATGATTCATCCTTTTTGCTCACGCTCACAGTCGGGGGCACCGACGTCATGCGTTGTGATAGTGAGGCTGTGTAAAATGCGCTGTCGCTAGGCCAGTTCTTGAAAACCCAACTCTTGATAAACCAATGTTGCCCAATAGCGGATGCCTAGTGGGATCAGCGCGTCATTAAAGTCGTAGTGCGGGGTATGCAGGTGATGCACGTTGGACGCCTTTTTGTCGTTGTTACCCAGCATCATGAATGCGCCCGGGCGCTGCTCCAGCATGTAGGCAAAATCTTCTGCACCCAGCAGCGGCGTCATCGCGGTGTCAACCTGTTCGCGTCCGACCACCTGCGCGGCGGCATTAACGGCTAACTGCGTGACATGCGTATCGTTAACCAGCGCGGGATATTGCCGTTCATAGTGCACGTCGGCCGTTGCACCAAAGCCTTGTGCGGTGCTGTGTGCCAGTTCTCGCAGGCGCGTTTCCAGTAGATCGCGAACGCTCGGTGAGTAGCTCCGTCCGGTTCCTTTAAGGATGACGCTATCGGGGATCACGTTTGGAGCATGGATATCGCCGCCCTGAATATGGCCGATGCTGAGCACCGCCGCATCCATCGCGGGGACGTTACGGCTAACGATGGTTTGCAGGCCAAGCATAAATTGTGCGGCGGGTAGCGTCGGGTCGATAGAAAGGTGGACGCCTGAACCGCCGTGTCCACCCGTGCCGTGAAACGTGACCTGCCAGGTATCGCTGGCTGCCAGCATTGGCCCGCTGCGAATCGCGAATTTTCCCACTTCGATACCGGGTTTGTTATGCAGACCAAAGAGTCGGTTGCAGGGGAACGCGGTCAGCAGGCCGTCATTGAGCATGGCAAGTCCGCCACCTAATCCTTCTTCCGCTGGCTGGAAAATAAAATGTACCGTTCCAGCAAAGTTGGGGTGCTGAGACAAATAGCGTGCGGCGCCCAGCAGCATGGTGGTGTGTCCATCATGTCCGCAGGCATGCATTTTCCCGGCATGCACCGATGCATAGGGCAGATCCGTTTTCTCATTGATATACAACGCGTCCATATCTGCCCGCAGGCCGATGCTGTCTCCACCGGGATAACGACCATGTAGTGTGGCGACCACGCCCGTTCCACCGATGCCCGTTGTGACGGCAAGCCCCCACTCCGTCAGCTTTTCTGCCACTAATTGCGCGGTGGCAAACTCTTCAAAGCCAATTTCTGGGTGTTGATGAATATGGTGACGAATCGCAATCAGCTCAGGTAAAAAATCCTGAATGACCAATTCCATCGCTGTTTGGTCAATAGCGGTTGGTGTCGGTGTATTCATCATGTGTTCTCTGTTCTTATCCATGCGCCTGTCTACTCATCGGCTGTGGAGGCACAAGCGCATCACGCTGCCCGCCGCCTGGGACGGCATCGATCAGCTTGCGGGTGTACGGGTGTTGTGGCTGATGCCAGATGCTGTGGTGATCGCCACTTTCCACACAGCGTCCGTTTTGCATGACCATGACCCGATCGGCGATATAACGCACCACGGCGAGATCGTGGGAAATAAACAGTAGCGACAGGCCCATTTCGTTTTTTAACTCAACCAACAGATTGAGGATCTGTGCCTGAATAGACACATCGAGTGCGGACACCGGTTCGTCGCAAATCACCAGTGAAGGGCGTACCACCAGTGCACGGGCAATGCCGATACGCTGGCGCTGTCCGCCGGAAAATTCATGGGGATAGCGGCTTAGGCTGCTTTGCGGCAGACCGACACGATCGATGATATTTTTGATTGCCTGCTGTCGCTGAGAACGATCGCCAAGGCCATGTACGATCAGCGGCGTTTCAAGAATATGCTGAATGCTGTGGCGTGGATTCAGCGAAGCGTACGGATCCTGAAAGATCATCTGCACCCGCTGACGTAACGCTTTCAGCCGTGATTCTTTTAGCGTGGTGATGTCTTGCCCATCGAACACGATCTGCCCGTGCGAAGGCGGTAGCAGGCGCAGAATGGTTTTGGACAGTGTGGATTTACCACAGCCGGATTCGCCCACCAGACCGAGGGTTTCTCCGGGTAAAATAGTCAGTGACACATCGTCAACGGCCAGCACTTTGCCCTGTGCTGTTGAATAGCGGGTATGAATATTTTTCAGCGAGAGCAGCGGCGGCTGGTTTGTATCGGTGGCACGGTGAATCAAGCTGGGCGGCGTCAGCAGCGTAAAACCTTCGTCCGTTGGCGCATGATGGATTTCCGCCAGCCGATGGGTACGGTAGTGCCTGTCCTGATCCATATGTAGCGATGTCGCTAACAGCCCGCGCGTATAGCTGTGTTTGGGGGAGAAGTGGTGTGTGGATGACTGAAACAGGTCAGCCGCTTGTGCTTCTTCTACCTTTTGTCCGGCATACATCACCGCCACGCGGTCGGCCCATTGCGCCACCAGCCCAAGGTCGTGGGTAATCAGCAGCAGGCTCATCGAGAATTCACGCCGCAGGTTATCCAGCAGCGCCAGAATCTGTGCCTGAATGGTAACGTCCAGCGCCGTGGTCGGCTCATCGGCAATCAGCAGACGCGGCCGGCACGCCACCGCCATGGCGATCATGACGCGCTGACGCTGTCCGCCAGAAAGGTTATGTGGATAGTCATCCACCCGGCGGGCGGGTTCTGGGATCTTGACCAGATCCAGCAATTCGATGGCGCGCGTCCGTGCCTGTGCAGGCGTCAGCGCTTCATGCAATCGCAGCGTTTCGCTAATTTGCTGCCCGATGGAAAGTACTGGATTGAGCGAGGTCATCGGTTCCTGAAAAATCATCGACAGCGCATTGCCACGCAGCTGGCGCATCTGCCGGTCTGGCAGGGTCAGCAGATCCTGTCCATCAAACAGGATGCGGCCGCTGATTGTTCCCGGTTCGGCGACCAGCCGCATCAGGGACAGCGCCGTCGCGGATTTACCGCAGCCGGATTCGCCGACCAGCGCCAGCGTTTCTCCGGCATTAATCGTCAGGTTTAGCCCTCGAACGGCTTGATGACCAGGAAAATTGACGTGTAAATCTTGAATATCGACCAGCGGCTTCATGCGCTTCTCCCCCGTAACCGTGGATTCAGTGCATCGTTCAATGCGTCGCCCACCAGATTCAATGACAGCACGGTTAAGACCAGTGCGGTGCCGGGCAAGGCGGTAAGAAACCAGGCGGTACGCAGCGATTCCCGGCCAGCGCCGATCATGCTGCCCCAGCTCACGCGGTTCGGATCGCCAAAGCCCAAGAAGGAGAGGGCGGATTCAATCAAAATGGCCGAGGCGACCATGACCGACGTGGTGACGATGATCGACGGCAGCGCGTTCGGCAGCATTTCCTGAAAGATGATACGCAGACTGGAAAATCCCTGACTGCGTGCGGCTAACACAAAATCGCTTTCGCGCAGGGAGCGAAATTCGGCCCGTACCAGACGGGCAATCGTTGGCCACGAGGCAATCCCGATAGCCAGTGAAATCAGCGTAACCGAAGGCGAACCGATGGCGACCAGCACCACGACCAGCAAAAAAGTCGGGAAGGTCTGGAACAGTTCGGTGATATGAACCAGCAGGTCATCAACCCGACCGCCAAAATAGCCCGCCAGTGCACCGACGACGGTGCCAATTAACAGGCTGACGATGACTGCCGAGAAACCGATCTGCAAGGAAACCTGTGAACCGTGGACGATGCCGGCGGCGACATCCCGGCCCATCGAATCGGTTCCTAAGGGGAAATCAGGGTTTTCGCCCGGCCACAAGAAAGGCTGAGCGACCATATCCAGCGGATCGCCGGGATAGAGCAACGGTGCGAAGGCGGCCATCAGAAATACCGTAATCAGCAACAGCAGGCCAGCCATCCCCGCGGGGTTGCGGATAAATGCACGCACCTCCGGCGACAGGCGGAAAGGCGTTTTTAACGGGCGAGTTGCCGCTGAGCTAACGCCATCCGCTGCGGCTTTCTTCGGGGTGAGATTTTCAGGAGAAAGGTGGTTCATATCAGCGTGCCTTAATTCGGGGATCGAGCCAGGATTGCAGTAAGTCCACCAGCACGTTAGCCAAAATGACTAAGAAGGCGGAAAGCAGCAGGACGCCTAACAAGACGTTGAAGTCACGTGCCATCACCGCTTCCAGCGCCAGACGGCCCAGTCCCGGCCAGCTAAAGACCGTCTCGACCACGGCTGCTCCACCCAGCAGATTGCCGAAGTGCATCCCCGCCACGGTAGTGATAGGCAGCAGCGCGCAGCGCAGAATGTGTCTGACGGTGACCCACAGCGGCGACAGCCCTTTGGCATGTGCGGTGCGCACGAAATCCTGCTGAGCGATTTCCAACATGGCCGCGCGGGTCAGACGGGCATAAATGGCAATAAAAAAGCTGCTCAGCGCCACGACCGGAAGGATGGCATGCTGCAACATATCCTTGAAATATGCCCAACCGGTCAGGCTCGCGCCGATGGTGATATTGCCGCCACTTGGCAGCCAATCAAGATGTACGGAAAACAGAATCAGCGTCATCAGGCCGATCCAGAATCCCGGCGTGGAGTAGAGCAGCAGCGCGATGAGGGAGAGCAAACGGTCGGGCCATTTACCTGCCCACACCGCCATGATCGTTCCCAGCGTTATACCGATGATGATGGCAAAAACCTGCGACAGCAGCATCAGGAATAGGGTGCCCGGCAACCGTGACAGGATCAGATCCATTACTGGCGCATTGTAGCGAGGCGAAAAGCCGAGGCTGAACTGCGCCAAATTGCCCAAATAAACAGAGAGCTGTTGCAGTATGGGTTGATCGAGACCGAATTGAGCGCGCAGGTGTGCCATCGTCGCTTCGGTTGCATTGCCTGACTCGCCGGCCAGCACATCAACGGCGTCTCCCGGCACCAACTGCAGCAGGAAAAACACCAGAATGACAATGCCAATGGCCGTTGGCAGCGCATGAAGCAGGGTTCGCCACAGTACGCGCCCGATTCGTTCTACTTTATTCATCACATACCTTCATGGGATTCCCCTGCCAGCGCAGGGGTATGCTGTATTACGATTACTGATCCAGCCACACGTCGGCCAGACTGCTGTTGACGCCCTGAATATCCGTGACGACGTTGTGCACGCGCTTGTTGTAAATCGTCTGGCGCTTAATCTGGAGCAGGTTCAAATCGGGAATATCCGTAGCGATGATGCGTTGGAACTGCTTGTACAAATCCACGCGTTTTTCAGGATTGGTTTCCACCGAGGCTTGCTCAAGCAGGCGGTCGACTTCCGGGTTGCTGTAATGTGAGCCGTTGCCGAAAGGCACGCCCGGTTGATAGGTTTTTGACCAGTACAGACGCTGTACACCTACGGCGGGATCGAACAGATTCGAGATGGAACCGTTGTTGAAATCAAAGTCGCGGTCGGTATAAACGCGCTTAACGAAGGTGGCGAAATCCTGTGAGCGAATGGTGACGTCGATGCCGACTTTGGCGAGTGACGATTTGAGGTATTCCGCTACGCGTTTGAAGCTATCACCATAGGGCATGAAGTCATGTACCAGCTTGAAGCGGATACCGTCTGCCTGACGCGGGAAGCCCGCTTCATCCAGCAGTTTGTTCGCTTTGGCAATATCGAAGCCATAAGGGGAGGGGGTCGCATCATGGAACTGCGCCAGCTCTGGCGTAATGGGTGTCGGTGAATTTACCGCGTATCCATACCACACCACGTTTTTCAACACATCAATATTGATGCTGTGCGCAATGGCCTGGCGAACCTTCAAATTCTTCAGGTAAGGGTTATCCAGATTGAACTCGATACGCGTTTGCGTTGGGCTATAACCGTAGCCGTTGGTTTCAATGCCTAGCTTGGGGTTTTTCTTGATGCGTTCAATTTCACTCAGCGGAACGGGAGAGTCGCTTCCCAGATCCAGCGCGCCGGTTTCAAGCGCAATGGTGCGAGTGGCTGCATCGGGAATGATTTTCACCACCAGTTTATCAACGTAAGGCTTGGGGCTATCCCAGTAGTTCGGGTTACGTTCATACAGGATATGGCTGCCACGAACCCATTCTTTGAAGACGAACGGACCGGTACCAATCGGTGCGGTATTGTGAGGATTCGACAGAATGTTTGTGCCTTCATATAAGTGTTTTGGCACGATAGGCGCTTCGTTGGCGGAGAACGCGCTCAGCAGATAAGGCGCGGGTTTTGACAGTTCAAGAATCGCGGTATACGGATCGGGGGTTTTCACTTCGGTGACGTTGGCAAACGTGCCCTGACCGCGTGAATTGTATTTTTTGACGGTCATAATGGAAAACGCGACGTCCGCAGAAGTGAAGTCTTGCCCATCATGCCATTTCACGCCTTTACGCAAATGGAACGTATATTGTTTGCCGTCCGGGCTAACTGACCAACTAGTTGCCAACTGCGGGGTCGGTTTCATATCGAAATCGTAATTCAACAAGCCTTCAATGACCTTGGCGTTGACCTTCATCACCGCGCCGCTGGTGCTAACCAGGCTGGTTAACACGGGCGGTTCAGGCTCGGCCAAAAAATTCAGCGTGCCGCCGCGCTTGGGCGTCAGGGTTTCCGCCTGTGCGGCAAGGCCGAATAACGAAGACGTCAGAATCAACGCTGATAAGAATAGATTTTTTTTCATATTTCCCATCCGTATGCAGAGGGCAACGGTGTGCTCCCCACTTTTATTTTTAATGGCGTGTTGTGAATGATGTGTTTGGGGTGACAACGCACCTTTCTCTGAGAGAGATAAAGGGGGTCAACATCGGGACAGTAATGAAATAACGTCATTACCGTTGCTGTGTGGCGTAATGGGTTTCATGCTGCGTTCCTGGTTTTAATAACGAAAAAATAATAAAACGGCCTGAACCACCTCTTTATTTTCTGGTTAAACCCTAGCCTAACGCGTGTTTTAAACGAACGTTTAAATATGGATAACTAATGCCGAATTACGCATAAGCTATTCACTCTTCTTGCTGTTGGGGGCGTCGGTAATTCAGGGTATTATCCACCCTGCTAATTACTTATCCTGAGGTTGTCATGGCGATTAAACGTTATCCACATCTTGCGCATTGGGGCGCGTTTACCGCTGTAGTTGAAGACGGCAGGTTGATTCGATGCGAGCCGTTTGCTGACGATCCGGCACCTTCCGCCATGCTCGATTCCATCGTGCCGCTGGTGTATTCCGACCGACGTATCCGTCGGCCTTCGGTGCGGCGTTCCTGGCTCCAGAAACGCGAAAATAGCGACAGAACTCTGCGCGGCAGAGAAGATTTTGTTGAAGTAGATTGGGACGTCGCGCTCGATCTGGTTGCGCAGGAGAATCGCCGTATTCGCGATCGCTACGGTGCGGATGGCCTGTTTGCCGGTTCCTACGGCTGGTCATCTGCCGGGCGCTATCACCATGCGCGTTCTCAGGTTCGGCGCTTCTATTTCTCCGGCGGCGGCGCGGTCGATCAGCAGGGGAATTACAGCTGGGGCGCAGCGCAGTTCTTCCTGCCGTACGTGATTGGCACCTTCCATCCGCTGACGGGCAAGGTGACGGAATGGCGCAGCGTCGCCGAGCACTGTGATATTTTCCTCGCGTTTGGTGGTCTGGCGCTGAAAAACGCGCAGGTGGCCTCCGGCGGTGCCGGGCACCACACCTTGAAGCCCGCGCTGGAAACGCTGGTGGCGAAAGGGATTCCGGTCATTAACATCAGCCCGATGCGCGATGACTGCCCTGAATTTGTGAATGCCGAGTGGATTCCAATCCGCCCGAATACCGATGTCGCTCTGATGCTGGCGCTGGGCTATGAAATTCAGCGTTTGGGCGCTGACGATAAGGATTTCCTGCAACGCTACTGTGTTGGTTACGAGCAGTTGAGCGACTACTTGCACGGTCGCGGCGACGGCGTGGTGAAAACGCCCGAATGGGCCAGCGACATCACTGGCATTCCCGCTGAACGTATTCGGCGTCTGGCGCAGCAGTTGATCGGTGTGCGCAGCTTTATTACCTGTTCTTATTCAGTGCAACGCGCGCACCGCGGCGAACAGCCGTATTGGATGATGATTGCGCTGTCTTCAATGTTGGGACAGGTGGGGTTGCCCGGCGGCGGATTCTCCTTCGGGCATGGTTCGATGAATAGCGTCGGCAACGAGCGTATTTCAACGCCAGCGCCCGCTTCGCCTTCCAGCCCGAATGCGGGGCGAGCGATCCCCGTGGCGCGCATCGCCGATATGCTATTGCATCCCGGCACGCCTTATACCTTCCAGGGCGAAACCCATACTTATCCCGATATTCATCTGATTCACTGGGCGGGCGGTAACCCATTCCATCATCACCAGCAGTTGAACCGTCTGGTAGACGGCTGGCGCAAACCGGATACGGTGATTGTGCAGGATATCGTCTGGACGCCAGCAGCGCAGATGGCGGATATCGTACTGCCCGTCACGACAACGCTGGAGCGTAATGATATCGGCGGGTCGTCTCGCGATCGCTTTATCTTTGCCATGCATCAGGCGATTGCGCCGCAGCATCAGGCGCGTAATGACGTGGATATTTTCAGCGAACTGGCCGAGCGTCTGGGTTATGGCGATGTGTTCACGCAAAATCGCAGTGAGCAGCAGTGGCTGGAACACCTGTATGAAGAATGCCGAGCAAGGCAGCGGGATGCCGCTGACAGCTGGCCGTCATTCGAGGATTTCTGGCAGCAGGGATATGTCGAAATCCCGATGGATGAAAAGCCGTTTGTGTTCTTTGAGGATTTCCGCCGCGATCCTCAGCAGCATGCGCTGAGTACGCCAAGCGGTAAAATTGAACTGTTCAGCTCGGCCATCGCCAGCTATGGTTATGCCGATTTTGCGCCGCACCCGGAATGGCAGCCTCCCGTTGAATGGCTGGGAGCCAAAAGCACGGAGGAATGGCCGCTGCACTTTATTTCCATTCAGCCGTCCGACCGTTTGCACAGCCAACTGGCAGCGACGCCGCAGGTTGCCGCGAATAAAACCGCAGGAAAAGAGACGCTGTACATGCACCCGCAGGATGCCGCCAAACGGGATATCGTCGACCGTTCGCAGGTGGAAGTCAGAAACGCGCGTGGTCGCATTCTGGCGGGCGTACAGATTACCGATGGCGTCACGCCGGGCGTGGTGATTATGTCCACCGGTGCCTGGTTTGAACCCGGCTTCGGTCAGAAAACGTGGTATCCGGTTGAGCAGTCTGGCAATGCGAATGTACTGACGCTGGATATCGGCACATCGCCGCTGACGCAGGGGCCGAATGCCATGAGCTGTTTGGTGGATGTGGTGCGGGTTTAGCGCTATCCTGAGCCGCTTTTTCGCTGTGTTATTTTCCTGTGATTTTGTTTTCGTAAGGTTGATTGAATGAGTACGCAATTATCCGAAGCCTATTTGCAACGCTTCGGCGGCACCGCACGGTTATATGGTCAACAGGCGCTGGCGCTGTTTTCTCAGGCTCACGTTTGTGTGATTGGCATTGGTGGTGTCGGTTCCTGGGCGGCTGAGGCGCTGGCGCGTACCGGCATCGGCGCGATTACGCTGATTGATATGGATGATGTGTGCGTCAGTAACACCAATCGACAGATCCACGCGCTGCGTCAGCACACTGGGCAGTCGAAGACGGAAGTGATGGCGGAACGTATTCTGGCGATCAACCCGGAATGTCGCGTCACCTGCGTGGATGATTTCATTAGCGCGGAAAACGTGGCCGAGCTGCTCGATAAAAACTTCAGCTATGTGATTGATGCCATCGACAGCGTACGCCCGAAGGCGGCGCTGCTCTCCTACTGTCGCCGCTATAAAATCCCGGTGGTGACAACCGGCGGTGCAGGTGGGCAGATCGATCCGACTCGGATTGAAGTGGTCGATCTGGCGAAAACGATTCAGGATCCGCTGGCTGCCAAGTTGCGCGAGCGGTTAAAGCACGATTTTAACGTGGTGAAGAACAGCAAGGGAAAGTTGGGTATCGACTGTGTGTTTTCCAGCGAGCCACTGGTTTATCCGCAGCCTGACGGTTCCGTTTGTGCATCGCGCAGCACGGCAGACGGCGTCATGCGTATGGATTGCGCATCAGGCTTTGGGGCCGCGACGATGGTCACCGCAACCTTCGGGTTTGTTGCGGTATCCCATGCGCTGAAGAAGATGATGGCGAAAAGGGAAAGGGCGTCTGCGACGTAACAGGTGTTTGTGACAAAATAAAGCCTGTGGTGCAGAAGTCGCGTGAATCTCGCTATTTTCCCGCTGCTTCGTGTTCTGCTATGTCCCTGATTCTGGCGGCCAGCGCCGCCAGCCCGCTTGAACGCGAAGCGCTGAGCTGCGCGCGCAGCCCCAACATATCGAACAGCGCCAGCGGATCGTGCTGCAATAGCGTTTCTGGCGTTTTTCCCTCAACGGCGGTTAGCAATACCGCCAGTAATCCCCGCACAATGCGCCCGTCGCTGTCGCCATAAAAATGCAGCCTGCCGTCTTCCTGACGCTGATAACCCAGCCAGACGCGATTTTCACAGCCGGATAATGAAATCTCGTCGGTTTTCAGCACCTCGGGCAGCGTTGGCAACGCCTTTGCCAATAAAATGAGCTGCCGATAGCGATCTTCCCACGCGCGGCAGGCATCGAATCGCGCCAGCAGGTCGGCGACGGTGGTGTGGTGGCCAAAAGGATGCGTGGTGTCAGTTGTCTGGGTCATGGTTTAGTCGATCAATAATTCAAGGGCGCTGCCCACTGCTGCGATCAGCGCAGCAACATCCTGTTGGTTGTTATAGGGGGCAAACGAGGCGCGGAGCGTGCCGCTGACGCCGAGCGCGTCCATCAGCGGCTGCGCACAGTGATGCCCAGCACGCAGTGCGATGCCGCTTTCAGCTAACAGCGTAACCAGATCGCTGTGGTGCACATCGGCAATATCAAAGGACAGCACGCTGGACTGCGGGCTACGGAAGCTGCGAAAGCCGGGGAACTGCGCTAAATACGTTTCGGCAAGCTGCGCTAACTGCTGGCTGTGCTGCTCTGCGGCGTGCCAGTCCAGCGTGGTCAGCCAGTCGAGTGCCGCAGACAGGCCAAGCACGCCGGCAATGTGTGGCGTTCCCGCCTCAAACCGCTGTGGAATCGCCTTGGGCTTGAAGCCGTCAAAGGACACCTGCGTCATCATTTTTCCGCCGCCTTGCCACGGCATCATGCTTTCCAGCAAGGCGGTTTTGCCGTACAGCACGCCAATCCCGGTTGGGGCATACAATTTGTGCCCGGAAAACGCATAGAAATCAATATCCAACGCCTGTACATCCGGCGGACAGTGAACAATGCCCTGCGCGCCATCAACCATCACTACCGCGCCATAACGGTGGGCCAGCGCAATCGCGCGCGCCAGATCGGGCTGTCCGCCCGTCACGTTTGACATTTGCCCCAGCGCCAGCAACCGGGTTTTGGGGGTAAGCAGCGTGGCTAGCTGCTCAACATCCGGTAAGAAGTCCGCGCCTATCGGTAACTTCACCACCTTTGCGCCGGTTTGCTGCGCCACCATTAGCCACGGAATGAGGTTAGCGTGATGCTCCGCCTCACTCACCACGATCTCATCGCCCGGTTGAAGGCGAGGACGGGCATAGCTCTGCGCAACCAGATTGATCGCTTCCGTCGTGCCTCTGGTCCAGACAATCGAACGCGGATCGTCCGCGTGGAGTAAGGTAGCGACTTGCTCTCGAGCGCCTTCAAAGCGCTGGGTCAACGCCTGCGCACCGCGATGCTGGCTGCGGTGCACCGTACCACTCTCACTGCAATAGAACGCTTGAACCGCATCAATGACAGCCTGTGGTTTCAGCGCGGTCGCGGCGCTATCAAGATACACCGTCGAATGCTGAAGAGCGGGAAACTGTTGGCGAAAGGTGGCGGGGTTAAACGGTGTCATGAGCATCCTCTTTTGGAGGGGCGATCCTGTCCCATTTTGTTGAGAGAGACAAGTTTAGGACTATGCCTAATGCGATTTTATGGAAAAAAAAGCAACTATTGCTACGCTTTAAAGTGTTAATTTTCAGGATTTCCTGATGAATAAGGTTAACTAGAAAACATTTAAATTCATTGAGGCTTAACTATGAAGAATAAAATTTCTATTTTTGCCGCTATCGTGATGGCGTTTTCTCTGGCAGCCTGTTCCAGTAATTACGTCATGCATACCAATGACGGGCGCACCATCGTTGCAGAGGGGAAACCGAAGGTTGATGATGAGACGGGTATGATCAGCTATACCGATGCCTACGGTCAGCAGCAGCAAATTAATCGCGATAATGTGAAAGAAATGGCGAAAGGGAAATAGTGCGGTTTGCCTATCATCCCGCGTTACCTGTTAAGCTGCGCAGACTCGCATCGGTTGTCATCGTTTCAGGTGTGAAACGCAGGCCAAAAAAAAAGCACCGCAATTTGCGGTGCTACACAAAAAATCACTTTGGACAGACAGGGTAAATGTACAGGAAGTGAATAGGGTAGACTCGCTACCACATCTGCAAAAGGCAGACAAACAAATAGCAAACACAACATCACAACCACAAGCCAAAAGCACCTCAGGTTACCCCTCCGCACTTTTCGTTCCGGCCCAGGAAGTTGCGCTAATATAGGTATTTGCTGGTACATCCTCAACGGACAAATTATAATGTCTCGGATTATAAAAACTAATAGTTGTACCCGTCATCTTTTCGTTGCAGAGAATCCGGCTATTGCCACTGGTATTAATCGCTTAGCCAGCTAATTGGCAGGCGATCTTGCCCTTTGTTGCCTTTCTGCATCTTAAGATTTAATGGGTATAAATGTGCCCGATAAACCGCTGATTTAGCGTAAACTAAAAGATTTCATTCATGTCAAAACGTCTCCCCCCGCTCAACGCATTGCGCGTTTTTGATGCGGCGGCTCGCCATTTAAGCTTTACCAAAGCGGCAGAAGAATTGTTTGTTACGCAGGCTGCCGTCAGCCACCAGATTAAATCATTGGAAGATTTTCTGGGGCTTAAATTGTTCCGCCGTCGTAATCGCTCTCTGCTGCTGACGGAAGAGGGGCAAAGTTACTATCTTGATATCAAAGAGATCTTCTCCTCTTTGAATGACGCAACCCGTAAGCTGCAATCCCGCAGTGCCAAAGGCGCGTTAACGGTCAGTCTGTTGCCCAGCTTTGCCATTCATTGGCTGGTACCGCGTCTGTCGAGCTTTAACTCCGACTATCCGGGGATTGATGTGCGTATTCAGGCGGTGGATCGCGATGAAGATCGTCTGGCGGATGACGTGGATGTCGCGATTTTCTACGGTCGCGGAAATTGGCCGGGGTTGCGGGTAGAAAAACTGTACGCGGAGTATCTTTTGCCGGTTTGTTCGCCAGCGTTGCTGACGGGGAATCACCCGTTAAAAACACCAGATGATTTGGTCGCACACACGCTGCTGCACGATGCGTCACGTCGTGACTGGTTGTCCTATACGCGTCAGCTTGGCGTGCAAATTAACGTGCAGCAGGGGCCGATTTTCAGCCATAGCGCCATGGTGTTGCAGGCGGCCATTCACGGGCAGGGCGTGGCGTTGGCGAATAATGTCATGGCACAAACGGAAATCGAAGCCGGGCGACTGGTGTGCCCATTTAACGATGTGCTGGTCAGCCGGAACGCTTTTTATCTGGTATGTCATGACAGTCAGGCAGAACTGGGTAAAATAGCCGCCTTTCGCCATTGGATTCTGGCGCGGGCCGCCAGTGAGCAGGAAAAGTTTCGTTTTCGCTATGACAACGGCACGCGCTGAGGCCGTGTGGCTGTCGAAGGTTGAGTGACCGAATAACTCACGTAGATAACTTATGCAGATAGCTACGATGATAGATAACAACGATTATAGGTAACTACGATGAATAGTCGTTTCATGCTGGTGTTTGCTGCTATCAGCGGCTTCACTTTTGTCGCGCTAGGCGCGTTTGGTTCCCATGTCCTCAGCAAAACGCTGGGCGCAACGGAACTGGGCTGGCTGCGTACCGGCCTTGAATATCAGGCATTTCACACGTTAGCGATTCTGGCGCTGGCGGTTGCGATGCAACAGCGAACCAATCTGTGGTTTTACTGGAGCAGCGTTTTTCTGGCGTTGGGAACGGTACTCTTCAGCGGAAGTTTGTACTGTCTGGCGCTTTCTCACCTGAAACTGTGGGTTTATGTGACGCCGATTGGTGGCACCTGTTTTCTGGTGGGATGGATATTATTATTGATTGGCGCACTGCGTCTGAAGAGAAAGGCTGAACGCCATGAATAAGGTCATTTTGTATTGTCGTCCCGGGTTTGAGAAAGAGTGTGCGGCGGAAATAACGGAAAAAGCCACGCAGCATAACGCCTTCGGCTTCGCGCGGGTAAAAGAAAACAGCGGTTACGTGGTGTTTGAATGCTATCAGCATGAAGATGCTGAGCGTTTGGTGAAAACACTGCCGTTTCATGAGCTGATTTTTGCCCGTCAGATGTTCGTAAGTGGTGAACTGCTGCGCGATTTGCCGCCGGAAGATCGCATCACGCCAATTGTCGGTATGTTGTCAGGGGCTATTGAACGGGCGGGAGAGCTGCGCGTTGAAGTTCCTGACACCAACGAAAGCAAAGAACTGATGAAGTTCTGCCGCAAATTCACCGTGCCGCTGCGTGCGGCACTGCGCGAACATAAAATTCTGTTGGGCTATGAAAAAGCGGATCGGCCGGTACTACATGTGCTGTTCATTGCGCCAGGCTGCTGCTATGTCGGCTATTCCTATAGCAATAACAATTCACCGTTTTATATGGGGATCCCACGGCTGAAATTCCCTTCTGATGCACCAAGCCGCTCGACGCTGAAACTGGAAGAAGCATTCCACGTTTTTATTCCTGCGGATGAGTGGGATGAGCGCTTGGGCAGCGGTATGTACGCGGTGGATTTAGGCGCGTGTCCCGGCGGCTGGACTTACCAACTGGTTAAACGCAGCATGATGGTTTATGCGGTAGACAATGGACCCATGGCACCGAGCCTGATGGAGACTGGGCAGGTGATGCACCATCAGGCGGACGGCTTCCGCTTTGAGCCACCGCGTAATAACGTGTACTGGCTGGTGTGCGACATGGTGGAAAAGCCGGCGAAGGTCACCAGCCTGATGAGTGATTGGCTGATCAAGGGTTGGTGTCGCGAGGCCATTTTCAACCTGAAACTGCCGATGAAGAAGCGCTATGAAGAGGTGTCGCAGAATCTGGCCGTGCTGCGTGAACGCCTGAGCGAAAATGGGATTAATGCTGAAGTGCATGCCAAGCATTTGTACCATGACCGCGAGGAAATCACCGTACACGTTCGTCGTTTCTGGAGCGCAGTGCCTGGCCGTCGCGACGAGCGGTAAAATAAGAGATATTGTGGATTTTGCTGTTATCCGGCGTAAAAAATTATGCTGAGGAAATAGTCGGCTTAGGATGAGCCGCAGGGATGCGGCGAAAGCTTGCGCCATGCTGGGAGCATGTCGCAAGCGGTCCGTTAAGCCAGATACCGACGAAGGCACCGCGTAGCGGCATAATTTAGCCAGAAGCCTGGGGTCATGGGGCGAGCGGCGTGTGAGCCGCCCCATGTCGGGCGCGTGCTACTGGGGTAGCATGAAAAATGATGGTATTATTGCGCGCGAAACCCTCTCCTAGTCTGCATAAAAAATGTGACTAAGAGACAGGTATTAATAGGGGCACATCGCCCGTCTCTTAATACGGTAGCCTCAACTGTTGCAGATTGCCATTAAGCGTTAAATCGGTACGCAGCATGGCCACCTGACGGCTGATTAGCGCCATGTCTTTATGCTGTTCCAGCTTCTTACGCCACTTTTCTGGCACGGCATCGAGTTGCTGATAAAGCGCCTCCAGGCTCCCTGCCTGTTGCAAAAGCTGTGCGGCGCTTTTGGGGCCAATACCTGCGACGCCCGGAATTTTACTGCTGCTAATGCCTGCCAGTCCCCAGTAGTCCGTAAGCTGTTGCGGTGACACACCAAACTCTTGTTCGATAAATGGCAGGTCCAGCCAGCGTTTCTGAAAGTAATCCCTGATCTGAATGTGTGGCGCTAATAGCTGACAGTACCCTTTATCGGTCGACACAATGGTTGTTTGATGACCCGCTGATGACAACTTGGTGGCTAGCGTGGCTGCCAGATCGTCGGCTTCATTGCCGGGACTATGCCAGCTTGCTACACCAACTTCGGCAAACGCTGCTTTAATCTGCGGGAGTTCTTGTTTCAGATTATCTGGCATTGGCGTGCGTCCTGCCTTGTAGTCAGGCAGGAGCTGATGGCGCCAACTGGTCACACGACCTTCATCATCAAACTCTTCATGATCAAAAACGGCAACAGCGTGCGTAGGCTGGCTGTGTTGTATGAGTTGCTGCAATGCATGTTGGCATGCTGTGATACAGGGAGAACCTTGTACCGCATGAATGCGACGTATCAGATTGAGCGCGTCAATAATCAACAAATGGACGGGCATCGCGTAATTCCTGATGTAATAAGCGGGGGAAGCTGGGCTCCCCCCACATAGGTACGACCGAGCGGTGAACCGTTAGGAGCAGATTTCGTAGCAGGGGATATAGGCGCTGCCGGGCAGCTTCATGCGCTGTTGTGCGACAAAGCCCTGTAACAGCGTATCCATGCTTTTCATCATCTGCGGGTCGCCATGAATTTTGTACGGCCCACGTTGTTCAATCGCCTGAATGCCGACTTCCTTCACATTACCGGCCACAATCCCGGAGAACGCCCGGCGTAGCGCGGCAGCCAGCTCTTCAGCTGGCTGATTCGGATGCAGGTTGAGATCGGCCATATTTTCATGTGTCGGCTCGAAGGGCAGTTGCAGATCGGGAGCGATGCGCAATGACCAGTTAAAGCTGTAGGCATCGCCCGTGTGGCGACGGCTTTCTTTCACCTGCGGCATCGCTTTCTTCATCTGGCGGGCGACTTCCGCAGCGTCATTAATGATGATCGAGTAGTAACGGCGAGCCTGACGACCCAGCGTGCCCACAATGAATTCGTCCAGCACGCGGAAATAGTCTGCGCTTTCTTCCGGCCCGGTCAGGATAATCGGCAACACTTGCTCGCTGTTTTCCGGGTTCATCATGATGCCCAGCAGATAGAGGAACTCTTCCGCCGTTCCGACCCCACCAGGGAAAATAATGATGCCGTGTCCGATACGGACAAAAGCTTCCAGACGCTTTTCTATGTCCGGCATGATGATCAGTTCATTGACCAGCGGATTCGGCGGTTCGGCCGCAATGATGGACGGCTCGGTCATACCAATGAAACGTCCTTCTTTATAGCGCTGCTGTGCGTGACCAACGGCGGCACCTTTCATTGGCGCTTCCATCGCACCAGGGCCGCAGCCCGTACAGATATTCAGTTCACGCAGGCCGAGCTGGCTGCCCACCTTACGCGCATACTGGTATTCGATTTCATTAATTGAGTGGCCACCCCAGCAAACCACCATGTTCGGCTCTTCCCCGACGTGGAGCGCCTTGGCATTACGCAGGATAGAGAACACCAGATTGGTGATATGGGAGGAATTTTCCAGATTCAGGTTCTGGTAGCGACCTGCGCTGGCGATTTGGCCGTTGACGAAAAGAATGTCGCGCAATACGGCGAACAGGTTAGCTTGCAAAGCGCGAATGATGTTGCCGTCAACGAAAGCATCTTCCGGCGGGTTCACCAATTCCAGTTTGACACCGCGCTCACGGCGCAGCACGTTGATATCAAAATCTTCATAACGAGACAGCAGTTCTTTACTGTTATCTGTCTGGCTACCGGAATTCAGTACGGCGAGGGAACAGTTGCGAAACAAACGGTAGAGATCGCTGCTGGCTGTGCTTTTCAGCATGTCCACTTCCAACTGCGATAACAAATCCATCGATCCCAATGGGCTGATATGTGTAATCAATTTTGCTCCTTGAAACGCAATATAATTCGCGATGCCATGCTGGCTGCTGAGAGCACGTTCCGTCGCTACACGCTCGACGTTTCAGCAACACGGCACGAATGTCATTCATTTTAGACGCGACGCGAAACGTCATACGTTAAATACCGCGAGCCTAAATGAAACCTACTTGAGTACCGTTCAGACGTTATGGATCTTTTGTTGTCTGGCACACCACCTTAACGCGCTGCCATCATTTTTTCCAATGTTGGCAGCAGTCTGTCGCCTAACTTGCGTGACGCTACGCATCTTACTGTACGAGCCTGTGATTTATCGGTCGGTTACTGGCGTGGCAGGCGTCCATTTGGCGCGTTAAACGGGGTGTTACTGCGCCACGGGTTGATATCCAGCCCGCCGCGTCGGGTATAGCGGGCATAAACGCTGAGTTTTTCCGGCTGGTAATAGCGCATGATGTCGTTAAAAATTCGTTCCACACACTGCTCATGAAATTCGTTATGATGACGAAACGAAACAATGTAGCGCAGCAGCGCTTCGCGGTTAATGCGTTTGCCGCGATAGTGGATCTGTACAGAGCCCCAGTCGGGCTGATGGGTGATCAAACAGTTGGATTTCAGCAGGTGGCTGACCAGTGTTTCTTCAACGACAGGTGCGTCCTGTTCGTTTGTCGCCAGATAGTCGGCGTTGAAATCGTAGCTGTCGATCTGAATGTCTTGATCGTCGATGCACTCGCCTGTGAATCCTGCTAGCGGCTGCCCTTCAAGCTCGCTGAGTTTGAAAAGCGTGATGCTGACATCCCCCTGAGCGCAGTGCGCCAGATCCTTGGCTAACGTTGCGCGTACGCTTTCCCAACTGTCGAATGTCGTCTGATTAAAGCTGTTCAGGTACAGCTTAAAACTTTTTGATTCAATCAGATTCAGGCTTTCCGCATTGAGATGCATTTCACCGACGGCCACCTGAGGCACGCCGCGGTTGTTCAGCCAGGAAAGCTCGTAGAGCGTCCAGATATCTGCGCCATGAAAAGGCAGGCTATCAGGATGAATACCCAGTGGATCGCGGTTCAGGCTACGTGGCACGGGTTGGAGAAGGGCGGCATCATAGCGATCGTGATAGGGAGTGGGTTTGCCCAGTGTCAGCCCGCTCAGGGCCTGATGCTTGTCATAAACGGACATGCTGTTACCTTGATGTGATAAGCGTGATGGCGAATAGTGTAACCTGACTAAAAGAGTGATGAGAAAAATTATGGAGCATGAGGTCGTTTCGGCACTGGCGGCGTTTACCCAGCGCTATGTTGACTGCTGGCAGCAGGAGAAGGGGCATTTACCCGCCAGTGAAGCCCTTTACGGCATACCTTCCCCGTGTATTGTCGAAAATCATGAAGATACGGTTTACTGGTCGCCGCAGCCTTTTGCTCCTTCAGCCGCATTGGATGGCGTGGAACGTGCACTGGAAATCAGCCTGCATCCTGATGTTCATGCTTTTTACACCGCGCAGTATGCTGGGGATATGGCGGCGCAGTTTGATTCGCTCTCCTGTCAACTGTTGCAGGTGTGGAGCGAGGAAGATTTCACCCGCATGCAGGAGAATCTGATTGGTCACTTGTTAACTCAGAAACGCCTTAAGCTGACGCCAACGCTGTTTTTAGCAACGACTGATTCTGAGATGACAATGGTGTCGTTGTGTAATATTTCTGGTGAAATCATCCTGGAAGAGTTCGGTACGAAAAAGCGTCAGATTTTAGCGCCGACGCTGACAGCGTTTCTTTCTAACCTGAACCCGTTAGCGGTCTAATGGTTAATCGAATTTCACTTTCGGCTTTGTGAGAGATCTCTTACATTTGCTGTAAGAAATGTCTTATCTTTAATGTTGAAAATATGTTTCATTTTTATTTTTCCATTATTAATTAGCAAATTACAATAAAAAATTACCGTGTCGCTTAAGGGATGTTGAGAAACATTGTCACTTCCCCCTTGCTGAAAGCTGACAATTAATACATCTTATTACTTAAGTTAGTAACCGGTTACAGTGTGTGTAATGGTGACTATCGGTAACAAAATAGTGTTACTGCACTCGGGTTGTTTTCAGGACGAAACGTTGTTTCAGGAAGAGACACAGTTTCAGGATGAAACACTGTTTTAGGGATAAAGATTGTTTTAGGAAGAAACACTCGTTTCAGGAAGAAGCGCAGTTTCAGGAAGAAACACGGTTTCAGGATGAAATCAGGGACACCTCCAGGAAGGAGACCGAGAGCCGATTAGGAATATCGGTGGGGCAGGAGCCTAAAGGGATTTAGTCACGGAAGATACAGGATGGAAACGTCAGGAAGAAAGTAGGACGCCAGCAAGGATTGTGGGTCAGGGAGACCAAAAAGGAAAAGTTTTCATGGATGAGCAGGGATGCAAATGTGTAGCGGGATAGCTATAAAACGAACCGGGGGTACTGAGCAATCAGTACCCCCACTTTTTTGCCTGTAGCATGGGGAACTGAGGCTGTCGCCGATAGCCTGTGGTCAACATGCGGCGATTGGGTCAGTCTGATATCAATGCTATGCTTTGCCGCCATTACTGTTGGCTTCAAGGGCGAGAAACCGCATGAGTAGAGAGAACCAGGTTCGTCAGTCATTATTCGATATTGAGCGCGCATTGAGAGAAAGTCCTTTCTGGCAGGTTGTTCCGCCAGAAGATGAGGCGTTTAACAGCACTGAGCCTTTCAGCCTGGATACCATGAAACCCGAAGAGTGGTTGCAGTGGGTCTTTTTGCCGCGCATGCATGCTTTGTTGGATAGCGAATTAGCGCTGCCTGCTGAGCTGGCTTTGCTTCCCTATTTTGAAGAAGCGCTGGAAGGCACGCCAGAAGAGACGGCGGCGATCCTGTTGCGTATCGGGCTACTCGATGAGCTATTCCGCCCGGATGCACAGGATGGCGCAGTACACGATGCTTGAGATTATTTATCAGGATGAGCATCTGGTCGCCGTCAATAAACCCAGCGGCTGGCTAGTCCACCGTAGCTGGCTGGATCGCAAAGAAAAAGTCGTGGTGATGCAGACCGTGCGCGATCAGATCGGCCAGCACGTCTATACCGTGCATCGTCTCGACAGGCCGACATCCGGCGTGTTGTTGCTCGCGCTGTCCAGCGAGGTGGCGCGTGCGTTATCCCAGCAGTTTGAATCACACCAGATGCAGAAAATGTATCATGCCGTGGTGCGGGGCTATGTGCTGGATGATGGCGTGATTGACTATGCGCTCACCGAAGAACTGGACAAGATCGCCGACAAGTTTACGAATCCTGATAAGGCACCGCAGCCTGCTGTCACGCATTATCGTTCTTTGGCGCAGGTCGAAATGCCGGTTGCCATCGGCCGTTACCCAACGGCACGCTACAGCCTGATGGAACTGAAACCGCAGACCGGGCGTAAACATCAGCTCCGCCGCCATATGTCACACCTTCGTCATCCGATTATCGGCGATACCGCGCACGGTGACCTGCGACACAATCGTGGCATGGAGACACATTTTTCCTGCGGTAGACTCATGCTGCATGCCAGCGAGCTACAGCTTAATCATCCAGTGAGCGGGCAGCCATTGACGTTGCAGGCTCGCTGGGATGCGCCGTGGCAGGGCGTGATGACTCAATTTGGCTGGCAGGGGATTCTCCCTGAGTTTGAAGGGGTTGAGTTTCCTGCCGACTCAGGTCAGGATAGCGAGCATTTCGTTGGGTAATATCTGCCGTATAACGTTTATATCAAACCTATCTATATCAAATACATCGAATTACAAAGGGAGTCAGAAGCATGGCGCAGATTGGTATTTTTGTCGGTACGGTCTACGGGAATGCATTGCTGGTGGCTGAAGAAGCCGAAAATATCCTCAGGGATCGTGGCCATGAGGTTAAGGTCTTTGAAGATGCCACGCTGGAATCTTGGCTGGATTACCGCGAGCATACGGTTTTAGTGGTCACGTCGACGACGGGACAAGGCCAACTGCCTGACTCTATTGTTCCGCTCTACGCCGCACTGCGTGAGAAAGGCGGTTACCAGCCCGCGCTGCGCTATGGGGTGATTGCGTTAGGCGATAGCAGCTATCCGAATTTCTGTGCAGGCGGCCATCTTTTCGATGCGCTGTTGCAGGAAATCGGTGCTAAGCGCCTGGGCGACGTGTTGGAAATTGATGCCGTCGAACATCCAGAACCGGAAGTGATGTCATGTCCGTGGGTTGAAGGATGGGCTGATTTGGTTGATGCGCAGTGATGCTGTGCTGAAATGAGAAACGGGAGCCTGTTGTGCTCCCGTTTTCGTTGCGACCTATTAGCGATGACCGTGTTTAGCGACTCTTGGTCAGCTTCTCTAAATCCGCTTCGATTTCGGTAATCTTGTTGGACACAACACTTTCCAGATGACGTAGATCGTCGAGAATTTTGCGTTTCAGATCGACTTCAACCTGTTCCTGCTGGCAGATCTTGTCTAATTCATCAATCACATAGCGCAGATTGGGGCTGATCTCGTTGATCTCTTTATAGCCCTGTCCTGAGTTGTCGGCCACGATGGTCTTACGCTGGCGTGGGTATTTGAACTTCACGCTTTTAGCGAAAAACTCGCCCTTATCTTTACGGAAATAGATCTTCAGGATGTCGTTGTTCGCTTCCTGACGTAGGCTATAGCGATCGATATCATCGGGATTGGTAATGCCCAGGCTTTTTAGATTGTCATACATAGCGTCACCTTCTCGGTTTCTATAGAGTCCTGATTATCATGCCAGCGAGAACCTACGCTGTTTATACCCGTCATACTTCAAGCTGCTTGTGCGTTGGCTGCCTTTACTCACCCCAGTCACTTACCTGAGTAAGCTCCTGGAGATTCGCGCAGTTGCCGCCTTCACGCAACTCGAATTATTTAGGGTATATACCCGTCATACCGAAGTATTGAGGGAACATATAAATAACTTATCGTTCGAACATAAAAAAACGGCGGGTGATTAACCCGCCGTTTCTCGTTTAGTCGATAGAGCGTAATAACTCATTGATACCCACTTTACCGCGGGTTTTCGCATCCACTTTCTTCACGATGATGGCGCAGTACAGGCTGTGGCTACCGTCTTTGGACGGCAGGTTGCCGGAAACCACAACGGAGCCTGCGGGTACGCGACCGTAGTGAATTTCACCGGTTTCACGATCGTAAATACGCGTGCTTTGGCTGATGAACACGCCCATAGAGATGACGGAACCTTCCTCAACCACAACGCCTTCCACGACTTCAGAACGCGCACCGATGAAGCAGTTATCTTCGATGATGGTTGGGTTCGCCTGTAACGGCTCCAGAACACCACCGATGCCGACGCCGCCGGACAGGTGAACATTTTTACCGATCTGAGCACAAGAACCGACGGTTACCCAGGTATCCACCATGGTGCCTTCATCAACGTAAGCGCCGATGTTGACGTAAGATGGCATCAGTACGGTATTACGTGCGATATAGGCACCGCGACGCACGCTGGCTGGTGGAGCAACGCGCACGCCTTCACGCTGGAAACGCGCTTCATCATAGTCAGCGAATTTCATTGGCACTTTGTCGAAAAAGCGTGTTTCTCCACCTTCGATAAGTTGGTTATCGTTAATGCGGAAAGAGAGCAGCACGGCTTTCTTCAGCCACTGATGGGTAACCCATTGGCCGTCGATTTTCTCTGCAACGCGCAGGGCGCCGCTATCCAGCAGGCTGATAGCCTGATTGACGGCTTCACGCGTAACGGTATCTGCATTTGCCGGAGTGATTTCAGCGCGGCGCTCGAAAGCCGTCTCAATGATGTTCTGTAGTTGTTGGTGCATCCTGATTTCTCTTTCCTGATTGTAAAAATTAACTCAATGGTACTTTATCGTTTGGGTTAAGGGCTTCTGTCAACCGTTCTTGCAATTTAAGACGTAATTCCGGCTTTAATGCCCGCCTGTCGCTGTCAGCCAGAATGAAAAGATCCTCTACCCGTTCGCCGATGGTGGAAATGCGTGCGCCGTGCAGCGACAGGTTGAGATCGGCAAAAATCTCACCGATGCGTGCCAACAGCCCTGGTTGATCGAGCGCGCTCAGCTCCATATAGCTGCGTCTGTCCGTATGTGTCGGCAGGAAGTTGACTTCCGTTGGCACGCTGAAGTGGCGCAGTTTAGGTGACGGTCGCCGTACGCGCGGGTGTTGATAATGCCGTTGTGTCAGCGCTTGTTCCAGCGCGTGACGTATCATTTCATGCCGATCCTGCGCCAGCGGGCTGCCGTCAGGTTCCAGCACGATGAACGTATCCATCGCCATGCCGTCGCGGCTGGTAAAGATTTGCGCGTCGTGCACGCTGAGGTTGCGTCGATCTAACTCACCGGCGACCGCCGCGAAAAGATAAGGCCTGTCCGGGCTCCAGATAAAAATCTCTGTGCCGCCACGGCTGGCTTGATGGCTGATCAGCACCAGCGGTTTGTTGACATCATGCTCCAACAGGTGACGCGCGTGCCAGGCCAGCTGGTTTGGCGAGTGGCGCAGGAAATAATCGGCCCGACAGCGGCTCCAGATGTGGTGCAACGCTTCTTCGTCAATATTATCCATCCGCAGCAGCGCCAGCGCCTGCAAGCGATGATGACGGACGCGTTCGCGTAAATCCGGCGTATTTTGCATACCACGGCGCAGCTGTTTTTCTGTCGCAAAATAGAGTTCGCGCAACAGGCTTTGCTTCCAGCTATTCCACAGCGTTTCATTGGTGGCGCAGATATCCGCTACTGTCAGGCTGACCAGATAGCGCAAGCGGGTTTCGCTCTGCACTTCGGTAGCAAATTGCTGAATGACGGTGGGATCCTGAATGTCGCGACGCTGTGCGGTGACGGACATCAGCAAATGGCAGCGCACCAGCCAGGAAACCAGTTGAGCTTCGCGTGAATTCAGCCCGTGCAGCGCGGCAAATTCCAGCACGTCCTGTGCGCCCAGTTCGGAATGATCGCCCCCACGGCCTTTTGCGATGTCGTGGAACAGGGCGGCCAGCAGCAATAATTCAGGCTGGGGTAGGCGAGGGTAGAGTTCTACGCACAGCGGATGCTGCGGTCGCGTCTCCTCATCGGCGAAGCTTTCCAGTTTGAGCAGGACGCGAATGGTGTGCTCATCCACCGTATAGGCATGGAACAGATCGAATTGCATCTGACCGACAATATTCCCCCACAGCGGCATGTACGCCCACAGCACGCTGTGGCGATGCATTGGCAGCAGCGCACGGCTCACCGCATGCGGGTGACGCAGAATATTCATGAATAGCTGGCGCGCTTCTGGAATGGTGCAAAGCGGGCTGGCGAGGTGACGACGTGCATGGCGCAGTTGGCGCAAGGTGGTGGAGTAAATACCGTTGATGTCGCGGTTGCGCACCATCAGGTAGAACATGCGCATGATGGCTTCCGGCTTTTTGATAAACAGGTTTTCATCGCGCAGGTCCACCAGATTACCGCGTAGCTGGAATTCATCGTCAATCGGACGAGGTTTCTCACTCGCATCCAGTGCCAGAATGGCTTCGTCAAAGAGCTGCAACAGCATCTGATTCAACTCGCTGACGCGGCGCGTCATACGGTAGAAATCCTTCATCATGCGCTCTACTGGCGTGTTGCCTTCACCCCGATATTGCAACAGCTGTGCGACGTTAAGCTGCCTGTCGAACAGCAGTCGGTTGTCGTAACGCGGCAGGATCAGATGCAGGGCGAAGCGGATGCGCCACAAAAAGCTTTGGCATTCATTCAGCTCTTTACGTTCGGCCTCGGTCAGGAAGCCGAACCCCACCATCTCATTCAGCGACGTGGCACCAAAATGGCGTCTCGCGACCCACAACAGCGTATGAATATCGCGTAGCCCGCCTGGACTGCTCTTGATATCGGGCTCCAGATTGTAGCTGGTGCTGTGATAGCGTTGATGGCGTTCCTGCTGTTCGGCGATTTTTGCCGGAAAAAACGTGGATGATGGCCAGAATTCATCACTGAATACGTGTTTTTGCAGCGTGAGAAACAGGGCGACGTCGCCGCATATCATGCGCGATTCGATCAGATTGGTTGCGACGGAGATATCGGCACGTCCTTCCTGTAGGCACTCTTCCAGCGTTCTGACGCTATGGCCGACTTCCAGTTTCAGATCCCACAGCAGGGTGATGAATTGGCCGACGCGCTGGGAATGTTCCTCACTTAGTGCCGTCTGGCTTAAGACCAGCACGTCGATGTCGGAGAGGGGGTGCAGTTCACCGCGGCCATATCCGCCTACAGCGACCAGCGAGGTCTGGGCGATATTTTCAAAGCCGTAGAAGTACCACAGCCGCTGCAACAGGCGATCGATAAACAGGGTTCTGGCATCTATCAGCTTTTCTGCGCTGACGCCGGCGCGGAATTCTGCACCGAGCCAAAGCTGAAACAGTTCTAATTGCTGTTTCAACGTCTGACAATCCAACATGTCATCCGCGTAGGTCAGCGGTGACGCAGGAAGCTGTACTGATGCAGTGGTGTCTATAGGGCTGTCTGGTGAGGACGCGTCAGGTGGTGTATTGTCTGGCGAAAAGCGGTTATCTGTCATAGCGCAGCCCATAAAAAAACGCAGAGCGCGTTTTTCAACGCCTCTTGCGGCGGCCCGTAGGGGGGCGTGCTTTCTGCACGCCATAAAAAAAGCCGGCATCTGCCGGCTTAGTGTTTACTCTTCATGCGTGATGATGTTGGGGATGGTGTCATCCTTTCGCAACGTCATTATTTCGCAGCCGTTATCGGTTACCACAATAGTATGCTCGTACTGTGCCGACAAGCTGCGATCTTTGGTTTTTACCGTCCAGCCGTCTTTCATCGTGCGAATACGGAAATCACCGGCATTAAGCATGGGCTCGATCGTAAATGCCATACCCGCCTGCAACACCACACCGCCGTCATCGGCATCATAGTGCAGAACCTGCGGCTCTTCATGGAAGCCTTTACCGATACCGTGACCGCAATATTCACGCACTACGGAGAAGTTATTCCCTTCCGCAAACTGCTGGATAGCTTTACCCAACGTACGCAGACGAATGCCGGGTTTAACCATTTTCAGCGCCAGATAGAGGCTTTCCTGCGTGATGCGACAGAGGCGCTCGCCCAGAATGGTTGGCTTGCCTGCGATGAACATTTTTGAGGTATCGCCGTGGAAGCCGTCTTTGATGACGGTGACGTCGATATTGACGATATCGCCATCCTTAAGGATTTTGTCGTCGCTCGGAATACCGTGACACACCACTTCATTGACGGAAATGCACACGGATTTCGGGAATCCATGGTAGCCCAGGCTGGCGGAAATGGCCTGCTGCTTGTTGGTGATGTGATCGTGACAGATTCTGTCCAGCTCGGCGGTGCTCACGCCCGGCACCACGTGGGGTTCGATGATTTCCAGAACTTCGGCAGCCAGACGGCCAGCGACGCGCATTTTTTCGATGTCTTCGGGAGTTTTAATTGAAATTGCCATGGGTGGTCGTCCGCAGGTGTCATTTAAGACACGAGAATTAAGATGAATAACTAATAACTTATGTTACCAGTCCTGCCGCTGGCTTGCCAAACTATCATTCTGATTCGTAGACGATGGAATAACAAATGTTGGTGTCGCTGGGGGATTTATGGTATAAAGCGCGCCGATGATCCGGCTGGATATCGGTTATACGGTACTCAACCACATCGACTAAACTCACTTTGTGTAAATAACACACACATGTCGGCACGTTCGCCGGGGTGCTCCTGAGGTGTTTCACCGGATGGGGTCGGCGCAATGGGACATGTGGAGGCATAACCCCATACTTAATTAATAGAGGTAATCATGGCAACTGTTTCCATGCGCGATATGCTCAAGGCTGGCGTACACTTTGGTCACCAGACCCGTTACTGGAACCCGAAAATGAAACCATTCATCTTCGGTGCGCGTAACAAAGTTCACATCATCAACCTTGAAAAAACTGTACCAATGTTCAACGACGCTCTGGCTGAGCTGAGCAAAATTGCTTCTCGCAAAGGCAAAATTCTGTTCGTTGGTACTAAACGCGCAGCAAGCGAAGCGGTAAAAGATGCAGCCAACAACTGCGATCAGTTCTTCGTGAACCATCGTTGGTTGGGCGGTATGCTGACTAACTGGAAAACCGTTCGTCAGTCCATCAAACGTTTGAAAGATCTGGAAACCCAATCTCAAGACGGCACGTTCGACAAGCTGACCAAAAAAGAGGCGCTGATGCGCACTCGTGAACTGGACAAGCTGGAAAACAGCCTGGGCGGTATCAAAGATATGGGCGGTCTGCCAGACGCGCTGTTCGTTATCGACGCCGATCACGAGCACATCGCCATCAAAGAAGCTAACAACCTGGGCATTCCAGTATTCGCCGTGGTTGATACCAACTCCGATCCAGATGGCGTTGACTACATCATCCCTGGTAACGATGACGCAATCCGTGCAGTTAGCCTGTACCTGAGCGCTGTTGCTACTGCTGTCCGCGAAGGCCGTTCTCAAGATCTGGCTGTGCAGGCAGAAGAAGGCTTAGTAGAAGCTGAATAATAAGTCTGGCTCGTTGAGCCCTTATTAACCAGGTAGTACTAGTTTGGTTAGGGGCCTTTTTATGGCCCCTTTTTCACTTTTAAAGCTGTTTGGTCGTGACGACCAGGCAGAGCAAATCTCCCGAGGATTTTAGAATGGCTGAAATTACCGCATCACTGGTAAAAGAGCTGCGTGAGCGTACCGCTGCGGGCATGATGGAATGTAAGAAAGCGCTGGTTGAAGCTAACGGCGACATCGAGCTGGCTATCGAAAACATGCGTAAATCCGGCGCAATCAAAGCGGCGAAGAAAGCAGGTAACGTTGCTGCTGATGGCGTAATCAAGACTAAGATCGACGGTAACTACGCTGTGATCCTGGAAGTTAACTGCCAGACCGACTTCGTTGCTAAAGATGGTGGTTTCCAGGCCTTTGCTGACAAAGTGCTGGACGCGGCTGTTGCAGGCAAAATCACTGATGTTGAAGTGCTGAAAGCACAGTTCGAAGAAGAGCGTGTTGCGCTGGTTGCGAAAATTGGTGAGAACATCAACATTCGCCGCGTTTCTGCTCTGGAAGGCGAAGTTCTGGGTAACTACCAACACGGTGCGCGCATCGGTGTTCTGGTTGCTGCTAAAGGTGCTGACGAAGAGCTGGTTAAACACCTGGCTATGCACGTTGCTGCAAGCAAGCCTGAATTCGTTAAGCCGGAAGACGTGTCTGCTGAAGTGGTAGAGAAAGAGTACCAGGTTCAGTTGGAAATCGCGATGCAGTCTGGTAAGCCGAAAGAAATCGCAGAGAAAATGGTTGAAGGCCGCATGAAGAAATTCACCGGTGAAGTTTCTCTGACTGGTCAACCTTTCGTTATGGATCCAGCCAAGTCTGTTGGTCAGCTGCTGAAAGAGCACAATGCTGACGTAACTAACTTCATCCGTTTCGAAGTGGGTGAAGGTATTGAGAAAGTTGAGACTGACTTTGCTGCTGAAGTCGCAGCGATGAGTAAGCAGTCTTAATCAGTAAAAAAAGAGCCGCCAGTTGGCGGTTCCTTTTTATCCAGCCCAAAGAGTTTCAATACGCTTGGCTTCCTGCATTCAGATAGGGGGCCGGGTGGAATAGTTTTGATTTTACAACCCCCCAATACGACGACAGCCTGTAGGATAAGAACACCATGGCAACCAATGCAAAACCCGTCTATCAACGAATCCTGCTGAAGCTCAGTGGCGAAGCTTTACAGGGAACTGAAGGTTTTGGTATCGATGCGAGCATTCTGGATCGCATGGCTCAGGAAGTGAAAGAACTGGTTGAGTTAGGCATTCAGGTCGGTGTGGTTATCGGCGGTGGTAACCTGTTTCGTGGCGCGGGTCTGGCTAAAGCGGGTATGAACCGCGTTGTGGGCGACCACATGGGAATGCTGGCGACCGTCATGAATGGTCTGGCAATGCGTGATGCGTTGCACCGTGCCTATGTGAACGCTCGCCTGATGTCCGCCATTCCTCTGAATGGCGTCTGTGACAATTACAGCTGGGCGGAAGCCATTAGCCTGCTGCGTAATAACCGTGTGGTGATTTTCTCCGCCGGGACAGGTAACCCTTTCTTTACCACGGATTCTGCGGCTTGCCTGCGCGGCATTGAGATTGAAGCGGATGTCGTATTGAAAGCGACAAAGGTCGATGGCGTCTATTCTGCCGATCCGGTAAAAGATCCTTCAGCAACGTTATACGATTCGCTGACCTATCAGGAAGTGCTGGAACGTGAGCTGAAAGTGATGGATCTTGCTGCGTTTACGCTGGCACGCGACCATAATTTACCGATTCGTGTTTTCAACATGAACAAGCCGGGCGCACTGCGCCGCGTTGTCATGGGTGAAAAAGAAGGGACGTTAATCAGCCAGTAACGTCAATTATGGGGTAATATATTGTCAGTATTGCTCCATACGCCAGCCAAGCGCTGGCATTAATTATTCACCGGATCGTGTACTGACATGGTCCGCCAGGCAACCAGTTTTCAAGGGTTCACAACGTGACTAATGAAATCAGAAAAGATGCTGAAACGCGCATGGACAAATGTGTTGAAGCGTTTAAAAACCAGATCAGCAAAATCCGTACTGGCCGTGCATCGCCTAGCATTCTCGATGGCATTCAGGTTGAATACTATGGCAGCGCAACGCCACTGCGTCAGGTTGCTAACGTTGTCGTAGAAGACTCCCGCACGCTGGCGATTACGGTATTCGACCGTACGCTTGGCCCGGCGGTTGAGAAAGCCATCATGGCCTCCGATCTCGGCCTGAACCCTTCTTCTGCTGGCACCGTCATCCGTGTTCCGCTGCCACCATTGACGGAAGAACGTCGTAAAGATCTGATCAAAGTCGTGCGCGGCGAAGCGGAACAAGGGCGTGTTTCTGTACGCAACGTGCGCCGTGATGCTAACGACAAACTGAAAGCGCTGCTGAAAGATAAAGCGATCAGTGAAGATGAAGAACGTCGTGCTCAGGATGATGTGCAGAAACTGACTGACAACTTCATCAAGAAAGTGGATACCGCACTGGCAGAAAAAGAAGCGGAGCTGATGGAGTTCTAATCAGCCTGTTGAATATTGCGTCGCAGGAAATGTGTGGGCTTGCCCCTTTTTTCCGGCGGCGCTTTATTTTTTTATGCAAGGAATGGGTGAAGGCCAGCCCCTCTGAGCAGTAAACAATTTTTTGCTATATATATGACTGCGACTGTGATCGATAGCAGAGATATATACCCCAAATAATTCAAGTTGCAGGAAGGCGGCAAGAGAGGGAGTCCCGATGAGCTTACTCAGGTAAGTGATTCGGGTGAGTGAACGCAGCCAACGCACCTGCGGCTTGAAGTATTACGGGTATATCATGGGAATCGTCTCAGACTCGTGTACCTTCCTGTCATCAAATCCGGTTATTCAGAGCATTTTTAATGAAGCAACTGACAATTCTTGGTTCCACTGGCTCTATTGGCGTCAGTTCTCTGGCCGTCATTAAAGCCAATCCTGATAAGTTTGCCGTACGCGCATTATCCGCTGGGTACAACGTCAAGCTGATGCTGGAGCAGTGTCTCACTTTCCAACCCGCCTATGCCTCAATGGCGGATGAAGCTTCTGCAATGGCTCTGCGCCAACAGTTGGCGGAATACGGCTGCAAAACGGAGGTTTTGGCTGGGGAGCAGGCTGCGTGTGAGCTTGCCGCGTTGGATGGCGTCGATCAGGTCATGGCCGCGATTGTGGGGGCCGCAGGATTATTGCCGACGCTGGCGGCAATTCATGCTGGAAAACAGGTCTTGTTGGCGAATAAAGAATCATTGGTTACCTGCGGGCGTCTCTTTATGGACGCGGTCGCACAAAGTGGCGCGCAGCTTTTACCGATTGATAGCGAGCATAATGCGATTTTTCAGAGTTTACCTGAGCAAATTCAGCGTCAGTTAGGCTACGCTTCATTGTCGCAGCATGGTGTTGAACGTATTGTTTTGACGGGATCTGGCGGACCGTTTCGTGAGACCGCGGTGTCGGCGCTGGCGGACATGACGCCGGATCAGGCGTGTGCGCATCCAAACTGGTCAATGGGGCGCAAAATTTCGGTTGATTCCGCCACGATGATGAACAAAGGGCTGGAGTATATCGAAGCGCGCTGGCTGTTTAACGCTTCTGCTGAGCAGATGGAAGTCATTATTCATCCGCAGTCAGTGATTCACTCGATGGTACGTTACCGTGATGGCAGCGTTCTGGCTCAGTTAGGATCACCTGATATGCGTACACCGATTGCCCATGCGATGGCTTATCCCGAGCGTGTGACATCGGGCGCAAAAGCGTTAGATTTTTGCCAGATTGGCGCGCTGACATTTTTGGCGCCGGACTATGCGCGCTATCCTTGTTTGCAGTTGGCAATTGATGCCTGTAATCATGGTCAGTCAGCCACGACGGCATTGAACGCCGCGAATGAAATTGCGGTAGCGGCATTTTTGCAGTCGCAGATTCGCTTTACGGATATTGCGGCGGTAAATCGGCATGTTATTGAACAACTTACATTACCAGAACCCGCCAGTGTTGATGATGTTCTTGACATCGATCGCTGGGCTAGACAGGCCGCAGCACAGATCCTGACACACTACGCGCGATAGCCGGATAGACCCGTGGCACAATTTGTTCATGTGCGGTGGAGGTGGTATAGTCTGCGCCACTCAGTGGTTGATTATGCGAAAGTTGTTTAATCGACCGTGAAGCTAAGCCGTGATCGTTCACGGCTTTTTTTGCGCTAACGGGGTCTGATGTTACGGAAGGACTGTTGTATTTCTTGCTTGAGGAAATAAGTACGCGTTATGCCGTCCGATAATCAAAAAAATACTCACGATCTGCCACCCGCCGGACCGCGGCATGTTGCCATTATCATGGATGGCAATGGTCGCTGGGCGAAAAGCCGGGGGAAAATGCGGATTTTTGGCCATCAGGCTGGTGTAAAGGCTGTGCGACGTTCAGTCAGTTTTGCAGTAAGCCAAGGGCTGGACGCACTAACGCTTTATGCATTTAGTAGTGAAAACTGGAACCGTCCGGCGCAGGAAGTTTCCGCACTCATGGAACTGTTTGTTCGGGCGCTGGACAGCGAAGTAAAAAGCCTGCACAAGCACAATGTTCGCTTAAGGGTCGTCGGCGATATCGGCCGCTTCAGTCCTCGCTTGCAAGAGCGCATCCGCCGTTCGGAGACGCTGACGGAAAAGAATCAGGGGCTCACACTGAATATTGCTGCGAATTATGGCGGCCGTTGGGATATTATTCAGGGAGTACGGCAACTTGCAGAGCAGGTGCAGGAAGGCATTCTGCGTCCTGATAGTATTGATGAAGCATCATTATGTCAGTACATCTGTCTGAATGATCTGGCTCCGGTTGATTTGGTGATCAGAACCGGTGGAGAACACCGCATCAGTAATTTTCTTCTGTGGCAAATTGCTTATGCTGAACTTTACTTTACTGATGTCCTCTGGCCTGATTTCGATGAACAAGTCTTTGAAGGTGCGCTGAATGCTTTTGCACAACGCGAGCGCCGCTTCGGGGGAACAACACCTATCGATGCTGATGCATCCTAGGGGGAACTTTTGCTGAAGTATCGCCTGATTACTGCTTTTATTTTGATCCCGATTGTTATTGCGGCGCTTTTCTTGCTGCCTCCTCTGGGGTTCACGCTTGTTACGCTGGCTGTTTGTATGCTGGCGGCATGGGAGTGGGGTCAACTGGCGGGGTTTGCCTCTTATAGTCAACGCCTGTGGCTCGCTATTCTATGTGGTTTCTTGCTGGCGCTGATGCTGTTGTCGCTCCCGGCCTACCATTATTCCGTGCATATTCCACAGATCAGTATCGCACTCTGGTCATCGCTGGCGTGGTGGAGTGTGGCGCTGCTGTTGGTTCTGTTCTATCCGGCTTCTGCCTCATTCTGGCGCCATTCGCGCGCATTGCGGCTTGTGTTCGGCATTATGACGATTGTGCCGTTTTTCTGGGGCATGGTCGCACTTCGTCATTATCATTACGCGATTAATCCGTTTACGGGGGCCTGGTGGCTGCTGTACGTCATGCTGCTGGTGTGGGGAGCGGACAGCGGTGCCTACATGTTCGGTAAACTGTTTGGCAAGCGTAAACTCGCGCCAAAAGTGTCGCCGGGCAAAACCTGGGAAGGCTTTCTCGGCGGTCTGGCGACGTCGGCGCTCATCTCCGTGCTGTTTAGCCTCTACGCACCATTAACGGTCTCCCCATCGACGTTGCTGATGTGTTCTATCGCTGCGGCGTTGGCTTCGGTACTGGGTGATTTGACGGAAAGCATGTTCAAACGTGAGGCGGGCATCAAAGACAGTAGTCATTTGATTCCGGGACACGGTGGTGTGCTCGATCGTATCGACAGCCTGACGGCTGCGGTTCCTGTATTCTCTTGCCTGATGCTGCTGCTGTTTAAAGTGGCTTAGAATAAAGCGGTAGAGCTATTTATGCTGAGTTTTCTCTGGAATCTTGCCGCGTTTATCATCGCACTGGGTGTGTTGGTCACCGTCCATGAGTTTGGGCATTTCTGGGTGGCTCGCCGCTGTGGTGTGAAGGTCGAACGCTTCTCCGTTGGCTTCGGGCGCGCAATATGGCGTCGTCGCGATCGTACCGGTACAGAATTTGTGATTGCGCTGATCCCGCTTGGCGGCTACGTCAAGATGCTGGATGAGCGCGTCGACGCGGTTGCGCCAGAATTCCGCCACCAATCCTTTAACAGTAAAACAGTCTGGCAGCGTGCGGCTATCGTTAGCGCTGGCCCGATTGCCAATTTCCTGTTTGCCATTGTGGCGTACTGGCTGGTGTTTATTCTCGGCGTGCCGGGCGTGCGTCCGGTTGTGGGTGAAATACTGCCCAACTCCATCGCGGCGCAAGCGGAAATGTCGGCGGGAATGGAACTAAAGTCAGTAGATGGTATCGAAACGCCTGATTGGGATACTGCGCGTCTGGCGTTGATCGGTAAAATCGGTGATAGCGAGGTTGTGATCGGAACCGCTCCATTAGGCTCTGATCGCGTCGTTCAGAAAACGCTGGATTTACGTGATTGGCAGTTTGAGCCTGATAAGCAAGATCCTGCCGCTTCGCTCGGGATTATTCCGCGCGGTCCGCAAATCGAGCCAGTACTGCATCAAGTGCAGGCGGGGTCGGCGGCGGAAAAAGCAGGTTTGCAAGTCGGAGACAGGATCGTTAAAGTCGACGGGCAGGTGCTCGCGCAATGGCGTGATTTCGTCATCGCCGTGCGTGATAATCCCGGACAATCTATTGCTCTGGAGGTGGAACGGAACGGTGCAACAGTACCGTTGACGTTAACGCCAGACAGCAAATCTGTGGGGAGTGGCAGAGTTGAAGGGCTAGCGGGCGTTATGCCAAGTGTGACGCCACTGCCTGAAGAATACAGGACTGTGCGCCAGTATGGGCCGTTTAGCGCAATCTACCAGGCAACAGATAAAACCTGGCAACTGATGAAATTGACCGTCAGTATGTTAGGGAAACTGGTTATGGGTGATGTTAAGCTGAACAACCTGAGTGGTCCCATTTCGATTGCTCAGGGCGCAGGAATGTCAGCAGATTATGGATTGATTTATTACCTGATGTTTTTGGCCTTAATCAGCGTCAATTTGGGGATCATCAATCTGTTCCCTCTGCCGGTATTGGATGGTGGACACCTGCTCTTTCTTGCGGTTGAAAAGCTGAAGGGTAGGCCGGTTTCTGAGCGTGTGCAGGACGTTAGCTATCGCATTGGTACAGTATTGCTGATGTTGTTAATGGGACTCGCACTTTTCAATGATTTCTCTCGTCTCTAGGCGCGGGATTAGGTTAGGAAAAACGCATAACAACGATGGCGATCAAAAAGTTGCTCATAGCGTCGCTGCTGTTCAGCAGCGCAACCGTATACGGTGCAGACGGGTTCGTGGTGAAGGACATTCATTTCGAGGGCCTGCAAAGGGTTGCCGTCGGGGCGGCATTACTTAGTATGCCAGTCCGCGTTGGTGATACCATCGGTGACGATGATATCGGTAACACCATCCGTGCCTTGTTTGCGACCGGAAATTTTGAAGATGTTCGCGTCCTGCGCGATGGCGGAACGCTGATTGTGCAGGTGAAAGAGCGTCCGACAATCGCCAGCGTCACGTTTTCCGGCAATAAGTCCGTTAAAGACGACATGCTGAAAGAAAACCTGGAGGCCTCCGGCGTGCGCGTCGGTGAAGCGTTGGACCGCACCGCGCTCACTAGCATCGAAAAAGGACTGGAAGATTTCTACTACAGCGTGGGTAAGTACAGCGCATCGGTTAAAGCCGTTGTCACGCCACTTCCGCGTAACCGCGTAGACCTGAAACTGGTCTTCACGGAAGGCGTTTCCGCCAAGATCCAACAGATTAATATTGTCGGTAACAAAGCGTTCAGCTCCGACGAATTGATCTCCCGTTTCCAACTGCGTGATGAAGTGCCGTGGTGGAACGTGGTTGGCGATCGTAAATACCAGAAACAAAAACTGTCTGGCGACCTGGAAACCCTTCGGAGTTTCTATCTGGATCGCGGCTATGCGCGTTTCAACATCGATTCTACTCAGGTGAGCCTGACGCCAGATAAAAAAGGTATCTACATCACCATCAATATGACGGAAGGCGAGCAGTACAAGCTGTCCGGCGTGACGGTGAAAGGCAATCTGGCTGGCCACTCTGCGGAAATCGAAGGACTGACGAAGATTGAACCGGGTGAACTCTACAACGGGACGAAAGTGACCCGGATGGAAGAGGACATCAAGAAACTGCTGGGTCGTTATGGCTATGCCTATCCGCGCGTGGTAACGCAGCCGGAAATTAATGATGCAGACAAGACGGTGAGATTAAACATCAACGTTGATGCTGGTAACCGTTTCTATGTTCGTCATATCCGCTTTGACGGCAACGACACGTCGAAAGACGCCGTTCTGCGTCGTGAAATGCGCCAGATGGAAGGTGCCTGGTTAGGCAACGATCTGGTTGAACAGGGCAAAGAGCGTCTAAACCGACTGGGATTCTTTGAAAGCGTTGATGTAGAAACGCAGCGTGTTCCCGGCGTGGCCGATCAGGTTGATGTCACGTATAAAGTCAAAGAGCGTAATACGGGTACCTTCAACTTTGGTGTCGGTTTCGGTACAGAAAGTGGCGTGAGCTTCCAGGCTGGGGTTCAGCAGGACAACTGGCTGGGAACGGGTAACTCCGTGGGTATCAGCGGGACGAAAAACGATTACCAGACGTATGTCGAACTGTCACTGACTGACCCGTACTTTACCGTCGATGGCGTTAGCCTCGGTGGCCGTATCTTCTATAACAAATTTGAGGCGTCTGACGCCGATCTGTCCGACTATACCAACGTGAGTTACGGCGTTGGCAGCACACTGGGCTTCCCGATTAACGAGAATAACTCACTGCGTGTCGGTCTGGATTATGTCCATAACGATCTGTCGGATATGAGACCGCAGGTGGCGATGTGGCGTTATCTGGATTCCGTAGGAGTGAATCCATCCGTGGTTCAGGAAGGTAATAAATCTAGCGCTGACTTCAAAGCGAACGATTTCTTCCTGAATACCGGATGGTCATATAACAATCTGGATCGCGGCTACTTCCCGACGAAAGGAACACGTGCGTCTGCGAATGTGAAAGTCACGGTGCCGGGCTCGGATAACGAATACTACAAACTGACGTTTGATTCGGCGAGCTACTATCCGTTGACCGAGAGTGGTAAGTGGGTCGTGATGGGCCGTACGCGTGCGGGATTTGCTGATGGTCTCGGTGGTAAAGAAGTGCCGTTCTACGACAATTTCTATGCCGGTGGTTCCAGCACGGTGCGTGGCTTCCAGTCCAACACCATTGGTCCTAAAGCGGCGTATTACAAGTGTGCTGCGGGTGCAACGTCTTATTCCAACTGCCCGATTGATTCAACCAATCTGGATGACGCAGTGGGAGGTAACGCGATGGCCGTGCTGAGTGCGGAACTGATCGTGCCGACGCCGTTTATCAGCGACAAATACGCGAGCTCCGTCCGTACTTCCTTCTTTGTCGATGGTGGTACGGTATGGGATACCAACTGGGAAAATACACCAGCAACGATTGCCGCAGGCGTGCCGGATTACAGCAAAGCGAGCAACTTCCGTGTTTCCAGCGGTATCGCGTTGCAATGGATGTCTCCGCTTGGGCCATTGGTCTTCTCCTATGCCCAGCCGGTTAAAAAGTACGATGGAGACAAGTCGGAACAATTCCAGTTTAACATTGGCAAAACCTGGTAGTGTGACGTCAATAGGTCGTATGCAGGGAATGTCGTATCATGATTCGTTGAGACGAGTATCTTGTTGATATAAATAGCTCGTTGATATGAATAGTTCGTGGATATGAACGGTTGAACATAAACCGTTCATACTATGACGTGATGCTCATAATTAAAGTGTTAAGACACAAATAGGTTAGGTTGAGGAGTTTATAGTGAAAAAGTGGTTATGTGCCGCAGGCCTCGGTTTAGCATTGGCTGCTTCAGCCAGCGTTCAGGCTGCTGACAAAATTGCCGTTGTTAACGTCTCCAGCATTTTCCAACAGCTGCCGCAGCGTGAAACCGTTGGCAAACAGCTGGAAAACGAGTTCAAAGGCCGTGCTTCTGAACTGCAATCTATGGAAAACGATTTACAGACCAAGATGCAGAAGTTGCAGCGTGATGGTTCTACCATGAAAGCGAGCGATCGCAGCAAAATGGAGAAGGACGTCATGGCGCAGCGTGAGCAGTTCTCTACCAAAGCACAGGCTTTTGACCAGGACAACCGTCGTCGTCAGATGGAAGAACGCAACAAAATCCTGAGCCGTATCCAGGATGCCGTGAAAGCTGTTGCAACCAAAGAAGGCTATGATGTTGTGATTGACGCTAACGCTGTTGCGTATGTTGCCAATGCGAAAGACATTACTGCAGATGTGCTGAAACAGGTTAAATAAACCATGTATTCAATTCGACTGGACGCGTTAGCTCAACAGTTGGATGCACAATTACACGGTGATGGCGATATCGTCATCACCGGTGTTGCTTCTATGCATTCGGCAAAAACTGGGCAAATTACGTTTCTTTCCGACAGTCGTTACCGTGAGCAACTGGCTGGGACGCAAGCGTCAGCGGTCGTGCTGACGGAAGCGGATTTACCTTACTGTCAGGTCACTGCGCTGGTAGTGAAGAATCCCTACCTTACCTATGCTCGTATGGCGCAACTGCTGGACACCACGCCGCAACCGGCAACCGACATTGCGCCGAGCGCGGTTATCGCGCCAGACGCGACGCTGGGCCAGCAGGTGTCAGTTGGTGCAAATGCCGTCATTGAATCTGGTGCACAGCTGGGCGATGGCGTTGTTATTGGCCCTGGCTGCTTTATCGGTAAAGATGCCCGCATTGGCGCCGGTACCCGTTTGTGGGCAAATGTAACGATTTATCACCGCGTTGAGCTGGGTGAACATTGTCTGATCCAGTCAGGAACGGTTATCGGTTCAGACGGTTTTGGCTATGCCAACGATCGCGGTAACTGGGTGAAGATCCCGCAGTTAGGAACGGTCAGAATTGGCGATCGGGTTGAGATCGGCGCAAGCACGACTATCGATCGTGGCGCGTTGGATGATACGGTCATTGGCAATGGTGTTATCATTGATAACCAATGTCAGATTGCGCACAACGTCGTGATTGGCGACAATACCGCGGTAGCGGGTGGCGTCATTATGGCGGGGAGCTTGAAAATTGGTCGTTATTGCATGATCGGTGGTGCCAGCGTCATTAACGGGCACATGGAGATCTGCGATAAAGTGACGGTAACGGGAATGGGGATGGTCATGCGACCAATCACAGAACCTGGGGTATACTCTTCGGGCATTCCTTTGCAACCCAACAAAGTATGGCGTAAAACCGCAGCGCTGGTGATGAATATTGATGAGATAAGCAAACGGTTAAAAGCCGTTGAACGAAAAGTCGATAACGTTTAATCACTCGCGTTTTTATTTGCGGCCTGCCTGAAGACACCTAATTTAGGGTCTGCGCAGGCCGTGTTGTTGATGGCATCAGTTTTTATGGACAGGAAGAGTATTTTGACTACTGACACTCATACTCTGCATATTGAAGAGATTTTAGAACTATTACCGCACCGTTTCCCATTTTTACTGGTTGATCGGGTACTGGATTTTGAAGAAGGGAAGTTTCTGCGGGCGGTGAAAAACGTCTCTTTCAACGAACCCTTCTTCCAGGGCCATTTCCCGGGCAAACCGATTTTTCCCGGCGTGCTGATTCTGGAAGCGATGGCTCAGGCCACCGGTATTCTGGCGTTTAAAAGCGTGGGCAAACTGGAGCCGGGCGAACTGTACTATTTCGCCGCTGTGGACGAAGCGCGCTTTAAGCGCCCTGTGCAGCCAGGCGATCAAATGATCCTTGAAGTTGAATTCATCAAAGAGCGTCGCGGCGTTGCACGCTTTAAAGGTGTTGCCAAAGTTGATGGCGAAGTGGCCTGCGAAGCGTCAATGATGTGTGCTCGCCGTCGGGAGTCCTGATAACGTGATTGATCAAACCGCCTTTATTCACCCAAGTTCGATTGTTGAAGACGGTGCCATTATTGGCGCTGGCGTTCATATTGGCCCGTTCTGCTATATCGGTTCTCAGGTTGAGATCGGTGCGGGTACGGTGCTGAAATCACATGTCGTCGTCAATGGCGTCACTAAAATTGGTCGCGATAATGAAATCTATCAGTTCACGTCAATTGGTGAAGTGAATCAGGATCTCAAATACGCTGGGGAACCGACCCGTGTTGAGATTGGCGATCGTAACCGTATCCGTGAAAGCGTCACGATTCATCGCGGCACGACACAGGGCGGTGGGTTGACTAAAGTCGGTAGCGATAACCTGTTGATGATCAACACGCATATCGCACACGACTGCGTGGTGGGCAATCGCTGTATTCTGGCGAATAACGCAACGCTAGGTGGTCACGTTTCCGTTGATGATTTTGCGATTATCGGTGGGATGACGGCAGTACACCAGTTCTGCATCATCGGTGCTCACGTCATGGTGGGTGGATGCTCCGGCGTGGCGCAAGACGTGCCGCCGTATGTTATCGCTCAGGGTAACCACGCGACGCCGTTTGGCCTGAATATTGAAGGCCTGAAGCGTCGTGGTTTCGAAAAAGAAACCCTGCACGCGATCCGTAACGCGTACAAGCTGATTTACCGCAGCGGTAAAACGCTGGACGAAGTGAAACCGGAAATTGAAGCACTGGCAGCGGAACATCCGGCGGTGCAGGCGTTTACCGATTTCTTTGCCCGTTCTACTCGCGGCATTATTCGTTAATCCATGTCATCACGTCCTTTGACTATCGGGCTGGTCGCCGGGGAAACTTCCGGCGACATCCTTGGCGCGGGCCTGATCCGGGCGCTAAAAGAAAAGGTGCCCGATGCGCGGTTTGTCGGTGTTGCCGGGCCGCGTATGCAGGCTGAAGGTTGTGAAGCCTGGTACGAAATGGAAGAGCTGGCCGTCATGGGGATTGTTGAAGTGCTTGGGCGACTTCCTCGTCTGCTGAAAATTCGGCGGGATTTAACCCAGCGCTTCAGTGAACTCCAGCCTGATGTGTTCGTGGGGATTGATGCACCCGATTTTAATATCACGCTGGAGGGTAACCTCAAGCAGCGAGGCATCAATACCATTCACTACGTCAGCCCGTCCGTGTGGGCATGGCGTCAAAAACGCGTTTTCAAAATAGGTAAAGCGACCAATCTGGTGCTGGCTTTTTTGCCTTTTGAAAAAGCGTTTTACGATCGTTTCAATGTACCTTGTCGCTTTATCGGCCACACGATGGCTGATGCAATGCCATTGCACCCCGATAAGCTGGCGGCGCGTGCAACATTGGGTATTGCGGCAGAAGCGCACTGTCTGGCGCTTCTGCCGGGTAGTCGCGGCGCAGAGGTGGAAATGCTTAGCGCGGATTTCCTCAATACGGCGGTGTTGCTACGCCAACATTTTCCCGATCTGGACATTGTGGTTCCGCTGGTGAACAGCAAACGGCGTGAACAGTTTGAGCAGATCAAAAGCACTGTGGCTCCCGATTTACGCGTACATCTGCTGGATGGTCAGGCGCGTGAAGCGATGATTGCCAGTGATGCGGCGCTATTAGCATCCGGTACGGCGGCGCTGGAGTGTATGCTGGCTAAATGCCCGATGGTTGTGGGCTACCGCATGAAGCCTTTTACCTTCTGGCTAGCACAACGTCTGGTCAAAACGCCGTGGGTGTCGTTGCCGAATTTGCTGGCTGGGCGCGAACTGGTGACGGAATTGCTACAGACAGACTGTACGCCTGACAAGCTGGCTGCCGCGCTGCTGCCGCTGTTTGCAGATTCAGATAAAACGGCTGCACTGCGTACGACATTTGTGGATTTGCATCAGCAGATTCGCTGTAACGCCGATGAGCAGGCGGCTCAGGCGGTACTGGAATTAGTCAAGCCGCGTTCATAAACCCCCTATTCGTAAAACCATGTTAATAAAGCCATGAGTGAAATGTTTATCTATCCGCAGGCGACCTGTATCGCTGGCGTTGATGAAGTGGGGCGCGGCCCTCTGGTTGGCGCAGTGGTGACGGCTGCGGTGATTCTGGACCCGACTCAGCCAATTGTCGGGCTGGCGGACTCCAAACAGCTGAGTGAAAAACGTCGGCTGGCGCTCTATGATGAAATCAAAGAGAAGGCGCTGGCGTGGAGCCTTGGCCGTGCAGAACCGGAAGAGATTGATCAACTGAATATCCTGCATGCTACCATGTTGGCCATGCAGCGTGCGGTGGCTGGGTTGGCTGTCGTGCCTGATTTTGTTCTGATTGACGGCAACCGTTGCCCGGCGCTGTCGATGCCCGCTCAGGCGGTGGTTAAAGGGGATAGTCGCGTGGCTGAAATCAGCGCAGCCTCGATTATGGCGAAAGTCACTCGCGATCGTGAGATGGTCGAGTTGGATCAACGCTTCCCCGCTTATGGTTTTGCCCAACATAAAGGTTATCCAACGGCTTTTCATCTGGAGAAACTGGCCGCACTGGGTGCCACTGAGTTTCACCGTCGGAGCTTCGCGCCAGTCAAACGCGCATTAGGGTTGGCGTAAAACATAAGTTGGCTTAAAACGTCGGCTCACGTAATACATAGGCTGACGTAAAACATCATCATTAACTCTCGATGTGGCATGTGCATGTCGTCGTGCCTGCCATGCTAACTAATCGATAAATTATGGGATCTGGATATGGCCGAACCACGTTTTGTTCACCTGCGTGTTCACAGTGACTATTCCATGATCGATGGGCTGGCCAAAGTCGGTCCGCTGGTAAAAAAAGCAGCGGCACTCGGCATGCCAGCGCTGGCGATTACCGATTTTACCAACCTATGCGGGCTGGTTAAGTTCTATGGCGGCGCGCATGGCGCGGGCATCAAGCCGATTATCGGCGCAGACTTTTCTGTCGAAAGCGACGAATTAGGGGATGAACTCGCACATCTCACTGTTCTGGCGATGAATAATGAAGGCTACCAGAATCTCACTCTGCTGATTTCTCATGCTTATCAGCGTGGTTATGGCGCTGCCGGGCCGACAATTGACCGGGATTGGCTGATTGAGCATCGGGAAGGGCTGATTTTACTGTCTGGCGGTCGCCGGGGTGATGTCGGCCAGTTTTTGCTACGCGGCAACCAGACACAGGCCGAGCAGTGTCTGGCGTTTTATCAGGAACACTTCCCCCAGCGCTACTATCTGGAACTGACCCGCACGTCACGCCCCGACGAAGAAAGCTATTTGCATGCTGCCGTCGAGCTGGCGACAAAGCACGGGTTGCCTGTAGTCGCGACCAATGAAGTGTGTTTTATCAGCACTGATGATTTTGACGCTCACGAAATCCGCGTGGCTATCCACGATGGCTACACGCTTGATGACCCCAAACGTCCGCGTAATTACAGCCCACAGCAGTACATGCGTACCGAAGAGGAAATGTGCGAGCTATTTGCGGATATCCCCGAAGCGCTGGCGAACAGCGTTGAAATTGCCAAACGCTGTAACGTAACGATCCGTTTGGGGGAATATTTCCTGCCGCAGTTCCCGACGGGCGATATGACCACGGAAGATTTTCTGGTTGAGTGCTCGAAAAAGGGGCTGGAGGAACGTCTCGAATTCCTGTTCCCTGACCCGGAAGTGCGCGCCGCGCGGCGGCCGGAGTACGACGAGCGTCTGGATGTTGAACTGGGCGTAATTAACCAGATGGGGTTCCCCGGTTACTTCCTGATCGTCATGGAATTTATTCAGTGGTCGAAGGACAACGACGTGCCTGTTGGGCCGGGGCGTGGCTCCGGTGCGGGGTCATTGGTGGCCTACGCACTGAAAATCACCGATCTGGACCCGCTGGAATTCGACTTGCTGTTCGAACGTTTCCTTAACCCTGAACGTGTTTCCATGCCCGACTTCGACGTCGATTTCTGTATGGAAAAACGCGATAAGGTCATCGATCACGTTGCGGAAATGTACGGACGTGATGCGGTATCACAGATTATCACCTTCGGTACGATGGCGGCGAAAGCGGTTATTCGTGACGTCGGACGCGTGCTTGGGCACCCTTATGGGTTTGTCGATCGTATTTCAAAACTGGTGCCGCCCGATCCGGGCATGACGCTGGAAAAAGCCTTTGCCGCTGAACCGCAATTGCCGGAAATTTATGAAGCCGATGAGGAAGTTAAGGCTCTCATTGATATGGCGCGCAAGCTCGAAGGGGTAACGCGTAACGCCGGTAAACATGCGGGTGGGGTGGTGATATCCCCCACCAAGATTACCGATTTCGCACCGCTGTATTGTGATGCGGAAGGGAACCACCCGGTTACCCAGTTCGATAAGAACGACGTGGAATATGCCGGGCTGGTGAAGTTTGACTTCCTGGGTCTGCGTACGCTGACCATCATCGACTGGGCGCTGGGGATGATTAACGCCCGCCGCGCGAAGCAGGGACAGGAACCGATTGACATCGCGGCGATCCCGCTCGATGACAAGAAAAGTTTCGACATGCTGCAACGCTCGGAAACCACAGCGGTATTCCAGCTTGAATCTCGCGGCATGAAGGATCTCATCAAGCGTCTGAAACCCGACTGCTTCGAAGATATGATCGCACTGGTGGCGCTATTCCGCCCCGGCCCGCTGCAATCCGGCATGGTGGATAACTTCATCGACCGTAAGCACGGCCGTGAAGCGATCTCTTATCCTGATATCGAATGGCAGCACGAGTCACTCAAGCCGGTGCTGGAGCCGACCTACGGCATTATCCTGTATCAGGAACAGGTCATGCAGATCGCTCAGGTCCTGTCTGGCTATACGCTAGGCGGCGCAGATATGCTACGCCGTGCGATGGGTAAGAAAAAACCGGAAGAGATGGCCAAACAGCGGTCCGTCTTTAAAGACGGGGCGGAGCGGATGGGCGTCGACGGTGAACTGTCGATGAAAATCTTCGATCTGGTGGAAAAATTCGCTGGTTACGGCTTTAATAAATCTCACTCAGCGGCTTATGCGCTGGTGTCTTACCAGACGCTGTGGCTGAAAGCGCACTATCCGGCTGAATTCATGGCGGCGGTAATGACGGCCGATATGGACAACACGGATAAGGTGGTCGGGCTGGTTGATGAATGCTGGCGGATGGGGTTAAAAATCCTGCCTCCTGACATCAACAGTGGGCTGTACCACTTCCACGTTAACGACGATGGCGAGATTGTTTACGGCATCGGCGCAATTAAAGGCGTGGGTGAAGGCCCGATTGAAGCGATTATCGAAGCGCGTAATCAGGGCGGTTATTTCAGAGAGCTATTTGATCTTTGCGCGCGTACTGACATTAAGAAGCTGAACCGCCGTGTGCTGGAGAAGCTGATTATGTCCGGGGCATTTGACCGCCTGGGGCCGCATCGCGCCGCGCTAATGAATTCATTGGCTGATGCGCTTAAAGCTGCCGATCAGCATGCGAAAGCGGAAGCCATTGGTCAGGTGGATATGTTCGGTGTGCTGGCAGAGGCGCCTGAGCAGGTTGAGCAATCTTACAGCACCGTGCCGCCGTGGCCGGAGCAGGTGGTGTTGGATGGGGAGCGGGAAACGCTGGGGCTGTACCTGACCGGCCACCCGATCACGCAATATATTAAGGAAATTGAACGCTACGCCGGTGGCGTGCGTTTGAAAGATATGCACCCGACGGATCGGGGTAAAATGACCACTGCCGTTGGGCTGGTGTTGGCGGCTCGCGTCATGGTAACCAAGCGGGGTAACCGCATTGGTGTCTGTACGCTGGACGATCGCTCCGGTCGTCTCGAGATCATGCTGTTTACCGATGCATTGGAAAAATATCAGCATTTACTTGAGAAAGACCGTATCCTTATCGCCAGTGGACAGGTCAGCTTTGATGACTTCAGCGGCGGGCTTAAAATGACCGTCCGAGAGTTAATGGATATCAGTGAAGCGCGGGAAAAATACGCGCGCGGGCTTGCTATCTCGCTGACTGACAGGCAAATTGATGACCAGCTATTAAACCGTCTCCGCCAATCGTTGGAACCCCATCGATCGGGGACGATCCCAGTGCATCTCTATTACCAGCGTGAAGATGCGCGCGCCCGACTACGTTTCGGCGCAGCATGGCGTGTAACGCCTGCCGATGCGCTACTGAACGAGCTGCGCACATTAGTGGGTAATGAGCAGGTGGAACTGGAATTTGACTAATATAGGAATACTATGAGTCTGAATTTTCTTGATTTTGAGCAGCCGATTGCAGAGTTGGAAGCGAAAATTGACTCGCTGACCGCAGTCAGCCGTCAAGACGAAAAATTGGATATTAATCTGGACGAAGAAGTCCAGCGCCTGCGTGAGAAGAGCGTTGAATTGACGCGCAAAATCTTCGCTGATTTGGGTGCCTGGCAGGTTGCGCAATTAGCGCGCCATCCGCAACGTCCTTATACGCTTGATTATATTAAGCACATCTTTACTGACTTTGATGAATTGGCTGGCGATCGCGCCTATGCCGATGACAAAGCCATCGTCGGCGGGATTGCCCGTTTGGATGGGCGTCCGGTGATGATCATTGGTCATCAGAAAGGACGTGAAACCAAAGAAAAGATTCGCCGTAACTTCGGCATGCCCGCACCGGAAGGTTATCGCAAAGCGCTGCGCCTGATGGAAATGGCCGAACGCTTCAAGATGCCGATTATTACCTTTATCGATACGCCGGGTGCCTATCCGGGCGTTGGCGCGGAAGAGCGCGGTCAGTCTGAAGCGATTGCGCGCAACCTGCGTGAAATGTCGACGCTGCGAGTGCCAATCATCTGTACCGTTATCGGTGAAGGGGGTTCCGGTGGTGCGTTGGCTATCGGCGTGGGCGACAAGGTCAACATGTTGCAGTACAGCACCTATTCAGTTATTTCACCGGAAGGCTGTGCGTCTATCCTGTGGAAGAGTGCGGATAAGGCACCGCTGGCGGCGGAAGCGATGGGCATCATCGCGCCGCGTCTGAAAGAGCTGAAACTGATCGATACCGTGATTCCTGAACCGCTGGGTTCGGCACACCGTAACGTTCCAGTGATGGCCGAATCGTTGAAAGCGCAGCTGCTAGCCGATTTGCTCGACCTCGACGGTCTGACGGAAGAAGAACTGCTAAACCGCCGTTATCAGCGTTTGATGAACTATGGTTACTGCTGATAGCGTGATTGTCTGATTGATTGCAGTATTATCAATCAGGCAATTCTGGCGTTACTCTGAAAATCCGTTGTCAGAAATGACAGCGGATTTTTTGCTATGAGGGGTTGAAGCATGCTGAAGCTGCTTGATGTTCATCACATTGCGGTTATTGCCTCCGACTATGCGCGCAGTAAGGCGTTTTATTGTGATGTGCTGGGGTTTACGTTGAACCAGGAGGTTTACCGTGAAGCGCGGCAGTCGTGGAAAGGGGATCTCTCGCTGAATGGGCGTTATACCATTGAGTTATTTTCTTTCCCTCATTCACCTGCGCGTGTGAGTCGGCCGGAAGCCTGCGGCCTGCGCCATCTGGCTTTCGCTGTGGCTGATGTTGAACAGGCTGTTGCCGCGCTGGAGCAGTCAGGTGTTATTTGCGAACCCGTACGGATCGATCCTGAAACGCAGCAGCGCTTCACGTTTTTCTCCGATCCTGACGGCTTGCCCTTAGAACTGTATGAGACCTGATGTTGTGAACGGCACTGAATCTAACGATGGATTACCTGATGATGGATTGCTCCAGACGATCGCGGCGCAAACGGCCGGATGCAGGTCGATCCTGCTGGCTTACAGCGGCGGTCTGGACTCCAGCGTGTTGCTACATCTGCTGGTGGCGGTTCGTCAGCGTTCCGGGCTGGCTATTCGCGCGGCCTATATTCATCACGGTTTAAATCCGCTGGCAGAGAGTTGGGCTGAACATTGTCGTCAGCAGTGTGAATACTGGCAGGTGCCGTTTGCCTCGCTGTCGGTGACGGTTGAGGCGCAGAACGGCGGTATTGAAGCGGCAGCCAGAACGGCGCGTTATCAGGCACTGCAAGCGCATCTGCAAGAGGGGGAAACCCTGCTGACGGCGCAGCATCTTGATGACCAGAGTGAAACTTTTTTACTGGCGCTTAAACGCGGCAGCGGGCCTGCCGGATTGTCTGCCATGGCAGCGCACAGTACGCTAGGTCATCATCGACTGGTGCGTCCGTTGTTAGGATTTTCGCGTATCCAGTTGGAAGCGTATGCGCAGCGGCATCAGCTTCACTGGATCGAGGACGACAGCAATCAGGATGAGCGTTTCGATCGCAATTTTCTACGCCGGCAAATTTTACCGCGCTTGACGCAGCGCTGGCCGCATTTCTCCTCCGCCGTGGCGCGTAGCGCCGAACTGTGTGCTGAACAGGAACAGTTGCTGGATGAACTGTTGGAAGAATCATTGCAGGCGCTATGTCAGCCGGATGGGGCGCTGAGCATTGACGGCCTGGCTCCGCTAAGCCCGGTGCGTCGTTTTGCGCTACTGCGGCGCTGGCTGGCACAGCAAGGTGCGACCATGCCCGCGCGTGAACAGCTACAGCGACTCTGGGATGAGGTGGCGATGAGCCGTCAGGATGCGGAACCTATATTGCAATTAAATCAGTGGCAGATCCGTCGTTTCCGTCAGCATCTCTATTTGCTGCCGCTGATGAGCTCGCTACAAGACCGCATTTTGCCGTGGCAGCCGACGTCACGTCCGCTGCCGCTCCCTGACAATCTTGGTACGCTGCTGCTGGCCGATAGTGGGCTGGCAGTGCGCGCGCCGGAAAACGGTGAAGCGGTAAGTATTCGTTTTTCGACCCGTGGAACCGTGCATATTGTCGGCAGAACCCACGGGCGGCAAATCAAGAAACTTTGGCAGGAACTGGGTGTTCCGCCCTGGTGGCGCGACCGGACGCCGCTGGTGTTCTACAACGAACAGCTCATTGCGGCCGTGGGACGATTCGTCACGCGGGAAGGGCAGGTGAGAGAAAACCAGCCCGTGTGGCACATTGTTTGGGAAAATACGGTTTGGGAAAAATAGGGTTTGGGAAGAATAAGTTTGGGATAAAAGCTGAAGTCATCTGATCTGGATAAAAGCGAAAGCAGGTAAATACTCGAATAAAAACGGACAACCTGCGTTGTCCGTTTCGGAAGCGTTTGTTCAGCGTTTGCCGCTGAATGAAAGGATAAGCCTGTCAGGATTCGCTGACGACGACCTTCCCGATTTCAGGATGACTGAAACTGACGATGTGGTCGAGGCGCAGTTCGCGCATTGCCCCGGAGGCTTCGATCACCAGATATTCGACCTGCTTACGGGAGATCATATCACTGGCTTTACCGGTCACAACTTCACCATTGCGTAGTTCCAGCGTCAGCGTCATATTCTGCTGACAAGTGGCTTCCAGGCTGTCGTAATCATCACAGTTGATGGGTTGATATTCATTACTCATTGACATAATCACTCACCAATAAGTTAGCGGCGGCAAAAGCGGCCTGTTCCCTGACGGAGGATGGCAGCGCATCATTCGCGGCAATGCCATCCAGGGTTTTCAAAACACAACCCAGCGAATCGGGTATATAGCCCAGATCGCCACTGGCGATCTCTGCGTATAAGCGACGTACTAATTCACAGTATTCTTGCACTATATCCTCCCTTGAAAGCTTAGCTCGGTAGATATTCATGCATCATCACCTGTTGCGGTGCGCGATGTTGTAAGCCTACGAAGATAAACTCTATTTATCAAACCGACTATAGCATAGGCACTAACAGGATATCAGTAGTCCTTAGAGGCCTAATCTATCAGTTACGTGGCAGATATCACCTTTACTGTGAGGATGGCGCTAACTCAAGTAAACTAAAGGGAATAACGACGAGGTTACTGATGGCACTAAAAGCAACGGTTTACAAAGCAGCAGTTAATATTGCCGATATGGATCGGAATTTTTTTCACGACGCGAACCTGACGATCGCGCAGCATCCGTCTGAAACGGAACAGCGCATGATGCTGCGGCTTTTAGCGTGGATTTGCCATGCTGATGAAAACCTGCGCTTTACCAAAGGGCTCAGTGCCGATGACGAACCGGAAATCTGGCGGCGCAATGATACGATGGAACTGGAGTTGTGGATTGAGCTGGGTCTGCCGGATGAAAAGCGGCTTAAGAAAGCCTGCAACCAGTCCCGTGCCGTGGTGCTATACGCGTACAGCGAGCGTGCGGCGCAGGTTTGGTGGAGTGCGATAGCAAGTAAGGTTTCCGGATACAAGAATCTGGCTATTCGCTTTTTGGATGATAATCAACTGACTCAACTTGCCGGGCTGGCCGCACGCACGATGGCGTTGCAGGCAACGATACAGGAAGGGACGATCTGGTTGTCTGACGATAAGAATAGTCTGGAAATAGCATTTTCTGAGTGGAAAATTCCTCAGACTCAGGGATGATAACAGGCTGGATACATTCCAGAGCATTGAGTCAGAACGATAAAAACAGGGCAGAGACGGCAGGACAATAATGATGAAAAAACTGGCTATCGGTGTGCTGTTGATTGCAGGGGTTTCTGGGTTGATTGGGTGTCATACCCGTTCACAAGTTCAGGAAGAGCCTCTTAAACCAATGGCGCAAAGTTATCGTGGCGTTTTACCCTGTGCGGACTGCGGAGGGATTGATACGTCGCTGTTTTTGGAAAAAGACGGGACTTTTGTGCTGCGAGAGCAGTATCAGACAACGCGAGCGGGCAACAACACATTTGCTTCCTATGGGCAATGGCGACGTACCGCGGATAAGCTGGTATTGACGGATAGTGCAGGAGAAAAACGTTACTTCCGCCCGATTGATAAGGGGCTGGAAATGCTGGATCAGCAAGGGCTTCCCATCAACTCCTCTCTTCCTCGCCAACTGACGGCAACCGAGCAGGCATTGCCGGATACGCCGATGTCGATGAAGGGCATGTACCGCTATCTGGCGGATGCTGCGACCTTCTCTGACTGTGCGACAGGGAAAACGTTTGTAGTAGCGAGTAATGCCGTGCTGGAAAGACTGTATCTTCGTACTACGGCGTCGGCGGGTGAACCGGTACTGGTTTCCTTTACTGCGCATTTTGCCGTTATTCCATCAATGGAAGAAGGACAGATGGTGAAAGCGGTGGTCCCTAACAGCAGCGATAAAGCACGTATGAACGCGCGGGCAAACTGCGATACGCAGATAGATTGATACAGCGTTAAAAAGAAAAGGCACTGATTTTCAGTGCCTTTTTTTCATCCATTCATTACACGTTAGAGCATTTTCTTTAGCTGATACAGCCAGTCCAGCGCCTGACGTGGCGTGAGCGCATCAGGATCGATGGCTTCCAGCGCTTCAATCGCCGGAGACGGCTCATCATTGCTCAGCAGTGCCAACTGCGCGCCGTCAATATGACTGGATGACGCATTATTCGATAACGTTTCCAGCTCTTTCAGTTTCTGGCGTGCGCGCTTAATCACTTCTTTCGGGACACCAGCCAGTGCGGCAACGGCAAGACCGTAACTTTTACTGGCTGCACCATCTTGTACGCTGTGCATAAAGGCAATGGTATCGCCGTGTTCGCGCGCATCTAAATGCACATTCACCACGCCTTCCATTTTTTCTGGCAGGGTGGTCAGTTCAAAATAGTGCGTGGCAAACAGCGTCATGGCTTTGATGCGGTTCGCCAGATTTTCGGCACAGGCCCAGGCCAGCGACAGGCCGTCGTAGGTTGAGGTTCCACGGCCGATTTCGTCCATCAATACCAGGCTGTTTTCCGTGGCGTTGTGCAGAATATTTGCCGTTTCTGTCATTTCCACCATAAAGGTGGAACGACCAGAAGCCAGATCGTCCGCGGCACCTACGCGTGTGAAAATGCGATCGACTGGGCCAATAACCGCCTGATCCGCAGGCACAAAGCAGCCGATGTGCGCCATCAACACGATGAGTGCAGCCTGACGCATATAGGTACTTTTACCGCCCATATTGGGGCCGGTAATGATCAGCATACGGCGCTGTGGTGCCAGCGACAACGGGTTCGAAATAAACGGCTCACGAAGCACCTGTTCGACGACAGGGTGACGACCTCCTGTGATTTTGATGCCGGGTTTGTCACTCAGCGTCGGGCAGACGTAATTGAGCGTATCAGCGCGTTCGGCCAGATTCGTCAGGACATCCAACTCGGCCAGCGCGGCTGCACTTTGCTGAAGCTCAGCCAGGTGAGGCAGCAGCAGATCGAAAAGCTCATCATAGAGTGCTTTTTCCAGCGCCAGCGCTTTGCCCTTTGAAGTCAGAACTTTGTCTTCGTACTCTTTCAGTTCAGGGATGATGTAGCGTTCGGCATTTTTCAGCGTCTGACGGCGTACGTAGTGGATCGGCACCAGATGGCTTTGACCGCGGCTTACCTGAATGTAATAACCGTGTACGCCATTGAAGCCGACTTTCAGTGTATCGAGCCCCAGCTTTTCTCGTTCGCGAATTTCCAGACGATCCAGATAGTCGCTGGCACCATCGGCCAGCGCACGCCACTCGTCCAGTTCCGCATTGTAGCCTGGCGCGATGACGCCACCGTCACGAACCAGCACGGGCGGAGCTTCGACAACCGCGCGTTCCAGCAAGTCTCGTAATTCATCAAATTGCCCAATCAGGCTGACTAAACGGCGAACTGAGTCAATATCAAGCGGTGCAAGCTGCTCACGAATATCGGGAAATTGCTGGAAGGCGTGGCGCATACGTGCCAGATCGCGCGGGCGTGCCGTGCGCAATGCGAGTCGCGCCAGAATACGTTCCAGATCGCCGACCTGTCGCAGAGAGGGTTGCAGATCGGGCGTGATGTCCTGCAACGCGCTGATAGCCTGCTGGCGCTGCTTAAGCGCATCAATATCGCGACTGGGCATATGAATCCAGCGCTTCAGCATCCGACTGCCCATCGCTGTTACGGTGCAGTCCAAGACGGCAGCCAGCGTATTTTCCACGCCACCGGACAGGTTTTGCGTCAGTTCAAGGTTACGGCGGGTGGCCGCATCCATGATGATACCGTCCTGCTGGCGCTCCATGGTAATCCCACGGATATGCGGCAGCGAGGTGCGCTGAGTGTCTTTCGCGTATTGCAGCAGGCATCCGGCGGCGCGCAGCGCGAGCTTCGCCTGCTCTACACCAAAACCCGTCAAATCGCGGGTGCCAAATTGCAGGTTCAACTGCTGACGTGCGGTATCCGGTTCAAACTCCCACAGCGGACGACGGCGTAGTCCATGACGGTTTTCGAGCAAATCCATGGATTCGAAGGATTCAGGGTAGAGTAATTCCGCCGGGTTGGTGCGCTGTAATTCGGCCGCCATGGTTTCCCGATCGGCAGGCTCGCTCACGCGAAAGCGTCCAGAGCTGATATCCAGAGTGGCATAACCGAATCCCCGACTATCCTGCCAGATAGCGGCCAGCAGGTTGTCCTGCTTTTCCTGCAATAGTGCTTCGTCGCTGATGGTTCCCGGCGTGACGATACGTACTACTTTGCGTTCTACCGGACCTTTGCTGGTGGCGGGATCGCCAACCTGTTCGCAGATAGCGACGGATTCGCCCATTTGCACCAGCCTGGCAAGGTAGTTTTCAACGGCATGGTGGGGAACGCCTGCCATCGGTATCGGTTCCCCTGCGGAGGCACCGCGCTTCGTCAGCGAGATATCCAGCAGTTGAGAAGCCCGCTTGGCATCGTCATAGAACAGCTCGTAAAAATCGCCCATGCGGTAAAACAGCAGGATTTCCGGATGTTCAGCCTTTAACCTAAAGTACTGCTGCATCATTGGCGTATGGGCGGTGAAGTCCTTCTCTGTGGCTTCATTCATATTGATTTTACTCAGTCTTAACGCTTTTGTTCGTTCAGGTGATGGTGCAGGGTTTGATGGTCAACCGTGCTGATGGCGTGTCACCTGAGCCTTGAAATGGAATGCCAGAAGTATACTGGCTGACAGATGAAAAACATCACCCGTGAATGCGCTATCTTACCACTGGTGGCCGTTATTTGGCGTCAGACGACGTTACCAGACTGAATCAGGGATGCGTATCCGATTTGCTCGAACGCGCGAGGCGGCTCGCAAGTTTGCCATGAAGAGGTATCAGGTCAATAATAATTAATTCATGAAAATCAATGCTGCTGAGCTTAGCATTAGAGCGTTTCTGCTAAATCAATGAGCCTATTTGACGGTATTAAATCCCGCCAAATAGATTATCTTTTTAACGTTATGGTACAGCCAACACCGCACAATTACATAAGTCATCACTTTCAAAGTTGGTGATATCACCCGCCTGCATACCAGGAACAGGGAAGACTCGAACAGTAAGCGGTTTATTTAAGCGAAAAGCCATCGTCCCTGTGTCTCTCATTAGGGCTGACAGTTTATCAATAGAGACATCACCGGGAACAGGAACGGTATCCAGCCCAATTCCACAAACAGCGCTGTAAGTCAGCAACGAGCGAATATCAAAATTTGATTTTACAGATCCATCAGCTAAACCTTGATCTTCAGTTAATGCAAGCATTAACCCAGAAAACCCCACCAACTCAGTCTCTTTTACTGATTTAAATACCTTAGTTAATAATCCTGATACTTCGACAGTGCCTGATGCTCCAAAGTATTCGACCCCCATTTGTTCATAGACTTCGGCCATACTGGCACAATTTTTAGAGGGTGCAGCCGAACTATCGAAGCCTGAAAACGTAAAGGGAAAATCCATTTTTGCATGGTTAATAATATGTTGAATTGCTGATATATGATACTGAAGGGCTGTGCTCAGGACGGTGTAATAATTACTGAACAGTTGATTATGGTTTTTTGTACCTTTCTGTTTATTGAAGTTTTTTAATGTATTAACCAGCAGATCGGGGGTTTCAAGACCAATAACAAAGCAATCCCCTAATTCTTTTTGATGATATCCGGCCGGAAAATAAGGTATTAGTGGTTTACAATTGAAGTTGACTGTAAAGTTAAAATTTCCCTCGCCTCGTGGGGTTATTACACTAATTTTTTTCACACATGATGCGGCAGTCTTAATAAGCTCATTGTCGACAATACCACAATCATCTAAAGGGATATTTACACAGGCATTGCACAAATCGCCAAACTCATTAATGAGATCAGGCAGCATCTCAATTTCTCTTGTGGTTTTTGCTTCACCAATAGCAAATCTTACCCTTATTCCTGACTGATTATTGTGAGCCAGTAATTTGCTAATATAGTGTAAATCAGCTCGGGCATTCTCTATACTGTTTAGGTCGAGATATTCCCCAAATGGATTGGTAACAATGCGAATGGACTGTACCGTGTAGTGGTGACGTTGAAACTCTGCCGTTAAATCTGATAAAAATTTTGAGGCTTTATTAATTTCTGTCTGCCAACTCTCTTTATCGTGACTTAATGATAGAAATGCTGTCACAGTCCGTATTTTACAAAGTGCTTTCTCTTTATAACCCACTGGATTCTCCCTAGAAACTATTGCCATACATTGGGTGGTTCTGTCATATCATCCTACCCGGCAGAGCAAAACAAATACAATGGCATTTGGTATGCATGGCGACACGTCTTGCTTTTTATACGCATTAATATGTATGAGTCGCGGTGGGATCTTATCCATGATCTTGAAAAATAGCGTGTTGTTGATTTTGATAGGGATGCCGAGGCCTTAGACAAAACATGAGGTCATCCCCACGTTGGATACTCACCACTACGTTATCAAACATAAGGTCAGTTCTTTGCAATGTAGCAGATGACTGGGATAAGGACGCGTATTCGATTTTTCCACTAGCGCTTAAGTGCGCGAGGCGGCTCGCAAGTTTGCCTGTTAAATAAGTGATGCCTCGCGCTGATTCCTTATTCTGCGCGCGACTCAATGTCCTGAACTTTCTGCCAGCTAGGCAGATTTTTCAGGCGCTGTGAATAGCGCTGAATATTCGGGAATCGTTCTCCGGGCACGAGTCGTTCTACGACGGTATTAATCACGAAGCCCAGCATAATATCCGCACCACTCAGCTTATCGCCCACGATAAATTCTCTTGCAGACAGCATGTTGTCTAAAAATGAAAAGACTTTCTCGAATTCGTTGTCGGCGTAGCTCTCAAGGAAATTTAGCGTGGTGCCGGTATTCTTTTCAAATTCGCCAAAGATCTTTAATAACACTGGCAGCATGGCGGAGCTTTCCGCGAAGTGTATCCACTGAAGATAGTCAATGTATTCGGCCTCACTTACATCTGGAGCCAGGTGTTTTGCATGGCGATTGATCAGGTATTCAACGATAGCGCCAGATTCCGCGATGATCTTGCCCTCTTCTTCAATCAACGGCGATTTACCCAAAGGATGTATCGCTTTTAATGAGGCCGGTGCTAAGTGCGTTTTTTCATCCCGCTGATATCTGACGAGTTCATAAGGTATTCCTGCTTCCTCAAGCAGCCAGAGGATACGAACAGACCGTGAATCATTAAGATGGTGCAATGTTAATCCCATATTATTTTTCCTTAAATTCTGATGAAGAGTGCGAGTCGCCATGATGTGGTTTCCTCCGCCTGTGTGGGTTCCATGTCATACCAGCAGAGTAGCGGTTCCGGTGGTTTGCGGCTAACAAGGCTATTTTTGAGGGGATATAAATATTTTTATGAGGTAATGATGACCATGAGTGATGGCCAAAAACATGGCCAGCGATCGCCGCACCACGTGCATCGACTGGCTCGAGAAGGTGTCGGTATGGATCTTTGCCTGAGAGGATGCGCAGAATGCGACAGTCACCAATGTCTTAAAATCAGAATTATTTGAGATATCGATACATGCTGTGGGAAGGTTGTGTGCTATGTTGGATTTCTCATCATGACGACGCGTCGCTCCTATGAAAAAAAGCCTGCTAGCCTATTTTCAAACGCTCTATTTTAAGAAAAATTTTTTCTTATTGTCCGCCAGCCTGCTTTTTATTCTGGCATCGCTTTTTGCATTGGTGCTTACGGTTTATTCAACGTTCACGCTCAGACAGTTTGAAAGTGAAGTCGATAATTTTTCTAACGTCACGGTTGAACATGCCGAAAAAATAATGTTGCAGGCGACGTCCGCACTCGATGTTTTAGAAACATATATTCCACCTTATTGTGATAATCCGCATCTGGGTTTACTGCGTAAGATCGCTTACGACAATGATTATATTCAGGACGTGGTTTATATTGATGGGAATCGTCCTCGCTGTTCTTCGATGCTGAACGAAATTCGTACCATGTTTCTTCCCGTGCCCGATTTCCGCTATGAAAATCGCTATGATATCTGGTACAAAATTGAAAGTCCGCTGAACAAAAATAAGACGATGATTTATGTTGGCGCAACGCGTCATCTTGTGGTGTTGAATCCACGTTCATTTCTGGATGTCCCTTCCTACAGTTACAATATCCAATATGCATTGCTGGAGAAAAACAAGCGGGATGGGCGGGTTATCCTGTCAGATTTGATGAGTAGCGATGTGTATTCTCGCTTGATTGCGGGGGGAAATAACCCCGATAGATTTTATATTGGCGATAAATACTACGTTCAGAAACCGCTGTCCAATAGCGATCTCGCTCTGGTAGTGAGTGCGGATCGCGCTACAAGTTTCTCATTCTACCTAAAGATTTTTCTCTTCGTGTTGCCCGTTTTTCTACTGCTTTCCCTGATTCTATCTACACTCATCTCTAAAAAATCACTGGCCATTCAGAGTCCGCGCTATGTTTTCAATCAGGCGCTGAGGCAAAAAGAATTTGAATTGTATTATCAGCCGATTATTAAACTGGATACCGCTCAGATCGTGGGATGTGAAGCGCTGATACGCTGGCGTCATGCGGACGGGCGCCTGATTACGCCGGACTCCTTTATTCCCATGATTCGTCAGGTTGGGCTAATGAAGGAGCTAACGTTTTTCGTCATTAATGAGGCGCTACAAACGGCCAGCATACTGAAGAAACGTTACCCTGCGATGTTTGTCTCCATCAATCTTGAAGCGGCGGAGTTTGAAGACATATCCGTTTTCAATTATCTCGTCGAACATATTGCGGCGCACGATCTCGAGGGTGCCAATGTTAATGTCGAATTAACCGAATCCTCCATGATCGAACCGCAGAAAGCGGCACCGATGGTGGAGCTGTATCAACAACAAGGCATTGATGTCGCCATTGATGATTTTGGGACCGGGTATTCCGGGCTGTCGTATCTTGAGCGGGTAAAAGCCAATAAGCTTAAAATCGACAAGTCCTTTGTTGGGAATATTAATGATCACTCGCCGACCGATATTGTGCTGTCCCATATTGTCAGCATGGCGCACTGTCTTAATCTGCATATTGTTGCCGAGGGGATTGAGACCCCGGTTCAGGAAGCCTATCTGAAAAGCCTGGGCGTCGCTTATGCGCAGGGCTGGCTGTATTCCAAAGCGCTAACGCAAGAAGCCTTGATGGCGTTTCTGGCGGCAAGGGGCGAAACGGTGTCAGATGGGCAGTAAAGTCACGATAAACGCTGCTTCACTATCAAAAATATGCATAAAAGGGTAAAATATCGAAAATATTGCAGTTACCTAATGATATTTATTACTTTTTTATTGTGAATTTTTCAGGAGTTTATCATGCAACAGTTACCTCATTGTCCGAAATGCAGTTCTGAATATACCTGGCAAGAAGGTGAAATGTTCAACTGCCCGGAATGCGGAAATGAGTGGTCCGCAACAGATGACGCGGCGGCGCAGGATGAGGGGGTAGTGGTCAGAGATGCTAACGGCAATCTGCTGGCGGATGGCGATACGGTAACGGTCATTAAAGACCTGAAAGTAAAAGGCAGCTCCACCCCGCTGAAAATCGGCACCCGCGTGAAGGGTATTCGTCTGGTTGAAGGCGATCACAATATTGATTGTAAAATCGATGGTTTCGGCCCGATGAAGCTGAAATCCGAGTTTGTGAAGAAAAACTGATTCGTGTGTGATGGCGTGCGCCGGTCTGTCATCTGGTCGGCGCGCGGCACTTTTTCACCTCCGGCTGGTTTTTTCACATCAGACAATCCTTTACCATAGCGGGTATTGATTTCTTACCTGGCTATACGGATATCTGATGCGTCATTTGGTTCGTTTTCTCCCTCTGCTTGTTTTGCTCTCGGCCTGTAGCAGTCAGCCGGCTCCTCCCCCCGCAGAAGCGCCTTCAGGTAACCCTTTTAAAGGCGGTTTCCTGCTTGAACCGGCACACAATGTCCATCCGTTAGGCGGTGATTTTGCGACTAACCCCGCTACAGCGCGGTTTGTCGATAAAATGGTGCTGGAACACGGCTTTAATCGCCAGCAGTTGCATGATGTGCTGGTGCAGGCGAAGAGCCTGGACTGGGTCATTCGCCTGATGGATAAACAAGCCCCGACATCGCGTCCGCCTTCAGGGCCGAACGGTGCCTGGAACCGCTACCGCAACCAGTTTATTACGCCAGACAACGTGCAGAATGGTGTGGCGTTTTGGAATCAATATCAGGATGCATTACAGCGCGCCCAGAATATTTATGGCGTCCCGCCTGAGATCATCGTCGGCATTATTGGCGTTGAAACCCGCTGGGGCAGAGTGATGGGGAAAACACGTATCATCGATGCATTGGCAACGCTGGCGTTTGATTACCCGCGACGTGCCGATTACTTTGCGGGCGAGCTGGAAACCTTCCTGCTGATGGCGCGTAAAGAAGGCAACGACCCGCTCAGTCTGCGCGGCTCTTACGCGGGGGCGATGGGCTATGGGCAGTTTATGCCTTCTTCCTTCAAGAATTACGCGGTTGATTTCGACGGCAACGGACATACTAACCTGTGGGATCCGGTGGACGCGATTGGCAGCGTAGCCAACTATTTCAAAGCGCACGGGTGGGTGAAGGGTGCCCCTGTGGCGGTGCAGGCAAACGGTCAGGCACCGCTGCTGGCGAATGGTTTTAATACCCGTTACTCGCTCACCGAACTACAGGCCGCGGGATTAACGCCACAGCATTCGCTGGCGGGATACAGTGAAGCCAGCCTGCTACGGTTGGATATCGGTACGGGCTATCAATATTGGTACGGATTACCGAATTTCTACACCATCACGCGCTACAACCACAGCACGCACTACGCGATGGCCGTGTGGCAACTGGGTGAAGCCGTAGGCCGCGCTCGCTAAGATATTTGCGGATACTGTTTATGCTGTATCCGTCTTCTCTTTCGCAAGGGCAGTTACTTATACACAATGTAAGGATGCCATCGGGTCTGGCCGTTATCTGGCGTAAAAAATTATTCTGAGGAGATAGCAGGCTTAGGATGAGCCGCATGGACGCGGCGAAAGCTTGCGCCACGTATGGAACGTGTCGCAAGCGGTCCTCTAAGCCTGATACCGACGAAGGCACCGCTTTAGCGGCATAATTTCCGCCAAAAGCCGGGGTTCATAGGGGGCTGGTGTTTGAGCCCCCAATGTCGGGCGTGTGCTACGAAGTAGCATGAGAATAACGGTATTGTGGCGCACGAAACGGCCTCTGAGCCTGCATAAAGATGTGACTCAAAGGACTGTCCGAGAATCTCACTCTTCCTAATGCTCCCTTTGCCTCCAATTTTCCCTGAATCACCCTCAATACAATCCGCATAGACACCAGCAGAGACCTCATTGGACTATTCCTGCATAGGGGTTTTCCTAATGGCGCAGCAAACCGAGGCGATGAATGACGACGATGATGGTGGTGTTCCTGCTGGCTGGGATGGTGAAAGGCGTGATTGGTCTGGGGTTACCGACAATCGCGATGGGGCTGTTAACGCTGGTGATGCCCGCCGCCAGCGCGGCAGGGTTACTGATAGTCCCTTCTCTGGTGACCAACATCTGGCAACTGGTCTGCGGCCCCGCCTTTCTCAGCCTGATTACGCGGTTTTGGACGCTGTTTGCCGGGATTATCATTGGGACACTCTGGAATGGCCTGCCGACGCTAACCTCTTCATCGTCATGGACGAGTGCGGCGCTCGGCGGCATTTTGGTGGTTTACGGCCTATGGGGGATTTTGGCGACCACCTTGCCGCAGCCTGGCCGTCATGAAATCTGGCTGTCGCCGCTGGTGGGTTACATTACCGGTGCCATCACGGCGGCAACGGGGGTCTTCGTGATCCCCGCCGTACCTTACCTGCAATGCCTGCGGCTCAATAAAAACGATCTGGTACAGGCGCTGGGGCTGGCGTTTACCGTTTCCACGTTGGGGCTGGCGTTACAGCTAATGCAGGGGATCGGGCTACAGGGCATCGATCTCTGGCAGTCGATGCTGGCGCTGATTCCCGCGCTACTGGGCATGATGATGGGGCAACGCCTGCGCCACGCGATCAGCGAGCAGGTTTTCCGGCGCTGCTTCTTCCTCGGGTTGATGGCGTTGGGCGGATATATGGCCGTGCGCGGCCTGGTTTAAGCGGCGTTCTCTGTCGTAATAAACGTGACGAAGTCCTGAACATAGCCGGGCAGTGCGGAAAACTGGCGGGCGTAGACAACCAGATTACGTGTCGCCCAGTCGTCTGACAGTGGGACTGTGCGGATAGCCAGCCGCTCCATCATACGCTGTGTGGCATGGCGTGGAAGAATGCCAATGCCGATACCGCTGTGAATCACCTGCGTAACGGCATCAAAGCTGGCAAGACGCACGCGGTAATTCAGGCGTTTCCCCAGCCTTCTGGCGTGCTCGTCGATGTGCTCCTGTAACGCCGCGCCTTCGCTAAGCCCGATAAATTCGGCGTCGGCAATATCGGAAAAGGTAAGCTGCGAGGCGTCAGACCAGATACTGGCGCGGGGTACCACAGCCACCAGTTCATCCTGACGGAACCGGCGGGTTTCCAGTCCATCGAGCGGCACGGAGTCGGCCACAATGCCGAGATCGGCGGTTTGATTACGGATAGCGTTGACGATGTCGCGGCTGAGTTTTTCATTCACCGATACGGATATCTGTGGGCAGACCACCAGATAGTGACCCAGCAGAGCGGGTAAATATTCATTCAGTGCCGCAGAGTTGCACAACAGCGGAATATGGCCGCGCAACCCCTTGCTGTATTGATGTAATTCGCTGCGCATGTGATCGACCTGACGCAGGATGATGTGGGCATGGTGCGCAAGAGAAAATCCTGCGTCGGTGAGTGAGACGCCCGCCTTTGAGCGCCATAACAGCGGTACGCCAAGTTCGTCTTCCATGCCGCGGATGCGTTCGCTGGCGGCCTGTACGGTCAGGCTGGACGCCGCCGCGCCGCCGGTAATACTGCCTGCTTTCTGAATATTGAGAAACAGCCGGAGATCGGTTAAATCGAATCGCATAGCGGGAGTCTGTCTCGGAGGAGCCGATACCCACTATTATGGTCGTGAGTCAGGGCGAGGGCAATCGCCCAGCCCGCGACTTACTGAAATTCCACTCTATTTCTTCCCTTTTCCTTGGCCTGATAGAGTGCGGCATCCGCTGCGCCATAGAGTGCATCGAAACTGGTTTTCTGTGGTGCCCAACTGACACCGAAGCTGGCGGTAACGCGCTGTTGCGGCAGTACGCTGAGCGGCATTCTGTTGAGATCCTGATGAAGGCGGCTGGCGAGCGAGACAGCCTGCATCAGCGTATGCCCTTCCAGCAGGATGGTGAACTCTTCACCGCCGACGCGGCCAATGCTGCTCGTCGTATTCAGCACGTGTTGCACGCGTGATACCAGATCGCAGATTACGGCATCGCCGGTAGGGTGACCGTAGGTGTCGTTCACCAGCTTGAAGTGATCGATATCTAACACGATGAGCGCCGCCTGATTGCGTTCCAGCGCGTGGTTGATGCGTTCAATGATCGCACCACGGTTATACACACTGGTCAGCGGATCGTGGCTGGCTTTGTACTCCAGTTCGACCGCCAATTGATTGAGCTGGGCGTTCAAACGGTTCAGCTCTTTCTCCGCCCGATCGCTGCGTGAAATCAGGCGGTGCGATTCTCGTACCAGCCGCTGGTAATGGTCGGTTAACGCCAGCAGCGTGTCGCGATAGACTTCAGCAGGTCTTTCCTGCTGGTTAGCGATGTTGCGCGCGGCGAGCAGAATGTCGTATTCCGGTGTAAACAATTCAATTGTGCTCATGGTTCTCACTCAAAATCGTGCTGTGAAAGGTCAGGGCAGGGAAGTCAATGTGAAGCTCTTCACCAAATTCTTCCGCAATGTCGTCGTCTTTGTCGTAATACCAATACAGGGCAATCGATAGCGACTGTTCAGCAGCCTGGTTAAGCAGGTTGAATAAACTGAACAGCATCTTAGTGCTGGAGCTGTTGAAATAAATCAGGGAGACGTGAATTTCGATGTTCGGTAGCGCCTCATCCGGCGACATCGTTTCCGCGTAGGTCGTCAGCGTGTGCAGATACGCCTGAATCTCCGTAAGCAGCGGGCGGTAAAACGCCGCAGCATTCTCAGGATAAGACTCGCCGGAAAGATAAAGACGGTGTGTGTCAAAGTGAAAATCAACAGTTGGGGTACAGGATGTCCCCGAAATATGGAGGTTGCTTATGGTCGTTATATTTTTCATGTCAAATGATTGCCTTCAGATAAAACGTAGATAGCCCCGTTGATGCGTCGGCCCGAAACGTAAACTGGAGTGGCTCACTGGCATCACGCGCGACGGTCAACAGCCCCATATCCGCGCCTTTGCTTGATGACGGGGTTTCATCGCGCAGAGAGGCCTTATAGGCGAGGCGGATTTCATCAAGTGTCATACCGCGCAGCGGTTCAAGACGTCCCCGCAGCGTCTCGACATCGTCGGGGTGTACCGGGTTGGCGCACAGCAGGAAGTATTTCCCATTTTCGTAACCCAGACAGACGGAACCATGACGGACCTCGACGGGCTGATCGAGCGCCGTTAGCGGGGCGGCGGAATAGCGAGTAATGTTCTGCACCATTTCGACGAAGGTAGAGAACAGTCTGCGACGGATACCGGCAGGAAGCTGTTTTTTCTCCAGCTGTAGCCGCATGGTTTCAGCCAGTGAACTGATGATGTTTTGTGAAAAATAGCCCACGTAATACAGCGTGATATCATGCTGGTGCGAGGGCGTGAAAAATTCAGTGTATTTGATGTTTGGCATCATTCTGCCTGCCTGATTAAACAAAAGTCGAACAATGTCGGAAGCCCCAAAATGTTAAATCATCTCGTCGGGTCTGATCGCCCTGGTAGATCTTGTGTGCCGACAGGAGCTGGTTAGCCAGCTCACGCATCGGCTGGTGTTGATAGTGCTGGAGATGCTCCTGTAGCCGGCGTTTTCCAAACATAATCCTGCGTTCTCCGCCAATTTGATCCGTCAATCCGTCCGTGGTGGTAAAAAACATATCGTTATCATGAAGCGGCAATTCGTAGCTCGACCATTGGTAGTCATAAGGCGTTTCGGTATAGCCGATCCCCATACGATCGCACTGGAGTGGTGTCAGTTGCCCGGTATGGCGTTGCAGCATGAAGGCTGGCATCCTCGCGCCGGCAAATGTCAGCGTGTTGCGCGTCATGTCGCAAAACATCAGCATGGCATCGCAACCGTCGTTAGAGGCCGAAAGCTGGCGCGTCTCGTCACGCTGCCCCAGCGTATCTTTAATATGGCGGTTGATCGTTTGTAATAGCTGCGCAGGCAGCATCGGACCGTGCTGGGTCAGCGCCTGTTCCAGTGCGGAAGAGAAAATCAGCGTCATAAATGCGCCGGGTACGCCGTGTCCAGTGCAGTCTGCGACGGCAGCAAGCCAGCCATTCTGATAGGTTTTAAAGGCATAGCAGTCACCGCCGACACAGTCTCGCGGTTCCCAGGCCAAACACCAGTCCGCAAGCGTGCGGGACATCGCCTGCGTTGACGTCGTCAGCATCGCGGCCTGAATCACGCTGGCATATTCGATACTCTGCATAATCTGCTGATGCTGGCGCAGGTGCATATCGGAGACGGCCTTAATCAGATCGATGCCCAGCCCGATACCGATATAACGCCCGTTCTCGGTGATCATAAAGCCATCCGTCAGCGATTTATCACCAGTGATCACCGTTTGATCGGCGACGTCGTTTAACGACGCCAGCGCATCAACAATCAGCGGGTTTTTATCCATAAACGCGATGCAGCTCTTTTTATCGTACAGTTCGCGATAAAAAGGCCGTGACATTTGCGAGAGAAAAATGTGGCGGTTGATTAAGCCAAAAGGGCGTCCATCCTCAACGACAGGCAGGCTAACCCACTCTTTATTTTTACTAAATAACTGCAATACGGTGGCGTTGTCGGTGTTAGGGGAAACGTCCGGCAACGGAATGCAAAGATCTCGCGCCACCGGTGTACCCCGGAGGAGCGGTCGGGCGCAAGGAACGGGCATAGCGATCATGGTTAATCTTTGGGCAGATTTGTCTTTAAGGAAAAATACCTGCCCTTGATGACCAAATGATGACAGCCCCCGTCATACTTCAAGCCGCAGATGCGTTGGCTTCCCTTAAATACTCGGCCCGTCGTGGGCCTCGCCCTAAAGAGCCGCTGCAAGCAGCGTTCAAATCTGCTCCCGGCAGATTTGTCACTCCCAGTTACTTACCGGTGTAAGCTCCTGGGGATTAATGAACCTCATAAATGAGGCTCACCCTTCGGGCCAGCGCTAGCGCTGTTCAAATCGGTTTATAACCGATTTGTCGCGCGGTTGCCGCGTTACGAGGCACATAAATGAGCCTCGCCCTGAAGGGTCAACACTTCGTGTTGTTCAAAACGATAACGTTTTGTCCTGCAACTCGAATTATTTAGGGGGCTCGTGCTATTGCGTGTGCAGGACGTTGGCCATGATCTGATTTTGCCAGTCGAAATAGGGGTTAAAGGTCAGGCGTACATGGGTTTTGCCATTTTCCACGTATCCCCAGTCGGAATACCACAGCGTGCTGCGATCCTGACAGGTTTTCAGGTCGTTCAGGGGTTGGCCGTTGGCGCAGATGACGATGGCTCCGGTTTTACCGTATTCCTTATTGTCTGGCGAAAACAGGAGCGACATGTGCGAGAACTGGCTGATGCGCCATTCAGGTAGCGAACCTGTCCGCACCAACACGCGTGAGGAATGGACACCGGCAGGGCGATCGCCATACCAGATCAGGCGGCTGCGCGCGTTGGTAAACTGCTTATCGAACGCGTCGACAACATAAGCCGTATCAACGACGGAATCATGCTCTGCCAGCACGATTAGCACCGGTTTGTCATAAGGTTTTTTGGCGAGCTCTGAACGCACACCGCTGCTGGAATAATAATATTGAGCGAAGCCGTTGGTTGGCACGCGCATATAGCGGGTTGCCAACTGCTGCGGATAGCCGGGGCGCGGCGGCATCAGCCAGTCGGTAAATACGGACAGTAACGGAGCCATGAAGTCGTATTTTTCGTTGGATTTAATCGCGGGGGAGAATAATACCAGCCCTTTGATTTCCGGGTGTTGTAACGCGTATTCCAGCACCAGATTGCCGCCAGTGGAGAAGCCACCCAGATAAACCTCATCGACCTCTTTGCTGAGGATGGCGGCCTGCTCGGCGACCACTTTGCGCCAGTCATCGACGGTGACGTGCAACAGATCTGACGGTCGGGTGCCATGTCCCGGTAGCAATACGGTTCTGACCAGAAAGCCTTGTTCGACCAGTTGCGGCGTAATGTCGATGAATGAACCGGGTGAGTCACCTAGCCCGTGCACCAGCAAAATGGCCTTATGCGGCTGGCCGGCGGGGCGAGTTTCACTGGGCGTGTTCCAGCGTAATTCCAGCTGTTTATCCGTGGTCTGGAAAGCGCGATGCTGCGCGACCCAGCTCGCCGTATCTTGCTGGTAACGCTCGAATGACGTTTGTCCTAATGGTGTGATGTCGCGAGGCGTGTTGTTACATCCCACCATAAAAAGTACGCCACCTATGGCAAACAAACCTGTCATGACCTGCTTGCAGGTTGTCCACGACACGAACCGGAATACGTTTATTGTCATTTATGCTCCTTGCCTCTTTGGCAGCATCAAGCCGATCGCGAACGGGTAATGGCGTTTCGACAACACTATATCTGAAATTATTTGGCAAGCATGGCGCTCAACGTGCGGCGTAGTGGGGCTTCATGTTATACTTCAGACAAATTGGGCGTTTTTCTGTCTTTTGGTCAGGCCAATATTGCGATGGCCGATGTTGAATAAAGGGATGGCGGTATGCGTTTATATCAGCAGATTGGTGACAATCTCCGCGCGGAAATTCTGAAGGGCAACTATCAGATTGGCGACCGTTTGCCTCCCGAGCGCGATATTGCTGAAACCTACAACGTCAGCCGTAGCGTGGTGCGTGAAGCGCTGATCATGCTGGAATTGGAAAAGCTGATTGAGGTGCGTAAAGGCTCTGGTGTTTATGTCATGCAACTGCCGGCCGCGCAGGGGAAAGAGGGCGCAGTGGACAGCGGATATGGTCCCTTCGAGCTGATGCAGGCGCGCCAACTGCTGGAAGGTGAAGTGGCCGCCTTTGCCGCGATGCAGGCGACCAAAAGCGACATTGTGAAAATGCGACAGGCCATTGAACAAGAAAGGACATCGCTTGAAAACGGCAGCGTGGATGAAAGTGCCGATGAACAATTCCATTGCCTGCTGGCGCAATCTACCCAAAACAGCGTCTTAGCCAATATGGTGTATGAGGTGTGGCAGGCGCGTAAACGCAGCCCAATGTGGCAAGGCATTCATTCTCATACCGAGGATTTTAGCTATCAGCGCCAGTGGCTGGACGATCATGAACAGATCCTGCGTGCCGTGTCTCGTCGTGATGTGAATATGGCGCGTCAGGCAATGTGGCAGCATTTGGAGAACGTAAAAATTAAACTGCTGGAAATCTCGAATGTGGACGATCCGGCATTCGACGGCTACCTGTTCGAGTCTGTTCCTTCCCGCCTGGAATCCTGATTGCGCTTTGCATTTTCTTTCCCGTCTGGATTTTCTCTCCGGCATCGCATCGGTGTGCGGAGAGAAAAGATATCAGACCAAATAACCTTTTTTTGATTTCCTCTTCATTTTTTTAGTCTTATTGGCATGATGTTAGGCCAAAAAACGAATTTTTTGTGTAATTGGTCAATCAATTTGTGCATTTCGTTTGACAGCCTGCCCCGGTGAGGTAGTCTTTTCCTCATTTATTGATGAAAAAAAGTGAAAAAGACAATTCTCTCACTTGACGAAAAAAGGTAACTCAGTATGGAACAAACCTGGCGTTGGTACGGCCCGAACGATCCTGTCTCACTGGATGACGTGCGGCAAGCTGGTGCGACTGGCGTGGTGACGGCACTACACCACATTCCCAATGGTGAAATCTGGTCGGTTGAAGAGATTGAAAAGCGCAAAGCCGAATTGAAAGCGAAAGGGCTGGTTTGGTCGGTGGTGGAAAGCGTACCGGTTCATGAAGAGATCAAAACCCAGACGGGGAAGTATCAGCAGCATATCGCCAACTATCAGCAATCGCTGCGCAATCTGGCGCAGTGCGGGATCGATACGGTGTGCTATAACTTCATGCCCGTATTGGACTGGACGCGAACCGATCTGGAGTATGTTCTGCCGGATGGCGCAAAAGCGCTGCGTTTCGATCATATTGCCTTTGCGGCCTTTGAACTGCATATCCTACAGCGTCGCGGTGCCGAAAAAGATTACACGGCGGATGAACAGGCACAGGCTGCCGACTACTTCCGTGCGATGAGTGAAGAAGAGATTGCGCGCCTGACGGGGAACATTATCGCAGGCCTGCCGGGCTCTGAAGAGGGCTATACGCTGGAACAATTCCGCGGACGTTTGGCGGAATATGACGGTATTGACCATGCGAAACTGCGTGAGCACCTTGGGCATTTCCTCCGTGAGATTGTGCCTGTTGCGGAAGCTGTCGGTATTCGTCTGGCCATTCACCCCGATGATCCGCCACGCCCGATTCTTGGGTTGCCGCGCGTGATGTCTACGATTGACGACATGCGCTGGTTGAAACAGACGGTTGATAGCCTTCATAACGGCTTTACCTTCTGCACGGGCTCGTACGGCGTACGGGCCGATAACGACTTGGTTACGATGCTGGAAACATTTGGCGATCGCGTGCATTTCACTCATCTGCGTGCCACCTGTCGGGAAGACAATCCCAAGACGTTCCATGAAGGGGCGCATTTACAGGGGGATGTGGACATGGTGGCGATTATCAAGGCCATTCTGGCGGAAGAGCTGCGGCGCCAAAAGGCGGGCGATCGTCGTCCGATCCCGATGCGCCCAGATCACGGGCATCAGATGCTGGACGATCTGAAAAAGAAAACCAACCCTGGCTACTCGGCAATCGGTCGCCTGAAAGGGCTAGCGGAACTGCGTGGTGTTGAGCTGGCGCTGAAGCGCACGCTGTTTACCGAATTGCAGCAAGGATAATGAAATGAAACAGACCGTGCTTGAATAAGCACGGTCTGTTGACGATGGATGCGTCAGAACCCCAAATGGAACATTAATTTAGGAGCGAACTCTGCTGGCAGAATTACAGGGCTTTAACGTTTGAACGGCTAACTTTGCAGTTCTTGGTATCCCAGAATTCACCGTGTTTAGGAGAGTCACCTTTGCCTTTTTCTACACCGGTAAACTCTTCACATACAGGCGGTTTGCCTTCTTTGTAGTTTTTAATACGCAGATCGCGGATGTCAGCCACATCGCCAAAGTTACGGTTTACGCCTGCAATGCTATCAATGGTGCCGTTAACGGTTGCGCTGATGATGGTGAGGTTACGCGGACCGCCATTGTTGGTGCAGTCACCGCAAGAACGCCACAGTTTGCCGTGTTGACCCGTCAGAGTGAAGTTGCCCTGTACGATCGTGTGGCTGTTTTTGGCATTCTGTTGCAGCACTTTGTCCGGTTTGCCGCCAGGGCCATTGGTGGTGTTATGTGCGACACCGCCAACGATGGTCAGAGTTTTGCCGTTATTGGTCGCGGCATCTTCACAGATGTCTTCCCAGATCACGTTTTCAATACGGCAGTCGCCTGATTTACAGTGGATACCGTCAGAACCGCCTTTCTCGGAGATGCGCAGGTTCTTAATGGTGGCATTTTCCAGCGTGATAACCGGAGGCTGTTTATCACTGTCTCCGTTACAGCTCAGACCCAGAGTAATACCGCCGCAATCGACGGTTTTATCTTTAATTACCGCTCCTGCTTTACATTCGGAGCTGGTTGCTTTTAGTGCCGTCGCGCGCAGTGGTGCCGGCTCCTTGCTTGGGGCGGTTGGTGCTGCATTAGACTTCAGTACATTATTATTACCGCTCACGGTATCTACCCAATACCAATAATCCGACTTTGGATTGGCGGTTAAATCGGTAAAAGTCCTGTCGGTAGAATTGAGCTCTGCAATTTTTTCGCTGCCAGCCTGATTGTTACTGGTGTTGCGATACACATCCTGGCGAACAACGTTGCCTGCATCGGTAGACCAGCTTAAATAGGTGGCATTATCTTTTTTCAGCAGCATTAGCATTGTGTCATTAGCTTGAGCCTGAAAAGAAAAAGCAGCAGTACATAAAAATATCGGTGTTAAATACTTAAACATATGTTTTTCCTTGTAAAATAAACGGATATTTTTTCTCTTTATTTATTCTAAATAAAGAGTGGGTCCTTGCGCATCGGGAGGATTATATAGCAGGAAATATGAAATGAATAATAATTCGAAAAAATATTGAGGTTAATCAGGTTATTTAATTTAGTCTGTGATTATTTTATGTTTAACTTTATTAATTGTTTATTATATTATCTTTAATTATTTCTTATGAATTAATAAATATTCGGGAGGTTCTTATTAAGAAAATAAGAAAAAGGGATGCTCTGAAGAGATGAAAATCTTACCACCCGCTCACGGGCAGGCATGACTGGATTCGGTTGATTTCTACGTTTCGTTGATGTGCCATTTACTTTTATGGTGATAATTTAATCATGCGTAAAATTGAATGCTTCTACTAATAAGCATTGATGTTTTTTTATGTGAATGGACTTTTATTAACTGACATATCATGTGCGACAATTTTTAGTTTCTATAAAACGTTTTATTTTTCTTATTAATAAAAAAGAAAATGAAATTTATTTTTTAGTCACAACAAAATTGCGGATATCTACACCCTAAATAATTCGAGTTGCAGGAAGGCGGCAACAGCGCGACAAATCCGTTTTAAACCGATTTGAACGCTGCTTGCAGCGGCCCTTTAGGGCGAGGCTCGCGACGGGCCGAGTATTTGAGAGAAGCCAACGCGCCTGCGGCTTGAAGTATGACGGGGATACAAGGGAAGGTTTGACATGGAATACCAATCAGGCAAGCGAGTTTTATCTCTATCATTAGGGCTTATCGGCCTGTTTAGCGCTTCGGCATGGGCTTCTGACTCACGAACGGTGAGTGAGCCGAAAGTACCGTCCTCCTGTACCGTGCTTAAAGCGGACAGCAGTACGGCCACCAGCGCCATTCAAAAAGCCCTGAATAATTGTGAGAAAGGGAAAGCAGTAAGGTTGAGTGCAGGAAGCACTTCCGTCTTTCTGAGCGGCCCGCTTTCTCTGCCTTCGGGCGTCAGCTTGTTAATCGACAAAGGGGTGACGCTGCGGGCAGTGAATAACGCCAAATCTTTTGAGAATGCGGCGTCGTCCTGTGGTGTAGTGGATAACAACGGTAAAGGTTGTAATGCATTTATTACCGCCGCGAGTACCACGAATAGCGGAATCTATGGGCCGGGCATCATTGATGGGCAAGGGGGTGTGAAGCTTCAGGATAAGAAGGTAAGCTGGTGGGATCTGGCCGCCGATGCCAAAGTGAAAAAGCTGAAACAGAATACCCCTCGTCTGATTCAAATTAACAAGAGCAAGAATTTCACGCTGTATAACGTTTCCCTCATCAACTCCCCGAATTTCCACGTCGTGTTCAGCGATGGTGATGGTTTAACTGCGTGGAAAACCACGATCAAAACGCCGTCCACCGCCAGAAACACCGACGGTATCGATCCGATGTCGTCAAAAAACATCACCATCGCTTACAGCAGTATTTCCACGGGTGACGATAATGTGGCGATCAAAGCCTATAAAGGCCGTGCCGAGACGCGCAATGTTTCCATTTTACATAACGAATTCGGAACAGGTCACGGTATGTCGATCGGCAGCGAAACGATGGGGGTTTACAACGTAACCGTCGATGACCTGAATATGAATGGCACCACGAACGGTTTGCGCATTAAGAGTGACAAGTCGGCCGCTGGGGTGGTCAATGGTGTTCGGTATAGCAATGTCGTCATGAAGAATGTGGCGAAACCGATTGTGATTGATACGGTATATGAGAAAAAAGAGGGAAGTAATGTTCCTGAGTGGAGCGACATTACATTTAAAGATATTACGTCCCAAACCAAAGGTGTCGTGGTACTGAACGGCGAGAACGCGAAAAAGCCGATAGAAGTCACCATGAAGAACGTCACACTGACGAGCGACAGTACCTGGCAAATCAAGAACGTCACCGTTAAGAAGTAGTTCGATTAAGTAATAACTTGGTTAAACAATAGCTCGGTTAAATAGTCGCGCTACATGAACAGCGCCGCCGGTTCCCCGTGCGGCGCTGTTTTATTTGTGCACACGCGGGATTAACGTTCACGCAGCGCTTCATTGACCTTGTTCAGTGGTTTAATCAGATAGTCCAGTACGCTTTTTTGGCCGGTTTTTATCTCCACGCTGGCGACCATGCCGGGCACGATGGGGAATGTTTCCCCGGCTTTGTTGGTTAGCTCTGCCTGCGTGGTACGCACATAGACTCGATAATAAAACTGATCGCGCCTGACTTCGTCCTGAAGCGTGTCGGGCGACACGCTTTCGACTTCCCCCGTTAAGTTGCCGTAGATGGAGGAATCATAGGCGGTGATTTTTACCGTGGCGGGCAAACCCGGCCTGATATAGGCAATATCGCGCGGGTTGATGCGCGTTTCGATCAGCAACTGATCCTCCAACGGGACGATTTCCATCAGCTTGCCGCCCGGTTGCAGTACGCCACCAACGGTTGTTACCTGAATATCTTTCACAATCCCGCGTACCGGTGACGTAATGGTGGCGCGCTTGAGCTGATCGGCTTTCCCGCTGACCACTTCCATCTGAGCTTCCAGATCGGCGTTGTTTTTGACCTGTTCTTCCCGCGCCCGTACGGCGTATTGGTTGTTGGCTTCGTCGATTTTGCCACGGATTTCGCTAATCTGACGGCGTAACCGGATCACCTCGACGGTGCTGGCGGCACCGCGCTGCACCAGCGGCTCTGTCATCCGCAGCTCTTGCTCCACCAGCCGCATAGACTGTTGCAGGTTGGCGACCGTTTCATCACGATTGCGCAACCGTGATTCATAAAGCTGACGTTCGCGTGCGGCCAGCGCAGGTTCCTTCATGGTTTCCGCACTGAATGTTAGCGGTTCGCCGCTGAGCTCGGCTTGCAGACGTTCGGCGGACGCCCGCAGCGTCTGCACGCGGGAGAAGGCTTCGCCGTAGACTGACTGGAAGCGGTTGACGTCCAACTGCGCCAGCACCTGTCCCTTCTCAACGACGTTACCTTGTTGCACATAGATCTGGCCGATAATCCCGCCGTCCAGGCTTTCAATCACCTGTGCGCGGGTCGAGGGGGTGACCTTACCGCTCCCGACCGACACCTCATCCAGCACGGCGAAGGTGGCCCAGATAAAAAAGACGACCAGCCCCAGCAGGCTGAGCCAGATAATGACGGAGACGCGTCGACCCTGGCGTTTCAGGTCATCATGGATAGTGATGCTACTCATTGTGTTTCCCCTTACGCCACGCTCTGCGCGGTATCAGCCGGTTTACTGACCGCCTTCAAAATCTGGTCACGCGGGCCATCTGCCACGATGCGTCCGCCATCCATGACGACCACCCGGTCAACCAGCTTGAGCAGCGCCGGGCGGTGCGTCACCAGTACCAGCGTGCGTCCCGTAAGCCAACTGCTTAACTGGTGAATCACGTGGCTTTCCAACTGTTCGTCCATCGACGCCGTGGGCTCATCCAGCAGGACGATCTGGGGATTACGCAACAGCATCCGGCTGAGCAGAATCATCTGCCGCTGCCCGCCGGATAAACCGCGTCCGCCTTCATGAATGATGCGATCCAGGCTGGAGGCATCTTGCTGGATCAAGCTGAGTGCGCCGCTAATACGCAGCGCCTGCAACAGCTCCTGCTCGGTGGCATGCGGATTGCCGAGCATCAGGTTTTGCCGCAGGCTGCCGAAGAACAGGCGTGATTCCTGTGACAGGAAGCCTAGTTGGCGGCGGACATCCGCCGGATCGATCTGGCTGATATCGACGCCATCAATAATGACCTTGCCGCGCGTCGCGGTCGCCTGATTAGCAAGCAGCTTGAGCAGGGTGGATTTACCCGCGCCGACCTTACCCAGCAGTGCCACTTTTTCGCCCGGTTTGATCTCCAGCTTGCCGACCTGCAAGGCGGTATCACCTTTTTCGGGGGCGTAGCTGTATTGCACGTTGTGGATCTGGAAGTGCCCCTGAAGGATCGGGCAGTGTGCCATTTTGCCGTCCTCCGGTCGATCCAGCGGTTTTTGCAAGATGTCATCCAGCCCGGTCATGGCGGTTTTCGCGTGTTGCCAGCGGGAAAACACCATGGTTAACTGCATGAGCGGGGCGATGGTGCGTGAGGAAAGCAGGCTACAGGCCACGAGCGTACCGGTGGTGATATCGCCCGCCAGCACCAGATAGCTGCCGAAGACCAGCATGCCCGCATAGGTGAGCTGTTGGACGGTCGATGCCCAGCCGCTGAGCCGTGCCCCCCACACGCGCTGCTTCATCCCGATGGCGGCGCTGACTTCGTGAGTTTGCTCCCATTGGCGCTGGAAGTAGGGTTCGGCCTGCAACGCCTTGATATCTTCGATCCCTTCGATGGATTCCACCAGCACCGCATTGCGCAATGCGCTTTCACGCATCCCTTCTTTGGCGAGTTTCGCCATCGGCCATTGCAGCATCAGGCCGGGAATCACAATCAGCGGGATCGCCAGCATGGGGATCATCACCAGCGGCCCGCCGATCATCGCCATGATGCCGAGAAATAGCAAGACGAACGGCATGTCAGCGGCTGCCCCGACGGTCGTTGAGGTTAGCAGTTCACGCACCTGATCGATTTCTCGCAACTGAGAAATAAACGAGCCGGTAGATTTCGGCCGGGCCTCGTTTTTTATCGCCAGCGCGCGGGCGAACAGCATACCCGACACGTTCAGATCGATGCTCTTGCCCATCAGATCGGAGACGACGGTGCGCGATAAACGGATGGCGTACTCTAATGCGGCAGCCAGCAACACGCCGAAGAACAGCACCCACAAGGTGGGAATCGACTGCGCGGGAATCACGCGGTCATACACCTGCATGGAGAACAGAATCCCCGCCAGTGCCAGAACATTACCCACGATAGAGGCGAGAGAAATTTCCCCTATCTGCCGTTTTGCACCACGAAAATGTTGCCAGAACCAGTGCTTGCGGTACGGTTTGACGAAATCATCGATGCGGGTGTCGCGGCCACGTTCTGCGATGCCGACCAGCACGATAATCCCCTGACTGTGTTTGATGAGCTCAGTCAGTTCGGCTTCGCGCTGAAGGTCGCCGCCGTCATTCAGCCAGTAGGTGGCGATGCCTTCGTCATTCAATGATTCGATGACGATGACGCCGCCGTCATCGGTTTCTGCCAATACCGGTAAGATCTGGTTGCGCCAGCGGAGCTTCTCCGTATGGCGCAGGCTGATGCTCAACCCCATCAGGTGACTGATTTGTTCTAACTGGCGGGCAATCGGCTGCTGTTCGTACCAGCGCATCTGCTGGTGTACCGACTGGGTATCCATCACCTGTCCATAGTGGGTGGCGGCGCGAGCCATCGCGGCAATCCAGACTTCAGTTTGGGTGACTTGTGTCATTGAGATTCCTGCATGTTCTTATCCGGCATGTTCTTATCCGGCATGTTCTTATCCGGCATAGTCTTATCCGGCAGGTGAGCCGGCTTACAGCGACGGTAACGTCTCGCCAGTGGCTTGATGACGCTCAATGCCCAACATATCCAGCAGATTATCGACGGCCGCGGCATAGTTAACCGCTGCTTCCCAGCCGTCATATAACGCGCCGATGCGTGAGGTTTCAGCCTGCAATACATCTTGTTCAACGCTGAGCAGGTCGTTCAGGCTGCGTTTGCTGAGTTTGTATTCATCCTGATAAACGTTGCGGGTGTAGGTCGCGCTGGTAATTTGCTGTTGGCTGGCTTTCTCACGCTGCTGTGCGCCGATGAGATCGGCATACGCCGTTGAGGCTTTCTGGTTCATATCCAGTTTCGCCGCTTCGACTTCGGCCTGTGCGGCTTCGCGCGTACCTGCCGCAGCATCAACGCGTGCGCTGACGGCGCCGCCCTGATAAAGCGGGGCTTCCACAACCAGCTGTAGCTGATCGTCCCAGTAATTACGTCTGTCGGTTTCATAGCGGGTACGGCCCATCTGTACGGCAATGGTCGGCCAGTGCTGGGCTTCCGCCTGGCGAATCCGGTGGCGTGAGGCCTCCTGCTTGGATTGGGCGCTTAGCACGGCATTACTTTGCTGGTAGGGCAGTGCCTTGAGCGTAATTTTTTGTTGCAGCAGCGCACGGGGCAGGTCGGGCAGGGAAGTGGGGAGAACGCCGGTCAGCACGCTGAGCTGGGCCAGCGAGGAGCGTTCCAGCGCACGGTATTGCTCCTGCGTTGCCCTCATGCCCGCAATGCGGGTTTCCGCCTGTAGGACATCGGATTGCGTACTGAGACCGGCCTCGGAGCGGAGCGTCGCGGTGTCTTTGACCTGACTGAGCGACGTGATATTACGCTCGGCCGCTTGACTCAGTTCCTGATAGCGTTTGACCTTCAGATAGGTCAACAAGGTTTGCTGACCGACCGTGGTCATGACGCCGTAGAGTTGATAGCGATAGGCATCTGACAGGCTGTGCTGCTCATCAATGCTGCCACCTGTCTTACCAAAATCGTACAGGAGCTGTTTTAGCGTGAGTCCCGCCGTGGAATTGTTGCTCATCGTACCGCCACTATCGCTTTGATCTGAGCGACCCACATTGCCGCTCAGGCCGATTTGCGGGAACCAGGCGCTTTGTGCAACGCGCAGATCGGCTTCGCCGACGCGAATTTGTGCCGAGGCCTGCGCAATTTGTGGGTTACGTGCAAACGCGCGGAGAATCGCCTGCTTGAGATCCAGACTATCGACCTGCTGTTCTGTCGGTGCCGCTGACCAGTCAAACGCGACGTCCTGCGTGAACGCGGGCTGACTATAAAAGAAGGAAGCACTACCGCAGACCACTCCAAGCGCGAGGACATAGCGCGGTGTGTGATGGCGTAATGTGTGAGTCAAAAAAGCGCGATTGCGCGGAAAAAACATGCCCCTGATAAAAAATCTGATAAGAAATGATTTGTGCATCAATTACCCCTGTTTTCATCACGCTTTGTTTTAGTTCCTTTACACATATTTGTGCCGCTACCGAGGCAGTTTCATTCTGTCTCTGGGACACGTATCTATGCTGCTTTTGAGACTGTTTCGTGCGCGATAATAGCGCTATTTTTATGCTACCTCGTAGCACGCGCCCGACTCGGGACGGCTCAAACGCCGCTCGCCCCGAGACCCCAGGCTTTTGGCGGAAATTATGCCGCTACGCGGTGCCATCGTCGGTATCAGGTTTAACGGACCGCTTGCGACACGTTCCATACGTGGCGCAAGCTTTCGCCGCGTCCATGCGGCTTATCCTAAACCTGCTATCTCCTCTGCATAATTTCTTACGCCGGATAACGACAAAATCCGCGTTGATCTCCGCATTTGTGTATAAGCAGCAGCCCTTGACCGAGCCAGCGCTTAACACACCGTTACACCATATTGACGAGCAGGCCTTGCTGCACCAGTACATCTCCCAGGTTGTTGGCGTTATCCAGCGATGAATGGTGGTAGACGTCGAAACGTTGGCCATCAATATCGCGTTGCCCTACCGTGCTCCAGACGCCTTCGCCCGGAATCAGGTTCACCTGATTCCCTTCGCCTCCGACAATCAGCAGATCGTCTTCGGGTCGGTCGGTGACATTCAGGGCGCGGTCAAGATCCAGTGTGATGCTGTTGGTGCCGTTTTTGCCTAAATCGAAGATCTCTACGTTATCGATTTTCAGCCCCAACGCGGTGAGATCCAGATTGAGCTCGGTGCCATCCAGAACCAGCGTGTCAATGCCGTCACCACCGTCGATCTGAGTAAAGTCGAGCGTTGAAAGCGTAATGATGTCGTCGCCTTCGCTGCCTTCGACATCCTCGCCCGTTTGCACCGTACCGTCGGCCAGACTGATGACGACGCCACCGATGGCATACACGCTGTCTTCCACTTCGGTGCTGGTGCTCTTGTCGATGGTTTGTGTCTCGCTGAGCGTGGCTGCCGCCATTTTCGAGCTGACATTAAGGGGTTGCACGTCGGTGCTTTCCCCGGTGTCGAGCGGTTCGCTAGACAGCGAGGCCACCTGAGCGAGACTGCTATCGTCAACGTCCAGCGCCATCATGCTCGCCAGCGGTAACCCAAGGGAGATTCCGGATGTTAATCCGGCGGATACGCCGGTGAAGTTACCCGCCTGATCGGTGACGGAGGCTTCAACGGCTGTTCCCAACAGCGCGGTCAAAATGGCACCCACGTTGAAAACGTTGATGCCCAGTAGCGAACTACTGAAATGTGCACTCCACTTGCCATCGGCACCGACCGTGCCCTGTAGCGTTTGGCCGAGCAGCGTGACGGTCACCTTGGCACCTTGCTGCACGTAGCGCGAGGTGCCGCTGACGGTGACGCCGTTCGCCAACAGCCCAACGGTGTTGCCAATCAGCGACCCCACCGCGTCAATCCCCAACTGCGGTAGCTGGTGGGTTTTGACGACAACGTTGGTGCCGGTACTGTTGGTGTTGCCATAGCGATCGGTGACGCTGACGCCAATGGTTAAATTGCCATCGGCAATGTTGAGCAGGTTGGCGCTCGGCACGCTGATGCTCCAGGTGCCGTTGCTGGCGACAGTGGCGCTGAGTACAAGCCCGCCGACGGTCAGGGTGATGCTACCGCCAGCCGCATTGGTCGTGGTTCCACTGATTATCTGGTTTATGCCTGCTTCGGCCAGATTCAGATAGCCATCGCCGCCAAACAGTGAGCCGAGGCTGACCGTTGGCAGGGCATGAATGCCCACGCCGATCGAGGCACCTGCGCTGGTGGTTTTTCCTGCGGCGTTGGTCAGAGAAGCACTGAGGGACAGCGTGCCGTCAGTCAGATTGTTGAGATCGAGCGCAGGCAGGCTGACCGACCAGCTACCGTTGTTTTGCACGACGGCAGAGTAGGTCTTGGTCCCCAGTGAAATCTGGATAGTGGAACCTACCGCATTGGTGCTGGTACCGCTGATGACCTGACCCGCGGCAGCCTCGACGGCATTCAACAGGCCGTCACCGCCAAACAACGGGTTAATCGCAATGGTTGGCAAGGCGTTAATAATGACATTCAAGGCACTGGTGGTTTCCCCTACGTTACCCGCGGCATCAACCAGACGAACGCCGACGTTAGTCACACCATCTACGAGCGCCTTCAGGTCGAGACTTGGGACTGGCAAGCTCCAGCTACCGTTGGCACCGACCGTTGTGGTGTAGGTTTTGCTGCCCAGCGTGACGCTGAGCGTGGTACCTGCTGCCACATTGGTTGTCGTTCCGCTGATGGTTTGTGCGCTCAACAGGCTGGAAAGATCCAGCACGCCGTTGTTGAACAAGGGGTTGAGGGTGATAGTCGGTGGCAGGATGGAAACGTTGAGACCTGCGCTGATGCTATTACTGTTACCCGCCGGGTCGGTCACCGTCGCACTGACTGTGAGGTTGCCATTGGCCAGGCCGGACAGTTGCAGTGGCGTGACGCTGGCGCTCCAGGTGCCGTCATTGCCAACGGTAGCGTTGAGCGTCAGGGTGCCAATGCGTATGACAATCGACGAGCCCGCCGCAGCGTTGGTGGTGGTACCGCTAATCGTCTGTGTCAGCGCGGCTTCTGCGGCATTGAGGAAACCATCGCCGCCAAACAGTGAGCCAAGGCTAATCGTCGGCAGATTTTTGGCAATGATGTTGATCGCGCTACTGACGGTGCTCGTGTTGCCGGACGCATTGGTGATAGAAACGCCGAGTGTGGTGCTGCCATCGGCTAACGCGCTGAGGTCCGATGGTTGCAGCGTCAGGCTAAACGCGCCGCCTGCCCCGACCGTAGACAGGAAGGTTTTTCCGCCAAGGGTTACCGCAACCTGCGAACCTGCGCTGGCATTGGTGACCACACCACTGATCGTTTGTGCCACCAGTGCTTCTGCCGCGTTGATAAAGCCATCGCCGCCAAATATCGGGTTCAGCGTAATTACCGGCTGTGCGAAATCGAACGTGATGCCGGCACTGCCCGTGGTGCTATTACCGACACTGTCTGTCGCGGTGGCGCTCACGGTGAAATCACCGCTGCCCAGCCCTTGCAGAATACCCAGTACGCTTGGGGTGACGGTTGTACTCCACTTGCCATCCGATCCGACAGTGGCTGTAGCGATTTGTGAACCTGCAATGCTCAGCGTAATGGTTCTGCCAGCCAGACCGGTGGCTGTACCGCTGAGGATTTGGCCGGTCAGCAGGTCGCCCAGATTTAGCAGGCTGTCGCCAAAGACGGGGTTGAGCGTAATGCTCGGCAGATTTTTGATCACGGCCGGAACGTTCACGATCTGACTGGCGGTGTTGCCCGCCTGATCGGTGACCGTGACGCCAAGCGCCAGCGTTCCATCTTGCAAAGCCTGAAGATCCAACGCAGGAACGGTCAAGCTCCAGGCACCGCCTGCGCCGACGCTGATCCCGGTGTAAACCTTGGTACCTAGCGTCACACTCACCGTCGCCCCTAATGCGACGCTGCCGCCGCTCACTACACCGCTGATGATCTGGCTGGTTGCGACATCTACTGCATTCAACGCGCCGTCAGTGAAGGCAATAACGGAGTTGATGACTGGGAGAGATTTCAGCACATCAATATTGACCAACTGATTCTTCACGTTGCCGTGTGAATCGACAATGTCGACGTTAACCGCGAGCAGGCCATCGCTCAGACCGGCGAACAGATTCGGGGCAAGGGCGACACTCCAGGCGCCGTTTGCACCCACGGTGCCTTCCACCGTATTGCCCAGGATGGTGACCTGTACTTTCGCACCCAGATAGTTCCCTGTCGCATTACCGCTGATGACCTGCGTGACCAGTGATTCGGCCAGATTGAGGATGCCATCGTTACCGAAGATATCCGTAATACCTGCCCCGAGCGTCTTGTTCAGCGCAACATCCAGCGTGACATCAAGGTGTGTGCTATTGCCTGAGGTATCGGTCAGCGTCACGCCGATGACCTGCGGCCCGTCGATCAGGTTTTGCAGATTGACGGACAGCACCGGAATCGTCCATTTGCCGTCAGAGCCGACGGTTGTCGTGCCCGTCAACGGCCCGGCGGTTAACGTGACGGTAGCCCCGACTTCGCCTGTACCGGTGATTGCTGCGCCCGCCACGGCTTCAGCTAACGTCAGGATATTGTCATCGAACAGCGTCACGCTGAGCAGTGGAATACCCGTATCGACGGTAACGACCTGCGTATCCGTGGTGGTATTTCCTGCTATGTCCGTGAGCGTCGCGGTAATGGTGTGGCTGCCATCGTTCAACTGTGCCAGATCGGAAGCAGGGACACTCACACTCCAGGTGCCGGTGGCGGAAACCTGAGCCGTGTAAGTTTTGCCATTCAGCACCACACTGACGAGTTGTCCGGCCTCCGTGGTGGAAGCTGTCCCCGTAATCGTCTGGGCGGTGCTGGCTTCCGTACTGTTCAGTATGTTATCACCGGCAAAAGCCACGATATTTAATGTCGGCGCGATGGTATCGACTAACACTGTTTTGGTGTCAGTGATTAGCGGAAATGCCGTTACGGTTGCCGAGACCGTGGTATTACCGTTAGTCGAGAAATAGGTGCTGGCGGAAATGGTGGTTTCCCAGACGCCATTGGTATCGGTCGTGATGATGCCAATAACTGGCACGCCCCCGATTAATACCGTAATTGGACTCATCGGTGGAATGCCAGTCACCCGCCCAGAAATGGTAACATTACCGTTTATCTCGGCAGCGTTGATAATGTCGTCGTTTGCGATTGCGTCGATCACCATAGTCATGGACGGTGGTGTCAGATTGACATTGAATCCTACGTTGGCTTGTGTTGCCGGATTACCCGCTTTATCTGTCGCATCGGCGGTGATGGTGTACGTCGTATTTGCCAGAGCTTGCAGCGCGGCAGGAGGGATGGTAACGCTCCATGTGCCGCCAGCGAGAATTTGCGTCGTATAACTGACGTTATTCAGCCTGACGGTCACGGTTTGTCCCACTTCCAAATCAGTGGCAGTACCGCTGATGGTCTGCGTGGTGCGGCTTTCCGCGTAGCTGAGGCCATCCAGCCCAGCAAAGGCGGTAATCGCCAGCGTCGGTGAGACCTGTACGGCAAGGATTGCCTGAGAATTCAGCGTCGCGCTGTTGCCCTGGCTATCTGTTGCCGTGATAACGATATTCTGCGTTCCGTCAGCAAGCAGACTGAGTTGCGTTGGGGTCAGTGTGGCTGTCCATACGCCTCCGTTAATCTGTGTGACGAGCGGTTGTCCGCCAAACGTGACGGTCACACTCACCGCATCACCCGCGCTGCCGCTAAGCGTTCTGCCCGCCAGCGTTGCGGCTTCTGCGATACTCAGATAGCCATCATCAAACGGCGTATTCAGCGTGATGGCTGGTGGCGTGAGATCGCTGGTAAAGATGAGTGGGGTAGATCCGGTGTTGCCTGCCTCATCGACGGCGGTCACCGTGATGGTATGTTGACCATCGACCAGCGAATTCAATGCGTTAGGCGGGAGTGTAACGGACCAGTTGCCGCTGCTATCCACCGTTGCCGTGTAGCGAATACCGTTGAGGTCGATCTCCAGTTTAACGTTTTGCCCGTTACCGCTAATTTGCGTGCGGCCAGAGAACGTCAGTGCAGATGCGGCTTCGGCGATATTCAGGATATTATCAATACCAAACGGCGTCACGTCGATAATTGGGGCAGGCAGCGTCTGTGCCGAACTCACATCGATCGGGGTACTGGTAATCGCATTACCAACCCAATCGGTGACCTTGACGCTAATGCTGTAATTGCCTTCGGTGAAGATCGACAGATCGGCAGGACTCAGCGCTCTGGACCAGCCGCCGACGCCGTCTGCGGTGGCGGTAAAGGTGGTGGTTGCCAGCGTGGTTTTATTGGTCACCGTAATGGTGACTTCCTGGCCTGCGCTGGTAATACCGGTTTTGCCGGTTAAGGTCTGGATGGACTGAATCTCAGTGGCGTTAAGGATGCCGTCGCCAAAAGGCAAATCTAACGTTGGTACCGGCAGGGTGGTGGTCAGCACATTCGCCGTGGCTGCTGCGGTACTGGTGTTGCCCGCAGAATCGGTGACGATGACGGTGAAATTCACCGTACCATCCGGCAGGTCGATCAGCGTCTGACGATCCAGCGAGAGCGACCAACTGCCGTCAGGGTTCACGGTGGCAGGGACGCTGGTGCCGTTAATGCTGACCGACACGGTTTGCCCCACGTTGCTGGAGAGCCCCGTTTGTCCAGATAGTGTAGCGCCCGGCTGTGCATCGGCCAGACTCAGTTTGCCATCGCCGAACGGAGTATCCAGCGAGGCGACAGGCACGCCCACAATGACGCTGGTGAACGTTCCGCTTCCTGTTCCGATATTGCCCGCATGATCCGTGACGGTCACGTTAATGGTGTGTGTGCCATCGCCTAATGCCGACAAATCGGCGGCAGGCAGCGTCACACTCCACTGGCCGTTTGCCGCCACCGTGGCGTTGTAGGTGGTGGTTATCGCGCCATTGGTAACGGCAACAGACACGCTCTGTCCGGGATCGATGATCCCCGTTGTGCCCGTCAGCAACTGATCCACCGTGCTTTCCGCCTGATTTAGCACGCCGTCAACAAACGGTGTGGCGATACTGATGGCAAAATTGGTGTGGATGACGACATCCAGCGTGGCGCTCGCACTGCCGGTATTGCCCGCGCTGTCTGTTACCGTCACGCTGACCTGCACGTTGCCATCCGCCAGAATGCTGAGTGCATTGGCCGGAATGGTGGCGCTCCACAGGCCGCCTGCGAGCGTCACGCCCGTTACGGTATAAGCCCCGATCGTGACCTGAATCGTTGTCCCGACGGGCAGGTTGGTGTAGGTGCCGCCGATGGTCGTTTCCGTTGCCAGTTCCGCGCTTGTCAGGACATTATTGTCATAGAGCGCATTCAGCGTCAGCGTCGGCAGCGACTGCGTTTTTAGCGTGATATCAATGCTGCTTGTGCTGGCATTTCCTGCACCGTCGGTCACGCTGGCTTCAAGCGTCTTCACACCGTCGCCCAACGCCAGCAGATCGTTTGCCGTAATGGCGATTTGCCAGATGCCGTTACTATCGGCGACAGTGCTATAAACTGCTGTGCCGACTTTGATGGTGACCAAAAGACCCGCCTCGCCTTTGCCGCTTAACGGGAGTCCGGCCAACGCGTCTGCCAACCCGATATCGCTGGTGTCGACCAGCGCATCGATAGACAGTAAAGGGGGAATGGTATCGACCGTAAACGGATGCGTCGCGGTGGCTGGGTTCTGTGCGATGTCGTTGACTGCCGCGGTCACATTCTGATTGCCCTGCGGCAGATTTTGTACATCGCTGGCGGGAACGGTCGTGCTCCAGCTGCCGTCTGCGCCAACGGTCGCCAGATAGGTTTTATTATTCAGCGTTACCGTGACGCGCTGTCCCGTCTGAACATTTGTCGTTGAACCGGAAATGAGCAGAGCAGATTGCGCATCCTGCGCGCTGACGACATCGTCGCCAGACAGGGTCGCGATGGTGATAGCGGGCAGGTTGGCGGCATCGGTGATGACAGTGATGTTATGCGTCGCCGAACCAGGGTTACCACTTACGTCCGTCACGCTGGCACTCACCGTTTGTTTACCATCAGGTATGTTGCCGACATCCGTTGCAGGAACTTGTACGCTCCAACTGCCATCTGCGCCTACTGTAGCAACGTAGGTTTGATTGTTGAGGGTGACGGTGACCTGCTGACCCTGTTCCACATTTTGGCTGCTGCCGTTGATCGTCAACGGCTGACTAGATTCGGCCAGATTGAGGTAATCATCGGTCGACAGCGTCGCTATCGTTAGGGTCGGCGCTTTGGCTGGGTCGGTATCCAGCGTAATCGAATGGCTTACCGTACCGATATTGCCGGCAGCGTCGGTCAAGCTAGCCGTGATCGCGGTGATACCGTTCGGCATGTTTTGCAGGTCGCCAGCGGGCACGGTTACGCTCCAGGTGCCGTCGGCTTGCGCCAGCCCCTGATAGATCTGCCCGTTGATGGTGACGCTAACAATGATCGGACGACCGCTGTCGTTGATGGGCGACGTCCCGCTGATCACCACCGGTTGCAGGCTTTCCGCGATGTTGATGATATCGTCAGTGCTAATCGGATTGATGGTCAGCACCGGTGGCGTCAAATCAACGAATGCACTGCTCTGAACGGTGGAGGTGTTGCCCGCCGCATCGCTGACGGTAACAGAAATGTTAAGGAGACCGTCTGCCAACACCGTCAGAACGGACGACGGCAATTGCAGGCTCCAGTTGCCGTTGCCATCAACCGTGCCGGAGTAAACCGTAGTGCCAATAGTGACGCTGATGGTTTGCCCGGCTCCGCGCAGGCCCGTGGTACCGTAGAGGGTCTGCCCGCCCTGTGCATCGCTGAGATTCAGATAACCGTTGCTGAATGGCATATGCAGCGAGGCCACCGGTGGGTTATGGATGCTGACGCCCAACTGCTGCGTACCCGACAGGGCATTACCCGCCTGATCAACCGCCGTGACATTTACCGTAATGATGCCATCTCCCAGCGCTTGCAGATCGGCAGGCTGAATGGGGGCGCTCCAGGTTCCGTCTGGCTGTACCTGAACGGTATAGGTTTTCCCGTTAAGTATGACGTTGACGTCCGTGCCAGGCGCGACGTTGACGGCACCGCCGTTAATGGTTATGCCGCTTGCCGCTTCCTGCACATTTAGCTGGTTATCCCCGGTAATTGGCGCAATAGACAGGCCGCTTGCATTGGTATTCACCGTCACGCTGCTACTGGATGTCGCGGTATTACCGGAGACATCGCTTACGCTGACGGTAATCGTCTGGCTACCGTTAGTCAGCAGAGCCATGTCAGCATCTGAGATCGTCGTGCTCCAGTTCCCATTCGACAGCACTTGAGCGGTATACGTTTTGCCATTGAAGCTAATCGTCACCGTCTGGCCTTGCTCAACGTTTTTACTGGTGCCGCTGAGTACCTGGCTGACGTGTACTTCTGCTCCGTCAACAATGTTATTGCCCGCGAACGTTCCAATCGTGATGATCGGTGCGTTGAGCGGGCTGGCATCGACGGCAACAGTCTGTGTGACCGTGGTGGTATTGCCTGCGGTATCGGTCAGGCGTGTCACGACGCTGTAACTGCCATCGGACAGACTAGCCAGGTCGGCTGACGGAATCGTGATGCTCCAGGTGCCGTCACTGCCGACGATACCGCTATAGACTTTGCCATTCAGCGTTGTGGTAACGGTTTGTCCTGCGCTGGACGGCGAGGCGGTGCCGGTTAACAACTGATCGCTCTGTACCTCGGTGCTGTTCAGGATGTTGTCGGTCGTAATGTTGCCCGTCGTCAACGTCGGCGGGGTGCGAGCCACGGTAATGTTGCTGGTTAGGGAACTGCTGTTGCCAGCAGCGTCGCTAACGCTAACCTGCAATGTTGTGGTTCCGTTCGGCAGATTTTGCAGACCGTTTACAGGGAGTAAAATGGTCCAGTTGCCTGCGGTGTCAACAACCCCTGTGTACGTCACGCCGCCCAGCGTGGCGGTGACGGTTTGCCCCGGTGAAGTGATACCCGTTGTACCGCTGAGCGTCTGGGTAACACTCGCCTCTGCGGCATTGAGGATACCATCGCTGAACGGTGTGTTTAGCGTCAATGATGGGCTGCTGTTGGTAAACACATCAATGGTACGGCTACCGCTCAACGCGTTTCCTGCGCTGTCTACCGTTGTTACGGTGAGGGTTGTGTTGCCGTCGGCCAGTGCGCTGACGTCCGCTGCTGATACGGTGATGCTCCACGAACCGTTCGGCTGTACGACGCCGTCGTAGCTTTTCCCGTTCAGCATGATGGTGACGGTTGTGCCCGCTGTCACGTTCTGGCTGCTACCGTTGACGGTCAGATCTTGCGCCGCCTCGATTTGGTTCAGTTTGTCGTCACCCGCGATGGTATCGATGGCGATACCGCTCAGAGAGGTGTTCACCGTAATCGTCTGGCTGATCGTTGCCGGGTTACCGCTGACGTCGTTGACGCCGATCGTGACGGTATGCGTGCCTTGTGCCAGATGAAGGAGATCGGCAGACGGCACGCTGACGCGCCATTGGCCGTTGCTGTCGACCGTTGTGGTGTAGGTGTTGTCGCCGAGCGTTACGGTCACACGTTGCCCAGCCTCGACATTCAGGCTGTTACCGCTGATGACTTGCGCGACGTTGATTTCACCGCCGTCGATGATGTTATTGAGCGCGATGGGGTTGACGGTGAGCAGAGGCAGGTTGGCCGGGCTGGCATCCAGTGTTAATGATCCGGTACTGGTGGTCGTGTTGCCTGATGCTCCGGTCAATCTTGCCGTCACGGTGTAGTTACCGTCAGCCAGCGCCTGAAGATCGGCGGAGGGGATCGTGGTACTCCAGCTACCGTCAGGCTGAATCTGCGCCTGATAATTTTTATTGTTGATCGTAACGGTGACGGTGCGACCCGCATCCGACTGTAGTGCATTACCGGATATCACCTGATCGTTCAGGCTCTCGGCGGCGTTGATGATACCGTCATTGGTCAACGGTCTCAGCGTCAGAATGGGGAGCGTCAGATCGACAGTAACATCGCGAGTGATTTCAATGTTGTTACCCGCGCTGTCCGTTGCCTCTACGTGGATAGCCTGTACGCTGCTCGGCAGAAGTTGTAGATCGGCGGCGGGAAGCGCAGCACTCCAGTTTCCCTGATTATCCACGGTAGCGGCATAGGTTTTGCCGTTCAGCGTAATGATGACGCTTTGGCCCCCACCAGTAATCCCGGTTTTCCCTGTCAGGTTCTGCCCATTAGCGGCTTCGATGATGTTCAGTATGCCATCGCCGAAAGGCTGGTTAATCGTTGGCTGTGGTAGGTTATTAATATGAATATCAATATCACGGCTGGCAGTAACGGGAACATCACCGGGGTTGGCAACGCTGGCGGTAATGGTGGCCTTACCATCCGGTAAGGCGAGCATGTCGCTACTTTCAACAGTGACGCTCCAGTTACCGTTCGCGGCAATGGTGCCAATGTAAGTTTTGCCATTAAGCGTCACGGTAACGCTTTCGCCCGGTGTGACATTGACCGTTGAACCTGAAATCGTCAGCGGCTGTGACGCTTCGAGGCGATTGATCTGGTTATCTAGTGCAACAATGCTGATAGAGATGCTGTCATTACTCGTATCGATAGAGGACCAGGTTTCGTAGTTCCCGGTGTTACCTGCCAGATCGGTGACCTGAGCGGAGATCGATACCGTTCCCTCACTGAGTTCAACCATATGCTCAGCCGGAATTTCTACACTCCAGTCGCCACCACTCTGAATGGTAGCGAAGTAGAACTTCTTGTTGAGGAGAATGGTGGCAACCTGACCGGCTTCCACATTCGAACTGGTGCCCGTTAGCCACTGGCTGACTTTCAGAGCGGCCGCTGTGATGACGTTATTTTCATCAACAAAAGCATTTACGAAGATTGTCGGTTGGAGCGCAGGATCGGCGCTGAGCGTGACGGACTTCTCGACGCTGGAGGTATTACCGACAGCATCGGTGAGCGAGGCCGTTAGCGTATAGCTGCCATCGGCCATGCCGCGCAGAGCCGCGGTGGGCAAATTGATGCTCCAGTTGCCATCATTACCGACGACGCCGGTATAGAACTGCCCATCGAACGTGATAACGACAGTACGACCCGCTTCGCTAATTGAGGCGGTACCGTTGACGCTCTGGTTGCTTTGCGATTCGACCAGATTGATGGTGTCGTCGCCCGCAATCGTACCGATGGTCAGGATCGGAGCCGTAAAGTCGGTAGGGCTGATAAATGTCTTGCTGGCTTGGTTTCCTGCGGCGTCTTGTGCCGTGACCAACAGCGTGTTATTACCTTCCGGTAACTGCTGGAGATCGGCCGCAGGGACGGTAACTTTCCAGTTACCTGCGGTATCTACCGTTCCAGTATAAGATTTCCCGCCGAAGGACAAGATGACTGTCTGCCCAGCGCCGCTGACGCCGGTGTGGCCGGTAATGGTCTGGCTGACCAGCGCTTCTGCACTGTTCAGAGAACCGTTGCCGAATGGCGTGTCAATCGTTGGCTGTGGCAGCGTATGAATGTGTACGCCCAGTGTCTGTGCGTCGCTGACGGTAGCGCTTCCCGCCACCGTCACGCTGGCGGTTAAGGTCGCATTGCCATCTGACAGAAGCTGGAGATCGGCGCTGGGGATTTGCAGCGTCCAACTGCCGTCTGCGGCAACGGTGGTGGTGTAGTTTTTCCCGTTCAGCGTAACGGTCACCGTCTGCCCTGCGGGAACATTGGCGGTATTACCGTTGATCGCCAGCGGTTGCAGGGATTCAGCCTGACTCAATAGGTTGTCGCTGGCGATAATATTGATGGCGATGCTGTCGCCAGATTTGTCTACGGTGATATCGCGACTTCCGCTTACTGCGTTACCTGCTTTGTTGCTCACATTAACGCTAATACTGTGTGCACCGTCTGCCAGCAGTGCGATATCCACGGCTGAAACTGTGATGCTCCAGGTTCCACCTGACTGCACGGTCGCAAGATAGGTTTTCCCATTCAGGCTGATGGTAACCACTTGTCCCGCTTCAACGTTGGTGGTTGTCCCGCTCAACTGCTGACCGACTTTGGCTTCTGCACCGTCGATGACGTTATCGTCTGCGAAGTTATTTATGGTGATGGTTGGCGCCGTGGTTGCGCCACTGTCAATAGTCAGAGGACGGGTTACCGTTGTGGTGTTACCTGCGGCATCGGTCAGCGTAACGGTCAGGTTATGGCTCCCGTCCGCAATAGCGACCAAATCGGCCGTTGGCAGCGTGATACTCCAGTTTCCGTCGTTGCCGACAGTCGTGGTGTAGGTTTGCCCGTTGAGTGTAACGGTGATCGGGAGACCCGCTTCGCTGAGTGAAGCTGTTCCGTTGACCACCTGGTTGACGGCCAGCTCTGCACCATTGAGGACATCGTCCTGAGCGATAGCGGAGACGTTGAGCGTCGGCGGCGTCGTATCAACGCTGATGTTCTGTGTGACGGTTGTTTCGTTGCCTGCGATATCGCGGACGACAATCTCCAGCACGCTGATATTGTCCGATGGCAGGTTTTGCAGGATGTCTTTGGGGATCGTCACCGTCCAGTTCCCGTTGGCATCCACCGTGCCGGTAACATAATTCCCACCGATCGTTAGGCCGACAGTTTGGCCTCTGCCGCTAATCCCGGTTTCCCCACTGATGACCTGATCCTGCGCGGCTTCGGCGGCGTTTAATACGCCGTCGGCGAACGGTGGGGCGGTCAGTGTGATAGTCGGAAGCGTATTGATGTGCACATCCAGCGTATGGTTGACGGTAACGGTTTCTCCGCTGATCCCTTGTACGCTGGCCGTAATAGTGTTGCTGCCGTCAGTCAGGGCAAGCAGGTCGGCACTGGGGATATCCACAGACCATTTGCCATCAGTGCCTGTGGTGGTGGTGTAGGTCTTTCCGTTCAATGTCACGGTGACGGTTTGGCCTGCGGCAACGTTGGCTGTCGTCCCACTGACCGTCAGCGGCTGCCCTGCTTCCACGGCATTCAGGCGGTCATCTGTTGAAACGATGCTGATGTTGACTGCTTCGACATTGGTGTCCACCGTGATGGTTTGCGGAGGCAGGGTGGTGGTGTTGCCTGCTTTATCCGTTAATGATGCCACCAGATTGTAGGTGCCGTTCGTCAGCGCCTGCATGTCGCCGGAAGGAATCGTAACACTCCATGAGCCATCGCTTCCTACCGTTGTGGTGTAGGTCGTGCCATTAAATGTCACCGTCACGGTCTGACCGACATCTGACAGGGAAGCGGTACCGGAGACAGACTGCGAAGACTGGAGTTCGTCGGCGGTGATCAGATTGTTGCCGGTAAATGGCGACAGAGACAGTTCCGGCGGTGTGGTGTCGACAATGATGGTGCGGTTAACCACGGTGGTATTACCGGCGTTATCGGTCACGCTGAACGTCATTGCGTGGTCGCCTTCGCCCAGCGTACTCAGATCGGCGGCAGGGATGGTGAGGGTCCAGTTACCGGCGGCATTAATGGTCGTGGTATACGTTTTTCCATTTAGCGTGATAGTGACGTTCTGGCCCGCTTCCCCCGTTCCGTTTAGAACCTGACCGTTTGCCAGCTCCCCTACGGTGAGGTAATTGTCGCCTGTAAATTTATCAACGGTCAAATTCGGAGGCAGGGTATCAATGGTGAGATCGAGGGTTTTCTCATGGATGACGCCATTTGCATCCGTCACGCTCACTTTTAAGGCGTAAATGCCGTCTTCCAGCCCGGTAAACGCATCTGCTGGCAGTGTAAAACTCCAGGTGCCGTCGGCTGCAATGGTCGTGGTATAGACCACACCGTTCAATGTGATGGTGACGATTTGCCCTGCGCTGATGCCTGTTGTTTTTCCGCTAAGAGTATGGGCTTCCCCTATCTCTGTGCGGTTTAGGATATTGTCTCCAGCGAAGGGATTAATGGTTAAAGATTCAGGTGGGGTTGGCGTGGTGGATTTATTGTCGCTGCTTGATGAACCGACAGCGATGGCAGCTCCACCGATAGCAACGGCACCAAGAATACCGCCTAGCGTGGCCGCAGAAATCGTGCTGGTGGTGGTGCTTCCAATCAACAATGATGTCATATCGCCCAGCGTGGAATATTCTGGCGTAAGAGCAGCGGCTTCTGCTGCGAGTGTCGCTCCTTCAGCCGCCGCCGCACCTGAGAACTGCGCATGGATGAGACGGGTGCCATCGTCAAAAACCAGTTCGCTGTGATAACCGGCGGCATCCAGCGTGAAGAAGCTTTCATAGCGGACGGTGGTACCGTCTTTCATATGTAAGATAAGATCGTCGCCGAGGCGTTCATAGCGGGACACGATGTCCGGTGTGCCATAAATTCTTACGGTGCTGCTCTCCAGCAGCTCGACATTTGTGGTTCCTTCCGGGACAGCTCTGATAAATTTACCACCCTGACGAGACAGGATATTTGCATTTCCCGCAATAACATTCATATCTGACATGAAATAGCCTCTTGCTTATCTGCAACCATTGTCTTAATACCTCTCTCATCGGATCAGTGTCGCGGTGGGAGACGTATGGGATATGCACCACCAACAAAAAGCGGGGTGCTAAAGCTGACCTGGTTCAGAAACAAAAAGCAGAAAGAAATAGTCAAATATGGCTAAATAGATTGCTGTGTATCCCTCTTCCATGTGGATTAGTCCATTGGGATGAAACTCACCCAATTCTTGATATTTATAGGTGTGGCTTAACTAAAAATCCAACTTTTTTGAAATGTTTTGAAATAAAAATATGACAATATTCCTACGTATTAAATAGCTTAGTCGTATTACCCTTCGTTATTAATAATTACCATACTAACTATAGTGTTTAATTATCATCACCTAATGTTCGTAAAGGCATGATAATAGGTTTTTTGTGCGCTTTTGGGGCGGTATGGCTTAGGTTATTAACCTTTTTTATAATGTGGTTATTTATATTGTTTGTATCAATTTGTGTTTATTATTGTTGGAAATGAGAAATGCGCGTTGACGAAGCGTGTCATCGGTAAAACGATAACTAATCGTGATAATTCATCATTATTTCTAATGCGTTGTGCTGATGAGGCTGGATGTGGGATATGTATATACCCGTCATACTTCAAGTTGCATGTGCGTTGGCTACGTTCAAATACTCGGCCCGTCGTGGGCCTTGCCCTGAAGGGTCAACGCTTTGCGTTGTTCAAAACGTTAACGTTTTGTCCTGAAACTCGAATTATTTGGGGTATAGTGTGCTTGGTATAACGCTAGATATGAGAATTATTCTTGATATCACGGTCACCGCCATTAAACTGCGGGCGATTGTTTTCATCATAGAGACCAGGTTGTTATGGAGTTACTCCGCATTGTTTACCACCAATACCGTTGGCCATTTCTTGCCGTAATCCTATTAAGTTTGTTGAGTGCCGCGCTGGGCATTGGACTGATTGCCTTTATCAACCTGCAATTGATTGAAACGGTCAATCAGTCGTTGAGCGTACTGCCGCAATTTCTGGGCCTGCTGCTACTGCTAATGGGCGTGACGCTGGTGTCGCAACTGGCGTTGACTACGTTGGGGCATCATTTTGTTTATCGCCTGCGTGGGCAATTTATCAAGCGTATTTTGGACACCAACATTGCGCGTATCGAGCAGATCGGTAGTGCGCAACTGCTTGCCAGCCTATCCAGCGATATTCGCAACATCACACTCGCGTTTGTTCGCCTACCTGAATTGATTCAGGGCATCATTCTTACAATCGGCTCTGCGGCTTATCTGGCGTGGCTTTCTCCTAACATGCTGATCGTAACGTCGCTCTGGATCGCGATAACGATTTGGGGCGGTTTTATGCTGGTTTCCCGCGTGTATAGCCATCTCACTAAGGTGCGGGAAGCGGAAGATCGGCTGCAAAAAGATTTTGAAACGGTGATTAATGGGCGTAAGGAACTGGCGCTCAACCGTGAGCGGGCGCAGAAACTGTATGAAGAGGTTTATCAGGCCAATGCGCAGGATTACCGACAGAACGTGATTCGTGCTGACACCTTCCACCTCAGCGCGGTGAACTGGTCGAATATTATGATGCTGGGCGTGATTGGCGCGGTCTTTTTCATGGCAAATAATCTCGGCTGGGCGGATACCAATGTCGCGGCAACCTACTCACTGACGCTGCTTTTTTTACGTACGCCGATGCTACAGGCCGTTGGTGCTCTGCCGACGCTGCTGAGTGCGCAAGTTGCGTTTAATAAGCTGAAACGCTTCGATTTGGCGGATTATCGGGAGCCGTTTTCCGAGGCGATAGCCCCTGCGGACTGGCACACGCTGGAACTGCGTGATGTGGTGTTTCGCTATGAGGGTTCCGGATTTGAAGTCGGGCCGATCAATCTGGTGATAAAACGTGGCGAACTGGTGTTTCTGATTGGCGGTAATGGAAGCGGGAAATCTACGCTGGCGATGCTGCTGACGGGGCTTTATACCCCGGTTTCCGGCTCGCTGCTGCTGGATAACCACGCCGTTACGGCGGAAACGCGACAGGATTACCAAAAGCTATTTTCTGCCATTTTTACCGATTTCCATTTGTTCGGGCAGATGATGGGCCCGCAGGGAACGGAGCCGGATATGGCGCTGGTCGACAGCTGGCTGGATCGTCTGAACATGCGGCATAAGTTGACGCTGGAGAATCATCAAGTGATGAACTTACAGCTTTCTCAGGGGCAGCGTAAGCGTGTGGCACTGCTGCTGGCTGTTGCCGAACAGCGGGACATCTTACTGCTGGATGAATGGGCGGCCGATCAGGATCCGCAATTCCGCCGCGTGTTTTATCTTGAGCTGTTACCGCAATTGCGTGCATTGGGGAAAACGATTGTGGCGATCAGCCATGACGATCACTACTTTGAACATGCTGACCGACTGCTTGAAATGCATCAGGGGATGTTGTCTGAACTGACGGGCGACGCGCGTGAACAGGCCTCTCAGGATGCGGTGGCACAGATTAGTCGGTAGCGTAAATCAGCGTGGCGTAATGCTGCGCTGTGAGGGATCACACACCGTTAACATGAAGTTTTACAGGCATATATTAATCTGTTGAATTCTGGGGCATTATAAGCGCCAATGTTGGCAGGCTGCCAACAGGGTTGAGGTTTTTTACTTACAGATCAGGCACCTGACGTATCTGGTCTGCCACTTAACTCAATAAGTTGGTATAGGTTATGAAAAGGATGTTTAACGCATTATTCGTTGTTGTTTTTGTTTGTTTTTCGTCTTTGGCAAATGCGGCAGAAAATCTCCCTAACATTGTCATTCTGGCAACGGGCGGTACGATTGCAGGTTCCGCTGCGGCCAACACGCAAACCACGGGGTATAAAGCGGGTGCGTTGGGCGTAGAGACGCTGATTCACGCTGTACCAGAGCTGAAAACACTTGCCAATATTACCGGCGAGCAGATTTCCAACATCGGCAGCGAAAATATGACCAGCGATGTCTTGCTGAAGCTGAGCAAGCGCGTGAACGAGCTGCTGGCACGCAGCGATGTTGATGGCGTGGTGATTACGCACGGCACGGATACGCTCGATGAATCGCCTTACTTCCTGAATCTGACGGTGAAGAGTGACAAACCAGTGGTCTTTGCTGCGGCGATGCGTCCGGCAACGGCAATCAGCGCCGACGGTCCAATGAACCTGTACGGTGCGGTAAAAGTCGCAGCGGATAAAAACTCCCGTGGCCGTGGAGTGATGGTGGTACTGAATGACCGTATCGGTTCCGCTCGTTTCATCAGCAAAACCAACGCCTCTACGCTGGATACCTTTAAAGCGCCAGAAGAAGGCTATCTGGGCGTGATTATTGGTGACAAAGTTTACTACCAGACTCGTCTGGACAAGATTCACACCACGCGTTCCGTATTTGATGTGACCAACATAGATAAGCTGCCGGCTGTCGACATTATTTATGGCTATCAGGACGATCCAGAATACATGTATGACGCTGCCATCAAACATGGCGTAAAAGGCATTGTGTATGCGGGTATGGGCGCAGGTAGCGTATCTAAACGCAGTGACGCAGGCATCCGTAAAGCGGAAAGCAAAGGCATTGTTGTTGTACGTTCCACCCGTACCGGCAGCGGTATCGTCCCACCGGATGCTGGCCAGCCTGGTCTGGTTTCCGATTCTCTGAGCCCGGCTAAATCACGCATCCTGTTGATGCTGGCGCTGACGAAAACGACGAATCCAGCGGTGATTCAGGATTATTTCCACACGTATTAATCGCCTGAGCGGTTTGCCCCGCCTTTAAACGCGGGGCTTTTTATTTCCTGTCATCCCATTTTTACTTTTAGTTATTCAACTTTTCGTTTCCACTGAGAAGTCACTTCCCTCCCTGTTGATTTTATCGGTATGATTCAGCCCACGACAAAGCAGTTAATCACCCCCATTTATCTTTGATACCCGAAAGCGTTCGAGTTGCGGGACAGGTGACGCGCGCGCAGCTTGAAGTATGACGGAGTGGGCGAGTAAAGAAGAAGGATACGTCATTACATGACACACCCCATTTTTATGGTTGGTGCCAGAGGCTGTGGGAAGACCACCGTTGGGCATCAACTGGCGCAGGCGTTGGGATATGACTTTGTCGACACCGACCTGTTTATGCAGCAGACCACTAATATGACGGTGGCTGATGTGGTCGCGCAGGAAGGATGGCATGGGTTCCGCCAGCGCGAAAGTCTGGCGCTTCAGCAAGTGACGTCTAACCGCTGCATCGTTGCGACGGGGGGCGGTATGGTGCTTGCGGAGGCCAACCGACGCTTTATGCATGATAAAGGCACTGTGATTTACCTGCATGCGGATGCGGAGTTGCTGGCCCAGCGACTGGAGGAAAACCCACAGGATAACCAGCGGCCCACCCTGACTGGTCGTCCTATCGCGGAGGAGATGGCCGATGTGCTGGCTGCGCGCGAGGCGCTGTATCGCGGTGTCGCGCACCATGTCATCGATGCGTCTCAGGCGCCGGAAGCGATTGTGGCAAACGTATTGAAGGCGCTGCGTTTGTCGGCCGCGTAGAATGGCGACCGGACACTGGCAAAATAATCACCAGTCAGTGTTACCGAACACTAACTTTCAATGAATAGATCGTGACAGTAGCGCGACTCTCCTTTTAAGATGAATTTTCTGAATTTTTCGACGATAGGTGCCGCGCTATGCTGAATGTAAATGAGTATTTTGCAGGGAAGGTCAAATCAATCGGTTTTGAAGGCGACGGCATTGGCCGTGCGAGTGTCGGCGTCATGGATGCGGGTGAATACACATTTGGAACCGGGCAGCCGGAAGAAATGACGGTCATCACCGGAGCATTGAAGGTGCTGTTGCCAGGCGCGCCGGATTGGCAGGTTTTCACTCCGGGAGAAACGTTTTTCGTTCCGGGAAAAAGTGAGTTCAATTTGCAGGTAGTCGAACCGACCTCTTATCTGTGTAAGTACCTGTAATAACTATTTTATTTTTATAATCTATCTCCTCATCGCCGCGTTGTGTGCTACATAACGCGGCGTTTTTTTATGCTGATTCTGCGTCATTCCCACTTTTCATCCTGCTCTGCGCGTGCGTGTGCCTTTCTGTCATTCTTTTCTCAATGAGAATAAATAATGCTACAAAAATGTTAAGTGGTTCAAATAATGAACGCAAAGGTATTTAAAAGGTATTATTAATTGGTATTTTAAAGGTGTACCTTACTCTGTCATGAAGGATGTAAATATGAAAACTACAGCAAAGCTGTCGTTCATGATGTTCGTTGAATGGTTTATCTGGGGAGCCTGGTTTGTTCCACTCTGGCTGTATCTGAGCAAAAGCGGGTTCACGGCGGGCGAAATCGGCTGGTCGTATGCCTGTACCGCGATTGCCGCTATCTTATCGCCGATTCTGGTGGGGTCACTCACCGACCGTTTCTTTGCCGCGCAAAAGGTGCTGGCTGTACTGATGTTCGCCGGAGCGATACTGATGTATCTGGCGGCACAGCAAACGGAATTCATGTATTTCTTCCCGCTGTTACTGGCGTATTCGTTAACTTATATGCCGACTATTGCACTGACTAACAGCATCGCCTTCTCACATGTTGCCGATGTAGAGCGGGATTTCCCGCGCATTCGTGTTTTGGGTACGATTGGCTGGATCGCCTCGGGTATCGTCTGCGGTTTTCTGCCGACATGGCTTGGATTTAGCGACATTTCCCCCACTAATATTCCGTTATTGATTACTGCTGGCAGCTCCGCGTTACTTGGTCTCTTTGCTTTTTTCCTGCCCAATACGCCACCGAAAAGCACGGGCAAGCTGGATGTTAAAGTCATGCTGGGGCTGGACGCGATTGTATTGCTGAAAGACAAAAACTTTCTGGTGTTTTTTGTCTGCTCCTTCTTGTTCGCAATGCCACTGGCGTTTTATTACATTTTTGCCACGGGCTTCCTCACTGAAGTCGGCATGAAAAATGCGACAGGCTGGATGACGCTGGGTCAGTTCTCGGAAATTTTCTTTATGCTGGCGCTGCCGTTTTTCACCAAGCGCTTTGGTATTAAAAAGGTATTGCTGTTGGGGCTGATTACGGCGGCTATCCGCTATGTCTTCTTTGTCTACGGCGACGCATATCACTACTTCACGTACGCATTGCTGTTCCTCGGCATTCTGCTGCATGGCGTGAGTTACGATTTCTACTATGTTACCGCCTATATCTACGTTGATAAAAAAGCGCCAGTGCACATGCGCACGGCAGCACAGGGGCTGATTACGCTCTGCTGTCAGGGTTTCGGCAGCCTGTTGGGATACCGTTTGGGCGGCGTGATGATGGAGAAACTTTTCGCTCACGGCGAGCCGGTGAATGGCCTGACCTTTAACTGGACCGGCATGTGGCTTTTTGGCGCGGTGATGATCGCAATTATTGCGCTGATCTTTATCCTGTTTTTCCGTGAATCGGATAAGGCGATCTCGACCATTGATGTCGATGGTTCAAAAAATAAGCATTTCAGTACAGAGGAAAACAAATGAAACAGGAACGTATTCTCGGTGCCTTATATGGCCAGGCTTTAGGGGATGCGATGGGTATGCCATCGGAACTGTGGCCCCGGACGCGCGTAAAAGCGCATTTCGGCTGGATTGATCGCTTTTTGCCCGGCCCGGCGGAAAATAATGCGGCGTGCTATTTCGGCCGCGGCGAGTTTACCGACGATACCTCGATGGCGCTGAGTCTGGCCGACGCTATCATTGAATGTGATGGGGAAATTAACGCCGATGCGATCGGACGCCACATCCTGAAATGGGCGGAATCGTTTGATGCATTTAATAAAAATGTGCTCGGCCCAACGTCTAAAATTGCGTTGAAGGCTATCCGCCAGGGTACGCCAGTGAGTGAACTGGAAAATAATGGTGTCACGAATGGTGCGGCCATGCGCGCTTCTCCACTAGGTTGTTTGTTGCCTGCGCACGATCTCGATGAATTTATCGATCAGGTGGCACTGGCATCCAGCCCGACGCATAAATCCGACGTGGCGATTGCAGGGGCGGTTGTGATTGCCTGGGCTATTTCCCGTGCGGTTGACGGTGTCAGCTGGCAGACGATCGTCGATGCACTGCCGTCCGTGGCGCGCCACGCGCAGGAAAAACGTATCACTACGTTTAGCGCTTCTCTCGCCGCACGTCTGGAGTTAGCACTGAACATTGTGCGTAGTGCAAAGGGGACAGAAAGCGCCAGTGAGCAGCTTTATCAACTGATTGGTGCGGGAACGAGCACGATTGAATCTGTCGCGACTGCCATCGCGATGGTGGAACTGGCGCAAACCGATCCAAACCGCTGTGCGATTCTGTGTGCCAACCTGGGGGGAGACACCGATACGATCGGGGCGATGGCGACCGCGATATGCGGTGCGCTGCACGGGGTCACGGCGATTGATGCGGGATTGAAGCAGGTGCTGGATGACATTAACCAGCTTGATTTTAGCCGCTATGCCAGCCAGCTCCTGCAATACCGCTCAGCACGGGAGGCGTGATGAAAGCCAGCGAACTTGCTGCAAAACTGGATGAGCTAACAACGCGTCAGCCGCTGACCATCATCGGAGCTGCAGTAATCGATGTGATTGCCGATGCTTATGCATTGCCGTATCGCGGATGTGATATTGAACTGAAGCAGCAAAGCGTGAATATTGGCGGCTGTGCTTTGAATATTGCCATTGCGCTTAAACGCCTTGGAATGGAGGCACAAAACGCCTTGCCTGTCGGGCAGGGCGTGTGGGCGGATATCATTCGTCACAGTCTGGAAAAACAGAACCTCACCACGGTGGTACAAACTGATTCGGGAGACAACGGCTGGTGTCTGGCGCTGGTTGAACCGGATGGCGAACGGACGTTTATGTCCTTCAGTGGCGTTGAGAAACAGTGGAGCGACAGTTGGCTGGCATCGTTATCCGTTGCATCGGGGAGTTTGGTCTATCTTTCAGGCTATCAACTGGCGGCACCGTGCGGTGAGCGTCTGGTTAGCTGGTTGGAAACCTTGCCTGACGTGACGCCGTTTATCGATTTTGGCCCACGTATCGCCGATATTTCTCCCGAACTGATGGCACGTATTATGGCGCTTCACCCTGTCGTTTCCCTTAATCGTCAGGAAGCGGAAGTTGCAGCGGAAATGCTCGGCGTGTCGGTTGATGTGCAAACGCTGGGGCGAGCCTGGCGGGAGATCTACCGTGCACCGGTGATTATTCGTCAGGACAAAGCGGGGGCGTGGTATTTTGATATCGATTCTGAGGGGGTTATCCCTCCGTTCCCGGCAACGGTGGTCGATACCATCGGCGCGGGAGACAGCCACGCAGGAGGGACGCTAGCGGGATTAGCCGCCGGTTGGCCGCTGGCGGAGGCGGTCACGTTGGGTAATGCGGTTGCTGCGTATGTCGTGAGCCACCGTGGCGGAGACTGCGCACCCACGCAGGCTGAACTTCGTGCCCGGTTATTCCTCGCAGACGAACACGTATAGATCGCTACGGCAATAACTGATGCTGTACTCTATGGGCCGGTTCTGCTGGTCGAGCGCCACCTGCTTGATGACCAGAACCGGTACTTTATTATCAAGCTGAATGTGGGACTGGAACTCGGCATCGGGCATGCGTGCGCTGACGCGGCTGCGTGTACGCTGTGGATTGATGTTCTGACTGCGGAAATAGTCATAAAGCGAGACGCCGATATCGTCAGCGTCCGCGATCAGGTCAACAGGAACATACGATTCTTCAATGGAAACGGCGTCCTCATCCACATAGCGAATACGTTTCAACAAAAAAACGGGCGTTTCTGGCACAATCGCCAATTGTTCGGCGACTTCCTTGCTACTTTTGACGACCTGTTTGTTTACCCATAGCGTATTGGGTTTTTTGCCCCGTAGTACGACCTGCTGTGAAAACCCTCGCGCTTCTTTCAACGAATACTCGAAAATGTTATTGATTTGCGTGCCGTAGCCGCGCACGCGGGTCACCACACCTTCTTCTTCCAGCGTCTGCATGGCTTTACGCACGGTAATGCGCGATACGCCAGTCAACTGGCTCAGGTCGCGTTCACCTGGCAAAATATTGCCATGCTCCAGCATGCCGCTACGCACGGCGTTTTTTACCGTTTCGGCAAATTTCAGGTAGAGCGGTGTATTGTCTGCTGTCGCAAAGCGTTGAGTAAGCTGTTCTATTAATTGAGTATGCGCGTGTTCCATTCTTCTCTAATCCTTGCCAGCCAACATAAGGTATATAATACCACTGGTATTATTCAGTCTATACTGAAAATGTTCAGTCATCTCACCGCATAAAAATAAACCACGTAAAATGGTTTCCAGCATAATGCTCTACCGAATAATATCTCGCTCTTTTTTATAACGCCGCGCATTACTTCTATATATGAGCTATTTTATTTAATGGTTTCTATTAATTATCCGTATAAAACAATAGTGAGATTATTAGGAATAATCCCTTAATTGTTAAAATGTAATAAATTACGACGCTAATTGATAATTTTTTCTTATGAAAAATGATAAGTTATTTATTCTTTTGTTTTTGTTTTTGTTGGGTTTTAATATTGACTTATTGGCATTTATTTCATTTGGTGTCTTTTTTTACATCATGGCGTGGTTGAACATATTAAGTATTTTCTCGGGTTTTAAGATAAATGGCTGCGGTGGAATGTGATCGCATTCAAGTTTTATTTTTCTTTGCCGTTATGGATAGTATAACTATTCTATGCAAAGAGTATTTTATGCTGAAAACGACGCGTTCCCGCATCCTTGCGGCCTGTTCGACCATTGTTGTACTTTCGCTTGCTATCAATACCTTTCTTAATTACACCATCGCCAATAACGCTAATAAGGAATCGATCCAGAACACGCTGGACGCGGTAGCGACTAGCCATAGTATCGCTATCAGTGACTGGGTTTCGTCTAAAACGCAGATGATTTCCGCGCTGCATGACCGTGCGATAAAGGATGAAGACCCGATCCCGCTGTTTAAACAGATTGTGGCATCCGGTGGGTTCCTGAACGTGTATATGGGTTACGCCAATGGCACCGCCAAATTTGCCGATCCAGGCGGCATCCCTGCTGATTACAACCCGACCGTCAGACCCTGGTATCAGCAGGCCGTGAAAGAAGGCAAGCCGTTAGCGACCGCGCCATACGTTGATATGGTAACGAATACGCTGGTGGTTTCTTTCGTTGCGCCTGTACTGGAAGGAAGTACGGTCAGAGGTGTCGTTGGCAGTGACGTCACGATGAAAAGCGTGATTGAAAACGTTAAAGCGATTAACCCAAGCCCAGGAAGTTTCGGCGTGCTGATTGACCGCAGTGGGACGATTATTGCGCACCCGGATGAAAAACTGACGCTGAAAAATATCACCGAGATTGCTCCTGCGATTAACCTGAACGACATTCTTTCTGCGGATAGCGCCCGCGATGTGGATTTTTCCGGGTCGACCAAACTGGTGTTGGCAAAACCGATTACTGGCACGAACTGGTACATGCTGGTGGCGTTGGACAAAGCTGAAGCGACGGCGGGCATGCGCTCTCTGTTGTCTACGTCGGTCATCACACTGGTTGCCATCGCGCTGCTGGGAACGTTGATTATTGGCTTTATTATCACGTCAACGCTCAAGCGTCTGCTGCAAATCCGCGACGCAATGGATGATATCAGTAACGGTAATAACGATCTGACGCAGCGCCTGCCGGATGAAGGGCAGGATGAAGTCGCGCAAATTGCCCGCTCGTTTAACATCTTTGTCGATAAGATCAGTCAGGTCATGATCCAGATTCGGGATATCAGCGCCTCGCTTCAGGTAGCAGCGGATGAAATCTCAGCAGGAAATAACGATCTTTCTGCGCGTACCGAATCTGCGGCGTCGAGCATTCAGCAGACGGCAGCCTCGCTGGAAGAAATTTCCGCGGCGGTGACGCAGTCGGCAGGATCGGCGCAGCAGGTTAACGCTAAGGCGTTGCTGCTGTCGAAAGATGCAGGCACAGGCGGCAAAGTGGTCTCTGATGTGATTGTCACGATGGAAGAGATCGTGGTCGCGTCTGGCAAGATCGGCGATATCATCGGCGTGATCGATGGCATTGCATTCCAGACTAACATTCTGGCGCTTAACGCTGCGGTAGAAGCGGCGCGAGCGGGTGAGCAGGGCCGTGGTTTCGCGGTGGTTGCTGGTGAAGTTCGCAGCCTGGCGCAGCGCAGCGCGCAGGCTGCAAAAGAAATTAAAGAGCTGATTGAATCGACGGTCTCCAGCGTGACATCTGGCTCCGTACAGGTTCGTCAGGCCAGCGACACGATGAATGAAATTGTCGGCGGCGTGTCTACGGTGAGCTCGGTGATGTCCGAAATTACGCATGCAGCGGATGAGCAAATGCGTGGCATCAACGAGATCAACAAAGCGGTTGCGCAGTTGGATTCAATGGTGCAACAAAACGCCGCGCTGGTGCAGGAGTCTGCTGCTGCGTCGGGTGCGTTGCAATCACAGGCCGAAGAACTGAATGCCGTGGTTGGAGCATTCCGAGTCTAACAGATTATCACTGAAGAGGTATTGCCCGTGGCCAGAGCGGCGGCGGGCAATCACCGACTGCATTAGCAATCGACTGAATTAACAATCGATCGCATTAACAATCGACTGTATTAACGATCGACTGTATTAACGATCGACTGTATTAACGATCGACAGCATTAACGTTGGGCTTCTCCGCCCAACGCTTCAATCAGATTCGCAATCAACGCAGCCAGTTCGCTGGTCATCAAAATGAAATCAGCATCAAACCGCTGAGCAAAATCTTCCCGATCGATATCGTCATTTTGTTCCCGCAGCGTATCGGAGAACTTCAGTCGTTTTACCGAACCGTCCTCGGACAAGACCAGTTGAATACGTTCCTGCCAGTCCAGCGCCAGCTTGGTGACCAGTTTACCGGCTTCAATATGCACAGCGATTTCATCGCAGACCAAATCCTGCTTTTTACAGCGGATCACGCCGCCGTCTTCCAGAATCGCTTTTAGTTCTGCTTCATCCTGTAACGTGAAACCAGCGGCTGGCTCACCGGAACGAACCCACTCGGTTAGCGTCAGCTCGATAGGGTTTTCCATCGTCAGCGGCACAACGGGCAGTGACCCTAGGGTTTTACGCAGCAGCGCCAGCGTATCTTCGGCTTTTTTGGCGCTGGCGGCGTCGACCATAATTAGGCCATTAACCGTATCAATCCACATCCACACCTGACTGAAACGGCTGAACGCACGCGGCAGCAGGCTATGCAGGACTTCGTCTTTCAGTGAGTCTTTTTCGGTTTTTTTCAGCTTACGGTGCTGTTCCGCTTCCAGACGTTCGATTTTGGCCTGAAGGGTTTGCTTGATGACCGGAGATGGCAGGATTTTTTCTTCTTTACGGACGCAGATAACGATTTGCCCATTCACGACGTGCGTTAACGCATCGCTATGTGATCCCATTGGCGATACCCAGCCCGTTTTCATCATATCCTGACTGCCGCACGGGGTGAACGTGAACGCGCTGAGCCGTTTTTCCAGTTCATCCGTAGATAAAACGTTATCTTTGGACAGCACGCTGTCCCGGCTTAGGCGGTAAATCATTAAGTTTTTAAACCACAACATGGTGTTATCCCTGACTGGGCGCGCAGGTTTGCACGCGGGTTTGTAATGTTGCGCGCATGATAACGAATTCGAGGCCGTAATGTGGAATAAAATACCGGGATTCAGAGGAATACCTATCACGCTTTGCGCTGTCGCTGATTGGTTTCTCTGGTTATACCCGTCATACTTCAAACTGCATGTGCGCTGGCTGCGCGGCTCGAATGATTTAGGGTACCTACTATATAAGAACGTTTTCTAGGTCGGTGACACACTTACGCGGGCCTATTTACAACACGTGGGGAGACATCATGAGAATTGGTATCGATCTGGGCGGGACGAAAACGGAAGTTATCGCGCTGGATGATGAGGGGCAGGAACGTTTTCGGCAGCGTATGCCGACGCCAAGAAATGACTACCCGGAAACGCTACGGACTATTGTCACGCTGGTGGAGATGGCTGAAAAAGCGATTGGCTGCCGTGGTAGCGTCGGTGTAGGAATCCCCGGTACGCTGTCGCCGTTTACCGGCAAGGTAAAAAATGCCAACTCCACCTGGCTCAACGGTCAGGCGCTGGATCGCGATCTCGCCACGCTGCTGAATCGGCCCGTACGCGTCGCCAATGACGCGAACTGTTTCGCGGTTTCAGAGGCGGTTGATGGCGCCGGAGCAGGGAAGCAAACCGTCTTCGCGGTCATCATTGGCACTGGTTGTGGATCGGGAGTAGCGCTGAACGGGCAGGCTCACGTCGGCGGCAACGGTATTGCGGGGGAATGGGGGCATAACCCGCTGCCCTGGATGGACGACGATGAGCTGCACTACCGGCAGACGGTTCCCTGCTACTGCGGTAAGTCTGGCTGTATTGAAACGTTTATCTCTGGCACCGGGTTTGCCGTGGATTACCAGCGCCTGAGCGGTCAGCCGCACAAGGGCGAGGCGATTATTGCCTTAGCAGAGCAGGGCGACCCCATCGCCGAGCTGGCGTTGCAACGCTATGAGCACCGTCTGGCAAAATCGCTGGCGCATGTGATCAATCTGCTCGACCCAGATGTGGTGGTGCTGGGGGGCGGAATGAGCAACGTTTCTCGCCTTTATCAGACCGTGCCGGAAAAGATTAAACAGTGGATCTTCGGCGGTGAGTGCGAAACGCCCGTGCTTCAAGCCATACACGGCGACTCCAGCGGGGTACGCGGAGCCGCCTGGCTTTGGCCGAAGACGGGGTAATTGCAGACCGAATCATCGCTAAACGGCGTACTGCGGTGCCAGCCGACTGACACCCAGCCCGTTAACCTTCTGCACTTTGATCTGTACCGGAATACGCTCTTTCATGGCTTCGACATGGCTAATGACGCCGATAGTTTTACCCGAGGCGTTCAGGTTATCCAGCGCGTCCAGTGCGATATCCAGCGTCTCGGCATCCAGCGTGCCGAAGCCTTCATCCAGAAACAGCGAGTCGATACTGGCTTTATGGCTGACCAGATCGGACAGCGCTAATGCCAGCGACAGACTGACCAGGAAGCTTTCGCCACCGGATAGCGTTTTTGTGTCGCGCTCGGCATCCGCTTGCCAGGTATCCATCACCAGAAGTTCCAGTTCGCCACCGGGCTTACGTTTTAGCTGATAGCGATCGTGCAGGCGTGAAAGCTGGAGATTGGCGAGGTAGACCAGATGATCCAAGGTCAGCCCCTGAGCAAACTTGCGGAACTTATCCCCTTTACTTGAACCGATCAGCGAGTTTAGCGTCTCCCAGTCGTCATTTTTTTGCTGGCTCTGGGCGATCTCGTTAAGTAAAGCCTGCTGGTTCTGACGCTGTTGTTTATCATCAGCCAACTGGCGCTGGAACTCCCCCTGCTGCCGTAGATTGGTTTTCAGCGTGTCATCCAGCGCTGCCACCTGCTGCTGTATTGCTTCCTGCGTGGCCTCTTCCGTCAGGGATGCTGGCCGTTGTTGCTGATGGGCGAGCAGTTCTCCTTCAGCCTGTTGTTGCAGCGCCGCCGCTTGCTGCAAGCTCTGATACAGTGTTTCCTTTAATGCCTGCAATGTCTGGCGTTCCTGTTCATCGAGCAGAGCATTGAGAAACGTGGTTTCATCTGCGAACGTGCTTTGCTGCAACGCCTGAGTAAAGCGTTCGGTCGCATTCTGGTACTGGCGCGAATTTTGTTCACATTGTTGCTGCTTGCTTGCCAACTCACCAGTCAGGCGGCTCAACGTCGTTTCGGTTTGCTGACGAGCTGACTGGGCTAGTCTGAGCGCATCGTCATACTGCTGGCTGGTTCGCTGTAGCTGTTCGCGCACATCGGCGATTTGTCGGTTCCCAAACAGCGCCAGTCGCTCTTGCTGGCTTGTGTTGAGTCGCGCGAGGTGCTGTGCCAACTGCTGTTGCTGTGTTTGGATCAACTGTCTCGCCTCTGTCACGCTGTGGTGCAGATGCTGAAGATCGCTGTCCAGCGTGGCTAACAGGGGAATTAAGCGAGATTGCTCCTGCTCTTTGGCTTTCCAGTCTTGCCACTCGTTCTCACGTTGAGCCAGCCAGCCATCTTGTGCGTCAGCGTCTGGCAGAAGAAGCCCTACTGTTGCCAGCGTTTGCGTCATTTCCTGCGTATGCTGCGGGAGTTGCTGATGCACATGTTGCAGTGACTGAGTTATTTCTTCCTGTATAACGCGTAGCGACGTGTGTTGCTGAACGTTCAGCGCGATTTTCTGGTCGAGTTCCCGCTGCAATGACTCTGCGGCAGTCAGTAAATCCTTACTTTCCTGCCACTGTTTTTGTCGCTGCTCGCGGAGGGCAATCTGCTGCCGAATAGCCTGTTCTTCGGCTTCACGCTGTGTAAGCCAGGCCGTGATGTCGTCCTGCTGTTCCAGCGAGTAGTTAACTTGTAAGCGCTCACTGACATCTTGCCACTGTTGGAGCAGGGTTTGATGTTCACTATCGAGCTGAACGATGTCCTGCTGCAACTGCACCCGCTGCTGCTCTAGCGAGGCCAGTTGAGCCGTTGTATTCGCCAACGCCGTTGTTAACTGATTCACTTCCTGCTGTAACGTTGTCAGGCGTTGCTGAGTTTCAGACGGTTGCAGCGCCTGATAACGCTCAATGGCGGGGTGCTCAGTTGAGCCACACAGTGGGCACGCTTCTCCCGCCTGTAGCCGTTGCCGTTCTGCTTCCAGCTTAACAATACGCTCTTCCTGTCGGTACACCGTTTCCAGGTCAGCCAGATGCTGGCTGCGCTGTTCATGCTCGGATTGTTGCTGTTTCCGTAATATTTGCGACTGGTCGATATGTCCTTGTATCTCAACCTGTTTGGCGAGGTTCTGCTGCTGGCGCACCTGAAGACGCTGGAACTGATCGCTGACGGTTGCGAACTGTCGACATGTCGTCTGCTGATCCATGAGCTGATTAAAGCGCTGGTACAGCGTGGAAAGCGACTGGTGCGCGTCCTGATGTTGCCGCGCCTCATCATGTTGTGTGAACTGTTGGCGCGCCGCATCAACGACGTTTTGTTGTTCACGCTGCTGTGTCTCCAGCGTTTCGGCTGCTTGCTGTAGCGCCGTCGACTCTTGCGTGTGCAGTGTTTGTTTCTGCTCCAGCTTCCGTTGTTCGTCCTGAAACTGGCGCAACTGTCGAAACTCGGCACGCCACTGCGGTAACCACTCTCCCCACTGCTGATAATGCGCGTGTTGCTGGCGGTAAGACTGAATCTGTTCAAGCTGTTGTTTAGCCTGCCGTTGCTCTGCTGCTATCTGGGTTTGCTTGCTTTCATCGGCGTGCAGGCGAACCTGTATTTTGGCCAGTTCTTCCTGTTGTTGGGCTTGCTGCTCCACCAGCGTGGCAATGTAATGATCAAGCGGCACAACCTGTTCGTTGATTAACAACTCTTGTTGCTGCCGTACTTGTTTGTGTCCATTAACATCCTGCTCGGCTTTTTCTTCCTGCTGGCGTAGTGTTGCCAGCGCCGTTTGCTCGGCGGCCTGCTTTGCGGTCAGTTGTTCAATGTGCTGGGCGAGCACAAGAGACTCTTGCCGATAGCGTTCTCGTTCCTGGTGTAGCTGCCTCAGTTTTTCTGCGGGGGCGCTGCTGGCTAGCTTGTCGAGCTGTGGCTTAGCCTGCTGAATGGCGGATTCGGCGCTTGTATGCAGTGTTTGCGTGTTGGCTAGCTGTGTTTGCCGCTGCGTCAGTTGTTCGAACCAGCGTAGCGTAGTCAGTGCTTGCTCTCGCTCGACGTTGCCCCGTTGTTCTTGTTGAACCAGTTCGGCAAGCTGTTCTTCCACCTGTTGACGCTGTTCATCTGTTAACAACTGAATACCGGATGCACGCGCCTGTAGCGTGCTCAGTGCGACGCTTGCCTGCTTGTGCTTTTCATACACGCGTTCGGAAATCAGACCGTAAATGTCTGTGCCGGTCAGTTCTTCCAATAGCTCTGCGCGGTCGTCTGCTTTCGCGTTGAGAAAGGCAGCAAATTGCCCTTGTGACAGCATCATGGAACGCGTGAAACGGCCAAAATCCAGCCCGGTGAGCTGCGTGATCATCTCTTTCTTATCATTGAGTTTTTCACACAGAATTTTGCCGTCTTCAATGAGAGCGAGTTCGGCCTTGGGAGACTGCAAATTGCCGTCAGGGACATTTCTTGCCCGACGCTGGCTCCAGAAAGCGCGGTACCCCACGCCTTTCACCTCGAATTCGACTTCAGCAAGGCACTCTGCGGTATTGCGCGTCATCAGGTCATTCTGGCTGGCGGAAAGCAGGCCAAGCCGTGGAGTTTCGTGGTACAGCGCCAGACAGATGGCATCCAGCAGCGTGGTTTTCCCCGCGCCGGTTGGGCCAGTAATGGCAAATAATCCGTTGCTGGAAAACGGCTCCTGCGTGAAGTCGATCTTCCATTCACCTTTCAGCGCGTTGAGGTTTTTTAGGCGCAGGCTAAGAATCTTCATTTGGCTGGCTCGCTATTTTCCAGTTCATCAATAACCTGATTAAACAGCGTGCGAACGCGCTGCTGGCGGCTCTCTTCCATTTCTGTCTCCGTTGCCAGACGGCGTTCAAAAACGTCATGTACGCTGAGCTCGTTCAGCGTTTCCTTGTCCTGTTGCGTCATCGCCTGCATACGCTGTTCGCGTGTGCGGCGGAGCAGAAGCACCTCAACAGGCAGATTCTCAGTCATCGCCTGAACACGTTTCTGCATGTCGCTGAGGTAATCCTGCGTGCTGATTTCGATATCCAGCCATACAGGCTTATCGCCTCGATAATCCTGAAACGCGGCCAACTGTCGTTCAATATCGCTCAGGCTACCTTTAATCAACTGCATCGGCTGAGTGACGGGAATAGGCAGTATGTCTATCTGTGGAGGAATAGGTGGCGAGGCGTTTGGTGTAAAACTGACCAGACAAACGGACTTCTCACTGTTGAGTTCGTCAAAACTTAGCGGAATAGGCGAACCGCTGTAGCGGATATGCTCACTTTGCGTCACGCGCTGCGGGCGGTGAATATGGCCGAGCGCGATATAATCCGCAGGGGGAAAAGCCTGAGCAGGGAAAGCATCGAGCGTGCCAATATAGATATCGCGCACGGATTCCGAGGCGGTTGCGCCAATGGTCGTCAGGTGCCCTGTGGCAATAATTGGCAGCGGCAGGCCAAGTTCATCGCGTTTTTGGCAAGCCAGTTGGTAACATTGCTGGTAGTGCGCGGTAATCGCTTCCTGTAGCGCCAGCTGTTTTTCATCCCCCGATTGCCCAGCTTTGCTGATCAATACATCGCGTGGGCGTAAAAAAGGAATGGCGCAGAGCAGGGCGCCGGGCTGCCGTTGGCGATTTTCCAGCAGGAGCACCTGCCCGGCGGGATCATCGCTGGCGCAGGCAACCACGCGCGTGTTCAGGCAGGCCAGCAAATCGCGGGATTCATTTAACATCGCGACGGAATCATGGTTGCCGCCGAGAATGACGAGCTGACAGCCCGTGCGCTGTAGTGCTACCACGAAGCTATAATACATTTCCCGCGCATAGCTGGGGGGCGAGCCGTTATCAAAAATATCACCTGCGACTATAATGGCATCAACCTGATGGTGCTCCACCTGAGCGATGAGCCAGTGCAGAAAAGCCTGATGTTCAGCGCTTCGGCTTTTGGTATAAAAATATTGCCCTAAATGCCAATCGGCGGTGTGGATAATGCGCATCGTATTCTCTCGATATTCATGCCGCGTGGCGTTGTCCTTATTCACTGTGTGAAAGGGGGTTCCGTCGCCATGGTGCTCTGTCATCGTAATGCCATGATTATATATAGCAGGGAGGACGGCTGTCGCGGTGGAATCTGGAGTTTGGAAAGCGGCTCGAAAAATAGGATGTATGCGCTGTAACATCGCGCGGTGAGGGCCGTGTGTTTTTCATAAATCTGTCATAAAACTGACGCATAATGCCTTTCGCCTGCTAACAGCGACGATGATTAACGACAGGATTAACAATGGCAAAACGCATATTAGTCGTGGAAGATGAAGCACCAATTCGTGAAATGGTCTGCTTTGTACTGGAGCAAAATGGTTATCAACCAGTTGAAGCCGAAGATTATGACAGTGCAGTAACGCAACTGTCGGAGCCGTTCCCAGAACTGGTGTTATTGGACTGGATGCTGCCAGGAGGTTCGGGCCTGCAATTCATCAAGCATATGAAGCGCGAGGCGCTGACGCGTGATATTCCGGTGATGATGTTAACCGCACGCGGTGAAGAAGAAGACCGTGTACGCGGCCTTGAAGTGGGAGCGGATGATTACATTACCAAGCCGTTTTCACCCAAAGAATTAGTGGCGCGTATCAAAGCTGTGATGCGCCGTATTTCACCGATGGCGGTGGAAGAAGTCATTGAAATGCGCGGCCTGAGCCTCGATCCCTCCTCACATCGCGTGACGACCGAAGAGCACGCGTTGGACATGGGGCCGACGGAATTTAAGCTGCTGCATTTCTTCATGACGCATCCTGAACGTGTTTATAGCCGGGAACAGTTGCTGAATCACGTTTGGGGCACTAACGTTTATGTTGAGGATCGTACTGTCGACGTCCATATTCGTCGCCTGCGTAAAGCGCTGGAAACCAGCGGACATGACAAAATGGTGCAAACCGTTCGGGGAACGGGCTACCGTTTTTCAACGCGTTACTGAGGTGTTCGTAACGGAGAAATATTAACGTGCTAGAACGTTTATCCTGGAAAAGGCTGGCATTGGAGCTGGCTTTTTTTTGTTTGCCTGCCTTACTGCTGGGGCTGATTTTTGGCTATCTGCCCTGGTTTCTGCTGGTTGCCGTATTAGGCTTACTTTGCTGGAATTTTTATAACCAGCTGAAACTCTCTTATTGGCTGTGGGTTGACCGCAGCATGACGCCCCCGCCGGGGCGTTGGAGCTGGGAACCGCTGTTTTACGGCCTTTACCAGATGCAGTTGCGTAATCGACGCCGACGTCGTGAACTGGCGCTTCTGATCAAACGGTTTCGCAGCGGGGCGGAATCCTTGCCGGATGCCGTGGTGATCACCACTGAAGAAGGAACCATCTTCTGGTGTAATCATCTGGCGCAGCACCTGCTCAGTTTCCGCTGGCCGGAAGATAACGGTCAGAATATCCTCAACTTATTGCGCTACCCAGAGTTCACCAACTATATGAAAGGGCAAGATTTTAGCCGTCCTCTCACGTTGCAGTTGAATAATTCCCACCATGTTGAATTCCGCGTGATGCCCTATTCCGAAGGGCAGCTCCTGATGGTTGTGCGTGATATTACGCAAATGCACCAGCTTGAAGGTGCCAGACGTAACTTTTTTGCCAATGTGAGCCATGAGCTGCGTACGCCGCTGACGGTGTTGCAGGGCTATCTGGAAATGATGCAGGAAGAAACGCTGGATGCGGCGTTGCAAGGAAAAGCGCTGAGTACCATGCAGGAACAGACCCGACGTATGGACGGGCTGGTCAAGCAACTGCTGACCCTGTCGCGTATTGAGGCGGCGACGGCGATCGATCTGAATGAAAAAGTCGATATTCCATTGATGCTGCGCGTGTTACAGCGTGAAGCGCAAACCCTAAGTCAGGGACGTCATGAGATTGTCTTTCGTGTGAACGAAAGCCTCCGCGTGTTTGGTAATGAAGAACAGCTGCGCAGCGCGGTATCCAATCTGGTGTATAACGCGATTAACCATACGCCAGCGGGAACGCGTATCGAAGTCTGCTGGCAGAAGATCCCGCAAGGGGCGCAATTTCAGGTCAGCGATAACGGGCCGGGAATTGCGGCCGAACATTTACCGCGCCTGACAGAGCGTTTTTATCGGGTTGATAAGGCGCGTTCACGCCAGACGGGCGGCAGCGGGCTGGGGCTGGCGATTGTTAAACATGCGCTCAGCCATCATGATTCCCGTCTGGAAATTATGAGTGAGGATGGTCTGGGCTCGCGTTTTGTCTTTACGTTGCCGAATCGGTTGATTGTCCCTGCCTCTCTGGCTGAAAATACGGTGAAACCTTCGGCCTGACGGGAAATGCTACCCATGACATCCGCCACTCGTATTGCGGGCGCTTTTTTACTGCTGTTCAGCGCGTTTTGCGCTGCGCAGCCTCGTCAGATGCTGGCGGGCAACCTCTCCAGCGCGGGGTCGGATACGCTGGCTAATCTGATGGCCTTTTGGGCGGCGGATTTCAGCCAGCATTACCCGAACGTGAATTTACAGATTCAGGCCGCTGGGTCATCTTCTGCACCGACGTCTCTGGCATCGGGCGCAGCGCAGCTTGGGCCGATGAGCAGGGCGATGAAAGCCAGCGAGATTGACGCGTTCGTCCAGCACTACGGCTATCCACCGCTGGCGGTACCGGTCGCGATGGATGCGCTGGTCGTGCTGGTCAATCAGGATAATCCGCTGTCTGGGTTGAACTTGTCGCAGTTGGACGCCATCTTTTCGATTACGCAGCGTTGTGGTAACCATCAGCCGATAAAACAGTGGGGCGATCTCGGCTTACGCGGCAGTTGGGAAAAGCGTACGCTACTGCGCTATGGGCGAAACTCTGCGTCAGGAACCTATGGGTTCTTTAAGCAAAAGGCGCTATGCCGTGGCGATTTTCTTCCTCAAGTCAATGAGCTGCCTGGCTCAGCATCCGTTGTACAGGCGGTGGCTGCATCAACCGATGCTATCGGCTATGCCAGCGTGGGCTTTCGCACCAGCGGCGTGAGAATGCTGCCGCTAGCCGCACAAGGAACCGACTACATTTACCCCTCGACTGAAAATATCCGCAGTGGTTTATATCCTTATACCCGTTACCTTTATATCTATGTGAACAAAGCGCCCAGCCAACCGCTGGAAGCGCTGACGGCGGCATTTTTAGATCGTGTGCTGTCCGAAACGGGGCAGTCGCTGGTGAATCAGGATGGCTATTTACCGCTACCGGAAGAAACGCGTCGCCAGGCGCGTCAGCAGATTGGCCTGCCAGAGTAATTCAGCTTTCCACCACCCATTTGTGATGTTTTCACATTACATGAATTTTCTTCATGTAATGTGAAAATTCTTCTATTGCCCTGCGGTTTGTCACGTGACAGGATAGCTTTAAATCTAGACGTCCAGATGGCTAAATAGAATTAAATGTAACTATCTCTCTGGGCAAATATTTCATATTGAAACTATCTGTCAGCATGCTTCTTTCCTGAAGATCGGTGCTGGCAACATGTCAGGAGCGACACATGGCGAACACCTTATCCCCTTTCCGTGCTGATATCGTCGGCAGTTTCTTACGTCCGGCTGCGATTAAGCAGGCTCGTCTTCAACATCAGGCGGGCGAGATTGATGATATCGCGCTGCGTAACATTGAGGATCGTGAGATCCTGCGGGTGGTAGAAAAGCAGCGTGAAGCAGGCTTGCAGATTGTGACGGATGGTGAACTGCGTCGTGCCTGGTGGCACTTTGACTTTTTTGCTGATTTGCACGGTGTGGAGCGCTATGAAGCCGATCACGGTATTCAATTCAACGGTATTCAGACGAAATCTCATGCGATTCGCGTCGTGGATAAAGTGAGTTTCAACCCTCAGCATCCGATGCTCGATCATTTCCGCTACCTGAACAGCATTTCTGGCGATGCGGTCGCTAAAATGACGATTCCTAGCCCCAGCGTGATGCATTTCCGCGGCGGGCGTAAAGCGATTGATGCGACGGTGTATCCCGATCTGGCTGACTATTTCGACGATCTGGCGCAAACCTGGCGCGATGCGATTCATGCATTTTATGACGCCGGCTGCCGCTTCCTGCAATTGGATGACACCGTGTGGGCTTATCTGTGCTCTGACGATCAAAAACGCCAGATCCGTGAACGTGGTGAAGACCCGGAACAGCTGGCGCGGACATACGCCGATGTGCTGAACAAAGCGCTGGCGGATAAACCTGCGGATCTGGTTATTGGTTTGCACGTCTGCCGCGGTAACTTCCGCTCTACCTGGATTTCTGAAGGCGGCTATGAGCCTGTGGCAGAGATTCTGTTTGGCGAAGTGAATGTTGATGCTTTCTTCCTGGAATACGATACCGAGAGAGCGGGTGGATTTGAGCCGCTGCGCTTTGTGAAACCGGGTCATCAGCAGGTGGTTCTGGGACTGATCACCACGAAGAACGGTGAACTGGAAGATGCCGATGTGGTGCAGGCGCGTATCGCGGAAGCGGCAAAATATGTCGATCTCAGCCAGATTTGCCTGAGCCCGCAGTGTGGTTTTGCTTCAACGGAAGAGGGGAACAGCCTGACGGAAGAGCAGCAGTGGAATAAGCTGAAACTTGTCGTGGATATCGCCAATCGCGTGTGGTAAGAGCGGCGAGATAACCCGATTCCTGCAAATGGAAATACAGAGGCTGGATCATTAGATCCGGCCTTTTTTATGGTCGTTCTCCTGCCTTCTGCCCGCGATGTTTTGTGAAATATGTTTTTTTTATGATCGAACAGCGCATTTTATGCCGGTTTTTGTCAGTTTTATTGCAATGAAATATCGATAAATGCGCAAATCATGTGTTATGCAAATCATGATAAACCAATTTATATTCTTATTTTTTCTCATAGTTAGGCTGTATGTTCTGGTTTTTGGATCTCTGCTTGTCTTTTTACGCTATAAACGGTTTACTTAGCACCCAATATAGCTGTGCAAAAAATAACTTCTATGACCGCCATTTTCGTGTCGCCGAAGTGTTGGCGTCATGCTCCGAGCTAACCTTTTGCGAACGGCTTACGGCGGCGATAAACGACACAGTTTTCTTTTTATCGATTTGATACAGGCAACACGACATAACTATGAGTCATCGTTTAACTTCCAAAGATATTGTGGCATTAGGTTTTATGACCTTTGCTTTATTCGTGGGGGCTGGAAATATTATTTTCCCGCCTATGGTGGGATTGCAGTCAGGTGAGCACGTTTGGACTGCGGCACTCGGCTTCCTGCTGACCGCCGTTGGCCTACCCGTGTTGACTGTGATCGCATTGGCTAGGGTTGGCGGTGGCGTTGATGCGCTCAGCTCGCCAATTGGTAAGAAAGCGGGCGTGGTTCTGGCCACCGTGTGCTATCTGGCCGTTGGGCCATTGTTCGCAACGCCGCGTACGGCAACTGTGTCGTTTGAAGTCGGTCTGGCTCCTTTGGTGGGTAACGGAGCGTCTCCGTTATTGATTTATAGCCTGATTTATTTTGCTATCGTTATCGGGATTTCCCTGTATCCAGGTAAACTGCTGGATACGGTTGGTCACGTGCTGGCTCCTTTAAAGATTATTGCTCTGGCGATACTGGGCATTGCAGCGGTGCTGTGGCCTGCGGGTACGCCGATTCCCGCGACGGAAGCGTATGAGCATCTGCCGTTTTCCAATGGTTTCGTTAACGGCTATCTGACGATGGATACCTTGGGCGCGATGGTCTTTGGTATCGTGATCGTCAATGCCGCGCGCTCACGTGGGGTGGCAAGCCCTGTCCTGCTGACGCGTTACACCGTGTGGGCTGGGTTAATTGCTGGTATTGGCTTGACGCTGGTCTATTTGAGCTTGTTCCAGCTCGGTTCCGTCAGTGGTGAACTGGTGACGCAGGCGCAGAACGGCGCTGAAATTCTCCATGCTTATGTGCAACACACATTCGGTAACATGGGAAGCAGCTTCCTGGCGTTGTTAATCTTTATCGCCTGTCTGGTGACGGCGGTGGGGCTAACCTGTGCTTGCGCTGAATTTTTTGCACAATACCTGCCGTTGTCTTACCGCACGCTGGTGTTTGTGCTGGGCATCTTCTCAATGGTGGTGTCTAACCTGGGTCTTAGCCATCTGATCCAACTTTCCATTCCCGTACTGACAGCGATTTATCCGCCTTGTATCATTCTGGTTTTATTGAGCTTTACGCTGCGCTGGTGGAATAGCGCGTCACGTATTGTGGCGCCTGTCATGTTAGTCAGTCTGTTATTTGGCATGATTGATGGTATAAAATCGTCGGCTTTCAAATCGCTGTTGCCAGAGTGGAGCCTCAACCTGCCGCTGAGCGAGCAAGGGTTGGCCTGGTTGCCACCGTCACTGCTGGTTTTGCTGGTTGCAGTGATTTACGACAGACTGTGTGGTCGTCAGGAAGTGACGGTACATCAATAATATCGTTAATGCCTGATAGCGCCGGTGCGGTAGGGATATCGTACTGCTCCGGCCCAACGTTGGGTTTCTGCACCACAGGTATTTGCCTGTGGTTTTTCTTTTTGTAATGTTTTCTTTCTATAAGACAGGGTTGCTTATCAATGGAACAACCATCTTCCAAGCTCAAGCGTGGGTTAAGCACGCGGCATATTCGCTTTATCGCCCTTGGCTCAGCGATCGGAACCGGTCTTTTTTATGGTTCCGCGAGCGCCATCCAAATGGCTGGCCCCAGTGTGTTACTGGCTTATCTGATCGGCGGAGTTGTCGCGTATATCATCATGCGCGCTCTGGGCGAAATGTCGGTACACAACCCACAGTCCAGTTCATTTTCTCGCTATGCACAAGATTACCTCGGGCCATTGGCGGGCTATATCACTGGCTGGACCTACTGCTTTGAGATGCTGATTGTCGCCATTGCCGATGTGACCGCATTTGGCATCTACATGGGGGTCTGGTTCCCTGCGGTACCGCACTGGGTGTGGGTTTTGAGTGTGGTGCTCATCATTGGCGCGATTAACCTGATGAATGTGAAAGCCTTTGGTGAACTGGAGTTCTGGCTCTCGTTCTTCAAGGTTGCCACCATTATCATTATGATCGTTGCGGGGATCGGTATTATTGTCTGGGGGATTGGCAACGGCGGTGAACCGACTGGCATTCATAATCTCTGGAGTAATGGTGGGTTCTTCAGTAACGGCGTGATGGGGATGATTCTCTCGCTGCAACTGGTGATGTTTGCGTATGGCGGCGTGGAGATCATCGGAATTACCGCTGGTGAAGCCAAAGATCCGCATAAATCCATCCCTCGCGCGATTAACTCGGTGCCGTGGCGTATTCTGGTGTTCTATGTCGGTACACTGTTTGTGATCATGTCGATTTACCCGTGGAATCAGGTCGGAACCAACGGGAGTCCGTTCGTTCTGACGTTCCAACATATGGGCATTACGGCGGCGGCCGGTATCCTGAATTTTGTCGTGATTACTGCGTCGCTGTCGGCGATTAACAGCGATGTCTTCGGCGTAGGCCGTATGCTGCACGGAATGGCGGAACAGGGGCATGCACCGAAGGTATTTAGCCGCATTTCCAAACGCGGTATTCCGTGGGTAACGGTCGTCGTGATGATGACGGCGCTGTTGGTCGCGGTGTACCTGAACTACATTATGCCTGGCAAAGTTTTCCTGGTGATTGCTTCACTGGCAACGTTCGCGACGGTGTGGGTGTGGATCATGATTCTGTTTTCACAGATTGCGTTTCGTCGCCGTCTGAGCCCGGATGAAGTGAAGGCGCTGGCGTTCCCGCTGCGCGGCGGTATCGCGACCTCCGTGTTCGGTATTTTCTTCCTGTTCTTCATCATCGGTCTGATCGGCTACTTCCCGGACACGCGTGTGTCGCTGTATGTCGGTATTATCTGGATATTGCTGCTTTTAGTGGGCTATGTCTGGAAGAAGAAACGTCAGAACGCGGTAGCGGCACAGAATTAAGCTAGTCGATTGATATCAGAAGAAGCACTCAGACTGTCCGTTGACAAACCTATTTGTCGAACGAAAACGGGAGTAACGAAATAGAAGAGTAAAGCGTTTGCGCCATGGATGGCGCAAGCCGAGCTTACATGGACGTACTTGCAGCGTCTTTACGATCTATTCGTTACTCCCGCACTACGGGCTTTATTAGCAACCTCTGCGCTCCCATTGGAGCATTTTTTTGTGCCTATTTTTACGCTTTCGGGGCCGTCATTTGCTGCGCCATGACCCGCATATCGTGACCGGTTGGGGTTTGATGAACGCGCAGATCGAACTCTGGCAGGATCGCAAAGATGTGGTCGAAAATGTCAGATTGAATGCTTTCATAATCGACCCAGGCGGTCGTGTTGGTGAACGCATAAATTTCTAGCGGCACCCCGTCTGATGTTGGCGCAAGCTGCCGTACCATCAGCGTCATTCCCTTATGAATACCCGGATGGGTGCGCAGATAAACCTGAAGGTAGGCGCGGAACGTGCCTAAATTCGTCAGGCGGCGACCATTCAGCGGTGAAGTCAGGTCGGAATCTGACTGGGCGTTGTGCTGATCCAGTTCGTTTTTCTTGTTCTGAATGTAGGGCGACAGGAGCTTGCTGCGCAGCAATCGAGCCTGCTCCTCTTCCGTCATAAAATGCACGCTGGTGGTATCGATATTGATACTGCGCTTGATACGTCTCCCTCCTGATTCCGCCATCGAACGCCAGTTCTTGAAGGAGTCTGACACCAACGCATAAGTGGGAATGGTGGTGACGGTATTGTCCCAGTTTTTCACTTTCACCGTCGTCAGCCCGATGTCGATAACCGCGCCGTCAGCGCCGTATTTCGGCATTTCTAGCCAGTCTCCCAGCGTGAGCATATCGTTGGCAGAAAGCTGGATGCCTGCGACCAGCCCCATAATCGGATCTTTGAACACCAACATCAGTACGGCGGCCATCGCACCTAACCCGCTAATCAGAATCAGTGGGGATTTCCCGATGAGCAGTGAGACCACCATAATACTGATGACGATGGTGGCAATCAGTTTCAGGCTTTGGAAGATACCGCGCAGCGGCAACTGTGCCGCGACTTTGGTTCGGGCGGAAACGTTGAGCAGAACGTCGAGCAGTGAGAACAACGACAGCAGCGCAAAAATCATGATCCACACTTGGGAGCAGATGATGAGCGTTTCACGTGTTTCACTCTGCGAGGGCAGCCACACAAAGACCTGAATATTGAGGATCACCCCTTGTAGCAAAAAAGCCAACCGGTTAAACAGGTTGTGTTGCGTTAACGCCTGTTTCCACCCGTGCCCCTCGGTTTTTCCAGGCTTATTGAGTGAACGCAGAACCATTCTTTTCAGCACAACCTGATGCAAAATCAGGTGAATGACGGCAGAAATGAGCAATATCAGCCCAAGAACAATCAGTAACGCAATGATGCTAGCGTGTTGTATTCCAGCTTCTCTCAGCCACAGCGCGAGATTTTGTTGCATGCGTTCTCCTTTATTCCAATGAATCTGTCGTGCATTAACACGATGTGAGGTTAAGGCTAAGGATTTAGCGCCCTCAGTCAACCTTTTGTATTCTCTGGAATCGCGTAGGAAAGGCTGGAACGGTGTGAGGAAGAACATCGGGGAAAATCATGGATAAAGAAAAAGCCAGTCGCATAGCAACTGGCTTGATCATCATTGCCCTGTAGGCAGGATGAGGGAATTACAGCTTGTCTGCGTTCTCAGACAGGTATTTCGCTACACCGTCTGGTGACGCGCCCATACCGGATTTACCTTTTTCCCATTGCGCTGGACATACTTCGCCGTGCTCTTCGTGGAATTGCAGCGCGTCAACGGTACGCAGCATTTCGTCGATGTTACGACCCAGCGGCAGATCGTTCACCACCTGGTGGCGAACCACGCCGTTTTTGTCGATCAGGAAAGAACCACGCAGTGCAACACCGGCTTCTGGGTGCTCAATGCCGTAGGCCTTCTGGATTTCACGCTTAATGTCAGCAACCATCGCGTATTGCACTTCGCCGATGCCGCCTTTGTCCACAGGGGTTTTACGCCATGCGTTGTGAACAAACTCGGAGTCGAAAGAAACACCAACCACTTCCACACCGCGTTTTTTGAACTCGGCATAGCGGTGATCGAAAGCAATCAGCTCTGACGGACAAACAAAGGTGAAGTCCATCGGCCAGAAGAAGATCACGGCAGCTTTACCGTTGATGTGCTTCTTCAGGTTGAAATTTTCGACGATTTCGCCACTGCCTAAAACGGCAGCTGCGGTGAAGTCTGGGGCTTGACGAGTTACCAGGACCATAATTACTCCTGTAGATAGCGGTTAATGATGGAGGATGTAAAAAACAGCGATCAGTATAGGGATTCTACCTGAGCGAATACAGGCAAAGAGACCAATCAATGAGATAGTTTCTGTCTATTGAACTCATCGCTATTTCCTTTCAAGACGCTACATTAACCCTTTTAGTAGAAAGGACAATACGTTGCGTATAAAAACGGAAAAATTGCGATCTTACAGCTGTTGCGCTTTCGCCAATTGCATCATCCGTGGATAAAACTGCCAGAAGAGTGTTTCAAATTGGTGATAGTGCTGCTCGATATCCTGAAAAGAACCAGATAGCGCCGCCAGTTTCGGGCGGCGTACCGACATTCTGTGCAGCACATCGGCGATAAACGGCAGCTCTGCGTAACGCGTCATCCAGCGTTCCGGCCACAGATAGCGATTCAGGTTCTGAAAGCGTTCAGGAGTTTGTGCCAGATGCGGCTCGATTTGTGACTGTGCGCCGTCGATAAAGGTTTGCAAGGGCGTATCCGGCACCAGCTCTAGCCAGTGCCGTGCAAGATAGTGATCCCACAGCACATCAAGCGTAATTGGCGCAACGCGGCGGAATTCATCGCTGAAATACTGACGCGCCTGTTTGACCTCCGGCAGGCTGTCAGTGAGCGAATCAACGCGGCGATGCAGGCGAATACCCGCGACGATCTCGTCTGCGTAGCTGTCCTGCGGGTTGCCGCGCACGAAATCCGCCATCAGATTACCTAATAGGGAGCTGTCGGCCAGCGTGGCCAGATGGAGGTGGGCAAGAAAATTCATTGAAGTAGTATATCCGCTTCTTCTTTTATTGTGCACGTCCTCTTACATGGCAAAGTGGGAATTCTCTGGCAGTGATGTGATACGGATTGTGATGTGTCGTGCCTGCTGTGTGCTTATTTCTTGCAGCCATGCGCTTGCGGCTCTAGACTAGGCCGCCCATTTTTAATGTATTAACAGCTAAGTGAATTGCCATGCGTGTTGCCGATTTCTCGTTTGAACTTCCTGAATCATTGATTGCCCATTATCCACAAGCGGAACGCAGTGGTTGTCGCCTGCTATCGCTGGATGGGCCAACGGGAAATCTGACGCACGGTGTGTTTACCGATTTGCTGGATAAACTGAATCCTGGCGATCTGCTGGTGTTCAACAACACACGCGTGATTCCTGCTCGTCTGTTTGGCCGTAAAGCCAGCGGCGGTAAGCTGGAAGTGCTGGTGGAACGTGTGCTGGATGAACACCGGGTGCTGGCGCACGTTCGGGCGTCCAAAGCGCCGAAGCCAGGCACCGCGCTGCTGCTGGGCGATGATGAGAGCGTCAAAGCCACGATGGCGGCTCGCCACGATGCGCTATTTGAGCTGCATTTCGATGATTCCCGCGATGTCTTGTCGATCCTGAATGATATCGGCCACATGCCGTTGCCGCCCTACATCGACAGACCTGATGAAGACGCCGACCGCGAGCTTTATCAGACCGTGTATAGCCAGCGTCCGGGGGCTGTAGCCGCGCCGACGGCAGGTTTACACTTTGATGAACCGATGCTGGCTGCGCTACGCGAGAAGGGCATCGAAATGGCGTTCGTGACGCTGCACGTGGGAGCGGGGACGTTCCAGCCCGTACGTGTCGATGCGATCGAAGATCACATCATGCATGCCGAATATGCTGAAGTGCCGCAGGACGTCGTTGATGCCGTTCTGGCGTGCAAAGCGCGGGGAAACCGCGTGATCGCCGTTGGCACCACTTCGGTACGATCGCTGGAAAGCGCCGCACAAGCCAGCCAGAATGCGCCGATCGAACCGTTCTTCGGCGATACCAAAATTTTCATCTATCCGGGCTATCACTACCGCATTATCGATGCATTGGTGACCAACTTCCATTTACCCGAATCGACGTTAATTATGCTGGTGTCGGCCTTTGCCGGTTACCAGAACACGATGTCTGCCTACCGTCAGGCGGTGGCAGAGCAGTATCGTTTTTTCAGCTACGGTGATGCGATGTTTATCACGCACAACCCGATGGCCGAACAGGAAAAAGTGGGATAAACCCGGTTTTCTGCACATTAGCGATGCCACAGACCACGCTCTGTCAGGCATTAATACATCATTACCATCAGACTGTTTTTCTGATGTCGGAGGTTAAGTGAAGTACGAATTACAAACAACGGACGGCCGTGCGCGTCGCGGCAGATTGATTTTTGAACGTGGCGTGGTGGAAACCCCGGCTTTTATGCCCGTGGGAACTTACGGCACGGTGAAAGGCATGACGCCGGAAGAAGTAAAAGAGACTGGCGCGCAGATTTTGCTTGGTAACACGTTCCACTTGTGGCTGCGTCCCGGTCAGGAAATTATGAAACTGCACGGCGATTTGCACGATTTCATGCAGTGGCACGGCCCGATTCTGACGGATTCCGGCGGTTTTCAGGTGTTCAGCCTCGGTGATATTCGCAAGATTACCGAACAGGGCGTGCATTTCCGTAACCCGATCAACGGAGATTCGATTTTCCTTAGCCCGGAAAAATCAATGGAAATTCAGCACGATCTCGGTTCTGACATCGTGATGATTTTTGATGAGTGTACGCCGTATCCTGCCGACTGGGATTATGCCAAGCGCTCGATGGAGATGTCACTGCGCTGGGCGAAACGCAGCCGCCAGCGTTTTGATGAGCTGGAGAATAAAAACGCGCTGTTCGGTATTATTCAGGGAAGTGTTTACGAAGATTTACGTGATGTATCCGTAAAAGGGCTGGTAGACATTGGCTTTGATGGGTACGCTGTGGGCGGTTTAGCAGTGGGCGAACCGAAAGAAGACATGCACCGCATTCTGGAGCACGTTTGTCCGCAGATTCCAGAAGATAAACCGCGCTATTTGATGGGTGTTGGCAAGCCGGAAGACCTGGTTGAAGGCGTGCGTCGCGGTGTCGATATGTTTGACTGCGTGATGCCAACGCGCAATGCCCGTAACGGGCATCTCTTCGTGACCGATGGCGTGGTGAAAATCCGCAATGCGAAGTATAAAGACGACGTGAATCCGCTGGATGAACACTGTGATTGCTACACGTGTCGCAATTATAGCCGTGCCTACTTGCATCATCTTGACCGTTGCAACGAAATACTCGGAGCACGACTCAATACCATCCATAACTTGCGTTATTATCAGCGTTTAATGGCGGGTTTACGTCAGGCCATTGAAGAGGGTAAATTAGAGCACTTTGTGGTGGATTTTTACCAGCGGATAGGCAAACCCATTCCGCCGCTAGCGGAAAAAGACGTTGCCGCAAGCAACTGAAGCCCGTTTGCTATGAATTGCATTTTGCTGTGAAGCGTTTTTACGATTGTAAGGTTGATAATTTATCTTTTTGATAGCTTATCTTTTGACAAAAAAGAGGATATTTAAATGAGTCTTTTCATCTCCGATGCTGCGGCTACGGCGGTTACTCCCGGACAGGGTGGTGGTACTGTTCAATTGGTTATTATGCTGGCCGTTTTTGGTCTGATTTTCTACTTTATGATCCTGCGTCCTCAGCAAAAACGCGCCAAGGAACACAAAAAGTTAATGGATTCTATCAGCAAGGGCGATGAAGTTTTAACGACCGGTGGTCTGGTTGGTCGCGTGACTAAAGTGTCCGAAACTGGCTATATTGCGATTGCGTTGAACGAGACCAATGAAGTGGTTATCAAACGTGATTTCGTGGCTGCCGTGCTGCCGAAGGGCACGATTAAGGCCCTGTAATTTCCGATTTTCCCGAAGGGAACTGCCGTGTTAAATCGTTATCCTTTGTGGAAGTACCTGATGCTGGTCGTGGTGTTGTTTGTTGGCCTGCTCTACGCACTTCCTAACCTATATGGTGAGGATCCGGCGGTACAAGTTACTGGCGCGCGGGGAACCGCCGCCAGCGAAACGACGCTGATCCAAGTCCAGAATGTCTTAAAAGAACAAAACATTACCAGTAAGTCGATTGCATTGGAAAATGGTGCAATTCTGGCTCGCTTCTCTAACCCTGATGTTCAGCTCCGCGCGCGTGAAGCGCTCGTTAATGAGCTGGGCGAAAAATTCGTCGTCGCACTTAACCTGGCTCCTGCCACGCCAAACTGGCTGCGGTTGTTAGGTGCCGAACCGATGAAATTGGGGCTTGACCTGCGCGGCGGCGTTCACTTCCTGATGGAAGTGGATATGGATACAGCGCTGGGTAAACTGCAAGAACAAACCATGGACTCTTTGCGCAGCGATCTGCGTGAGAAGAACATCCCTTATGCTTCCGTGCGTAAAACTGACAATTACGGCGTCGAAATTCGTTTCCGTGATGCGCAAACGCGTGATGACGGCATCAACTATCTGACCCCTCGCCATCGCAATCTGGTTCTTAGCAGCAGCGGTAGCAACCTGCTACGTGCGGTGATGTCTGATGAACGTCTGCGTGAAGCGCGCGAATACGCTGTACAGCAGAACATCAATATCCTGCGTAACCGTGTGAACCAACTCGGCGTTGCTGAACCGTTGGTACAGCGTCAGGGTGCTGACCGTATCGTCGTTGAGTTACCGGGTATTCAGGATACGGCGCGCGCGAAAGAAATTCTTGGCGCAACCGCTACGCTGGAATTCCGTCTGGTTAACAGTAATGCCGATGCGACCGCAGCGGCGAACGGCCGTGTGCCGGGCGACTCTGAAGTGAAGAGCATGCGTGACGGCTCACCGGTGGTGCTGTTCAAGCGCGTGATTCTGACGGGCGACCATATCACCGATTCGACATCGAGTACGGATGAATACAACCAGCCTCAGGTGAATATTTCTCTGGACAGCGCGGGTGGCAACACCATGTCCAACTTCACCAAGGACAGTATCGGTAAGCTGATGGCGACGCTGTTTGTCGAATACAAAGACAGCGGCAAGAAAGATGCGACAGGCCGTTCGGTGCTGGAAAAACACGAAGAAGTGATCAACGTGGCGACGATTCAGTCGCGACTGGGTAACAGCTTCCGTATTACCGGCATTGATAACCCGAATGAAGCGCGTCAGCTTTCTCTGCTGCTGCGAGCGGGTGCGCTGATTGCGCCGATCCAGATTGTGGAAGAACGTACTATTGGGCCAACGCTTGGGATGCAAAACATCACTCAGGGTCTGGAAGCCTGTTTGTGGGGTTTGATCGCATCGATCCTCTTTATGGTCTTCTTCTACAAGAAGTTTGGTGTCATCGCGACCAGTGCATTGGTTGCTAACCTGGTGCTGATTGTCGGTGTGATGTCGCTGCTGCCAGGGGCGACGCTGACCATGCCGGGTATCGCGGGTATCGTGCTTACGCTGGCGGTTGCAGTCGATGCTAACGTACTCATTAACGAACGTATCAAGGAAGAACTCAGTAATGGTCGCTCTGTGCAACAGGCGATTCATGAGGGCTACAAAGGTGCGTTCAGTTCGATTGTTGATGCGAACGTCACGACGTTGATTAAAGTCATCATCCTGTATGCGGTTGGTACCGGTTCTATCAAAGGGTTTGCTATCACGACTGCGATTGGGATTGCGACCTCAATGTTTACGGCGATCGTCGGTACTCGTGCCATCGTTAACCTGCTTTACGGCGGTAAACGTATCAACAAGCTGTCTATCTAGGAGTGCGTTGTGGCACAGGAACAGGAATACAACATTGAACAACTTAATCATGGGCGTAAAGTCTATGATTTCATGCGCTGGGACACATTGGCATTTGCCATTTCCGGCCTGCTGATCATCGCTTCTATCGTGGTTATGGGCGTGCGTGGTTTCAACTGGGGGCTCGACTTTACCGGTGGTACGGTCATTGAGATTAACCTTGAGAAACCGATCGATCTCGATGTCCTGCGTAGTTCGTTAGAGACCTCTGGGTTTTCAGAGCCGCAGGTACAAAACTTCGGTAGCAGCCGCGACGTGATGGTGCGTATGCCACCCGTTTCTGGCAGCGAGAACGAAGCGCTCGGTAACAAAGTGCTGACGGTAGTGAATGATACCTTCCAGCAGCATGCGACGGTGAAACGTATTGAGTTTGTCGGGCCGAGCGTGGGGAGCGATTTGGCACAGGCGGGCGCATTGGCGCTGATGTCTGCGCTGATTGCTATCCTTATTTACATCGGTTTTCGTTTTGAATGGCGTCTGGCGATGGGGTCCGTGCTGGCTTTGGCGCACGATACGATCATCACAATGGGGCTGCTGTCTCTGTTCTCTATTGAGATTGACCTAACGATCATTGCGTCGCTGATGTCGGTAATTGGTTATTCGCTTAACGATAAGATCGTGGTATCTGACCGTATTCGTGAAAACTTCCGCAAGGTTCGTCGCGGTACACCATATGAGATTACCAACATTTCTCTGACGCAGACGCTGCACCGTACCATTATCACATCAGCAACCACATTGGCGATGATTGTGATCCTCATGGTCTTCGGTGGAGCCTTGTTGCATGGCTTCTCGTTAACGATGTTTATTGGTGTGATCATCGGGACGATCTCTTCCATCTATGTTTCTTCTGCTCTGGCGCTGAAACTGGGTATGAAGCGTGAACACCTGATCGTTCAGAAAGTGGAAAAAGAAGGGGCGGACCAACCGTCTATCCTGCCTTAATCTACCGACTGTAAACATAAAAAACCCCGCGTCGCGGGGTTTTTTGCGTATTAGCGTCAGGAAGTTCGTTTGCTAGGGGGACTCGGTTGCGGCAACAGGCGGGGGACTTTGTATCTCCTGAACCTGATGCAAACGAACAAAACCGAGTTCTTCCGGTGGCAAACCGCTCAGGCGTAATTCAATAATCGCTTCGGCTTTTGGTAACAGCGTGGGGGAGACGACAAAAGACTGCGTTTGTGTGTCGCCGACTAAAGGTTGGCCACTCACCGGGTCGAGCCGTCCCCAGTCAAGCTGTGCACCAAAGGCTGGCAGCCCTTTCGCATCAAGTGTACGGATATGCAGTAACGCGCTTGTTCCGTTCGCTTCCGTCTCGATATTACGTAACGATACGCTGAGTCTGCCAATGCTGCTTTCCAGCATTGTGCTGGTTTGCGCTGCGGGCAGTAAATAAACGCCAGAGGTGGATTGAGAATTCAACGCATTTTGTCGCTCTAATGCCGTAGCCTGATCGGTCAGCGTTTGTAATTGCTGGTTTAGCTGACCTATCTGATTCTGTAGCTTTGGCATCTGGCGCTGTTCGGCGCACCCTGCGAGCAAAAGCAGCGCTGGCAGGAAGGTCAGTACGCGATATCGGGTTCTCATATCTGTGGTTCCCCTTTCGATGTTTTATTCATTGATCCGTTGATCCCTGTTGCTGAGTTTAGCTGCGATTAAGCCTAAGTCATAGGTGAGACAGCTTTTTTCGTCCTATTACCGGGAGAGATGCGAAACCCTTCGCAACGTGATTCAGGAGTTTTGGTTAGTCCGTTAATTCAGGGTAAACTGTCTCTACGTTAAGGATTACTGGTCAGGACACATCATGCATTGCCCGTTTTGCTCCGCTGTTGATACCAAAGTCATTGATTCCCGTCTGGTCGGCGAAGGTTCGCAAGTACGCCGTCGTCGGCAGTGTCTGGTTTGTCATGAACGCTTCACCACGTTTGAAGTGGCTGAACTGGTGATGCCGCGAGTCATCAAAAGCAATGAAGTGCGCGAGCCTTTTAATGAAGATAAATTGCGTAGCGGCATGCTGAAAGCGCTGGAAAAAAGGCCGGTAAGCTCTGATGACGTCGAAATGGCGATTAATCACATCAAATCTCATCTTCGTGCGACCGGAGAACGTGAAGTTACCACCAAGATGGTCGGCAATCTGGTGATGGAAGCGCTGAGAAAGCTGGATAAAGTGGCGTATATCCGCTTTGCATCGGTGTATCGCAGCTTTGAAGATATCCGTGAATTTGGCGAAGAGATTGCGCGTTTGCAGGATTAAGCCGCGTCGGTTTGAGAGAGATAAGAGGTTCGGGAATGAGCGTTTTTCAGGGAAACCGTACTCAGAAAGATAGAGTTCAGAAGGATAGTGTTCAGGAAAACGGCCACGTGCCGCAGGATGAGCTATACATGGCGCGAGCGTTAGAGCTGGCACGCCGTGGTCGTTTTACGACGGCTCCTAACCCCAATGTTGGCTGTGTGATCGTGCGTGATGGCGAAATTGTCGGTGAAGGCTATCATTTCCGTGCTGGCGAACCTCATGCTGAAGTTCATGCGCTGAGAATGGCAGGGGAGCGCGTACGTGGTGCGACGGCTTACGTCACGCTAGAGCCGTGCAGCCATCATGGCCGAACGCCACCTTGTGCCGATGCGTTGGTTGCTGCTGGCGTTTCCCGTGTGGTTGCCGCGATGCAGGATCCCAATCCGCAGGTCGCGGGCCGTGGCTTACATCGCTTACAGCAAGCGGGGATTGCCGTCAGTCATGGTTTGATGATGGCTGAAGCAGAGAAAGTGAATGTCGGCTTTCTGAAACGTATGCGGACGGGCTTTCCTTACGTGCAGCTCAAGATGGCGGCGTCTTTGGATGGGCGCACTGCGATGGCGTCGGGAGAAAGCCAGTGGATTACCTCACCGCAGGCGCGGCAGGATGTGCAACGTTTTCGCGCGGAGAGTGCAGCGATTCTGAGCAGTAGTGCAACGGTGCTGGCTGACGATCCCTCTCTTACTGTGCGGTGGTCAGAGCTGGGCGCCGATGTGCAGACACGTTATTCAGAAGCCGATCTCAGGCAACCTGTTCGGGTGATTGTGGACAGTCAGCAGCGCGTCACGCCGCAGCATCGGATTGTTAGCCAACCCGGCCAGACCTGGTTGGCGCGTGTGCAGGCGGACGAACAGACGTGGCCACAGAGCGTCGAACAGGTCACATTGCCGCAGCACAATGGCGGCGTTGATCTGGTGGCACTGATGATGATACTGGGAAGACGCCAGATTAACTCCGTCTGGGTCGAGGCCGGAGCCAGCTTGGCTGGTGCGTTGCTTAACGCTGGCGTCGTTGATGAACTCATCGTTTATCTTGCGCCAAAACTGCTGGGTGAAAACGCTCGCTCGCTGTGCCTCCTGCCAGGACTGGATCAACTGTCTCAGGCACCGGAATTTGATATCGCAGAGGTTCGCCAGATTGGCCCGGATCTGCGATTACGTCTGAAACCTAAATTCTGATGTGTATGTAAATACGTGGTGCAGGTCCGACAAAACCGGATACGTGCCAACAAAAATTATGATAGAATCCGCCCCCCTGCGGGCCATAAAGACCAGATACAAGGAAAGCTATGAACGTTATCGAAGGTGTTGTTGCTACTCCTGATGCCCGTGTGGCGATTGCGATTGCGCGTTTTAACCATTTTATTAACGACAGCCTGCTGGAAGGTGCGGTTGATGCGTTGAAACGCATCGGTCAGGTTAAAGACGAAAATATCACCGTTGTTTGGGTGCCGGGTGCTTACGAACTGCCATTGACGGTTCGTGCGCTGACCAAAAGCACGCAAAATGGCGGGTATGATGCCGTTATTGCTCTGGGAACGGTTATCCGTGGTGGAACAGCGCATTTTGAATTTGTTGCTGGTGAATGTAGCTCTGGCCTGTCCTCCGTTGCGATGGACAGCGAAATCCCTGTTGCTTTCGGCGTTCTGACGACGGAAAGCATTGAACAGGCAATTGAGCGCGCTGGCACGAAAGCGGGGAACAAAGGTGCAGAAGCTGCCCTGACCGCGCTAGAAATGATTAATGTATTGAAAGCGATTAAGTAAGCCTGATTAAGTAAGGGGAATTCCGTGAAACCTGCTGCTCGTCGCCGCGCTCGTGAATGTGCGGTTCAAGCGCTTTACTCCTGGCAGTTATCTAAAAATGATATTGCCGATGTTGAACTACAATTCCTGAGCGAGCAGGATGTCAAAGATGTCGACATTACCTATTTCCGTGAATTGCTGGCGGGGGTTGCCACTCAGGCTGAGAAGCTTGATCAACTGATGGCACCTTTCCTGTCTCGTCAACTTGAGGAATTGGGACAGGTTGAGAAAGCGATTCTGCGTTTGGCGATGTTTGAGCTGAGCAAGCGCGAAGATGTTCCTTACAAAGTGGCGATCAACGAAGCCATCGAACTGGCTAAAGTCTTCGGCGCTGAAGATAGCCATAAATTTGTGAATGGCGTGCTGGATAAAGCGGCTCCGAGCGTACGGAAAGGCAAGAAGTAAAATGCATCGAATCAGGGCCGGATATCCGGCCCTGATCGCTTTTGAATGATAGGCTGGCTGGAAAGGTTATGATTGAAGGTGAGTTTGACCTTATTGCCCGCTATTTTAATCGGGTCCGAAGTTCACGTCGCGATGTTGAGTTAGGCATTGGTGATGACTGTGCGTTACTGACGGTGGCAGATAAGCAGATGCTGGCGGTCAGTACCGACACGCTGGTATCTGGTGTTCATTTCTTACCCGATATCGATCCCGCCGATCTGGGTTACAAATCTCTGGCGGTCAATTTAAGCGATCTGGCTGCAATGGGAGCCGATCCTGCCTGGCTTTCTCTGGCCATTACCCTACCTCAAAGCAATAGCCAGTGGCTGGCCGCATATAGCGACAGTTTGTTTGAGCTGCTTGATTACTATGGTATGCAACTAGTTGGCGGAGATACGACGCGCGGCCCACTGAGCCTGACGCTGACTATCCACGGTCTGG